>CAZFLY010000163.1:0-1046 GCA_964519995.1 uncultured Pirellulales bacterium | reverse complement strand
ACATCAGCCACGGAGAGCTGATTCGCGATGGATATGATGAAACGCTGACCATTGACCCCAGCAACCTCCAACTCCTTTATCAAGGTCGTGATCCGGCCGTCAATACAAGGTACAGCCTACTGCCCTATCGACTGGGGTTGCTGAGCCTGGATCAGGCCACGAGGTGAGTGTGCGGCTAATGGGTCTGTCCCTATTCGGGCTAATGATCGAATGAATAGGACATCACGGCAAATTTACGGGTTATGGATGAAAAGCCGCTCATCCGATACTTTGCGTTTTTTCCATAGGAGTGTATGCTATGTTTAATACCAATTTCAGTTATTGATTGCCGATTCAATCCAAGGAAAAAGACATAAAGATCGGACGGTTTCCGGATTGCAAGTAACAGCACACCAGCCATCGCCCACTGCTTTGTCTAACTGATCGGCCGTCTCGAACACCTGATTCGAAAGATGCTTGTCCCGCATCTGCCACCAAAGCAACTCCACCGGATTCAATTCAGGACTATACGCCGGTAAAAACAGCAGAGTCAGATTCTCAGCAATACAGAGGGCCTTCGAACGATGCCAACCCGCACGATCCAGCCTCATCAAGACGTGTTCATCGGCAGGAATGTGTTTAAGGAAGTTCGGCATAGGCCCCTTTTCTAATTGGTTAGGCCGCGCGAGGCAATTTTGAGCATGTCCTAGCTTCGATCACGCAACATCTTCTCCTCGAATCACGTAGTTTCTACTATTCTCAATCACCCTGTCAGTCTGCTTGGAGACATCCTGCACGTATCTTGTCGCCATCGTCAAATCTGCATGACCAAGGAGCCTTTGAACAGCAAACGGATCTCCCGACCTTGCTGCTATCGTAGCTGCAGTTCTTCTAAGCGTATAAAAACCTGTGCCTTTGGGAACATCAAGGCCCGCCTTTTTGATCAGCCTTGAGAACTTCGTTGTGATTATGCTCAAGGTTTTATATTTCTCTCTGCCATTAACGTCAGTCTTTAGTACTACAGCGCGACATAGTTATAAATTATGAGGTACACAAGAGTTCAATTG
>CAZFLY010000162.1:0-1129 GCA_964519995.1 uncultured Pirellulales bacterium | reverse complement strand
ATCGGTTGGTAACAGCTTAAAACTTGAGAGACGTTGTCAACATTGTGGTCGATTCGGTGGTAATGTCCACAGTGGTATTAGTTATCGAGCCGTCAGTGATATAAAAATCAGTTCAATATCACAGCGTCGAATGAAATGTCCATTCTGTAAAACTACCTGGACAATCAGAGCTGAGGGTGTATCTGACGGTAAACAGCGAACTGACAGACTGATTGCTATTGGTGTATTTTTATATATGCTTGGTTTAAGCTACCGCTCTGTAGAGAAGTTTTTACCTTTGCTGGGTTGCAGAGGCTCCAAAAGCAGTATCGAAAGAGATATGGCTGTAGCCGGCCAAAAGGCTGAGGTTTTACATCCCCTCGACTTCGCTCGGGACAGGCTTAGTGCACCCAGGATGAGGGTACGTGTTTTGGGCGTTGATGGCACAGGAGCAAGAATGGCTGGCAAGAAGGCTGGACTACTATTCTACGTTGATGTGGACGGAAGCAGGTTAATCTATGTTGAGCCGGTGGATGAGAAGGATTCAGCTAAGGTTCGCAGGCATGTACAAAAGGTCTTCAATGAAGTTGGAGCTAAGCAGTTACGTACGGATGAGTTGAGTGTATATGACCGTATTGTACCAGAGCAAAACCATAAGATTTGTTTGGCTCATTGGCGTAAGAGCAAATGCAGAAGGGCTCGTCAACTTGGCTGTCAGTTGAAGACGGAAGGTTTGCAATTTGAATCTGAGGATATGTTAAAGTTAGTTGATTTATTGCGTCAGGAACCCCGTCCACCCACATTGCCGGAAGCTGTAGAGAAGCTTGTTCGTAGATATATTAACTGCCGCAGGGGAACGCTTTGGAATGTCAATTTACTACTGCAACATATTGAGCGGACATGGGAGCGTGTTAGCAGCGATGAAGGGGATCGGACCAATAATGCTACTGAACGGCTTATTGGTTTGGATTATAAGATCAGGGTCAAGACTATGAGAGGTTTTAAGAATGATGATAAGGTATTAGGTCATTGTTACTTGTCGGAGTATCTGCGAGGCATAGATGGCATATGTGATTTGCGAAAAGTGGTTTGACAGCCACTGGTTAGGCCTGGCTTTGAAAAACTCTCCCACAATCTTTGGGACAGTTAT
>CAZFLY010000161.1:0-1143 GCA_964519995.1 uncultured Pirellulales bacterium | reverse complement strand
GTATAGTTACCGCAGTCGGCGGCAAAGTCAGAGTTGAAAGCGAACCAGGTCAAGGTTCGACCTTCTTCGTCACCTTGCCTGTGAAGGGAATATAAAGGAACTGAGCGAATAGCGATGACGGGTAAAGCTGGACCGCGTATATTCTTTGTTGATGATGAGCCGAAGGTGCGTAAGATTGTTGCCAGGACACTCGATGGCTTAGGCTCAAAGGTCAGTTGTTTCAGGTGTGCAGCCGATTGTCTTGAACGGCTACGCCGAAAATCATGCGATTTGCTCATTACCGACGTGAAGATGCCGGGAATGGATGGTATTGAGCTTCTCATCGAGGCAAAGAAGCTCGTACCATGGATGCCGGTTTTGGTTATAACCGGCTACGGCGACATACCTCTGGCCGTCAAAGCTATAAAAGCCGGTGCGGTAGATTTTATCGAAAAACCATTTGATAGACAGGCCTTTATCTTGACTGTTGAATCTGCGATTAAGCGAGTTACACCAACTGATCCGCTGCTGGGCAAATCGCTCACGCGAGCAGAGGTGAAGGTGTTACACCTGATTCTGGCCGGCAAGAACAATAGAGAAATCGCCTCTTTGCTCAATCGCTCGAAGAGGACGGTTGAAGTGCACCGAAGCCGCATTATGCGTAAAGTTGGCGCCGATAACTTGGTAAGCCTGGTTAAACGAGCTACCGTTTTGGGATTGATTGAACCGCCGTAGGGTGAATAAACACCCTGCGAGCCAGTAGCGGAGCCCCAAAAGTCAAGATTTCTCAAAAATTTTTCATTTTACCCCCCAAAAATACGTACTTACCACAATTGTTTTGGCAGGTGCAAACTTGGTAAAATATGCAGGTTGTCCAGCTGAAGAACTCGGATTCTGCGGAAGGTGATCCGTCGATGATGAGGTAGTTCTTTATCAGAGCTTGCGGACGGAAGGATAGTGAGTGTTGGGGCAGTGGACCCCATATCTCCGCTGCCCCACCTTGCCTTATATAAATTTAAGCTCGTTTTTTCGACAGGGAGGAATTGTGAGGAAAGGTGTGGGAGGAATTTCTTCGGTGAAAGCGGGGTTGTCCGACTAATCCTGCTAAGCGGAGGGTCCCAGCCCAGAACTCATATTGTAATGCATCAAAGCATGGATGCTGAT
>CAZFLY010000160.1:0-1183 GCA_964519995.1 uncultured Pirellulales bacterium | reverse complement strand
GTCAACTTTCGCACTTTTTAGGCGGCTGGTTTTAATGATTTATCAATACAAACATACCAACCTTCCGATGTCTTTATTGGAAATAAAGATAAGACAAGGAGGTTGGCATGAATACGATTATTACTTCGACATGGGATACGATAATTCAATACTTTTTCCCAATATTCACGGTTCCCACGACAGGAATTTTTCTCAATCTCATAACCGGATGGGTACTCTGCACCGCAAGGCATACCATCACTGGTATTTTGCCATTTGCAGATCCAACCTGCCAGAAAGCTCACGATGCGTATCATCGTTTTTTTCCGGATGCCTCCTGGGCAACCAGCGAGTTGTGGAGACTTTTGACGGTTCTGATGGTCAGGGTGTTTTACCCAACCGGTGTAATACCCACCGACTTGGACGACACCCTGTTTCATCGCAGCGGCCGAAAAATCAACGGGGCCGGATGGTGGCGAGACGCTGCCCGTTCGACCGGCACAAAAACAGTCCACGCCTGGGGCCTGAACCTGGTAGTGCTCACGTTGAGAATAAATCCGCCCTGGGGCGGCGAACCACTCGGCCTGCCAATCAATATGAGACTGCACCGAAAGAATGGTTTGTCCCTGATAGAACTGGCCGAAGAAATGTTGACAGAAGTTGCCTTGTGGCTGCCTCAAAGGCGGTTTATCAACCATTCGGACGGTTTTTACGCTTCTCTGGCCGGACGGACTATACCCAATACACATATAATCTCTCGTATGCGTCGGGATGCGAATATTTACAATTTGCTTGGCAAGAAAAGAAAGAAGACAAGAGGCAGACCTCGCAAAAAAGGCAAAAAGCTTTCTTCTCCGCAAAATCTGGCCAAAAGAATACACAACTGGCAATTGGTAGAAACCTGCGAACGAGGCAAGTCCAGAAAACGGCTGGTATATGTCAGAAAAGTAGTTTGGTACAGGCTCTCGCAAAAGCCGGTGCTTTTGGTTATAACTCGAGACCCGACCGGCAAAGAGAAGGACGATTTTTTCTTTACCACCGACACAACTGTCACCGCAGCCGAAGTCATTGGAGGTTTTGCGGGTCGATGGAGCATCGAGGATACTTTCAAAAACACCAAGCAGCTTATCGGTGGTCAGCAACCTCAGACTTGGAAACGCAAAGGCCCCGAACGAGCGGCAGCTTTGAGCCTGTGGCTTTATTC
>CAZFLY010000159.1:0-1239 GCA_964519995.1 uncultured Pirellulales bacterium | reverse complement strand
GTAGGGATTATCGGCGTTGACGTAGCAGAATTTGCCGCCATAAACTATTATGATTTTTTTAGAGTGCTGCTTAGCGGCGTTTATTTTTTGTATCAACTGGCTTTCAAGTTCTTTAAGAACCTCGTGCCGGCCAGGTGTTGTATAAGCGATTTTCTTGGCATCTAAAAAACCCTCCTTTCTCAGATAATTCAACTCTGGGGCGAGGGTCCCGCAAGAGACTATGGCATAATCGTTAAAAGATAGCTCTTTTGCCATTTTACTCTGTGTCACACTTTCTTTTTCCAAATATTGCCGTCCCGATTCTGATCATGTTGGAACCTTCTTCTACGGCGACTCTGTATGAATTTGTCATACCCATAGACAAATATTTCATATCCAAATTTGGTAAACCGAGATTCTTGATTCTTTCAAATATCTTTCTTGTTCTTCTGAAATATGGTCTAACGCTCTCAGGGTCACCAAAGCGAGGCCCCATGGTCATCAGACCTTCAACTCGTAAGTGCTCAAGTTCGGACATATCCCTAACCAATTTTTCCATATATTCATCAAAAGGTTCATGTTCTGCTGGTTTTATGCCGGCCTTGGAATCCTCGCTGCCAATATTAATCTCTATGAAAACCGATACTATTCTTTTCCTCGCACTTTCTATCCTTTTATCAATAGCTTTTGCTTTCTCCAGAGAGTCAACAGTTTGAATTACATCAAAAACTCTTAAGGCCTTATTTATTTTGTTCGTTTGCAAATAGCCTATCATGTGCCATTTGACTTTAGCCGCTTTCTTCCGCAAAGCACTGTACATTTGCTCGGCTTGCTGAACATAATTTTCTCCAATATCTGTAGCCCCGGCATCTATGACTTCTTCTATCTCTTCTACTGATTTGGCCTTAGCGGCTAAGACAATAGTCACATTCTCCGGGATTTCTTCCCTGATTCTTGCATAATTTTCTGCAATGCTCATTTTCGTTTCATCAATTTAGAATTTTTTATGTGCTTGATTAAGATTCACACGGCCTTTTATCACATGGTGTATTACGGCCACAGCAAGGTTTGTCTCGACCACAGGCTGGAGAAATACTGTTAATGTAATCAGTTGTATGGAAGCCTGAATCCTTGAAAATTATGCCCCCTCCGCCGCTGATTAAACGTCGAACTCTGCCTTCGTACTTCGGGCATTTCTCGATGGGTTTGTCCTTCATGCTTTGGAACTTTTCAAATTTGTAGCCACAATCCTCGCACTTA
>CAZFLY010000158.1:0-1318 GCA_964519995.1 uncultured Pirellulales bacterium | reverse complement strand
GCAAAGACGATAAATTTCCCGCTGAAACGATTCACTTTGGTTGGAGCGACAACGCGAGCAGGGCTTTTAAGCGCTCCGCTTCGCAGCCGATTTGGAATGCTCTATCATTTGGATTTTTACAGCGCGGGGGAACTAACTGAGATTCTTGCCAGGTCCGCAGGCCTTTTACAGCTTGAGTGTGAAGACGGAACTCTGGAACTGATTGCAGGTCGATCGCGCGGGACGCCTCGGGTGGCAAATCGATTGCTCAAGCGTGTTCGTGATTACGCGCAGGTCAAAGGCTCAGGCATACTTAGCGCCGAGATTGTCGAAAGTGCCCTGAAGATGGAGCAGGTCGATTCGCAGGGACTTGATGAATTGGATAAGGCCTTTTTGCGTGCGTTGGTTAATGTCTATGATGGCGGACCGGCCGGCATCGATGCCATCGCCGCGACACTCGGCGAAGAAAGAGACACACTTGAAGACGTTGTTGAACCCTATCTTTTACAGATAGGTTTTCTTCGCCGAACAAAGCGCGGCAGAGAGATAACCAAAGAGGCATGCGAACATCTCGGTCTAAAATATCATAAAACCAAACGCACCTCAAATGAATCGCAGCTATTCGAACTGAGTCAAGAATAATTAAATTTGGTGTTTCGGAGTGAACGACGCAAAAGTAAAAAGAAAATTTGAACAAGATTTAAATCGAGTAAAGGATGCCCTCGTTGCCGCAAGCGAACATTATAATATTTGGTATATATACAAAAACAAAGACGATAGACCCAAATATATAAATGTCATGAATCATTATCTTGGTTTTTTCAGAGCTTCTATCAGTGCTCATTTTACAGCCATCCTACTAAACTTGTCAAAAGCGTTAGATAAAAATACGAATAAGAGAACCAACATATACTCGTTGCTCCAATTGGCCGAAAGAAACAATTTAATTCAATCTTCTCGGTTGAACAAGATTAAGAATAGACTAAATGGAATTAAAGACCTATTCGGAAAAGTACAGATCCTTAGAAACAACTCTTTTGTTCATCTAAGTGAGAAGTTAGACAGTAAAGAATCTTTTAAACGTGCGGGGATATCACCAAACGACCTTAAAAAACTGATTGATTCGTCAATAGAAATATTACGAAGTATTTATTACGCTTATGATCGTGGTGATTTCGCGTTCGACTATGGTTCCAAAGAAGACACTTATTCGCTGTTAAATGATTTGTTGAAGATGCGAAGCTAACTTTCCTCACTGGGGTCAGGTTATTGATTGCTTAACTTAGAAAAACAACTTGAAGGAGGTGAGAAGAGATAGGCAAGTGATGTATTATGTCAT
>CAZFLY010000157.1:0-1319 GCA_964519995.1 uncultured Pirellulales bacterium | reverse complement strand
GTAAGTAAAAAGACTAATTTTGTATTGGCCGGCACGGAACCCGGAAGTAAGCTCGATAAAGCCAGAAAGTTGGGCGTTAAAGTAATAGACGAAAAAGAGTTTTTGAAAATGCTTTAAATCGAGTTTTGGCAAAGTGATTCAAGACGAAAAATATATGCGGGCTGCTTTGAAGTTGGCCCGGCGAGGCATTAGCTCTGTTGAGCCTAACCCTGCGGTTGGTTGCTTAATAGTAAAAGCTGGCCAAATCATAGGGAGGGGCTGGCATAAGAAGTTTGGAGGTCCTCATGCAGAGTTAAATGCTCTTGAAGACTGTGGGAGTCTCGGAGCTAATCCGCAGGGAGCTACTATGTATGTCACGCTTGAGCCGTGTTGTCACCAGGGCAGAACCCCGCCTTGTACGCGAGCTATCATTGATGCCGGGATAGGTAAAGTTGTTGCCGCTCTGATTGACCCGTCGGAGCACGCCAGAGGCGCCGGACTGGAGCAGTTGCGTAACGCAGCAATAGAAGTGCAGCTCGGCGTTTGTGAAACCGAGGCGCGTTTGCTAAGCGCGCCCTTTCTCAAATTTACGACTACCGGTAAATGCTGGACCATATTGAAATGGGCACAGAGCATTGATGGCAAACTTGCCTATGCTGAAAAAATTGAGCCTAAAAAGTGGATTTCCGGTGAGCTTAGCAGAAAAGATGCACACAGGTTGCGTCGGCGAGTTCAGGCGATAATCGTGGGTGTCAATACGGTCATTGCAGATGACCCTTTGTTGACGCCTCGACCAAGCGAAGGCAGAGAGCCTGTCAGAGTAGTTCTGGATAGTTCTCTTCGAATTCCGCTCGAATCCCGGCTGCTTAGAACTGCCAAGGAAAGCCTGGTGATTGTATATGCCAGTCGGGAATACGTCAAAGCGAATCCAAAGGCTGTGGAGAGTATATCTCAAAAGGGGGCTAAAATACTTGCCTATCCCGATGGACAAAACCGATCTAATCTACACTTTTTGCTAAAAGAATTGAGTCGGAGGGGCCTGCAACAAGTGCTTGTGGAAGGTGGACCGCGGGTTGCGAGTTCATTTCTTAAGGAGAATCTTGCAGATGAGTTGTACATTTACATCGCGCCGAAAATACTCGGCCGCTCAGGCTCAATCGGCATCACTAAACCTATGGCCGAATTAATATCAGAAGTTGGGTTGCGCCATGTAGATATTAAGCAGTTCGACAATGATGTTTGCCTGACCGGTATAACGGACAAAGCTCTGCGGGAAATATCAGTCTCTGATGGCTAATACCAATTGTGATTAAAATTTGCGCTTATGTCATTTCGACCGA
>CAZFLY010000156.1:0-1363 GCA_964519995.1 uncultured Pirellulales bacterium | reverse complement strand
CACGACTGGACGTTGTTTGGCCTACCCTATTTAACGATTGAGGAAAAGTCATAACAGACTATGTGAATGTATAAGATATTAAATATTATTTGGAAGATGAGACATGTTGGGGAAGTTAGTGAAGAACCGTTTCCTATGTTATTGGGATAACAAAAAATGACAAAGAAAGCCTTCACACTCATTGAATTATTGATTGTGATCGCAATCATAGCCGTTTTAATGGCGATTCTGATGCCGGCCTTAAGGGCAGCAAGAGATCAAGCCAAACGCATCCACTGTGTCAGTAATGTCAAGACGCTCTCGCTGGCTTGGTTTATGTATAAAGACGAGAATGATGATAAATTGGTCCCGGCCATGATCGACGCCGTACACATAGACGCTTGGGTGCGGAATCCGAGCGGTGAAACTGTCGAGCAAAAGTTGGATGGTATAAGAGAAGGCTTACTTTTTCCTTATGTTGGCAAGACTATAGATGTATATCGCTGCCCTGCTGACCTAAGGCTGAAAGACCCGCGACAATATGCCTTTCGAAGCTTTTCTATCGCCAACGGCGCAAATGGAGAACCCGGCTGGCCGGGAAGTCACGTTATCGCCAAGATATATTCTGAGATAACAAAACCGGCTCTTAAGTACGTCTTCTTGGAGGACATCGATCCCAGAGGTTACAATGTCGGTTCCTGGCAGATTGATTATAATCCGCAACAATGGATAGACCCACTGGCAATGTGGCACAATGAGCGGACAACTTTAGGTTTCGCTGACGGCCATTCGGAAATGCACAGATGGCATGATAAGAGCTTCATTGACTGGTGCCATGAAGCTATGTATCAGCCAACAACCTTCCAATTTAATATGACACCTCCCGCAGAGGAGCAGGAAGATTACCAATATATGGCCAGGGGATTTCCATGCAAGAGCCATGATTAGTCACTTGAAAAGTATTTTCAATTTAACTTTTTTAAAAAAAGGAGGAGTATTATGTGCAAGAAATTGATTTATCTGATGTTGTGTGTCTTAGTTCTTGGGGTGACCGGCTCAGCTTCAGCCGAACTGATCGCCTACTGGCCCTTTGATGAGAGCACAGGAGCCACGTTGCATGATGTCGTCGGCGGCAATAACGGCACCTTGCAGGGAAATCCCACGTGGATTGTCGGCCCGATCAACGGTGCCCTTGACTTTGACGGCAATGAAGACCTTGTGACTATCCCAAATAGCTCGGCACTGCAATTGCGTAGTACTGGGCAATATACGGTGGCGGTCTGGGTGAATGTCGTGAACCCGGACGGCGGACTCATTTTATTCAGTGGTCAGGGCTGCGTTGCATGGGCAAACTGGTACCTGGGTGTGACGGAAGGTGAGCCCG
>CAZFLY010000155.1:0-1412 GCA_964519995.1 uncultured Pirellulales bacterium | reverse complement strand
TACTACAGCGCGACATAGTTATAAATTATGAGGTACACAAGAGTTCAATTGGCTGATTTTGATACCCAATTTTCGCAATCTTCGAAGAGTCTTTTTTCTGTGCGACTTTCGAGCCTGCTGATTGCGCCTCTGATAGTACAAAATCCGCTCGACAGTCTGCTGGTAAAGCACTCTTTGAGCCGAAGGTGCAAGGCTCTGGGCTTCTATCCAAGTACAAGCGGCCATGCGAACTTGTTCGACTGTTAGATACAAACCGGACGTCTTTTTTTTCTCTGAGCTTTTGATGAACACCAGAGCAAAACAGATAACTGAGCTGAGTGATATAGAAATGACGATGAATCCCCAGCCAGCCCCGGACCTCAAAGTGATCCATTCCCAACTCTCGCTTGCCCACTTCAAAACATCGCTCTATTGGGGCACGAGAAAATGCTATCCACAGGAGTTTTTCCAAAGTGATACTATTTGCTGTCGGCACCATGTTGGAGACAAAGTATTTGATCTGCCTCGGATTCAACACATCCCGTGCGACAATCAAATAGTGCGTCGGGCCGGGCAAGCCGCTGCCACCATGCTTGCGATAAAACTTGACGCACTTAACTTGCCAGACCATAGGTGCCTTTTCGCCATCTTTTACACGAAACTTTTTCCATTTCTGCTTTTGAAATACACGGGAAAAACGCAGCAAATTTCGAACTTCACAGGCGGGCAATGCTTTACGCGAAAGACGTGGAAAATGCCGTTTTCGACCACGTTTTCGCCTTTCTTGTGGTGTAGGGCGAAGCAGTATTTGAGGTTCATGCAACCAGCCGGTAAAATCAGATGGCACCTGACCAACGTAATTTTGCCCAAGAGCATCCAGACCATCAAGAAACTCTCGGTCCCTGCCATAAAACTCATCAAATGTCCAGGCCAACACGCGAATACCATTACCAACAGAGCGAGAAATCTGATCCAGAGCAATTTGAGTCTTCTTGCGATAAACTACCGTTTCAGGAATGCCTGCTTTTTTACGACGAGCAGGATCATCAGCCCAATCCTCAGGCAAATACAGGTCACTGTCGAGAATACATTGAAAATCGCCGGCCACATAAGCAGTATGAACCCCGACCACGCAGTTATCAATCTTGCCGGTGTTGCCGCACCATTGTCGTTGCACGCAGGCAGTATGAGAACCTTTCTTGGGGTTGCCGGACTCATCGATAATACCTATAGTTTCAGGATGAGCATGCTCGGCAGCTACGGTCCACTGAAGTTTGTCAACGATACGGCCTTGGTCCCATGGGATAGAGGAAAGAAAAAATTGGAGGGTGCGGGGCGGCAGTTTACCCGCCAACGCGATCGGCTCAACGCTCTTGCGGGGCAGATCGGAAAGCTGCCCTTTGATGTAGGTTCGCAGATTTTGTCGCGATTCG
>CAZFLY010000154.1:0-1474 GCA_964519995.1 uncultured Pirellulales bacterium | reverse complement strand
TATATCGGCAAAAAGACCTTTATATATCCATCATATTATCAGTAATAAAGCACTACGAGAAATAGTGAAGAAGACGAATGTGTGGCAAAAATGCCCGACAGGGACATTGAGACAATACCCCCGACTACGACCTGCCTTCGTCAAAAAAAAGAAGGACCCCCGAAGCAGGCTTCGGGGCTAAATATGGATTCCGGATCAAGTCCGGAATGACAATCGATTGATTGGGGGATGTAAAGATGTCACAGATATCAGATTTCGAGGAGAAGGTTTTAGATTGGTTCAAGGATCATATCACGGATGCGGTGTTTCTGTGTATTCAGAATAACCGGGAATTGATGCAGGAGTATCTGGACCTCATACAAAAGCACGGGATTGACGGCGTGAACCCGCAGATAGGCAAGGCAGTCAAGAAGCGATTCAATTTAGAAAATGAGCCAAGCCGGGAGTATGAGCCGGTCAGCACGCTCATCACGTCACATCAGATGTTTGAGTGTTGGGAGAATCCCCATGTTAAAGGCGGGTTAAATGTAGATTCCGGATCAAGTCCGGAATGACAGTAGATTGCCACGGTCCGTCAGAACAAAATGCTGGGCCTCGCAATGACGGTGAGCGATTCAAACTGGAGTGGATTGATATACTCCAGATAAGGACGTGGAGACAATACCCCCGACTGCGACCTGCCTTCGTCAAAAAAGACTACGGCGGGTAAACATTCGAGGGCAGGCAGGATTTGATGGCTAAGCCATTGATTTCCCGCTTGCGCCAGGACAAGTTTTTGTCAGTATGCAAACCCCGGTTAGATAGTCCCGATGGGGTAGTCATCACACCTCACGGGACAAATAACATCTCACAGGGTAAAGATAATGGCGCGGAGAGCAGGGTGTTTCAATTGACTATTTACTATTGGCGATTGGGTATTTAAGGCAGATGCCTCGGCTACGCTCGGCATGACAGAGGATGGTAAGTTATTGATTATTGATTCCGCCGGAGGCGGCGTATATCGTGTCTCGTATTGCGTATTGTTTCCCGTTAGCAGAAATGGCACAGGTTAAGGGATTTGGTTAGACAATATCTATAAATTCTCATGCAAGGTATCTATTCTACTCATACCGTCTTCGGATCGAGCCTGCCTTCACTTACCAACGCCCATTTGCAATATTTCTTTTCTTCACCTTTGTTTTTTGGTAATCTTGGTGGCATTACTTATTAAAATAATGCTTTGGGCAATTGAAACTCAAATAAATCTTTGATATCAGTTAGAATTGACAAAGGCAGGAGTGCTTTTAAGCAGTACAAATGTGAAATTCCGAATTACAGTAGTGATTATACGCAAAGTGAAAATACACTGACCAATGGTGAACAAGATATGGAATCGGAGAGTGAAATATGAGAACTCCATTTAAGCAACGGGTGATTGTGTTTATTATTATGAGCGTCAGCATCCCTGCAAATGCTGACGAGGGTATGTGGCTTT
>CAZFLY010000153.1:0-1484 GCA_964519995.1 uncultured Pirellulales bacterium | reverse complement strand
TGTATTGATAAATCATTAAAACCAGCCGCCTAAAAAGTGCGAAAGTTGACTATTGTAAACCATCCAATATTTGCAAAACCGCAGCCCTTGGCAATTTAAGTATTACCATGTCATTCATTTTGAGTTTCCTACTCAGAAAAAATTTTTTCTCTGTGATAAACCAAAGCATCCAAATCTGGTTTAAATTTCTCGGGTAACTTTATTTTACTTCCTTCTAAATTCAAAAAAGCGACTTTATACAAATCATTTCGATATTCAGCTTTTAACTCTTTGGATAACAAAATCTGGTATTTGTCATCGATAGATATCAAGCCACGGTCAAAAGCTCTATCATGTAAAGCACATAAGGAAAGACCGTTTCTGGGGTCTCCTCTACGTTTCTTTTCAACAGACCACGGAATGATATGACTTGCACTAAGAAGTTTCACAATATTTAAACGGCACATAGAACACGATAAATTATAACTCGATAGAACCACTTCCCTAAAGAAACTTTGAACAAGTCGAATGCGTACGGTTCCTTTCTTTTCTGTGGGTTTATCAATCAATCGTTCAGCTTTATCAAATATTTCATCATAAAGAGGTTTTGCAAATAATTTATTGAAAGCTTTTTGACTCTCATAAGACAATTTTTCCCAGTTTCCATTAAATTCTTCCCAAATTTGGCGGTCACTTGTGCTCGTATGATATAGTCCCTTAATGCCGCGATTTTTATGGGTTGGGTCTAAACTGGCAAAATTAACAAGTTTCATTGCAACAGAACTCGGGGTTCTGCCCATTTTATTGGCCAACTGAATTATTAAAGGGTTTGATTTGTGCAGTTGACCAAAGGGCACTTTACAATACAAATTAAATGCGACTATCAATTCGGCTCTGTGCCATTCTTTTCCACTTGGCATATATTCTCCCAAAAAACCTTTTATATTTTCTGTGTTTCTTTAGGAATTTCAAGGTTTTTTAAAGTCACACAAAATTATTTTTATTCACGGCTGTTTCTGGCATGTTCACAGATGCCATTATGGCAAAGTAAAACCGGCCACCAACGCCAAGTTCTGGCAGTCGAAGCGGGAAGGTAATGTTGCCAGAGATAAATAAAATCTTCGCAAGCTGCTAAAGGAAGGCTGGAAAGTTCTAACAATCTGGGAGTGCCAGACCCGAAATACAGAGAAACTTATGGACAAACTCAATCAGTTTCTTGCTTGCTAGGTGAAAACTTCAGAGGTTAATTAAAGGTGAGAAAACTACTGACGGCCACTATAAATAAGACAGTATGCGCGCTAAAAGATATAAGAGAATAATGAAAGAGATACCGTTCCCGCTACGGCCTAGGCCTTCGCCGAGACGAGCAGCCCCGCAAGTGGTCCCGTGGAGCAACGGACTGAACGCAATACTTTTTCTCTCACTTTCTTTATTTATTCATGTCTTATAATGTCAACTTTCGCACTTTTTAGGCGGCTGGTTTTAATGATTTATCAATACAAACA
>CAZFLY010000152.1:0-1640 GCA_964519995.1 uncultured Pirellulales bacterium | reverse complement strand
TCTTATCAATTCCACAAGCCTTGCAGCAAACTGATACCACTTCAAAATGCTTTGAGAGAATTTCCTCAATGACTTTTGCTTCTTCACTTAAGCCGATACAAAAGGCCAAACCTATCTTTTTATATTGCAGTTGCTTTGCAAACAATATTATCTCACCCAATCGCGTTTCTTTGCCATAATACCTCGCCTCAACTGCCGAAGCGGCTTTGTGCAATTCTGCTATATGGCTGCCTTGATATAATTGTCTATGATTGGAGGTTTGCGAGAAACAATCCTTGCCATTGCGACATTCTTTAATCTCACATCGTGCACATTGTGGGATTATTCCTTTTTCCACTTATTTATTCCTTTGCTCTGCTTTCATCATCAACGAATACTACTTTTGCCTTCAAATCTTTTGCCTTATCATCAGAAACTTGGCAATAAGATATGATTATGACTTTATCGCCGACCGTTCCTAATCTTGCTGCCGGGCCGTTTAAGAGTACAGTGCCGGAACCTCGCGGCCCTGCAATAGCATAAGTCACAAAACGCCGGCCATTATTGATATTCAGCACGTGAACCTGCTCACCCGGCAGTATGTCAGCTTTCCCAAGAAGCTCCTCATCGATGGTGATACTCCCTTGATAATCCAGATCTGTTCCGGTTAATGTTGCCCTATGGATCTTTGATTTCAGCATAAATCGTTCCATTTGCTTTCCCTGCGAGTTGAAAGCTTACCGAGTTTACAGATGGTACTACACAACTTGCCCGCCAGCCCCGTGGTTTTTACTTACCGATCGTCTGCTGGGTAATCACAATAGCAGCGCTTGGGCATTCGTAAACACACGCGGCACAGCCTGTACAAACATCCGGATTTACCACGGCCTGTCCTTTTATCGTGATAGCGTTGACCGGGCAGACATCGGCACAAATACCACAGGCGGTACATTTTTCGGAATCAACAACCGCTACAGCCCTACGGCCCCTTTCAAGCTGAGCTATTCTGTTGTTTAATTGTTGCTTTTGCTGTTCAAGCAGTTCTGCCTGCTGCTTTAGAGCAGCCAATTCCTGCTCAGGGCCCATCTGCCCCCCGGCGCCTTGTGGGAAATCTGCTGCCGAGCCGGTCGAAGGTATACCCATCGGGCCTGGCATACCGATACCGCGACCTATTCCGCCACCTCTGCCCATACCACGTCCCATTCCACCACCGCGACCCATACCCTGGCCCATACCTCTGCCTCTGCCCATGCCTCGGCCCATACCACGTCCGCCACCCATGCCCAAGCCCATTCCACCACCTTGACCGATTGGGCTATTCATTGGCTGTCCCGTTGGCGTCGGGTCCGCCGGTGCAGTGTTCACACTAAAGTGGCTGGCTACACTCGGCCCCGAAGCAGAAGAGAAAGCTCCTGCTTTGAATTGTTCTATAGCATTACGTACAGGTCCGCTGACGCCAACGATAACCTGTATGCCTGCCTGGCCGAATACATTAAATGCGTTGGGACCGCAGTTGCCGGTGAGTACGGTTGTTACGCCTTTTTCCGACATTAACTGAGCGGACTGAATTCCTGCACCACCACCGATAGCAATATTAGGGTTCTCGATCGCCTCGAATTGCATTGTGTCGGTGTCAATAATCAAAAAATAGGGACACCGAC
>CAZFLY010000151.1:0-1728 GCA_964519995.1 uncultured Pirellulales bacterium | reverse complement strand
GTATAGCTTCTGAGACATACGGATCATTCACATTATTGTAATCCATCGGCATCGACTGGCCGCGCCCGTGGACGATGGAGGTCTCTATGATATTGCCCTGATAGTATGGGCTATCCGGACTGACAATGTCGTGACCGACAGTTGAACCGGTGCCGTTGCCGGGTACCCCTGGCGGCGGTTGAGTATAGCCTAAACCGTCTATCCAGGTCTGGTAGACCTTGTCTGGAGAGCTGTTGTTGTAGTCCTCGAAATCGTCCACAACAAGATACCGGCCTACCTTAAAGCTCCAGACATCGCCTTTCCAGATGATTTCATTGGCCTCGTCAATCCGCCAGTAGTAGGTTGTGTCGAAAGTCAAAGGATATCCGAGCACATTTGCGACATCGACATCATTAGCATCGTAGGCTCGATCCTCATCATAAAACAGTAAGCCCGTTTGGTCTGATCTGCTGGCGTCGTTTACTTGGTCATAATCGGCGCCGAAATATACGTCGTGTGTCTCGGCACCTTCCCCAGGCGTCCAGACGAGATGAGCCTCCTGCTGCACATCTGTCTCAGTGTCGCCAGGCCTTGGGTCAGAGGCAACTTTAGAGTTGTAAAATCGTGCGTTGTCGAAGTAGTAACGACCTCTGGCCTCTGCCGTTGTGCAGATACTTAACGTCAGTTCGTTAGGCTCGGCAGGAAGCGTACTAAAATCGATAGCAGTATAGTCCCATTTAAACGTCCTCGTAACCAAGCTACCATCAGAACGAATAATAGTATCACTCGTAGGTGCCAATTGTAACCCTTGAATCTCGTCGCCATCGATAACAATGCTCTCGATATCTCCTGAGAACTCGGTAGTATTCCATGTCACGTCCAATGAGAAGCGGTTGTTAGCCAAAAGTTGGTGAGTAAAACCGGTCTCGTTAATCGGGATTCGCACAGCATTATACCAATCTTGCGGAGCATCTACCGAGAGGCTGTAGTTGTTCAATGTGGCTCCTCTAGTACTATAGCCTAATACCATATTGGCGTCATTGGGATCTGAGGCAACCCATCCGTCCATCTGCTGTTCCCAGTCTCCGATAACAGTGATTTTTGAGCCCAGAAGATAAGTCGTAAAGTGCCAGACCTCTCCCTTCGTGCGGGTGCCGCCAACAACATCATCGATCCGCCAGTAATAAGTCGTACCATTAGTAGTTCCAGTTATAGGATAATTGTTAGGATCCTGGTTCTCACTGTAAAACAGCAAGCCAGGGTGGTCTGCTCTGCTGGCGTCGTTTACATCGTTAAAATCGGTGCCGACATATACATCGAATTTATCGGCTGGTGATGCTTCATCCCACTTAAGAGTAGGATCAAGCCCCACACCCCACGCACCGTTTCGCGGTTTCTCGTTACGGCTGGTTAGTAGCCTTATATTGTCAATGTACCAGATCCCGTTGCCGGTGTAACCACCGCCATTGGTGCCGATTACAATCTGTATCGACGTAGCGTTAGGGGACAGCACGTCAGGTTGATTTTTATATGTAGTGTAGTTCCACGTAAACGTCATCGTATCGTTAGCGTCGGGGTCATTACTATCCCAATAACCGGCATTGCCCAAGCCCACCAAATTATAATTGCGGTTGTCTTGGAAACGCGCGTCGAGGTAGCAATTATGGTCTTCCTCAGGGTCTCCACGAGTCCACTCGTTAGCTAACCGCGTGACGTCCATCGAGATGATGTTGTTAGCCCTGAAGTCAT
>CAZFLY010000150.1:0-1758 GCA_964519995.1 uncultured Pirellulales bacterium | reverse complement strand
TATAAATTTGGTGATAATAAGTGGACTTGGGGAGTTCTGTGGTCACATCTTTTTTTGCAACTTATTTATTTGACCTTATTTCACCTATGATGATTGAATACTTCTTAAGATTTTCTGATTGATTTTCGAAGAATACCTAAGTATCTTAGGTATTAGTTATAATAATTACAACACCGGATTTTATATGCTCTTCATCTGCGAATTAAAAGTGTCCACCTGCATCTTTTTGACTTGTAATGGGCAAACAGGAACGCCGGCAACAAGAGTTAATTTGGGTGCGATGAATTGCACCAATCAGGCTACTAAAGTATTTGCCAAAGCTGACCAATTATTTGTCAATACAAATTCCATAATCCCTATGGGATCCCTTGCGGGAGGCATCCCCTAACGGACCGAATACTTCTTAAGATTTTCTCGTTCATTTTCAAAGAATACCTAAGTATCTTAAACATGATATATAACATAGAATTTATACTTACTGACTTTTTGATGGATTGTATAAGAGTTTTGCCTAAGTATCTTAGGCATTGAGAATCGAACACTTGATATCAAGTGACCGCATGTGCTAAAGTCCATCCTACGTTCTTTATGTCCACTAGATGTTATAGACATGTAGTGCAATAATCTTACCATCCAGAGGAGTATTTTTGATTGATATAATTTCTTCCCTGTTTGTTCTTTTATTTAAGATTTGCTGATTGATTTTCAAAGAATACCTAAGTATCTTAGGTATCAAGACCTCCTGATTTAGTATGGTTTATCTAAAATTAAATATTAAGCTTTAAGATAATAGAAATACCTAAGTATCTTAGGTATTATATAAAACACATCAATTAAATGTGCTGACTTTATGATGTATTGGCATCGACACAATACCTAAGTATCTTATGTATTAATTACTATAATTACAACACCAGAATTTATATGCTCTTCAACTGCGAATTAAAAGTGTCCGGCACTTTTTAAGTTATGATGGGTAAGTATGAACGTAGGCAACAAGAGTAAGTTTGGGTGCGATGAATTGCACCAATCAGGCTACTAAAGTATTTGCCAAAGCTGACCAATTATTTGTCAATACAAATTCCATAATCCCTATGGGATCCCTTGCGGGAGGCATCCCCTAACGGACCGATTACTTTCTAAGATTTCCTGATTGATTTTCGAAGAATACATAATTATCTTAGGCATAATATATAACATAGAAATTAAACTTGCTGACTTTTTGATAAATTGGTTTAAGAACTTTGCCTAAGTATCTTAGGTATTATTAATACATACGTCATTCAACGATAATGATAGTGTTAATATTCGGTAAGTAACAATAACCTACAACAGAATTTCGTATAGTTACCAACTTATATGAAACTTCATAACTCACATTTCTCAAAACCAACGAAGTATTTTAAACATTATTTATTTGTTTTTATAAAGATTACCTAAGTATCTTAGGTATTATAAAGAACACGTCAATTAAATGTGCCGACTTTATGATGGGTTGGTATAAGAACTATGCCTAAGTATCTTAGGCATTATATAGAACATATAAATTAATAGTGCTGACTATTTTGGTTGATTGATGTCCACACAATACCTAAGTATCTTAGGTATCAAGACCTCCAGATTTAGTACGGTTTATCCAAAATTAGATATTAAGCTGTAAGATAATAGTAATGCCTAAGTATCTTAGGTATCAAGACCCTCATATTTAGAGCCTATCCGAATAACCTGGAGCAACGGAACGTAATTATGGCACAGACA
>CAZFLY010000149.1:0-1777 GCA_964519995.1 uncultured Pirellulales bacterium | reverse complement strand
ACCGCATTGGGTGAGAATAAGACGCGTTCAGAATGACTTCTTTGCTGAGCATTCGACTGACAACGTCACCTGGGTTGACGTGCAGGGTGATAATCCATCATCGGCTAACATCCCGATGAGTGTCAATACCTACATCGGCTTGCATTTGTGCTCACATGAAGAGTTTCAGACGGCCGAAGCGGTCTTCTCCAACGTCAGAATCATTGGTGACGTTACTCCAACGGGGCCGTTCACCCAATCGCAGGATATTGGCATACTGAGCAACGATGCCGACAGGCTCTACGTCATCGTCGAAGACGATGATGATAACTCCCATCTCGTTGAGTATCCCGAGCCAAATGCAACACAGATATATGAATGGCAGGATTTCAACATTGACATGCGTGAGTTCACCAATGCTGGCGTAAATACAGCAGCCATTACCAAGATGACCCTTGGTGTTGGCAACAAGGCTGCTCCTGCATCTGCAGGCACAGGCTCTATGTACTTCGATGACATCAGGTTGCATTGGCCTCGATGTGTACCATCGCAGCTACAACCTGTCGGAGATCTCAACGATGACTGTGTGGTTAACTATTCGGATATTGATGAGATGGCAGGTGAATGGCTTAGCATACCTGCGCCGGGTGCAGAACTTATAGCTGATCTTGATGGTGATGGCGACGTTGACTTTAGCGATTATGCGGAATTGGCGTCAGCCTGGCTTGAGGAGCGTATCTGGCCGGTGTTGTAAGTGCGCTACCAAGTAAGAATGACACTATAGTCTGTATCGTTTCGGGGCCTATGCGGTTGCATAGGCCCTGGTTTTTTGAGCCGACACGAGGAACGACAACAAATCTATAGAAATTAACCTTGCCACAGGCAATGCAAAAATGTATAATCAATGTTAGCTGGAAGCGGCTTGAGGTGTGTACAACTCTTTAATTTGGCTGCTCCAAGTAGTTTTATTCATGGGCATTACAGTCCCTTATAGTCTTGGAGGAAGGATGTATACACGTCATATAACCGCATTAATTGTATGTTTTATAGGAAAGATGTAACGTCAATCCCAATATATTAACAGAGCCGGATTCTTGTTTGAGGAGGTAGATGTTATTAGATGTCGTTTTTGTGAGAGGGGCGTAATAAATCATAAGATTCTTGATATTTTATCGAAGACAAGAAGCTTTTTGAACACGTACTAAACTTCATTACTTAACTTATTTTGAAGGAGGATTATTATGTGTAAGAAATTGTGTTTATTAATCCTATCTGTTTCGATGCTAAGTCTGACGTCCACCAGTTACAGTGAAGTTGTGATAGGCAACTTTGAAAACAATATGGACTCATGGGGGGCATGCGACTGGGGTCCTCCCGGGAATCCTATTTTTAGTTACAGCACGACCGGGGCTACATTAGACAGCTACAGTCTCATGGCGGTGCAGCCGACCGATGGATTTAATTGGTTTTTGATAAATACCAACGTGAATGCTGATGACTTCAGGGCTAACAACATCATCTCGATGGACGTCACGCGGTTAGCTAACGAATGGACACGAGGTACGGGAGACCATTGGTGCGACCTCGACATGCGTGCCCAAGACAACAGTGCTTATAATTTGATGGGCTTAGGCAACGCTGGTGGGTGGGATAGTAATGACCCCGACGCTAACGATACGATGACAGTTACCTGGGACTACACTCTATTTAGAAACCAGATGCCCCCCGCAGCTACGCAGGTACAGATTGTAATCGCCACCAATAATGGTGGTTACACCGGTAACGGGACCTGGTACAT
>CAZFLY010000148.1:0-1884 GCA_964519995.1 uncultured Pirellulales bacterium | reverse complement strand
ATCGCCTCGAATTGCATTGTGTCGGTGTCAATAATCAAAAAATAGGGACACCGACCAAACCGAGCCTCGACATTGTCATCAAGAGTAGGCCCTGTTGATGTTACTGCAATTTTCATAAGAAGTCCTTTCTATGAGAGGGGACACGTCCCCGTGGGACAGGAGTCGCCAGCCTCAGAACCGGATTTAGTACCGGCCCCAACAGAAAAGCCTGAGAAAAGTTTTTGCACTTGATCGCTTCCACATTTTTCGCAGACGTGCTTGTTTTTGCCGCCGCTTTTTTCCAGAAATTCCATCTTGTGCCCGCACTTATTACATTTGTATTCAAATATTGGCATTGCTATACCTCCTTATACAGCATAGTAGTTACTGCTTTGTGGGTAGACATTACCCCTTTGCAAGCTCAAAAGCTGTAAGAACGCCGATCTTTAGCTGAGCGTTTCTTACTCTTTGCTGTTTTTTTGACTTTCGAGTTCTTCTATGCGTTTTTTGATGCCGTCAAGGCTATCTTCAAGATATTCTGCCTGACCTTTAAGGCCGTCCAGCTCCTGCTGAGGTGCAATCGCTGGAGCAAACGGCGCACCGCCATAAGCATATGGGCTCACAGCCCCGCCATAAGCATATGGGCTCACGCCACCTCCCCAGGCAGGCATGCCGTATCCAGCTCCGGCCCGACCAAAACCTCGACCTCGACCAAAACCACCGCCTCGGAAACCTCGGCCCCAGCCCATACCCATACCACGTCCGCCAACAGGATTGGCATAACCCGGTACTGGGAAGCCGGCACAAAAACCCGCAGATCTACCTGTCATCGGCCCCATACCTCCAGGACCTGTTCCATCTCCACCTGGCATAATAAAACCTCCTTTCGGAAAAAACGTTAACTTCTTGTCATTTTTGTACCACATTTTGGACAGCTTTTCGCATTACAAGGCTGTCCGACAACATGAGCGACCGTTGATCCACAGTTAGGGCATACACAATTTCCGCCCGGCCCTGCTGCAAATGGTCCGCCCATTCTGCCTCCACCCTGGCCCTGGCCCCGACCCATACCCCGGCCTGTACCGGGACCCTGGCCGGTAGGCCCTGTACCATCACCTCTTGGCATAATATCTATCCTTTCTGCAATTAAGTGCTAAATTGAATATGCTACCAATAACCAAATCTGCTTCTGCCGCGACCTCTACCCCAGCCCCGACCGAAGCCTCGACCAAAGCCAAAGCCTCTGCGAAGCCAAGGATTGGCCCAGCCAGCATAAGGCACACCATAGCCAGCACCATAACCATATAAACCTGCACCATATGGCGCAAATGCCGGCACACCGGGACCATAGAAGCCAGCTCTACCGACAGCAGAATTCATATAGCCCGGCACCGGATAACCTGCACAAAATCCGGCGGCTCTTCCTGTCATTGGTCCCATACCAACAGGACCTGTTCCATCTCCAAATGGCATATCAATCACCTCCTTTCCAGTAATCTTGAAATCTTCATTCGTCTTCATTTGTCCGACTGGCTTACCATCGATTCCAGCAATACCTTTCACCTGGCCTATATTTTCTTCGGAAGCTGTCAAAACACAAAAGCCGAGACCTCGCCCTGTCATTGGCCCTTGACCTAATGGTCCTGTACCATCAAAACCTGGCATTTATTCTGCCTCCTTAACCAAATCAACAATATCATTAATTGATTTGCTCTTTCTTAAAATCATCTCACCAACTTCACAGCCCAAGTCCCTGGCAATAACAGGGCATTTGGCCTTTAATACGAAGAATATGTCCTTATTTACGTCGCTGAGAGTTTCGTAGTTGCCTTGTCCCTTGGCTATAGCCAAATCCGCTATAGAAAAACGACTGCGAAAAGCGGAGGAGCAACTTTCCAGAATTGT
>CAZFLY010000147.1:0-1919 GCA_964519995.1 uncultured Pirellulales bacterium | reverse complement strand
TCTTTTAATTTATCTGGGCTGCCGAGAAAGAAGGATTAGCCGGACTGCATCTAATCTTGCAGAGTCTTTAGGAGGGCTTATCTTTGTAGTAATAGGCCTGCTTGGTTTAGTTTTTGGTGGCTATTTCCTTTTAAACTTTTTGCCTAAGGGAACAGCGAATGCGCTCTTTAGTGCCGGCGTTATCCCCATTATTTATATTGCCATAGGATTTAAGGTCGGTTCAGAATTAGCCAGTATTATAGATAACTTAATCGAGGAAAGTTAACGGCACGGTGAGTTTTTTGAACAGCTACATTTATTATATAGGAGCCTTTGGGCTTATATTTATTGGGCTTTATATAATCCTGGTTAAACATAACCTCATTAAAGTCATCGTTGGTCTTGGCATTTTGGATACAGGGGTGAATCTGTTTCTGATTTCCGTTGGTTATATCACAAAAGGAACCGCCCCTATTTTTTCCAGGCCTGGCATAGACTCTGAGCATATGGTTGACCCGGTGCCACAGGCATTGGTGCTGACAGCTATCGTAATTGGCGTAGCAGTTTTAGCATTGGCCCTTTCGTTGGCCATCAGATTATATCAGCATTATGGTACACTTAACCTTCGCAGGATAAAGGAGCAAAGATGGTAAACCCCATTAGATAAATAAATGTTTGGATTATCCAAAAGTGAGGCAGGTTCATTATCCAACGAAACACAGGAGACTGCTGAATGAGTGAGGTAGGTTCTTTATCTAACGGGGTAAATCCTGTACTTCTTATTGCTGTACCTTTAGGTCTGGCTTTTGCCATTCCTTTATTTGCTCTTTTTTGGAAAGGTGCAGCTAAATACATCCCGCCGGCAGCACTTGCTTTTAACCTTGTTGTTTCCGTACTGCTGCTTCCCCAAGTATTGGAAAACCCTGTAATCGTCTCTATTGGCGGCTGGCAACCTCCATTCTGTATTAATCTGGTAGCCGGGCCGGTGGGTGTGCTTTTTTCAGCTATTATTGCTTTGGTAGGACTTTTAGTTTCTATTTATGCACTGGATTACATTAAAGAAGGTCCTACCGAAAAATACCATATGCTTTATCTTCTGCTGCTTACCGGAGCTACAGGTGTTGTTCTTACGGGGGATATTTTCAACCTCTTTGTCTTCTTCGAGATTCTCTGCATTTCATCCTATGCCCTCGTAGCTTACCTGAGAGATAAGGCTGGTATCGAGTCAGCGGTGAAATACCTGATTCAAGGGGCAGTTGGCTCAAGCCTTCTGCTTATAGGAATAGGTTTACTTTACGGTCAATTCGGTACCCTTAATATGGCTGATATTGCCGAGAAGATTGCCTCGGCCAGCCCGATATCCTTGTTTGTCCCAATGGTTTTACTTATTACCGGATTGGGAGTGGAGGCAGCTATATTTCCCTTGAATGCCTGGCTGCCTGATGCTCATTCATCGGCTCCATCATCTATAAGCGCGATTCTATCCGGCATAGCCATTGAGGTGGGCCTTTATGCCGTAGCCAGGGTAATATTTACTATATTTGGTGCCTCAAACATTTTACTGTTTTTAGCACTTTTGGGAATCTTAACCCTTCTTATAGGTGAGATATGCGCTTTTAGCCAAAGCAACATCAAAAGGATGCTGGCCTATTCCAGCATAGGCCAAATAGGTCTAATCCTGTTTGCTTTGGCCATAGCTACTTCTTATGGAGTAACTGGTGGTTTGTTCCAGCTGGTAAGTCACACTTTAGCTAAGGCACTGCTGTTTTTAGCAGCAGGGTATATGATTTACCAAACAGGTTCTTTACAAATTTCGGCCCTGGAAGGAATGGGCAAGAAAATGCCGCTTACCTGCTTAGCCTTTACCATCGGTGCATTTTCACTTGTAGGACTGCCGCCCTTTATAGGTTTTCCCAGCAAATTTTTAGTTGTTCGAGCGG
>CAZFLY010000146.1:0-1961 GCA_964519995.1 uncultured Pirellulales bacterium | reverse complement strand
CTTCCGGCGACATGGCGTTCTCGTCTTTTTCCGCAAGATGATTTGTAATCGCCGTACCAAATAAAAATTCGTGACGTACCTGCTGAACCTTAACGTCAGCGCCCGGTTTGGTCTTTACTACGATATCACCCATTCGGATTTCTGCTATCCGGGCCTCTATTGCAGATAGTGTCAGCTTTGCTGAAATATCGTCTTGTGCAAAACAGACAGTGGCCATTAGTGTAATTACAACCGGAAGGAAGAATCTTGACTTTGTCTTCATAATCGACGCTCCTTATTCATATTTGATCGCCATTTCTGTCCACTTATCGACTGACTATCCTAAATTACATGTCAAAAAAAGTAAAGTCAAATTAAGGTATCGTCGGTACAAGTAAGATAAACAACGCACTCTTGTGTTATTTATTGCATGATATTTTCTGTTTATTTTGCGCCGATTTTGCATTCCAATGGAGACTTATTATTGAAAACACAGAGCCGCTCTGTATCACATGGTATGATGGCAAAGACAGAAAATGATGATCAGATACTCGTTCAACAGGCTTTACGAGGTAAGCCGAAGAGTTTCGGTGAGCTTTGCAGGAGATATTACCCTTCATTGACAGCAATAGCCGATTCGATACTGTTGGACCATCATCTGGCTGAAGACGCGGCCCAGGAGACATTTGCCGTAGCTTGTCGCAATCTGAAGACATTGAAAAGGCCGGAATCTTTCGGTGCTTGGGTCGGAACCATTTGCCGAAATGTGGCGAAAGATATGCTTCACGAGTTGCCAAGACAGCGAAAGACTGCTGAAAAATATGCAAGTCTTGAGAATGACTGCGATGATTGCGACCACGGGATGATTATGACGGAAGCTGTACAGCAATTACCGCAACATCTCAGAGAAGTAGTATACCTGCGGTTCTACAACGAGATGAGTTATGAACAGATGGCGAAGGTCCTTGGAGCTACACAACAATCGATTGACGGCAGGCTTCGCCGGGCGAAAAAGAAAATTGCAGCGTTTTTAGCAAAAAAAGGTTTCAGGAGGTAAAGAATCAAATGAAGCGTAACAGTGACATTCAATGGCTGGAATCCTTGTTGGCAAAATATTTGTACCGTGAGCCGGTCATGTTTGATTTTCAACAATGGGCACAAAGGTATCCGAGAGAAGCACAACTGTTGGAGCGAGGCTATAAGGATGCTGACCAGAGTCACGAAACAAAAATTTATCATATTTGGAGACTAATCATGGAAAGTAAAATTACAAGATATTCAGCAGCGGCAGTTATCGTATTGGCAACGGCATTGGTTCTGCTCGGCCCATTTGGAACGCCGGGAAACGACAGCGTTGTCCTCGCAGATGTTCAGCAAAAAGTCGCCAATATTGAGACAATGATAATACGAGGCACAAAAACCTTTACACTTCCAGGCAAGAACGGCGATATATGTGAGTTCGAGGGGGTCAAATGCCAGTTCGACCTCGTGAAATATTCGTCAATCAAGTATGGCTTAGTTGAGGAAGGATACGTTGGAGACGAGCTGATATATCGTTTCACTCTCAATCGGCCGAAGCGACAAACTCTTCTTGTTCTTCCTCCTTGTAAGAAGTATGGGGTGTTTACCTCTACGGATAAACAAATGCAGCTATTGGAGAACCTGACTCCTAGCGGTCTCATCAATTTGTTTCTTGAGGGCTACCACAGGGATCTGGGACGAGACGACATCAACGGCGTCGAAGTTGAGGTCTTTGAGTGTAAAGACACCGAACCCTTCATAGGACTTTTGCCAAAGGTCATTGCTGATATTCAGAGCTTAAAAGGTAAAGTCTGGATAGGGATTGAAGAGCAACTGCCGCTCCGGGTCGAGGGCGACATCCTTATCGGCAAGAGCCTTATGACCATGTTCAACGACTTGAATCTGCACGAAGTCAATACTTTCGGGGAGTATAATGTCGAGCTTGATGAAGAAATCTTTGA
>CAZFLY010000145.1:0-1973 GCA_964519995.1 uncultured Pirellulales bacterium | reverse complement strand
GCGGAAAAACTCACGATCATATCTTTGACGCAAGTTGCGAAAACGTGGCAGTAGTTCGTGTCCACTACATCTTTGACGGCCGGGGCATCATCGCGAACCTGGACAAAAGGCTCGTCCTTGTAGAACTCGCCAAAGAGCTTGTGCAATTGCGCCGGCGTAACCTTGCCTGCCGGCTTACAGTAGACAGTGGAGAGAATTCCGCGGTCAAAAGGTCCAACGTGTGGTTGAAAGAGTACCTGTACCTTCTTGCCGGCAGCGTCGCTGGCGATTTGTTCAATTTCGGGCATATGGCGATGTGTGCCAATACTGTAGGGGAAAAAGTTCTCGTTCATATTTGGAAAGTGGAACTTGCTGGAAGGATTCTTACCCGCGCCCGAGGTACCCGTTACCGCGTTTACTATTATAAAGTCCATCTCGATAAGGTCTTTTTTCAGAAGCGGAGCAACGGCAAGTGCAGCTCCGGTTGGATAGCAGCCCGGATTCGCGACGAGCTTTGCACCCTTTATCTGCTCGCGGAAAAGTTCAGGCAAGCCAAATGCAGCGTGCTCGAGATTGGCGATGTCGGTGTGCTTTACATAATATTTCTCATAAACGGCAACGTCTTTGAGGCGATAGTCAGCACTAAAATCGATGACTTTTAAGCCTGCATCGAGCAGCTTCGGCACAAATTGCATCGAGACCTTATGCGGCAGACAACAAAAAGCTACATCTGCAAGACCGGCAAGCTTATCTATGTCGAGCGGCTCGATCGCCAAATCGCATCGGCCCATGAACTGAGGAAAGACATCAGCAACGTGGCCGCATTCTTCCGGCAAAGCGCTCAGGGATACGAGTTGTGCCTGGCTATGTTGCAGTAGAATTCGTATCGATTCTGCCCCGGTGTATCCCGTTGCACCGATTATCGCAACTCGAATCATATTTTCTCCCTGCAATAAAAAAACCGCCAAGATTCGTTCTCGGCGGTCATTGTAATCATCGGCGTGTAATTGTGCAAACTAACGTTTTGAGAACTGGAATCTCTTTCTGGCGCCTGGTTGGCCGGGTTTCTTCCTCTCAACCATCCTTGGATCACGAGTCAGATAGCCGCCATCGCGCAGGATCGAGATGTAGTTCTCGTCATATTTCCTCAGCGCCCGGGCGATACCCAGCCTGGTTGCACCGGATTGTCCGGTGGTTCCTCCGCCTTTGACGTTGACAAAAACGTCAAATGATTTCTCTGCCTTTACAGCTTTCAACGGAGCAACGACTGCAAACCTGTCCTGCTCTCTTTTGAAGTATTCGGATAGCTGGCGCTTATTAATGAGCAGCTTGCCATCACCAGGTTTTATACGCACACGGGCTACCGAGCTTTTCCTTCGGCCGGTACCCCACCAATAGCCAAATTTAGGCTCGCCGGTTGGTTTCGGCATCGGTTTAGCCTTGGTTTCACTCGATGCCCCAGCTTCAAGTTTATCGGTTTCGATCATAATGCGCTACTTTCAAAACAGATCTATCTTCTCGGGTTTTTGGGCCTGGTGCTCGTGGTCGGACCCGCGATAGACCTTTAGTTTCTTAAGCATTTTTTTGCCGAGTATGTTTTTCGGCAGCATACGGCGTACGGCCAGCTCAACCACCTTTTCCGGCTTCTTTGCCATCATATCGGCAAAGCTCACGTACTTATGCCCGCCGGGATGGTGAGTGTAGTAGTCGTATTGTTTTTGCTCGGCCTTTTTGCCGGTAACTCTTACCTTGTCAGCATTGACAACCACCACATAATCGCCAACATCAACGTGCGGAGTGTACTGGGGTTTAGTTTTGCCCATCAGGATAGGGGCAACCTTCGCAGCCATTCGGCCGAGTATCGCACCGTCGGCATCGATGAGCCACCACTTCTGTTCGACTTCGTTTTTCTTAGCCAAATAGGTCTTCATCGGCACAGCCTTTGTCTCTCAGCGAAAAACAGGATTTTAGCCGAAAAGTAGAGCTTGTCAAAC
>CAZFLY010000144.1:0-2031 GCA_964519995.1 uncultured Pirellulales bacterium | reverse complement strand
CCTCTCGGTTCGGCAGAGAGCTTGGAATGCACGAGCCGTTCATTTATAAGCTCGTGCCGGTTGTTGTTGAATGCCTCGGCAACGCATTTGGGGAAATAGAAGAAAGAGCTGACTATGTCTCAACAGTAATTGAAGCAGAGGAAGCGAGCTTCGGCAGAACTCTCGACAGAGGTATCGAAATCTTCGCTGCTGCTGCAAAACGCGCTGCAAAAACCGCCGATAAAACCATCACCGGCGAAGATGCCTTTCAGCTTTACGACACCTATGGATTCCCCCTTGACCTGACCCAGCTCATGGCTGAAGAGCGGGACCTTAAAGTTGACACTGCTAAATTTGAGCAGTTAATGGAAGAGCAACGACAGCGTGCAAGGTTGGCTCAAAAAACTGAGATGCTTTTAAGATATTTCAGCGGTTCTGAAGGGCCTGCGTTTCCTAAAACGGATGATAAGTATAAATATGAAACCGGCCATTGTGAAAGTAAAATTATTGGATATTTCGACAACAAAGGACCTAAGAAAGAGGGCCGAATTAGAGTTGGTGAGGATGCTGGGATTGTCTTGGATAAAACTTGCTTTTATGCAGAGATGGGTGGGCAGGTTGGCGATTGTGGAGTGATAGAATCGAAAGAAGGTCGGTTTGTTGTTGATCGAACAGTAGGATTACTGGACTATATCATTCACGCAGGAAAGATGGTGGAAGGTTCATTGGCTGTTGGCGATAAGGTTACAGCAATAGTTAGTAAAGACAGATATGCAACAAAGAAAAACCATACCGCCACGCATTTATTGCAGTGGGCGTTGCAGAATGTGTTGGGCAAATCCGTGTCACAACAGGGAAGTTACGTTGGGCCGGACTATTTGCGATTCGACTTTACTTATCCCAAGGCACCCACATCTGAACAGATAAGAGAAATTGAGAAATTGGTCAGAGAGAAAATCACCGCAGACTTGCCTGTTACGTGTGTAGTGATGCCGAGAGAAAAGGCCGAGAAGCTCGGTGCGATGGCACTATTTGGTGAGAAGTACGGAAACGAGGTGCGAGTAGTCGGCCTTGGTGCGGAAGCCGATGACAAGATCCACGAAGCGTTCAGCAAAGAATTCTGTGGCGGTACACATGTCGATAGGCTCGGAACAATTGGCGGCTTTAAGATAACAAAAGAGGAAAGCATCTCAGCCGGCGTACGAAGGATTACAGCGCTTACAGGATCAGGGCTTATGGACTATCTTGAAAAAGCAAGTGACATTGTCGATGAATTGTCGGCGATGCTGAAGGTTCCATCAGAAGGATTGGTTGAGCGAGTCGAGCAGCTAATAAAAGACAATAAACAGCTCACCAAAAAACTCAAGACCGCAGCTCGTGCGGCAGGTTCTGACATAATGACCGAGGCAAAGAAGCTACTGGAAAACTGCGAAAAAATCGGCGAGGCGCATATAATCATCGGCAAGGTCTCAACCGACTCAGTCGAGAGCGCTCGTGAAGCCGTCGACATGCTAAAGAAAAAGGCAAAATCTGCAGTTATCGTGCTAGGCTTTGAAGAGGATGATAAAGCGACACTCCTGGCTGGTGCGACTGACGATATAGTCAAGAGAGGTCTAAAGGCCGGCGACATTGTTAAGTCCATCGCACCGATAATTGATGGCGGTGGCGGAGGCCGACCTCAAATGGCGCAGGCCGGCGGAAAAGACCCGGCAAAAATTAGGGAAGCACTAACTAAAGCCTCCGAACTAATAAAAGAAAAACTAAAAAGCCCTTGAGTGAACACCACAACTTTGACGGCAGCGGAAGGGAGGCGACATGAAAATACTGGAACAAGACCCTCCGTTAGCGGATGAGTGTAAGCTGCCCTGGATTATTGACGCATTTCTATATCCCATAAGCGCAGCCGGCATTATACATCTTGCAGTTTTCGTATTTCTACCAATTGTGTTCTCCTTTTTCATCAATCTGTTGACATGGTGCTTGGAGCCAATATTGGGACTAGTGCTTTATTACTGATAATATGATGGATATATAAAGGTCTTTTTGCCGATA
>CAZFLY010000143.1:0-2300 GCA_964519995.1 uncultured Pirellulales bacterium | reverse complement strand
CTACCGACCTCACGCTTATCAGGCGTGCGCTCTAACCAACTGAGCTACGAGCCCATACATAGAGTGCCACTTTCAACGCCTATCAGCGTTACAGCCTTAATCGGCTAATGGTCGGTTATAATTATACACTTAACAAAGAGCAACAAAAAAACCGCTGCCTAACTGCCAGCGGTTTCAAAAGGCACATACCTTTGACCGACAGTCTAAAGCAGAAATACGTAAGTTATCAGGATTTTTCTCAAAATGCCTATTAAACCTTTCTGCTGGGCACTTAGACTCTTCATTCACCTATCCTATAATAAATTCTATTACGATATCGACAAACGGTCAACACTTTTTTAACGATTTTTTAATTTTTGCTGTTATATATATACAGTCGGCTAAGGTTATTTGTTCGAGACCGGATGCAAAATCTAACCATCGCGGATTTATATTGACAACAGAGGCAAATTCCCAACAATTAGCTTTAGTGACGTACGCAGCCCCGGTTATCACAGAATTGCATCAGGAAGGGCGAAAATCGTTTTTTTTTATCGTCGCAAGGAAATATCCATTAGATTAGCTATTGGGGATTTTCAGAACCAGCGACTCCATAGATGAGTACCGATGCACCGGCGGCTGCTTGTAAACAGGACCCAAAACCGACATGGAGGGTAAAACCGATGAGAAAAGGACTTCTCTCATATCTGCTGCTCAGCACTGTTCTTATTACTGTTGCCAAGTCCGATTTTCAGGTAAACACACGCACGCCCTCGAACCAGCAGAAGGCTTCCGTGGCTATGGACGACAATGGAAACTTCACTGTGGTTTGGAATAGCTACGATCAGGACGGCGATTCGGGCGGAATATTTGGGCAGCGCTTCGATCAGGATTGCGAACCCATTGGCAGAGAATTTCCGATCAACACAACCACTGAGGGCAACCAAACAGAGCCGGCCATTGCCGTGGACAGCTCCGGTAATTTCGTGGTAGTTTGGCATGGCCCAGAAATGGTCGGCGAAGAGGATGAAGACATCTTTTCTCAGCGATTCGACCCAAATGGCTTACATATAGGTGGTGAATTCCACGTCAACACCAAGATGGTGGGCAAGCAACAAAATCCAAGCGTGGCTATGAACAATGAGGGACGCTTCGTTGTTGCCTGGGAGACCAGCGCCACATCCGGTGATAGGAGATCGATCAAAGCACGAGTATATGACCAAACAGGAGCACCTATAGATTTTGAGTTAAAGATCAGTGACAGTTCGTCAAACTGCTATGATCCCGATGTTGCAATAGATGATAGCGGCGGTTTTGTAGTAGTCTGGAGGCAAGGGGAGTATAAACAGTATTCCATACTGGCTATGCTATACGATCCCGAAGGTGTCCCACGAACATCTATTATTCGGGTAAATACGACCGACGTCCGCACCGTTACCAAGCCCTCCGTTGCTATGACTCCAGGCGGTCTATTTATCATCACATGGGACAACCATCCTGATGGCGCGAACCTCGACGATATTCTGATCCGCCTATACGAATCGGATGGAACACCCATTGGTGAGCAGTTTGTCGTCAATACAACTCTTAGCGGCTCACAACAATGGCCACAGGTTGCAATGAATAACCAGCGTGAGTTTGTGATTGTCTGGGATAGTAAGATTGACCCTAACGTTAATGAAAGAGATATATTCGGCCAACGGTACAGTAGTTCGGGCGAACCTATTGGCGACGAATTTCAAGTCAATACGTACACAGAGGACGACCAAAAGTATCCTGCCGTTGCACTAAGAGAAGATGGCGTATTTGTCACCGTGTGGCAGAGTGATGAGCAAGACGGCTCAGATTATGATATCTTTGGTCGGATGTTGTCGTGGATTAGTTCTGCAGATTTCAACAATGACGGTATTGTGGATTTCGAAGACTTCTGCGTTTTAGCACAACAATGGCAGCAAACAGGTGATACCTTGTCCGCAGATCTCGATGGCGACGAGACAGTCGACAGGCGCGACCTCACAGCTTTCTGCCAGCAGTGGCTCACTTACTGTGATTAATGTATCTGTAAACTGTTTTTTAGCCGTCGCCGACGCAATCCCCTGTGCTTGCCCCGCTCAAAATAGGCTCCTTTCGGAATTTGGTGCGGGGTCATTCCGTGCTTGTTGAAAATCCGCATTTGTCGGAACACGGATTCCACATTTAGCACCCAAATTTATTTGGGGGTTTTCTTTTACCGCAATTTATTGCGGGATTTTTTATGCAATACGCATCACGCATTTGTCATGGTGAGCGCAGCCGAACCATCTGGCCACGACTGATATTCC
>CAZFLY010000142.1:0-2662 GCA_964519995.1 uncultured Pirellulales bacterium | reverse complement strand
TTCATCCACCTGTGTGAAAGCAAGTGCACAATACGTGTCTGCCGCACCGTAGAAAACGGCTATTCTACCGGTGTCGGCATCCTGCAGTGTAGCGCAGGGGAACGTGACATTGGCAACAAATCCAATCGTCTCATAAGGCTCTTCCGGAGTCAATAGGTAATTCTCACAATCCACTATCACGGGTGCATGTCATGATTGTAGGTAGATTTTCAGGCTGCTAAGGGCTTCTTTTCCCATAGTTGCTCCCACCTTTTGTTCAGCCAGGTTATTCGCAAGGCTAATATAGATGACGAGCCCGGCCGATTCCATATCATCCCGCACTGCTTCAGCCGTTTACCCACAACATATTTGCAGGCACCTTCAACCGCACCAGAACCTATATCATAACCTTTCTCACGGAATATATCATAACGCATCTGTTCCTCATTGACCGAAATATAGTGGTACAACGCATCAATCACCTCTCTCTTGAAGCCACGATGTTTTTTTCGTTGCTCTTGCAAATCATCAAGTAATCTTTTGGTCCAGCCATCCCACAGAAAATCTAAACGTCGATGAACCCATTTTTCAGTTGCTGTTGTGCCTTCGCCAAAAAGTGCTTTACCGCAATCCCATATGTGTTCACTTGCATGATACCAATCAATGATAAACGTGGAACGGCCAAAATGTTTACGTCTTTGATTACGAATCCAGCCGGCACCATCGCCCAGAAATATGACTTGCTCAGCTTGACGTAAACCGCAACGACAAGCCTCAAGCCAAAGATGCCAACCAAAAATCTCTGAGTTATCAAACCGGCCTACATAACAACTTTTCCTCTCGTTATGCTCATCTTGCCAGTAAATCACACCTATCTTGGACTCATGCCAACCATCAGTTTCGTGTACCGTAGTGCCATCTGCGGCGATATATAGTCTCTTAGGTTTTATCTGGGCTTTGGGTACATCTCTGTTCTCGCGGAGATTGACCAAATCCTCATCTGCCTGTTGCAAAACCATCGTACCGACTTGATGCGTCAGTCGTTCAATCGTATTAGCTGAAACCTTTTGGCCAAAAACTTCCTCAATCTTTCGGGATGTTTGCTCGAAACTATCATCAACCGCCAGAAGGCAACAGGCTTTAGCTAATCCGGGGCTAAGCTGTTCTGTGCCCAATCCACTGGCAACATCATAGGCAAACAGACTATTTCCGCAGTCGGGACAATGATAATAAGCTCGCTTGAGATTTATCCATCCAAAAAGAGTGTGTATATCTTTGTCACGGTGTTGAATAAAACGCATTGAGCTTGCACATTTGCAAGCCAAAGAACTGCTCTTATAACCGTTTGGTTGACGATTAACTGTTCGTTGCAATAATCCCTGCCCCAGTAACCGCATCTTTTCTTTTACCAGTTCCTCCAGAGCCGCGAGGTCATGCTGTACTAATGCAAATTCTTCGCTGAAATACTCTTCCAATAGCTCTAAAATTTTGGTATCCATAATTCGTGCCCTCCATGGCGAAATAGTGATTTTTTGTATTTTTCTCTATTTTGCCTATAAGGAGGGTTTTTTTCCACCTACAATCATGACATGCACTCCTCCACAGTAAGCACTTAACGAATTCTTTGACAATATCCTGAAATAGATGTATAATTAATTTTGCATGAGGGAACTTTCTAAAAGCTAATCGAAGGGAAAAAACCGTTCTTTATTCAAAAATCTAAAATAAGTTCTGATTGAATCAGGAGGGATTGGAATGAATCGCATAGCTTTTTTATTACCTGTGTTATTGGCGATAAGTACAGCTTTAGCGGAAGAGCCGGTCTATTTCGCTGATGCCAACTTAAAGGCTGCTGTAGAAGAAAAGCTCGGCATTTCCGACCCCACGCCAACCGATATGCTTATCCTAACCAGACTCGAGGCTTACGGCAGAGGAATCGTTGACCTCAAGGGTCTCGAATATGCCACGAATCTGCAGAGGCTATATCTGGGCTACAATCAGATTACCGACATCAACGCCTTATCGACTCTGACAAATCTGGAGGAGCTGTATCTGCATAATAATCAAATTACCGACATAAATGCTTTATCAACTCTGGCAAATTTGCGGAAGCTGGATCTGAGGGAAAATCAGACTACCGACATAAATGTCTTATCGACTCTGACAAATCTGGAAACGCTGGTTATAGGGGACAATCAGATTTCCGACATAAGTGCCTTGTCGACTCTGATAAATCTGGAGATGCTGGCTATATGGGACAATCAGATTTCCGACATAAGTGCCTTGTCGACTCTGATAAATCTGGAGTGGCTGGCTATATGGGACAATCAGATTTCCGACATCAACGCCATATTGACTTTGACAAACCTCAGGAGCCTGCATCTGGATAACAATCAGATTACTGACATCAATGCCATATCGACGCTGACAAATCTGGAGAGGTTGTATCTGTATAACAATCAGATTACCGACATCAACGCCTTATCAACTCTGACAAATCTGGAGGAGCTGTATCTGGGTAACAATCAGATTACTGACATCAACGCCTTAGGGGCACTTACAAATCTGGGGCGGCTGGATCTGGGTTGGAATCAGATTGCCGATCTCAACGCCTTATCGAATCTGACAAATCTGGAGTGGCTGGAACTGAGTGGTAATCAGATTACTGACATCAACGCCTTAT
>CAZFLY010000141.1:0-2780 GCA_964519995.1 uncultured Pirellulales bacterium | reverse complement strand
GTCAGTTTCTTTGCTATTGAGTCGGCGAAATCCTCAGCTACTATTAGCACAAATCCAATGCCCATGTTAAAAACTCTGAACATTTCTGTCTCTTTGACGGGGCCTTTGTCCTGTAAGAACGTGAATATCTTCGGCACCGGCCAGCTCGACTTTTTTATTACTGCGTTGCAGTTGGCGGGCAGCACACGCGGAATATTTCCCACCAACCCTCCACCCGTAATATGCGCCATCGCGTGAACAATCTGCTTAACCTTATACTGAGAAAGCAGTTTGACTATCGGCCGAACGTAAATCCGTGTCGGCTCCAACAATAAATCACTAACTAATGCTCCGTCAATAGTACCGATGGTATCGTTCATCTTCAGGCCCAATTTCTTAAAACATATATTGCGGGCCAGGGTATAGCCATTACTGTGTAGTCCGCTTGAGGCAAGACCCAGAATGATGTCACCTGGTCGTACGTTCTGCCCCGTAATGATTTTTCTTCGCTCAACTACTCCGACGGCGAAACCCGCCATATCAAAATCACCTTTGCGGTACGTATCAGGCATCTCGGCTGTCTCACCCCCTATCAAGGCGCAGTCAGCCAATCGGCAACCTTCGGCGACACCCTTTACCAGCTCGGCCACAACCTCAGTCTCGAGCCTGTGAACCGCCAGATAGTCCAGGAAAAACAAAGGCTCAGCGCCGGTCGCAAGCATGTCATTGACGTTCATCGCTACCAAATCGATACCAACGGTATCATATTTTTTTATCATCGCTGCCAACTGAACCTTGCTGCCTACGCCGTCGGTGCATGCGACAAGGACGGGATTCTTGTAGTTTTTCTTGAAGAGCCTTTCATCGTAGTCCAGCCGAAACAATCCTGCAAAGCCGTTCGGCAATTGGATAACTCTGGGCCCAAACGTGCTGACAAGATGTGAGTAAATCTGGCGAGCTGCTTTCTCGCCTGCATCTATACTAACGCCCGATTGCTCATAACTAACAAATCGTGAATCGTGACTCGTGACTCGTGACTCGTATGCGGAACGTGGACCGCAAGAAATGAGAGATTTGAATTTTGATTTGTCATTTTGCATTTTGATTTTTAACTTTTGATTTTATTCGGGCTCGTCGAACATTCGCATTTGATGGTGTTCCATAGCGAACTTGTTGACCGCGACGTTCGCAGGAATTTTATACTTGCCGGTCCAACATGCGGTGCAATAGTGATCGTCCGGCAAATTCGCACAACTAAGCAGTCCCTGCAGCGACATATAACCGACACTATCGACTTCGAGAAACTGTCTTATTTGTTCCAAATCACGTTTGTTCGCGAGTAGCTCTTCTCGGGTTGGAAAATCAACACCATAGAAACACGGGAACCTGATCGGCGGACAACTGACCCGCATATGGATTTCTTCGGCACCTGCCTGACGAAGCGCTTTTATTTTACCTCTGGTAGTTGTGCCGCGAACAATTGAGTCGTCCACCACAACGATGCGTTTTCCGCCAACGACCTCGTTGACTATCTGCAGCTTAAGGTTAACTTCCAGCTCTCTTAGTTTCTGACCGGGTGAGATAAACGTCCGGCCAATATAGTGGCTTCTGACCATGCCCATATCGAAAGGAATTCCACTTTGCTCCGCGTAGCCTATGGCCGCTGATGTCCCTGAGTCAGGCACAGGGATTACAACGTCTGCACTGGCCGGCTGTTCTATAGCAAGTTGTCGCCCGAGCTTCTTTCGGAATTCATGCACATTTTCGCCAAATATGTGCGAGTTCTGCTTGGCAAAGTATATATGCTCAAAAATACAATGGGCCGGCGCTACAGAACCCGGCTCGACGAAAAACCTGCTGGAAAGACCACTTTTATCCAGCCTGACAATTTCGCCGGGCTCAACTTCCCGAATGAAATTTACCCCAATCGCATCGAAGGCGCAGGTTTCGCTGGCCACGACGTAATGGCCATCGTCAGTTTGTCCGATGCACAAGGGTCTGATACCGTAAGGATCGCGTGCCGCTTCTATGCAATCGGAAAATAAAAACAGCAGACTATATGCCCCCTGCAGATGATTCAGAACATGTGCCAGTGGATCGGATTTACTTATATGCGTCGGCTTGGCAAGCAAGTGAACAATTATTTCCGTATCGCTTGTGGATTTGAAAATACTGCCGTAGGCCTCGTACTCATCGCGAAGCAGGCCCGCATTTATAAGATTGCCGTTGTGAGCTACGGCGACCTGTCCACGAGAGTATTCAGCTAAAAGCGGCTGGCTATTTACCACCTTCGTTGAGCCTGTCGTGGAATATCTGACGTGCCCAATTGCGATAGGATTACGCAACTTCTCCAGCGTATCTCTGCCGCTGCGAAATACCCTCCTGACAGTACCCATACCTGTGTAACACTGGATCGACTCACCGTCGCTTGATGCTATCCCTGCCGATTCCTGGCCCCTGTGTTGCAGACTGTGCAGGCCGAAATAGGTCTTCTGCACAGCTTCCGGGTCCCCAAAAATGCCAAACAAGCCGCAGTTTTCCTTCTTGTTATACAACGCATGAGATCCGTTATTTAGCGATGATGCCTTTGACATGAACCTCACAGTAATTCCTCAGGTATCTACTGCCTAATCCGAACCACAAACTTTCCGGCCTCAACCCGGAACGGTAGTTTATCGGCCTGACAAAAACAAGTCAAAAATAAATGTTGTCGTTTCTCAAACTGGTTCCTTGGCTTTATCTAACTGAAGCTGGGCGAGGATGAGTTGCCGATGTCTATTAAATTCGTCCTGTGATAAAGG
>CAZFLY010000140.1:0-2801 GCA_964519995.1 uncultured Pirellulales bacterium | reverse complement strand
GTTATGAGCCTTTCAAAGAGTAAACTCTTATTTGCCTCCAAAATCCCGGGCAAAACGCCCTTTATATGGAATTTATAGTACAACATTCAATCAGTTTTAAGAAGTGTAGAAATATGTTATACAAAACAATCGGGGCCTCTACTCAATCGTATAGGCCTCGAAACATTGCAAAACAGCTATTACTACTGGCAACAAACAAGATCGCGAGCTACCGGCGCTGGTCATTTACCAGCAAGGTAACTAACCTCACCCTCAGACAACGCCCGGTCGTAAATCTTCAGCTCATCGATGAGACCATCCCAGTAGCGACCTGTCGCCTCCGGATTCTCGCCAATAAGCATATTCGCCGTATTGATACCTATGGGCACAGTAGTAGCAGCACTGCCATCAAGTACGCCGTCCAGATATATCATGATGTTTGAACCATCAAAGACTCCAGCGACGTGATGCCACTCGTCAAAGCCAACCGCAGTGGCCCCATCTACTGAAGGAGTATCAGGAGCATTCCAGATAGTGATACCAAAGTGGAACCTCGGATCTAAACTCACGTTACCAAGCCTCCAGGCGTATTCACCCTTAGCAGCAATAGCCGCTCACTGATTGACTATCGACCTAATAGTTACCCATGTGGCAACTGTAATCTCGTTGGTGGTAACATCGAAGAGCGGGTCATAGCCACAATCCACGTAGTCGCCTACACCGTCAAGGTCCAGCGCCATACCTTCTTTTCCTTCAACAAAGTTCGGGTCGCCCATCAAAATACCATGGAGCTCGTTGCCGGAATTGTCATTCGCATCGTTCTCAAATGCGTAATATGCCACCAAGCCTTCGGTGCCAGAATCCGGTCGGAAACCCGCACCGCAACCGCTCGCAGTGGATGCACGTTTTAGATTATATCCGCGCACTTCACCGCCGGTGAGATGAAAAATCTTGCCAGTATTCCGTTTTTCATCTTACTTCTGACACTTCTGAGCGATATTATACAAATAGATGGTGCTCTTGCCGAGTCAAAGGCGGCAGCCAAGAAATAGTACGTTCGTGGGTTGCAGGTCGGGTTGCAGAGTGTATCATTCTGACAAAGATATAGTATTACCAGCCAAGCGAATTAATTCGCGTGGTTTCTTTTTAAGGATTGAGCGATAGAATAGATACAATGTGAGTCAATGCATCGAGCAGACATGGCAAGAACTAAATAATTTAGGAGGTTGTCAAATGAATCACAGGCTTATAATTATTTTGTTGGCAGCCGTAATGGCAGGTGGAACCTGTTTAGCTCAGCCAGACCAGCCAACGATTAAAGAAGACTTCAAGCCCTCGACCTTGAACCAACCCGGTCAGCAGTATCCGCAGGTTAACTCTCAAGGCTATGCTCGATTTCGCATCATGGCACCCCAAGCCCAAAGCGTCAGGGTAAGTCTGGGCGGACGCGGGGGCACCATCCTCACCAAAGCCGAGGACGGCTCCTGGATGGGCACCACGACAAGACCACTGGATGAAGGCTTTCACTACTATCATCTCACGATTGATGGAGGGACATTTAACGATCCCGGCACGTTGAACTTTTACGGTTCAACTCGTTGGGAAAGCGGCATCGAGATACCTGCTCATGACCAGGATTTCTTCGCCCTCAAGGACGTTTCCCACGGCCGAGTGCAGCAGATTCTTTTCCCATCTAAAAGTACCAACACCTCACGCCGCGCCTTTGTGTACACGCCACCTGACTACGACAAGGACCTGACCAAACGATATCCGGTACTGTACCTGCAGCACGGCTGGGGCGAGGATGAAACTGCCTGGAGCAACCAAGGCCACGCCAACCTGATCATGGACAACCTGATCGCCGCAGGCAAGGCCAGGCCCTTTATCATCGTGATGACCTACGGCATGACAAACGAAATCCGGTTCGGCGGCATCAGAAATTTCGATATCGGTCCCTTCCAGACGGTTCTCGTCGACGAGTTGATCCCCTACGTCGATGCCAACTTCCGTACGCTCTCCGATCAACCCCATCGCGCCATGGCTGGCCTCTCCATGGGCGGAATGGAAACCAAGTCGATTACCCTGAAGAATCTCGATAAGTTTTCCCACATCGGCCTCTTCAGCGGTGGGTCCATCTCCGTGGATGATGTCAACGACACGCCCGGTTTCAAGGAGAAGGTTAAGCTGGTATTCGTTAGCTACGGCAGCCGCGAACTCGGCGGCGGTCGTCGCGGTTTTGTTGGCGATCCTAAGGCGAACGCTGACGCATTGAAACAAGCCGGTATCAACAGTGTATTTTACGTCTCCCCGGATACGGCCCACGAGTTCCAGTCCTGGCGCCGCAGCCTGCACGAGTTCGCTCAACTACTGTTCAAGGAAAACATTTCCAGTTCCCTTACACCTCCGAGGGAAGACCTTTCCAACTCCGTTACTCCCCCGGCTGGAACAAAGCTGGTGATCCGGGTCGCGTGTGGGGCCTATCAGCCCTACACCGACAAGAATGGTAACCTGTGGCTGCCTGATGAAGTCAAGGCTCCCGGCGCGTCGCTGGGCCCACTGGATGGAATGACCATCGAGCGGACGGAGATCTACGAAGTCCCGAATGTCGCGTTCCCCCAGATCTTCCAGACCGAGCGGTACAGTATGAGCGCGTACGAGTTCAATCTTCCCAACGGCAAGTACACCGTCCGACTGCATTTTGCAGAGACCTTTACGGGCATCATGGACGTTGGTCAGCGGGTGTATTCGTTTGCCGTACAGGGACAGGAGCCGGAGAAGGATTTCGACATCTTCAAGGAAGCCGGCGGGCCGTACAAGGCGAT
>CAZFLY010000139.1:0-2863 GCA_964519995.1 uncultured Pirellulales bacterium | reverse complement strand
GTGGCTGTCCCTATTTTTCAGTTGTAAAAATGGGGTCTGACCATAGATAATCCAAAAAATGAGCCAAGCCATCCCTTGAGGGAGATGTGACCCCAGTATCCCACGGTGTGATCCCTTTAAGTCCCCTGTTGAAGCGTTTCGATGGCCTTGGCATTCCCGTACGCCATTCTCGAATTCTTGTCGATTTTCTCAAATCCATTTTCGCTGCACCACATGGGAAACGTTCTCGGATCTATTTCTGCCCGAACCGTTTTAATACCTTGAGCGGCGAGCTGTTGCTCTGTACTCTCCGCCAGTTGTTTCCATTCGGTAAAACTGCCCGGCAAATCGTCACGGTCATCAAAGATCGCGAGGCATTGCGCGTACGTTTCAGGCTTGTACCAACCAATGCCAACTGCGGATGGCACGTTATTCGGGTTCAAGCCCTTCATTCTCTCTGCCAGAAATACGCCAAAATCTTCAGCGATCTCCTGCCCCGTAAAATGAATTGCTAGTTCTGGATTGTTGCGCACAATTGCCATAAGGTACGGAATGATCCGGGTCGCCGCCATGCAATGTTCGCGCTCGTGGTACGTGTGTCCAATTGCTGCAAGTTTCAAGTTCGACGCGTCATGACGGTCAATGAAGTTCCAAGGCCATGCAATTACGGCGCCGCCGCTGATGCCCTGCGGATGCGGGGCAATTTGATTGGATTCATATCGTGTGCTGTACGTTTTCTTTCGCCGCATCCGAATAACGACATTAACGAAACGATTGTATTCAAGCTTTTCGTAGATATCCGGTGCGGAAGCATGTCCTGTATAAGTCGTGCGGTCTGTCTCGCGGAATCTGCTGCGTGACTTCGTTTTTCGCCAGGGGTATCCAACGAACGTGAAGATGTCGCCGGTCTCCAGTTCGTCGGTGAGCAACAGATCATCCAGCGCCAAGGGTTTGATGGCGGAATGCAATTTGGTGAGCCAGTCATCTGACAAGTGATAGTATCCCATGTCACCTATGTCTTTGGCACGTGAGCCGTGCTCAGGAACCGGATTGAACGAAAGGACACCTGTCATCTGTTCAATTCCTTCAGCAGCCGGCATAAAGAGGGCCCCATCCCCCTCTGCATGGTCCGTGACATGTGCCGCAGTCAAAGCGAATAGATCGTTGCCAATTTTGATTACGACGCCAGATCCAATGTGATCGAGCGGTGCACTAGGTCCTTCTGCAGCGAAGATCGGAAATACAGCGTCAAGAATGTGGCACGAACTGAGAACTTCGGCATAATTCAGTGGCAGTGAAAGGTGGCCTGCCCATGCTTGCAAAGTGTCTTTTTCGATACCAATTTGTTCGCAGATGTCATCGATCGGGTGCCCATCAGCAAACAGTGACTCGACTTGTCCCAGCGTCTTAAGGACTGCTTCAAAGTCTTTTTGCGTATCAGTCATCGCGTCTTCCATTCCGATTTACGACAAACTGAAGCATCAGGTTCTTAATAGGGTCAGACAATAGTTTTTAATATTTTCATCAAGTTAGATATAATTTTTGATTATTTAAATAAAAACCATATTTACGTTTATGCATTGTTTTTTTGTATGAATTAAATACCTTGGTAAGTTTGCCAGGAGATAAATAATATGATTCCGTCTTATCTGAAACCTTGAGATGTTTTTTCTCCCACCCTATATATTTTCCTATCTCCAGATCCTTCATTTTGTCAGTTTGATCACGATTATCTTTCGTTAGTATTGCTATGATTTTTTTATTTTCCCAAAAGTAGATAATGTTAAAACTGTCTACATATTCGGTGAACTCGATAGTTCTTACGTTTCTATCATTGTCACACTCAACTGTGCATACTGGTAAATTTATAAGACCAAGGCGGCTCCTAATTAATTTCTTTTTCGAATGATTGAGCCATAATTCTGTTGTTTCATAATAGGCTCTGATATCAGTCAAGTCAGAGGGTAAAATATATTGATGCTCATAAGTATTTCTGATTTTTGTTATAATTTTAACTATAGAAGTGTGTTCTATATCCAGCTTTTTCAGAAGAGCTATCTTTTCATCAGTGGTAGCTCTACTGTTCCAGTCCTTGCTAAAACTCAAATGAGATAATGCCAGAATTTCATCTATCCTGCTATGAATTGATTTCTTAATATTGCTTAACGCATTTCCCATTGCTCTCCGATCACCGCTATTTAAATCAGATTTCGCCCAAGATAGAAACTCTTGGGATGAAACATGACCATTTGAAAGATTACGAATCGGGTAGCAGATATTTATTAATTTAATTTCCATATTATTATAAAAATGTTTATATGGTTTCCGTATAACATCCCGAACTTCTCGTCATTCAGAGGAATCCCAGCCGCTGCATTGCCTTCAAAACACACAAAAAAATCCGACCTGTCAAGATTAAAATGACAAGCAAATAGGTGATAGGTGGTTTCTTTTCGCTTAATACAGGGATTTGACTTAGGCAACGGTTTACTGAACCGTTACCCTGCTCTGCGAAGCTACGCAGGGCGAAGCAGAGTAATCCTTGGATTATCACTTAATTTTGAGCAATTCGACAAACCAGTTGCATATAGGTTGCGTTCTCTGGCCGGAGCATGAAAAAGCTCGTAGTCATTTGACTATGGTTCGTTTCACAACCTGTCGTCGGCCGGAGCATGAAAAAGCTCGTAGTCATTTGACTATCCGCCTGAAAATTTGGGACTCCTTTGGAGTAAATCGCAGGAATTAACATAAATGGGTATTTTTATACATCAAAACACCCAAATGCTCGTAGTCATTTGACTATAGTTCGTTTCTCAACCTGTCACCGGCCGGAGCATGAAAAAGCTCGTAGTCATTTGACTATCCGCCTGGCACTTTGTCGCTG
>CAZFLY010000138.1:0-2949 GCA_964519995.1 uncultured Pirellulales bacterium | reverse complement strand
TGGCTTTGTAACATAAATAGGTTTTTCAAATGGTTTAATCATAATTACACCTATACCGGTTTAGCTGTCATATTTACTTCTGAGTTTATTATGCATTTTGAAGTACGATAACTAAACATCACATTCGAACCGAGAATTCAGTTACTTGAGTAGGAAAAGATACTTAGAAAAAGTGATTTCGTATTAATGCTTACTGTTTTTTGCCTCCCCCAAAACAACCTTCTTGCTCATGTGCTTATTCATCCATTTTTACGTGCCACTAAGATGCTCCGTTGTCCATTTCATCATGGGGCGCACGACACCCGGCTCTTTGCCTAACCAAGCTCCTTTACGCTTGCCTAAATCGAGTACATCAAATGAGATTGCATCTTCATGCCGATAGATAACCGTATCCCTATTCCGGACCACAAGGAGAAAAACCCGATGTATCCCGCTGTTCAAGAAGTTACCAGGAATTTGGCACACGCTGCGGAAAAGGCCTACCGGAAAGGGCCGATCACCCCAAACCGAATCATTTGAGGAGCCGGTACTAAAAGCAACAACTTGCTGCTCGGTATAAAGGTGCAGGGTGACATGCAGGTGTGCGTCAGGCACCAGGTTCCAAAATTCGACTTCTATCAATAAAGGCATATTCATCGTGATGGGACCGGAAGGAGAGCCATTCTCAGGCCGCACGCGCACCCAATGCAGGCGAACCACATCGTTTCCCGGCGATGTTTCGATGTCATCCCAGACCTGTTCGGTCTGCGATGAAGTGTTCGACTGCAAGTAGTCAGATATCACTTGAGACGCTTGACCATCCCTTTTTGTCTCTCCATCGTCGAGCCAGATTGCACGCGGGCATAGAGTTTGCATTGCGACCATGTTGTGACTAACGAAAAGCACCGTTCGGCCTTCTTGAGCCACGGATTCCATTTTACCAAGGCACTTTTTTTGGAAGGCTGCGTCGCCAACAGCTAAAACCTCGTCCACGATTAAGATCTCCGGCTCCAAATGAGCAGCTACGGCAAAAGCCAGCCTTACATACATGCCAGACGAGTAGCGTTTAACAGGAGTATCCAGGAACTTTTCTATCTCGGCAAATGCAACAATCTCATCGAACTTAGCCTTTATCTCTTGTTTTGTCATGCCAAGAATTGCGCCATTTAGAAAGATGTTTTCCCGCCCAGTAAGCTCAGGATGAAAGCCTGTCCCTACCTCTAAAAGACTCGAGACGCGTCCTTTAAGATGCACTCTTCCAGTAGTCGGCTCAGTAATACGGCTGAGAATCTTAAGAAGCGTCGATTTGCCCGCACCGTTACGGCCTATTATGCCGACGCGCTCTCCCTGTTGAACTTCAAAATTGATGTCCTTAAGCGCCCACAACTCTTCCAAATCAATTGATTCCCGATTGGGCGAAAGCGGATGGCGAATTCGCTGCCAAATACTTCTGGCCGTATGTGTCATAGCATCACGCAGGCTATCGCCATACCTCTGTTTTTGATGGCCGATTATATACTTCTTGCCAAGATTCTCTACTTTGACAACTTCACTCATAATAGATTGCCAAGTTGATAACAGATAATAACTACATCAGGGTTCTAAGTGCTTAGAGAGTTTATAGGCAATCGATTCAAATAATATCTGCAAATCCACGTTCGGTTTTGGTGAAAAACCACACGCCGCTTAGAAATATCAAGACAACTATACCTATGGAAAGCAAAAATCCTGGCAAGTAGAGCCCCACCTGTTTTCCAAGAAGTGCCCAGCGAAAACCGTCAATTACTCCAACCATAGGATTCAAAGAATACGCCAACTTCCATTTTCCCGGCACGACATTACTGCTAAAGCCTACCGGTGAAACATAAAGACCAAACTGAATAACGAATGGAACAAGGTGACGAAAATCTCGATATTTAACATTTAATGCAGAAACCCAATAGCCGACGCCTAACGACGCCAGTGCAGCAAACAACAACAAAAACGGAAGTACTATAACTTTCCAAGTCGGCCAATAACCATACCACAACATCAGGCAAAAAAGAATTCCGAATGCTAATAGGAAATCGACCAAACTAACTACCATGCCCGAAGTGGGCATAATAATGCGAGGAAAATAGATCTTGGTAATCATACCGCGGTTACTGACAAGGGAATTGCTGCTTAGATTTATAGTATTGGCGAAAAACTGCCAAGGAAGCATAGCTGCACAGACCAGAATGGGATAAGGCACACCACCTGAAGGCAGTTTGGCAAGCCGACCAAAGATGACGGTGAGGATAATCATCGATAGCAATGGACGCATAACACTCCAGGCGATGCCGATCACTGTTTGCTTATATCGAACGAGGATATCTCTCCAGGCCAAAAAGTAAAACAGCTCTCGGTATGCCCAGATTTCCTGCCAGAACAATTTAAGACTTCTGTTCGGTTCAATCACAATTTCGTTCATAGCTTGCCCTTACAAGGTATCAAGATCAGGACCGAGACATTTACCATATAAGCCGCTACGGAACTTGTAGAGCTGGTTAGAACCAGGCATTTGCTGATTTCTGCCTTCGTGCTCATACATCATCCTTCTTCTGTCTTTGAAGCTTAGTCCTTTCTCTTTGAAGCTTAGTCCTTACCTTTCGGTATAATGTGCGTTATTAGTAAACTTATTTTCAAGTCATTTTATTGTACTGTCAAAATGTATCCTTTTTTGCTTCAGACATACTAACCAAACCAAAAACGCTGAGCAGGGCTTTTCGACCAGAAAAATACATTGCAGATATACGCTGTCCCTGTCGGTTGCATCGAAGAAATCAACGTAACCTATTTAACTATAGCTGCTTACGCTGCTTTTTCGATAACACTCTGTTATGATAGAAAACAACTTTATCTTATAACAGCATTTTCGCTGTCGATAGATTCAGTGGCTTTGACTTTGCCATCACTATCAGGGAAAAATTCAAGTATCGAGTCTGTCAT
>CAZFLY010000137.1:0-3119 GCA_964519995.1 uncultured Pirellulales bacterium | reverse complement strand
TTTCTACGGTGCGGCAGACACGTATTGTGCACTTGCTTTCACACAGGTGGATGAACTCATCGACTATATCAAGGGGCATCCGAGTCAACCACTATAGCAAATTGGGAGATTATAAAATGCAATTTGGACATTTTGATGATCAAAATAAAGAGTATGTGATCGATAGACCGAATACGCCAAGATCTTGGAGTAATTATCTTGGTTCCACAGAATATGGTGCTATCATAACCAACAATGCTGGCGGGTACAGCTTTTATAAATCAGCCGCCCAGGGGCGATTTACCCGTCTTCGCTTTAATGCAATTCCGATGGACCAGCCCGGACGGTATATTTATATTCACGACCGTGACAGTAAAGATTATTGGTCCGCATCCTGGCAGCCTGTAGGCAAACCGCTCAAAGAGTATAAAACCATGTGCCGGCACGGCACGGCATATACAATTATATCCTCAGAATATTCAGCGATTAAAACAGAAACAACTTATTTTGTACCATTGGACCGCTACTTTGAGTGCTGGCTGCTTAAAGTAACCAATAAGGATTCTAAAAAGCGTCGTCTCAGGTTATTTACATTTGTCGAATACACCAATAACTGGTTCATGTGGCAAGACTTTGTGAATCTTCAATACACTCAGTCCATTCTTTGTATGGATGTAGTAGATAACATTATTGATCATGGAATCAATGTATTGCTTCCGGACGGTTCCGGTGACTTCGATAATCACGATGGCAATCGGCATACTTTTCTTGGTGTCGTTGGTGCAGAAATTACGGGATATGATACTGACCTCGACATTTTTCTTGGTCCTTATCGATCTTATCACAATCCATTGGTTGTAGAAAAAGGCGAGTGCACCAATTCCCTCGCTGTTGGAGACAATGGCTGCGGTACATTGCAGATTGATATTGATTTGAAACCTGGTCAATCCAAGGAACTGGCGGTGCTCATGGGGATCGGCAAGGCAGCCAAGGAAGGCAAAAAGGCAATTAATGAGTTTAAAAATCTTAAGAAAGTTCATGATGAATTCAACAAAGTGAAGCAGTACTGGCATGCCCGATTGGAAGGTATGACAGTCGAAACTCCGGATTCCGAATTCAACAGTATGACCAACATGTGGAGTCCTTTTAACTGTTTAATTACGTACGCATGGTCTCGAGCCGCCAGCCTGGTGTATAGCGGCGAACGCGATGGTCTGGGATATCGTGACACAGTCCAGGATCTTCTTGGTGTCCTGCATACAATTCCTGAGGAAGCAGGCAAACGCCTGGAACTTATGATAACCGGCCAAGTTTCTACAGGCGGTGCAATGCCTGTGGTAAGGCCCTGGGATCATAATCCGGGAAGTGAAGAAACACCGGAAGAGGAAGAATATCGCTCAGATGATTGTTTGTGGTTGTTCAATACCATTGAAGCCTATGTCAAGGAAACAGGCAATGTCGGATTCTATGACAAGGTCCTGCCCTACGCAGATAAAGGCGAGGATACTGTGCTTGGTCATATGAAACAGGCGATACTATTCAACTTGAATCGTTCTGGTGCACATGGGCTTCCCTGTGGTTTATCTGCGGATTGGAACGACTGTTTACAACTTGGTCATGATGGAGAGACTGTATTTGTTGCATTTCAACTACGTTATGCACTGAAAACATATATTGATATTTGTAATATGCTAAATAGGCCTAAGGAGGTCAAATGGGCACGCGGTCATTTAGAATCCCTGGATAAAAACCTGAATAAACATGCTTGGGATGGTGATTGGTTTATTCGGGCCTATCGGTACGATGGCATGAAATTTGGCTCCAAAGAGAACGAAGAGGGATCTCTCTGGCTCAATCCACAGTCATGGTCTGTTTTCAGCGGACATGCTTCATCGAAACAGGCGCAGAAAGTCACAACTGCCGTTCGGAAACGTCTTGCTACCGATTACGGCATTGTGATTTTGGATCCGCCTTATGAAAAAACCGACCACAGAATTGTCAAAGCGCCTCTTTTCAACAAAGGTATGAAGGAAAATGGTGCTATATTCTGTCATACACAGGGATGGGCTGTAATTGCTGAAACAATGCTGGGCCATGGCAATCAGGCTTACAAATATTACCGAGCCTTTATGCCGGCAGCCTATAATACAAAAGCGGAAATAAGGCAGATCGAACCTTACGTCTATTGCCAATTCACACACAGTAAATATAGTCCACGTTACGGTGCTTCACGATTGCCATGGTTAAGCGGCTCGGCAACCTGGGCTTATTATACTGCAACACAATATATTCTCGGTATTCAGCCAGATTACTTAGGATTGAAAATTGATCCATGTATTCCCTCTTCATGGAGGCAATTTTCTGCAATCAGAAAGTTCAGAAAGAAAATATTGAACATCAAAGTTCAGAATGATTCAGGAGTACAAAAAGGGGTAAAGAAAATAATCATCAATGGGAAAGAAATTAAAGGCAATTTTATTCCATTGAATAAGATAAAGAAAAATAATAAAGTTATTGTTCTAATGGGATAAAGAATTAAGTTTTATGAAAAGATAATTAATATGTGGCGGATCAAACTTCATCTAAGGCATATTAATTTTCGCCTGTCACATTCCAGACTTCATCCGAGCCATATCAAACTGCATATTCGTTGTTTATCGCTTGTTCCGTGTTAGGGCGAATCGGTGTTATTGAGATTCAATCTTTATATTGAAATTTCCTGCGGAAAAGCGTAAGCTGAGGCATCGTTTCATTAATTAAGAAGGTGCAGGTGAGAATATGAAGATTCGTTCGATAATTTCATCCTTCGCAGCCCACAAGGGGTGGAGAACGAACGTAGCAATCGCTTTACTCATGACTTTTACCACCGCATTCGGCGCGGAGTCGGCCCCCAAACCTCAAGACAAGCTTACCGAGGTAAGCTCAGATATTCGGCTGAATTCGCTTGGCTATCTTCCCGCGGCGAACAAGCAAGCTACAATCACCTCAGAGTGCTCCGATTTTGTTGTGAAAAGTGCGGCTGATGATAATGCCTTTTATTCCGACAAGACATCGGGGCCGTTTCACCAGGAGGATGTAAACCAGGCCGTCTGGATTGCGGACTTTTCCAAAGTGAATAAGCCGGGAAAGTACTATCTGGA
>CAZFLY010000136.1:0-3244 GCA_964519995.1 uncultured Pirellulales bacterium | reverse complement strand
ATCTCCGCCCCCATTTACGAAGGCCAACATGCCAAACGACTGCTCAATATATTAAACCATCTTTCACCTCAAGCTTATTCTTATTCATTAAATACCAACCCTTCCCCGATAACAAAAATAAAACAAACAACAACAAAATGTTACGTCCTATAATCATTTATTCTCTCTATCTTAACACCTATATAGTTACATACCAACCCCATTCCGCAGGACAAAAGTTTTTCCCTCCACAATATCATTGTACAGCATCGCTAATACAATTATCGGCTGAAATCTCGTGCTTCGTAGCACTTCCACCCTCCGCAGTATTGCTACGGAGGACGGGTCGCAGAGTAGCATCAATAAATTATAACAACCATTTCATACCCATCCCGCTTCGGCTACCCAGCTTCGCCAAAGGCTTCGCCGGAGGCGAGAGGCCTTCTGGCTACGGCTTTGTACCTACCCCGCTCCGGCTACTGCCTTCGCCGAGACGAGATAGTTGGTATTTTTCCGCAAGATAATATTTTATTCGCTTATCGAGGCGCATTCAATGTTCGGCGTTCGATGTTTTGTATTCAGATATGGAATTATTTTGTCCGTCTTCCGTCCCTTCTGGTTATTGTGGTTTATACAGACTGCATAAACCGGGTCAAAACCCATCGACCGGGCTGTGAACACCACTGGTCAATTATTTATTCTTATTTTCTCTTTTTAATTTTCGTTTTTCCTTTGGATTAAGCTTGGCCTTTTTCTGTTGTTCTCTTCTGCCTATATCTTTTTTCCCCTTATCGCCCATATATGTTTCTCCTTGCTTGAAAATGACTTGTATTTCTTAACCTGTCCCCGAAACCTGACCTTTCATCAGGGATATAGACTTAACACATGCAGCTTTGGTAGTACGGTCACGATGTCTTAGCCCTTGCTCAAGAACTTCCAAAGCCAATTTCTGCATTCTGCCATTCATACTCCTCAGTCCGTAGGCTGCTGCCTTTTTAGCTGTCCTTGGATAGTTGCCGAATAATGCCTCCGTCAGTATTGCTAAGCCATCCTCTTGTTTCCATGACAGATTCAAAGCTGCCAGTCTCGCAGTTGAAATATTGTCAGAGAACAATTTCTCCCTGAGCTTTCTGAGAAGCTCAACAGATGCTTCGTCTTTTTGGCGCTGCGATGATTTGCTGTTATCGAAAGTCATAAATCGATCCTTTTAAGAAAGGGCTAATAACCTGTATTTTATCAGCCTTCCTCCTAAAAACACTCTATTTTTTCAACCCCACCTCACCATTTTAATGATCGCTTGTCTTAATTCAACTGATAAGGCCATCCATTGCTCAATAATCAATTTCATATCAGCCGAAATCTGGGATGAACTTCGGGGATAATATATGAATGTTTCAAATCAGAGGATAGCATACCTATTTTATTGGACAACATAGCTAATGCCATTATCAACTGAAACTCATTTTAAGATTACAATCTCCACCCACCTTTACGAAGGCCTAAAAAAGACACGAGACCGCGTTGAATCTAACATGACACACCTTCTTTTTACTCTATCACTTATGGGACGTAGGTTAAATAGATAATTTCAAGAGGATTATATATTATTATCTATATTCGCTAAAGATTTCCTTTTAGCACCACCGATATTTATTTAGCTGCTCATTATGCTTATCTATATTGACATACAAGTTCGCTCAATTGCTACAAGTGGGGGTATAGGCAAAATATAATGTTAATGGAGAACAAATTATGGTAGAGCAGTACACCCTTGCACGGTATTTAGAGCCCTTATTACGTGGTGAGAGAAAGGGTTGCCGTGCTGTCGTGGAAGAAACCCTTCAAAGTGGATTGCCCGCTAACTCTGTTTACACACATCTTATATGGCCGGTCATGGTAGAAATTGAAAAATTGTTCCGTTCTGACAAAATCAGCCCCGTTCAGGAACATATGGCCACGCGAATCAGTCGTACGATTGTCGATCAACTTCAGAACAAGCTGCCTCGCAGGCCCAGAAAAAACAAAAAAATTGTTCTTTGTTGCGCAGCGGAAGATCTGCAGGAGCTTGGTGCTCAAATGATGGCTGATTTGTTTGAGAGCGACGGCTGGGAGGTGAGATTTCTTGGTGGCGGCCTAACAAATGACGATATATTTGCCTTCGTTAACGAATATGCTCCCGACATCCTGCTAATATACGGGACCGGCCCCAAACAAGCGCCACAAGTACGACGGCTCATCGATACAATAAAGACTGTAGATGCATGGCCGAATCTGCGCATCATCGTCTCAGGCGGACTGTTCAACCGAGCTGAAGGATTATGGGAAGAGATCGGTGCCGATGCATACGCCGCCACAGCGATTGAAGCGTTGCAAGTGGCATCAGATGACAGCCGAATGGCGCGATGCGAAAGAAGGACCATAAACCGCAGAAAGAAAAGAAATCGGGCAATGTTACACAATCAGACACAGCAGACAGAAAAGGAAGCTATTGAGCCTGAAGTCGCGGCTGTCAGCGAATAGAATTGTGCATCCACTGACTCTCAACGGACCATCTCTTCAATTGCCAGACTCACTATATAGTCCGGCAGCTTGTCCAGAGCAGGCTCAGTCTCATAAGCAATTATGATGCTACGATCCGGGAAAGCACCGAACTGTTTTATCAATTCTTCCGCCAGTTCCCGAAGTCTCTCATCGGTCGCTTGGACCATTGCCCTGCTTCTGACCGCGTCTAATAAAGTCTCAAATTCCGTTCGACTGCCATACCAGTTTAGTTGCAACTCAAGGTCGTATAGCTCAGCAGATCGAATGCGGTCAAAAGTATATTGGAACCCAACTGGATTGTAGAACTCAATCCTTTCATCGATAAAGGCAAGACACGCGTCCCGATATGCGTCATATTTCTCTTCGTTAAGGCCTTGAAAGCTCTGCTTCGAGATTTCCTGCCGCAGTAGTTGGTCTACTTTTGCCACAAGCTGGTTTTTGTTAGACTCCAGCCGTTCATACAGTGCCTCGTAATACGCGTTCAACAATAACTCTGAGTTTTTCACTTGCTTATGTGCCTACAACCGCTTTTGTCTGGTAATTGTAACACAGAAAAATCACCGAGGCCATCACTGGAACAAATTTGACCAGCAAAACAGTTGACATAGTGATTCTTGAAGTGTTATATTCAGGTTTGCTATTAAGATTTGGGGCCGTAGCTCAATTGGATAGAGCATCGGACTGTCGATCCGAAGGTTGAGGGTTCGAGCCCCTTCGGCCTCGT
>CAZFLY010000135.1:0-3358 GCA_964519995.1 uncultured Pirellulales bacterium | reverse complement strand
CGGAGCAGGAGGGATTCGAACCCCCGTTACCCGAAAGGGTAAAGCGGTTTTCAAGACCGCCGCCTTAAACCACTCGGCCACTGCTCCATATTAAGCTATACATAGTACTTATTATAATAGGATTGGCTTCCGCTTTACAACATAAGTTGATTCGGGATTGCTAAAATACTTCAAGCTACTGTCCCAGCTCGTCATCCATCATAAGCTAAGAGTAATCGATGAATGAAGAAATCATGTCAGCGATTTTTTTGAGAACACGCTCGGCGTGTCCTTGAGCAATCACTTCCGGCTAAAAGTGCTTAAAAGTACTATTGGGGTACACCGTCTCAGGCTGGAGGATTATCGTTCGGAAGCAATTTTATGCGACTTTTCCAGAGCCAATAAATTGAATGAAAATGGAGCCTCAAGGCTAAATTCCATACCCTGAAAGCATGAGGATTACCTTAAGGCTCCATTGAGCAAGGCTATGAAAAAGGCCTTCTCTGACTTCTGGACAATTCCAAATGGTCAGTTATTTACCAAGATCGCGTTACCACCAACTGCGTGAGCAGTTGCTTGAGCACTTCCGCCATAACTAACAGCAGTAGCAGTGGCACTTGCATCACCGCCTATGGCGATGCATTGCGGCTTTGATGGTGGCGGTGGCTTGCATGGAGGTTTGCACAGTGGCTTGCACGGCCACCAGTGGAACCAGCGAATCACTTGGTATTGGCAACTAACGATACCTGTCTGTTGTTGAAACCCAACAGTACCACAGTGACGGTATGAGCATGCCCATTGACCGTGGCCAACTATCGCCGTGTGGCCGGGTGCAACCAGTGTATAACCATGGGTCTGCTCAATGGCTGCAAAGCCGGCAGAAGATAACAGCAGAATGACTGCTATGGAAAGTGAAAATCCTCGAGACATTATCAGACCTCCTTTTCTTTTTGTAGTCTCTCATTCTTTTCCGATTGCTAACCACGCATTAGCAATCACCACATAATAAATAACTTTTTCCTTTTGGGTTCTCCTTTCTTTTTCCCTCCACAAAAGAATCCTCATATTGGTTTCCTTGAAGATATTTTATTGCCACAATCTCTACGTTGCTGTTCGAGTCTTGCCGGTTCAAAGTGCTTTGGTTGACCGAGCTTTCCGGGGAGTGTGCTCTTCCTTTGGCTTGCTGCTCAAGTTCTCGTTTTGTTACAACCAAAAAACCGACAGAACAACGACTCGTTCTGTCGAACTCGCTTTTCGTAAGGTAGAGTTCGCAGAAAATGTATATATAATAAGACTAACTGAAATTAATGGTCTTGAGTATACGCAGCAGCGAACCAATGTCAAGCAAAATTCTAAGCGTTTCTTTTCCTGATGATGCCTGGATAGCTCCTTCTCGAACAATCGGTACCTTTCGGCACAGCGGTTTTCAAGACCGCCGCCTTAAACCACTTGGCTACTGATCCATACCTAATAGGCCGCCTGTGGTAGTCCTCTTGCAAAAAAGTAAGCATCCTGTAGATCTGATAGTTATTGTATAAACTACTTGTCTGTCTCTAAATAAATGATGCGTGTCATTCTGAACGCAGCAAATAATCTCACTTGCGAAGGCCAGCCCCTAAGGGGCCAGATGCTTCGCCTTTGGCTCAGTCCTGTCCTGAGCGGAGCGAAGGGATGACAATCCCTCAAATAGCCTGCGACAGAGCATCACGTTTTATCTCTGCAAAGATTTCCAGCTTTATGTGCCCAAGCGAGAGGGCGCTTGTGCTCTAATGGGATTAATGTACCTTCGCCTTTCGGCCAACAAGCCAAAGCTAAGATTCTGTGCCGCTGGGCAGGGAGAAAAACTCGGCGGTTTTACCAGGACTCACCCTGTTAGATCCTGCCAGGCCTTTGGTCTCATGCTTTTCTATAAAGGTGTTCGGGGTCTAACGCGGTTCGCCGCTAATAAATCCTGCAAGCGCATAGACCAAGGCTGCCTGCCAGTTGATGGCGATTTCATTGGTGCTGGCACTTCGTGTGATGTCCTGCCAATCCCTGGCTGAATGTCCCCCTCCGACGATATAGCCCGGCCAAGGCTCGGTTATACCGTCTGCGCCCGAGCGCCTGTCGTGTGGGTTCATTGGCGGCTGATGACCTAATCCTGTGATGTAGGAACGGCCGTAATAATTCCTTCCGAACAAATGCCCTATGGCGTCCAGTGCAGTGTTAGCATAATCCGGATTCGGTGATACCTTGTTAGCCACCATCAAGGTCAATGTCTGTCTGGCGACCGTCCCGTTACAGCCCCAGTAGTACTTGTCGCCTAGGGGCCTGCCGTATACATCCTTATTGCCCTTGGCAACGATGGCATCAGCGGTCGAGAGTAAATCTCGGCGCACATCTTCGAGAATCGTAGTGTTTTTTCCTTCTCTTTCAGACAGCAGATAGGTGAACATGCCTAGGTTTCTGACATTACCCCAATCCCAGTCCTCGTCAACTTGGCCATCGGATGACTGTGCTACTCCTCGTCTTCTGTAAGTAAAAGGAGCTTTGGCTCTTTCTTCAAAATCTTTCAGGTACTCAGCCCCACCTGTAGTCTCCCACATCTCAGCCGCAGCCCACAGACGGTCATCCGGGTCGCTGGTACCATAGCCACCCGTTCTAAAGGCTCTTTGATTGGGTCTTATGTTATCCGGGTTGCTTTTTAAAAACGCGTAACTCTTCGTTGCAGCTTCCAAACAGGTTTGTGCATATTGGGCATCGTAAGGCTTAAAATACCTCGACGCCATAGCCAGCATAGCGACAAAGTCAGCCGTAGCTGCCGAACTCCAGTCCGTAAAATATCTCTTTTCCAAATCCTTTTCCGGCATGATAAAGCCTGAGAATTTCAAGCGACTTAATTTATGCGAGACCCTTCCGGAGCCGTCCGGGTACTGCATTTTGAGAATCCAGTCAATTTCCCATTTGATTTCTTTTAGAAAATCAGGATAACCCGGCGCCGTATCGGGAATATCGAGCGAGAGGTCTTTGAGATTATCCTGGAAATGGTCCCAAGCCAAGAACAGCGTTCCTACCGTAACACCTGCATTAACTATGTATTTATTATAATCGCCGGCATCGTGCCAGCCGCCCGTGCCGTCTCTTCTATTGTTCGGCTCGCCGATGTAATCCTGCCATGCATCGTCCGTATGACAGGCGGCATGTGCAAAACGATTACCGTTGAACTCTCCTTCGACCGCTGTGCCGCAGCGCCATAGATAAAAGGCCCGCATACTGCTGTATAGCGCGAAGTTATATACCTTATCACCTATCTCAAAGTCGTAAGACCGTCCGACGCCCGACACATCCAGATAGTACTTTCCCGGCTTATTCACTTTGGAAAAGTCCGCAATCCAGACGG
>CAZFLY010000134.1:0-3534 GCA_964519995.1 uncultured Pirellulales bacterium | reverse complement strand
CCTATATGTAGAGATGAGCAAATGGACACTTAGTTGTTAGGACTTTTTTGGAAAAAAGTCCTAAGTGCATAATTCACAATCGCTTAAGTGCAAAATCGGAAAGTAGCAAAAAATGTCAAAAATGAACTAAAATGAGCAAAAAATTATAGAAATGTAACACTTTTGAGGGGAAATTATCAAGTTTTGAACACTTTTTAACACGTCTACATTTTTGTATTTGACTTGTCAGAAAAATTTTTCTTTATGGCACGCAACTTGCAGCCCATGCAAGGGGGTGCGTATTGGGTTAGGTATGAAAATAAACAAGTGGCAAGGTCAAAAATTGCAGATGGTTTTTTTGTCGAAAGCGGTATAATCAAACTTAGATGAAGAGCAGAATAAATACTTATTGATCCGGAGGACGGTACCGAATATTGGTAGAACATTAGCAATCATTTGTATTTAGAAGCTATAGTGGATACAATACAACTGATTATGAAACGTTAGGATTATTATTGTACTTTGATATAAGATAAAAATCCGTATACATTAATTATATAAACTATTTTGCATATAACCATTAACAGTTAGATTTGGTAAGTTAATATTGATCCTTTGAAAATCAAATGGAGCACTTTTGATGACTGTTAATATAAAAAAAATCTACCGAGTTTTCGACCCGGAGCCGCTGTCCGTAGAAGACATTGAGCTTTACGTCCCATTAGACGATGTACGTGGCAGTTCAGGTTTGGTAAACAAGCTCAGCAAGACAATACGATATTCGGAAAATCCAACCTGTCAACTGTTAGCAGGGCATATAGGCAGTGGAAAGAGTACAGAACTCAAACGATTGCAACAGGACCTTGAAAGCGGAAAAGAAAAGTACTTCACTGCTTTCTGTACAGTTCTCCAGGATATAGATGTAGAGGATACAGATTATCCTGATATTCTCATAGGTATATTGCGTCAGACGGCATGTCAGCTAAATGATAAATGTAAAATTAAACTTAAACCCGGATATTTCAAACAGAGATGGGATGAACTCAAAGATGTGCTGGGTGGTGATGTAAGTTTTACGGGTGTCGATCTGAGTGGCGGGCTTGCAAAGTTTTCAGCAGTTATCAAAAGTAGTCCCAATACACGGCTTGAAATACGAAAAAGGCTCGAGCCGACGCTGAACAATTGGATCGAAGCAGCGAAAGACGTAATAAGTAAAGCTGTGTTGGAGTTGAAGAAAAAGGGATTTTCAGGTCTGGTTATTATCGCCGATGATATGGATAAATTGTCGGTGGAGCGGCGTCAGGAAATAGATAGCTCAATTGCGGAACGTATTTTTATACACAGGCATGGCCAGCTTACTGCTCTTAACTGCCACGTAATTTATACTATGCCTCTCTCGCTTGCTTATTCGTGCAAGGAACGTGACATTGCCAGCTTATACAACCTGACTGCACCCCCGGTTGTTCCAATGACAAAGATTATTAACGAAAATGGCAAAAGATTTAAGGATGGTTTTGAGAAATTCCGAGATGTGATAAAAAAACGGATTAAAAAGGCCGGAGCGAAAGAAAGTATATTTGAGAGCGAAGAGGTACAAGATAAAATTATTGAATATAGCGCCGGCCAGCCGCGCGTTCTGATGACACTTATCCGGGATTCAATTGTTGAAGGTGACTTACCCATAACGTTGTCGTCGGTTGAGAATGTGGCGAGAAAAATCATCCAGTCGTATGCAAGGCAACTGCGTGAGGAACACTGGACTATAATTCGACAGGTCAAAAAAGACCACACACTGAAACGAAGCGAGAAGAGTCATTCGCTCTGCATGGAACTACTTGCAAGTAGGGCAATACTTCAATATCGAAATGAAAAAGACTGGTACGGTCTAAATCCGCTCCTACCAAAGCGGGCAACCTGATCCATGGGTAAAGACCAAGCAATCTCAAAACGGCTCGAACAAGTCGATTACCAAAAAGCGGAATTGGCAGCTCTACATAGGCTCTTTGTCGTCTCGGAGGGGACTTTCTCGCTGAGTATTGCGGTCTGTAATAGCCCGGCACTGCGTGACCATATCATTGAGAGAATCAAATCGCATTCCGAAGGTATCACAGTCATTAAAATAGCAAAAGAGGTCACAGATATATTTGGATTCGTAAAGGAAAAGACAGATGGCGAATCCCAGAGCGCCAGGACAAGCATCTTCATTCTGGATGTTGAGAAAGCTGTTCCTTCTGATAATAAAGAGCCGAAGCTTCTGCGAGCTTTGAATGTCACGCGGGAGCTATGGAAAGTTAATTATTCCTGCCCTATAGTTTTTTGGGTTCCTGAATACATTGCAACCCTCATATCCAAACATGCACCTGATTTGTGGTCCTGGGTAAGTCATCATTTTGAATTTGTGTCTGAGCAGGCAGGCGCCATATCGGGTAAAAGCGATGCTTATGCTGGTGACATCGGCCTGGCGGGTAACCTTGATCTGGATGAGAAACAGTTCCGAATTGCAGAGCTTGAACAACGCATTAAAGACGCGGGGGAGCTACCAAAGGAGGATATTGCACAATATGTTAATATCTGGCTCAATGAGCTTGGATATATTTACTTCGCCATCGGTGAACTTGATAAGGCCGAACAAATGCTCAATAAGGCACTCCAAATTAACGAGAAACTAGGCCGGCTTGAGGGAATGGCAACGGACTATGGCAATTTAGGGATTATTTATCTAACAAAGGGTGAGCTTAATAAAGCTGAAGAGATGCAAAATAAGGCACTGGACATCTATGAGAAGCTTAGCCGGCTTGAGGGAATAGCAAGACAGTACGGAAATTTGGGTGTGATTTATCAAACCAAGGATGAACTCGATAAGGCAGAACAAATGCACAATAAGGCACTGGAAATCGCTGAGAAGCTCGGCCTGATTGCGGGAACTGCAGGTCAGTACTTAAATTTGGGTGTTATTTATCGAACCAGGGGCGAACTTGATAAGGCCGAACAGATGATCAATAAGGCGGTTGAATTAAACAAGAAACTCGGTCGACTTGAGGGCATAGCAATAGACTATGGCAATTTGGGGATGATTTATAAAGATAGAGGTGAGCTTGATAGAGCTGAAGAGATCTTTCAAGAAGGATTGAAGATTGACGAGAAACTTGGCAGGTTAGAAGGTATCGCATCGAAGTACAGCAATTTGGGGTCGATTTATAAGATGCGTGGTGACAGTAAAAAGGCAAGGCAATTTTGGGAAAAGGCGAGGAATTTATATAAGAAAATTGGTATGCCGCACATGGTAAAGAAGATAGAAGGGTGGATTGAGGGACTGGATAAAACGGAGGACTGAAAACAGAAGACGGAGGACGGACGACGGAAGGCAGAGGACAGAAGATAGATGACAGAGGGCAGATAATGGACGATTTCAATCGAGTGCAGAACAACGAATATTGAATTATAAGGTTAGTAGATAAACAGACCCTTCGGCGGCGCTCAGGGTGACGAGTGAGCATTCTACCTACGGCAAGTATCCGGTACATCAGGTCAAGGTTCGTCCTATGACTGGATTCG
>CAZFLY010000133.1:0-3701 GCA_964519995.1 uncultured Pirellulales bacterium | reverse complement strand
AGATGGCAGGTGAATGGCTTAGCATACCTGCGCCGGGTGCAGAACTTATAGCTGACCTTGATGATGATGGCGACGTTGACTTCGGCGATTATGCGGAGTTGGCGTCAACCTGGCTTGAGGAGCGTATCTGGCCGGTATTGTAAGTGCGCTACCAAGTAAGAATGACACTATACTCTGTATCGTTTCGGGGCCTATGCGGTTGCATAGGCCCTGTTTTTTTGCGATGACACGAGGAACGATAACAAATCAACAGAAATTGGTCTTGCCCCAGGCAATGTAAAAGTGTATAATCAATGTTAGCTGGAAGCGGCTTGAGGTGTGCGCAACTCTTTAATTTGACTGCTCCAAGCGATGATTCATGGGCATGACAGTTTTTTGGTCTTGGAGGAAGGATTTCTACATATCATATCGTCACTTCAATTAGGTGTTTGGAAGAAAAAGGTAACATCAGGCCCAAAGTATTGATAGAGCAAGATTCTTGTTTGAGGAGGTAGATTTTATCAGATGTCGTTTTTCGAAGTTGTTTGAGACGGACGTAATAAATCATAAGGTTCTTGATATTTTATCGAAGACAAGAAGCTTTTTAAACACGTACTAAACTTCATTACTTAACTTATTTTGAAGGAGGATTATTATGTGTAGAAAATTGATATTTTTGGTTTCTTCTATTATGGTGTTGAGTTTGTCTGTAAGTCTCCAAGCTGCCACGGTCAGCTTTCATACAACGGCACCGACGCCGGGCCCATACGATGTATACAACTTCGTCGGTGCAACTCGAGACGCTAACAACGTCGGGACGACTCCATATGATAGCTGGCTCAACGATGAATGGACTTATTTGGCGATTGACCGTGCTGCCCAGGGGCAGACCTTTCTCACAGGCAGCAGCAATCCTGTATATTTGCTTACCGGTTTTTGGATCCAGCATGTAGGATATACCGAGAATACTGCCAGCGGTACAAACAATAATGGTACATGGTATTCAATACCGCTTAACAGCAGGTTTGGAATCCGAATAACAGACCCGGCTGCTTCCGGCACGGTGGGTTTCGTGCTGGGCAGTGAAACCTACACGGTAACACGTAATGAGGCCGATATTCTGCCTGCAGGCGTAACAAATACTGCGAATGGTACAGGTACATGGGTTCACTTTGTCCTGGATTCGCCGATTCCCGTTGCAGCAAACAAAACATACGGATTTGACGTTGTCAGTATGACCGGCAATCCAAATATGTTCTTTGAAATATTGGGTATCAAGGACGACTCTCCAGAACCTCCGGGTAATCCTTATCCTGCAGGTACAGCTTATAGGAGTGGTGCGAGCGGCAAAGGTAACAATGTACTAACTGTGGCTCCTGGTGACCGTGTGTTTGTTGTTGAACTTGTTGGGGCACCACCACCATCAGCCTCTATCCCGTATCCGGCTGATAAGGCGACAGGTGTGCAGACGGATCCGGTCCTTAGCTGGAATGCTGGCTTCGATTCAACTGAAAGCAAGGTCTACTTTGGCACCAGCCCCAGTTCCCTCGTGCTCCAGACAACTATAACGCATACGCAAGGCGTGGATCGCTATAGCTATCCCGTGACAGGCCTTGCCTACAACCAGGTTTACTACTGGCGGGTCGATGAGGTACCACAGACCGGCCCTGATGTTACAGGTAATATCTGGAGCTTTACGACTGGGACTATAAAGGCTTCTAATCCGAATCCGTATGATAATGAGATTTGTGTCTTCATCGACCCCGACACAAACCTTAGCTGGAAAGCTGGCCTCAATTCAACTCAAAGCAAGGTGTACTTTGGCACAAGCCTAGGTTCTCTCGTGCTCCAGACAACTATAACGCATACGCAAGGCGTGGATCGCTATAGCTATACCGTGACAAGCCTTGCCAACGACCAGGATTACTACTGGCGAGTGGACCAGGTGCCCCAAACCGGCCCCGATATTACAGGCGATCTCTGGCACTTTAGAACGATACCAATTATCCCCGTCACTGATCCGACCCTTGTGGGATGGTGGAAGTTTGATGAAGGCCAGGGCAAAGCCATTGACTGGTCCGGTCTGAACCAGCACGGTACCGTCTATGGCGATGCAGCTTCGGTGGCTGGATATGATGGGGGTGCAATAGAGTTTGACTATGTTGATAATTATGTGGAGTTGCCTATCGGTTCGACTATAGCTTCGCTGAATAGTGCTACCATTGCTACGTGGGTTACTTTTCCAGGTACCGGCGAGACGTTCCAGCGAATCTTCAACTTCGGTTACAATGATGCGACTGTATATATTTTCCTAACGCCTAACAATGGAAGCGGTGTGCCACGTTTTGCAATTACCACAACTGGTAGTGGCGCCGAGTCGGGGGTCGATGCCCCCAATGCACTTACAAGTGGATGGCACCACGTAGCCGTAACAATCAACGAAGCAACACACATCGTCGAGCTCTACCTTGACGGTGCCGTCGTTGCAACGGGCTCGACGCAGACAATGCCTTCAGATCTCGGCAATACCACTTACAACTGGCTCGGTAGATCAGATGATTGGGTCCCGCCTAATCCGTACTTAATTGGTTCTTTGGACGATTTCCGCATCTACAACTATGCGCTGTCGCAGGAAGAGATTAATACAGTGATGCGAGTTGACCCGCTGCGTGCCTGGAATCCGAAGCCTGTTATTGGAAGAGTAATGGATTTAATAGATGCAGAAACGGAGTTGCCTCTTAGCTGGTCGCCCGGAGATGAGGCTTTACATCACAATGTGTATTTCGGCACTGATTATGCTGCTGTAGATGCCGCCGATGCGTCCGATACCACAGGCATATATCGAGGCCAGCAGGATGCTAACAATTACACGCCACCTGAAGGTGTTGAGCGCGGCCAGACTTACTACTGGCGGATCGATGAGATCAATCCCGATGCAACTATCAGCGAAGGCAGAATCTGGAGCTTTACCATAGCCGATTATCTTATTGTGGACGATTTTGAGGACTACAACAACAATTCTCCAGACAAGGTCTTCCAGACCTGGATAGACGGTTTAGGCTATACTCAACCGCCGCCAGGGGTACCCGGCAACGGCACCGGTTCAATTGTCGGTCACGACATTGTCAGTCCAGATAGCCCATACTTTCAGGGCAATATCTTAGAGACCCTTATCGTCCACGTGTCCGGCAAATCGATGCCGATGGATTACAATAATGTGAATGATCCGTATGTCTCAGAAGCTATACGCACCTGGGATACACCACAGGACTGGACGGCAGAAGGAGTCGCAGCCTTGACTATCTGGTTCCGGGGCTATCGACAGTCTGTTGGAGGCATAACCTACAATGCAGCGACACAAACTTACACGATGACCGGAGCAGGCGCCGATATTTACGGTGAATCCGACGAATTCCACTATGCGTACAAGCAGCTTTCAGGCGAAGGCTCAATTACAGCTAAGGTCGAGAGTCTTACCGATATAAACGCGTGGTCCAAAGCTGGAGTAATGATTCGTGAAACACTCGATGCGGACTCTGCGCAAGTTCTGATATCCGTCACGCCGCAGAATGGCATCGAATTCATGTATCGCCCCCTCGCAGGTGACACTACCACCGCCTGGGCAGAAGCTGGGTACAACGCGCCGCATTGGGTGAGAATAAGACGTGTTCAGAATGACTTCTTTGCTGAGCATTCGACTGACAACGTCACCTGGGTTGACG
>CAZFLY010000132.1:0-3766 GCA_964519995.1 uncultured Pirellulales bacterium | reverse complement strand
CCACCGCCTGGGCAGAAGCTGGGTACAACGCACCGCATTGGGTGAGAATAAGACGTGTTCAGAATGACTTCTATGCTGAGCATTCGACTGATGGCGTCATCTGGGTTGACGTGCAGGGTGATAGTCCATCATCGGCTAACATCCCGATGAGTGTCAATACCTACATTGGCTTGCATTTGTGCTCACATGAAGAGCTTCAGACGGCCGAAGCGGTCTTCTCCAACGTCAGAACTACTGGTGACGTTACTCCAACGGGGCCGTTTACTCAATCGCAGGATATTGGCATACTGAGCAACGATGCCGACAGGCTCTACGTCATCGTCGAAGACGATGATGATAACTCCCATCTCGTTGAGTATCCCGAGCCAAATGCAACACAGATATATGAATGGCAGGATTTCAACATTGACATGCGTGAGTTCACCAATGCCGGCGTAAATACAGCAGCTATTACCAAGATGACCATTGGTATTGGCAACAAGGCTGCTCCTGTGGCCACAGGCAGTGGTACTATGTACTTCGATGACATCAGGGTTTCTAAGCCTGGATGCTTTGCAAGTGAATCACAGCCTGAAGGAGACGTCAACGACGACTGTGTGGTTGACTATAATGATATTGAGACTCTGGCAGATGAGTGGCTTAGCGAACCAGAGGAAGAAGGTGAAGAGCTTGATGCTGACGCTGATCTTGATGGTGATGGCGACGTTGATTTTAGTGATTATGCGGTTATAGCGTCAAACTGGCTTGAGGAGCGTACCTGGCCAGTGTTGTAAGTAAGAATGACACTATACTCTGTATCATTTCGGGGCCTATGCAACTGCATAGGCCCCGATTGTTTCTTTGAGCCGGCCAGGTGGAACGGTGACAATTTAACAGTTATTAACCTTGCTACAGTTAACGTAAAAATGTATAATTATTAACGTTAATTGTAAGCGGATTGCAAGGTGCGCAACTCTCTAAAGTTGACCGCTACATGTAATAATTCATTGACTCTGTGGCCTTTTCAGTTTGAGAGGGAGGATGTCTACACACTATAGTATAACCGCGCCAATTGCGTATTGGAGGAAAGGTTTAAAGTCAGCCCTAAAATATTGACATAGCTGGATTCTTGTCTGAGGAGGCAAGTTTATCAGATGTCGTTTTTCGAAGTTGTTTGAGACGGACGTAATAAATCATAAGGTTCTTGATATTTTATCGAAGACAAGAAGCTTTTTAAACACGTACTAAACTTCATTACTTAACTTATTTTGAAGGAGGATTATTATGTGTAAAAAATCAAAAATTCATCGTAAGGGACAAAGAACTTGTCCGTCAGACCTTTTAGTTAGCCGGCATAGATTGATTTATTTGGTTTCTTTATGCCTGGTGTTGGGACTGGCAGGTTCGTCAAAAGCTGCTGTGATCGGCTTCCAAGCCGAATCAGGTACGCTGGGCGCCCACTTCGACCCGCCCATTATTGATCCCAACGCCCTTGGTGGTCGGTACATTACGATTGAATCAGACGGTGCTGGAGGGACCCCTGGTCATGAAAACCGGATTGCCACCTATACGGTCACGTTCCCGGAGGCCGGTACGTACGATCTTTACGCGCGGCTTTATATAGATACGGCGATTGAGGGAGCGGCAGATTGTGACAGCATGTTTTATGGTAATGGATTCGGGACGAAAACCGCGAACGACGTTGATGATTGGACATTTTGCAACGGCTTAGACGCTAATCCTTCGGACGAGTGGTTCTGGATCAACCTGTCTGAAGATACCGGTCAATGGGGGGAGGCGGGTGTTTCGTTCACGGTCCCCGCTGGGGAGTTGACACAGACGCTTCAGGTCGGCGCCCGTGAGGATTACCTTCGGATGGATGCGTTTGTTTTCGCAACCGCTACCGGGACTTTCTACGACAGAGAGCTTGACGCGGCTGTGCCCCAGGAGACAAAGGCCTTTGGCGCCGACCCGGCTGATGGCAGCTTGTATTCAGGGACAAGTGTGAATCTATCCTGGCTGCCTGGGGCCTATGCGGCTGATGTGGATGGACATAAAATATATTTCGATCCCAGCGAGGCGGAGGTTCAGGCCAGAAGCGGCTGCGATGTTAATGGTGTTAGTCGTACCGAGCCGAATTATCCTGTTAGCGGACTTGTTCCCGGCACTTGGTACTACTGGGCAGTTGATGAGGTCAATGGCCTAGATATCTGGCCGGGCGATGTATGGAGCTTTGAAGTTCAGTCACTAACTGCCTATAATCCCTACCCGTATGATGGTGAAATATCTATAGACACGGATGTGGTCCTTGCCTGGTCGCCGGGCATTTCTGCTGTTTCGCACAATGTATACTTAGACAAGATTAAGACAAATGTAGACGCAAGAAGCGGCTGTCTGGTTGATGGCGTCAGCACTACTGAGCCGAACTACTATCCTGGCCCACTTGATTTAGATACGACTTACTACTGGGCTATTGATGAAGTCGGTGGTCCACCGGATAACACGATCTATACAGGCAATGTGTTGAGCTTTACCACTATGCCTGATATTCAAATTTCCGATCCTAATCTTATTGGCTGGTGGACGCTTGACGAGGGTGCGGGACGTACGGCTCTTGATTGGTCCGGTCATGGCAATCACGGTGCCATCCAAGGCGATCCTGTCTGGGTAAGTGGATACAGCGACTATGGCAGTGCGCTGGACTTTGATGGTCTCGGTGATTATGTGAACTGCGGCAACGCTGAGATCTTTAACATCACAGAGCAGATAACAGTCGCAGCCTGGATGAGAGTCGATGTTTTCGAACAGACGGATCAGGGCATCGTCAGCAAAGGGGAGAATGCCTGGAGATTGGTAAGGAATGAGATGACAGACCAGCTACGGTTCGATTGCGGTGCCGTCGGGCAAGCTACTGGAAGCACAAATGTCAATGACGACGAATGGCATCACGCTCTCGGGCTGTATGATGGAACAGGGATTTACCTTTATGTGGATGGCTCAGTGGATGGATCTCAGTCTGCCTCGGGCCTAATCGATACCGACGACATTACCGTATTCATCGCTGATACCAACAGGCCGGGCACAGGACCCCAGGCATGGAACGGCCTCATCGACGACGTTCGCATTTATAACAAGGCGTTGACGCGGCAAGAGATCCTGTTGATTATGAGAATTGACAGACTGCTTGCCTGGAATCCTAAGCCTGCTATGGGAAGAGTAATGGATTTAATAGATGCAGAAACGGAGTTGTTGCCTCTTAGCTGGTCGCCCGGAGATGAGGCTTTACATCACGATGTGTATTTCGGCACTGATTATGCTGCTGTAGATGCCGCTGATGCGTCCGATACCACAGGCATATATCGAGGCCAGCAGGATGCTAACAATTACACGCCACCTGAAGGTGTTGAGCGCGGCCAGACTTACTACTGGCGGATCGATGAGATCAATACCGATGCAACTATCAGCGAAGGCAGAATCTGGAACTTTACCATAGCTGATTATCTTATTGTGGACAATTTTGAGGACTACAATAACTTCTCTCCAGACAAGGTCTACCAGACCTGGATAGACGGTTTAGGCTATACTAAACCGCCGCCAGGGGTACCCGGCAACGGCACCGGTTCAACTGTCGGTCACGACATTATCAGTCTGGATAGCCCATACTATCAGGGCAATATCATAGAGACCTCCATCGTCCACGTGCCCGGCCAGTCTATGCCGATGGACTACAACAATGTGAATGATCCGTTTATCTCAGAAGCTATACGTACCTGGGATACACCACAAG
>CAZFLY010000131.1:0-3816 GCA_964519995.1 uncultured Pirellulales bacterium | reverse complement strand
CTAATCCCAAACAACGATTCAAACAATCACACAAAACAGAAACTAACAAATAGCAGATTATTAAAAAAAACTATTTTATCTCTCTCATAAAGAACAACAACAAATTGTTACGTCCTATAATAATAGCTTTTGCCCATTTTATCATCTTTGCTTAGCAAACCCAATGCCACGCCCCAGCGCACCATTTTTAAAAGTCAAGTCCGCTATTTTAAACATGCTACAAAACTGCGCATTTTTGCTAAGAATTGCTAAAAAGGCTTAAATTTTTGTCAATTTCTGCTAATTTTTGCTTATTTTTACACATATGCCCTTATGTCCTTAAGCACTTGTATATCATGCACTTGTAAAATTTTATCTCAAAAATACTGCAAACTAAATGTCGAAACACAAGTGCAGTTCCGCCTATGGTTGATCCATTTGCATACTCCACAATTCCGGACAAATATTGGCTTAATTTCTTGTCTGTCTGTGCATCAACTTATTCGCTCATTTTCTCATCCACTCATTAATTCTTGACTGGCAAATTTATCTGGATTAACATGCAGATAGTAGTAAAAGCGTATCGATCGAAAAGCTAAAAGGGGATTATGGCATCAGACAAGTTGAAAATTTCCGGAAGACCGAATTTCAGTAACCCTCGGCTTTTGCTTGGATTATCCGGCTGGATGGATGGTGGTGGGGTCTCTACGGGAGCCATAAAGTGTTTTATAGATCGGCTCGAAGCCAAGAAATTCGCTGAGATTGAGTCGAAAGGTTTTTACATCTACAATTTTCCGGGAATGATGGAAATAACGGCTCTTTTCCGTCCGCACACCAGGATCAACCAAGGTCTAATCACATCGTTTGAGTTTCCACAAAATACCTTCTTTGCGGCCGAAGAAAACGACCTGATACTGTTTTTGGGCAAGGAACCAAATTTGCAATGGGAGGATTTTGCCGAATGTATATTCTCATTGTGCGCAGAGTTTGGCGTCGAGATGATGTATTTCATCGGCAGTGTTTCAGGTCTTGTACCACATACCCGAGAGCCAAGGCTTTTTTGCTCAGCTTCAAACCCGGCACTTGTAGAAACATTTCGGCGTTATGGTCTGAATTTCTCCAATTATGAAGGGCCGGCAAGTATCATTACCTATTTGACGGTCGAGTCCGAGCGGCGCAATGTGGGCATGGTAAGTTTGGTCGCCACGATTCCTGCTTATGTGCAGGGCAGTAATCCCAAGTGTATCGAGGCAGTTGCAACCCGGCTGGCGGGCATCTTGAATGTGCGAATGAATCTGCAGGACCTAAGAGCCATTAGTGATGAGTTCGAGCGGAAATTAAGCGATGTTGTCCAGGATCAGCCGGAGCTGGCCGAAAACATTCATAGGCTTGAAGAGGATTACGATAACGAGATATTCAACAGCGAGATGGGCGAACTCAAGAAGTGGCTTGAACAGCAGGGTATCAGAGTGGATTAAGACTATTCCACTATCCGAACGTAAGGTATTACATCTAAAATCATAAACATTCGATAGATTTTATATCTGCTTTCGCTTCATTGTATGTGCCTGTAGGTTTTTTTTCTATTTCTATTCGTTGTAAGCAAGATGGGCGTAATAAAAAAGCGGGCGATGGGATTCGAACCCACGACGTCCAGCTTGGGAAGCTGACATTCTACCACTGAATTACGCCCGCAAGAGCATTCTTTCTTTGTTCCGGACAGGAGTATAAATCATTCTCGACGCTTGTGTCAAGACTTCGAGATTTAGTCTTTTGGGAGGCGGCGATTCATGTCCTTGTTGGTCTATCGGTGGGTCTCAGCATGCTTTTAGCTCAAATTCTCCGCACCAGGCATTTGCATCGACTTTCGGCCACTGAGTATTTGCCCAGAGATCTTTGCCTTCTATTTGCATCTTAGGATGAGGGTGTGGGCGTGGAGCATATCTATGGCATTCGCCGGTGTTGTCATGTTCACTTGCTCGTATAAAGTATCTGCAATTTCCGCAATTTTCATCTGGATTCATGTATCACCTCATTTTGATTAAGTTCATTTGTTCTTACCTTAAGGATTTTCGATACCCCTGTCAATGGTCCCATTTTAGCCCTCAGGGCCTCACGTTGAGAATTCAGTAGCGATACCTTTCTGGAAAGAGTAGCAAAGGCCATATCAGCCGACCGTTTCTGTTTTGCCACAACGGCGGGTGGGTAGCTTCAAGCGTAATGTGGGGATAGCATAGGGTAATTGTGTCGAATGAACAATTGCCAATCCGCCAAAGGCAAATTAACGCTGTTAATCTGCTGTTCAGTTAGCTCGAAATGGAATTTATAGTGTTTTCAACAAAGTAATTTCCCTTGTTTATCACCTACGTTTTATTTTTGCAGCTCCACAATTCCCAAGTAGATTATATATGGGTCTTCATTCCCTACACCCGTCCTATAACAGATTTAGTCAGTTAAGCAACTCATAGTACAGGTCGATAAAAAGAGGAGCCTATAGTATGTCTATGGAAATTTTTAGCGGAAATAAGTAGCCGAGAGGGGCGAGGCAAGATGAGAAAAGGAGTTTCCTTAGCTGAGCTTGTGATAGTAGCAGCCATCCTTGGGATCATGGCTGCAATTGTTGTGCCCTTTCTTCAATCGCGTTCAACCGAAGCCAAAGGGGCGGTAGCCAAGGATCATTTGCGTATGTTCAGAAGTACAATTGAGCTGTATGCTGCCCATCATGGCGATGTTCCGCCGGGATATGAAGATAATGATACGACTAACCCTCCCAGTGGCGATGTCTTCCGCGAGCAGACAACAGAGCAGGGAAACTACCTGCGAAAGATGCCGGTAAATCCATTCAACAACCTCAACACAATGCTGGTGATCGGTAAAAACGATGCTTTTCCTGAAGAACCGACGGGAGAGTATGGCTGGATTTATCAGCCGTCGGAAAGGATAATTAAGATAGACTGGCCAGGCACTGACAGGCACGGACTAGACTACTTTGATTACTGAAAATCCCCTTGTTCGCAGCACTTCTGTTTGTTAGACTCTGACCTACTATAACAGAACAAGGAATGCAAATATGAACAAACCCAGAGGTTTTATACTAATTGCAGTACCAAGCGCTACGGTTTTTTTCTCGAGTGCTTGCATAATGATTCTCGAAATCGTTGCAGGTCGGTTGATAGCTCGACAACTTGGCTCCTCACTCTACACATGGACCTCGGTCATAGGTGTTGTGCTGGCTGGTATAGCCATAGGTAATTATCTCGGGGGTCGTATCGCAGACCGGTTCCAGGCTAAAAAGGCATTAGCAGTGCTCTTTGCCCTTTGTTCTGCTGCCTGTGTTGCTGTGGTTATTTTAAATAATATCGTTGGCAATTGGATATGGCTGTGGCGATTTAGTTGGCCCATGCGGATTTTTACTCATGTTTCGCTGGTATTTCTGATTCCATCCACACTTTTGGGGACTATAAGCCCAGTTGTTGCGAAGACGGCGCTTGATCAAGGTTTGGCAACGGGTAGGACAGTTGGAAATATCTATGCCTGGGGTGCAGCGGGAAGTATTGCTGGGACGTTTCTCGCAGGCTTTATCCTGATAGCTGCTTTTGGTACTATCGTTATTGTTTGGACAATCAGCGCTGCGATGCTCTTAATGGCTATTCTATATCGGGCAAGATTCTGGGCTTTATATATATGGGCTGCGATCTTCATTGCTTTGGTGACTATGGGAGCGGCGCCCGCCAACTGGACCAAAGGTGCCGGTGCGAGCCTTGCCCTGAGGCAGAAACCTAACCCGGATATCATTTACGAGGATGAAAGTCCATACTGCTATATAGCTGTAGAGTA
>CAZFLY010000130.1:0-3840 GCA_964519995.1 uncultured Pirellulales bacterium | reverse complement strand
CTTGGGATTTATATTCACATCGCAGACCGGCGAATACATTTGCGTTACGCCGATAGCGCTTAATTGTTTGGCAATGGTCAAACCAATTTTATAAGTCAGTTTGACGTCGCCGATAGCGGCCATACCCATTGGAGGCGGGAACTGTCTTATGCCGCCAGCCATATAATCGTTCTTAAAATCGCCCTCGAAATCAATGGTCATGTGGAGAGGAATCTTGGATGGCCTGCCCATTGCAATTTTCTGTAATTTATTCAAATCTTTCGCATATTCTTCCGGCGTTATGCTGATACCAAAGGTTTTGCCGGCAAAATAAGTATTTGATATGGTGAAATAATCTTTCGGTTTTTTAAAATTCTGATCTATCTGGGAATTGCCCCAGTATAGGTTTTTGCAGGTCTCAAGCGCGTATGGTTCCAGACAAAGACCGCCGCAGTGCAATCTTGTGATTTGTTCAATAACACTTGGCGTTATCATTGCGCCGCGTCGGGTAAATGTTAAAAGCTGGCCGACCTTTTCTTCCAAACTCATTTTCGCTAATTTCTTACTAACAAATGCGTCTCTTTTCGCATTATTTTTCTTTGGCATTTTTTATCTCCTCTTCTATGCTCAGTTTTTATTCCCATTTACCATGGTTATGAGGCCCTACCCAGAATCCACGTTCATACTTCCAGTCGGCCTCATTAATTTTCAAATCTTTTGTCTTCCATCCTGATTCAATCCGTTTTGTTAAATCATCAAACCCTTTATTCCAGGTAAGTCCGTCAGGAACAGTAACGTTCATACTTCCAGCGGCATTTGCGTATCTTAAACAAGATTCGATAGTATGGTTCCAGATGAATGCGGAAAGAAATCCTGCAATTGCCGAATCGCCGGAACCCAGTGCTCCCACAAATTTTTCTTCCTGATAAACAGGGAACCAAAGTTCACGATTAGCCCAGTTTTCAAGATCAGAACATTGTGCAGCACCTAATTTCTCAAGCCGATCCTGATTGGCGGTGCGAACATATAATCCTCTGTGGCCACATTTTACCATGGCTATTGCTGCGCCCATTTCTATCAAATCATTTCCCAAGTTGGAAATCTCTTTGACAGTTAGATGGTCAAGCACGCTCTCCTTGGCTCTGAGATTTGCCTTTTTTTCGAGAAATTTTTCTTTATAAAGGAAATAAAATATCTCTTCAGCGCTTGGCACCATAATATCCGACAATGGCACCCAGTCATTGAGAATTGCCTTCCAGTCAACCTGGCCGGCGAAACTATTTACGTCGGGAAGTGAAAGGTCAAGCGCAGTTGTAGTTCCTAATTCTTTGGTTTTTTTAAGGATTTTCGTCAGTTCAGCACCTGTGTTTTCATACAGCTTTCTCATCCAGGGCGGATAACCAAAGAGCATTAGTTTTGAACGTTGCACGAGGTCGAAATCCATATCATCATAACCAAACGTATCATTTGCACCACAATGATGCAGATAGAATCGGTCTATGCCGGGAATACAAATCGCAATGGTATATGACGTTGATTCACCATCTACCATTTTAATCCCTTTAAAATGGCCTTCGTGCTCCTCATACCAGCTAAGTATCTCTTTGCCGAAGTCGTCGTTGCCGATTTTGCCGATTAGTTCGGTTTTTACGCCGAGCCGGCGGATAGATACGCCGGCATTTGTGACAGGGCCTCCTCCCACAACAACACACTGCCCCATATTTATCATCTTGCCGGGGACAAGGACGTCCGTCATCTTGTCAACTTTTCCTTCGATTGTAAAAGCCGGTATCAAATCAAGGCAGGTATGGCCAGCAGCCACGATTTCAATATCTTTTTTATTCTTCACTTAAAGCTCCTAATGAAACAATGTCTTACTCAAATAAGAACGTGGGATAATACCTTATAGTATCCTGCTTTTCAAGTCAAAATTAGAAAAGGCTAAGACCTGGATTACACGGACAGATACAGATTTGTTGCCGTTATATTTAGCCTGTCGATTTATGGGCGGGTTCTTTTTTTAAATACAGATTTACACAGCGTTGTAGTTGTAGGGTGAAGCTTGCCCCACCATGATTTAATCGGTGGGCTAAAGCCCGCTCTACAAACTACAAACCTGTTAATGGAGAGTGTTGAATAATGAGTACTCCGATGATCGATGCTGGAGCGAAGCGGAAGTCCTATTGTAGCGGGCTGGATACTCGATACTCGAATGTTAATCCTGGATACTTGACACTGAATGTATGAGTCATAATGCCTAAGATACTTAGGTATTCTTGTTATCTGAGGAATCCTTATTTGAAAAAATCCGGATTTCCCAAGTAAATCCTAAATCCTGTCCGCTGTCCGCTGCACGCCTGTCCTGAGCACTGTCGAAGGGCTGTACTCTTTTTCTATGTTGACATTTTATCTCCGCTAAACTAAATTGATAATGAATCGTGTTGTATATTATTATGTTCCCATTGACATACCTCGGAATTGAGACATGACTGTTTCAGAAATAATCACAATCATAGTAAGTGCCGTAGGAGGTTCCGCAGTTCTATTTTGTGCTGTTGCATGGATTGTGAAATCTATAATAAACCATGTTCTTGCGAGAGATATTGAGAAGTTTAAACTGAATCTTCAGAATGAAAGCCAGCAAGAACTGCTTCGGCTGCAATCGGCTCTTGAGTTGCACGAGTTTGAGCACCAAGTCCGATTCAGTCAACTACACGAACGGCGAGCTTGCATAATAGCTGATATATACGGAAGGCTTTACGAATTCTATTGGGCTGTGTGCGCATTTTTAAAGCACTATCATACATCTGATGACACAAAAAAAGCAGATCTCCTTAAAAAGCTTGAAGAAGAAGCAGAAGGTTTTAAAGACTTCTTTGATAAACACCGCATATACTTTAGCGACGAAACTTGTTCTCTAATTGACAAGCTAGTAGATTCTCTCAGTGAAGCTTATACACTTCTGGGTATGTATGTTGAGGGATTTGAGCGAGATAATAAGCAAACAATCCGCGAAGAGTGGCTTAATGGAGCTAAAATCATGCAAAAAGATTTCCCATTGATCAAGGCTTCTCTTGAGAGTAGCTTTAGACAAATATTGGGTGTAAATCAAGTAGAGCAAAAACACTAACCAGTCAATAGAGCAAACAGCCTGAAGGCGTCTGCTCATCTCATCGTTATCATCCGTTGTTTGTCCGCCTGAGGCGGATAATTTTTTAATCAGTTCGGTGATATAGAATGAGCCCTTCGACGGTTCGACTTTGCTCACCGCAGGCAAGCTCAGGGTAAGCTTTGCTTCGAAATGGCAGCAATGTAGGGTGCGATGAATCACACCCTACAGGAGAATGAATCGATATAATTAAAGTGGTGCGAAACATCGAATCCTATAAGCTACAAGCTTTTTAAAGAAGGAGAAATGTAACATGATAGAAGAAACTTCCCAAAGTTTTCCACCAGCAAACCCCATTGGACTTATTAATGGATATATCGAATCCGAGTTAGAAGGGGCCGGAATTAACCTCCAACGGATTAGCGCAGAAGGAAACGTAATTACCGTAACAACCGATAAAAAGGTACCGGAAGAAATTATGTCAGGAATACGTCAGCTCGCTGCCTCCTATGGCTTTACTGTCAAGTAGGGTAGGGTGCAATGTACTACTCTGCGAAGTTAGTCCCCAACATTTTGATATATCGAGACTTACAAAGGGTGAATCGGAGTCGCTACGAAGCACGAGAATCGCACTCTACATGCTGGATTCCCGCTTTCGCGGGAATGACAAAAAGTGACATCTTCTTTTTATAAACGGCACTAGTGCTTTGTTACATTTCAATTGATGGATATAATTTCTTTAGTTTTATCCG
>CAZFLY010000129.1:0-3876 GCA_964519995.1 uncultured Pirellulales bacterium | reverse complement strand
CCCGTGCACAACCCACCGCATTGGGTGAGAATAAGACGCGTTCAGAATGACTTCTATGCTGAGCATTCGGTTGACGGCAACATCTGGGTTGACATTGAGGGTGATAATCCATCAATGGCTAACATCCCGATGAGCGCCAATACCTACATTGGCTTGCATGTGCTCTCACATGAAGAATTTCAGACGGCCGAAGCAGTCTTCTCCAACGTTAGCATTACCGGTACCGTTACTCCAACGGGGCCGTTCACCCAATCGCAGGATATTGGCATACTGAGCAACGATGCCGACAGGCTCTACGTCATCGTCGAAGACGATGATGATAACTCCCATCTCGTTGAGTATCCCGAGCCAAATGCAACACAGATATATGAATGGCAGGATTTCAACATTGACATGCGTGAGTTCACCAATGCCGGCGTAAATACAGCAGCTATTACCAAGATGACCATTGGTGTTGGCAACAAGGCTGCTCCTGCAGCTGCAGGCACAGGTTCTATGTACTTCGATGACATCAGGTTGTACCAGCCTCAATGTATACCATCGGAGCTACAGCCTGTCGGAGATCTCAACGATGACTGTGTGGTTAACTATTTGGATCTTGATGAGATGGCAGGTGAATGGCTTAGCATACCTGCGCCGGGTGCAGAACTTGTAGCTGACCTTGATGATGATGGCGACGTTGACTTTGGCGATTATGCAGAGTTGGCGTCAGCCTGGCTTGAGGAGCTTATCTGGCCGCAGTTGTAGTGCTGTGCCAGGAAGTCATAAAGATTGATATTATTTCGGGGCCTATGTTTGATTGCATAGGCCCCGGTTGTTTTTTGAGCCGACACGAGGAACGGTAACAAATCAACAGAAATTAACCTTGTCACAGGCAATGTTAAAAGTGTATAATCAGTGTTAATTGGAGGCGGGTTGAGGTGTGCGTGATTCCTCAGGTTGGCTACTCCAAGTGGTGATTCATGGGCATTATAGTCCCTTTGGTCTTGGCGTACTGGCTCTACTTCGAAGAAAACGCTAATTACTGAAGAGTTAGACATTAGACAAATAGATGCGTTCAAATTCTATGTCTATACGGAATGAGGTATGGGTCTGCGATTTTGTACTAATTGAGCTTAGGCTCGATTGAGTTCACCAAAGGTGGCCTGCGAAAGGATTCAGCTCGCTAATTTGTCCGGGACGTAACAGGACTATACTTACGTAGTATAGGCCTCGGCGGGCACGTGTTCGTTTACTGGCGATCCCGTGCCTTGGTGGATTGTGCGTATGCTGTGTACGCAAGAAACGCTGATGTTTCTTAGTTATCGGTATCATCGATATTTTTGCTTGTTTTCTGGTTTACCGAATGATGTTTGATACAGACACGATGAGGAATTTAAAACCCAAGTGCTTTCTTGGATTATAGTTGTATGGTTTTGCGGTCGAAACATAATCAGATATTATAACAGTTTTTAGGAGGATTATTATGTGCAAGAAAAAAGTTTATTCGATTTCTATTGTTTTTGTGTTAAGCCTGGCTGTGCCGGCTTTTGGGCAGCAACTGACTTTGAATAATGCCGACTTTGACGCTCAAGTCTTAGGGGATGGAGCGTGGGATGGTACTCCGACGGGCTGGACTGGTACTCTTGCGGATTCGCAGAATTTGTCGGCAGGACAAGGCCTGAGTCCTCCGTCCCAAAGTGGCCAGAATATCTGCGCAATGAACGAAGACGGCTCGCTTTCTCAGATTCCGCAGTATGGGGGCATCAATGAGACCGTTCAACCAAATAAAACCTATAAGATCTCTGTGTGGGTTGGTCGCAGGGCCGGCGATGAAGGCATGTATGGTGGTATTCTTGAAGTATATCTTCAGGAGTCCTCCACGAGTACCAGAATTGCACAGACTACATACGACCTCGAAAACCAGCCAAAGAATTCCTGGACATATCAGGCATTCTACTTAATAACGGGCGCTAGTCCAACTGGAGTTGGCAGCTCTTTGCAGCTCGGCCTTATGAATAACAGCGACCGTCCAGGCCAGTTTTGGCATAAGCAGGTTATTCTGGACGATGTCAGTATTATAGACTGCGGTCCTATTGCAATAAACCCGAGTCCAGCGGATGAGAGCGTAGTAACGACTACAAGTGTTTCCTTACAGTGGCAGCCGGGGCCATTTGCGGCCCAGCACGACATTTATTTCACTGACAACCGGGACGATGTCAATAGCGCCGGCAGCGACGACCCGATGGGGCCTGGTAAGGTCTATAAAGCACGTCAGAGTGTTGACGCTAACAGTTATACTGTTACCGATCTTACTCCTGGCACCACCTATTACTGGCGAATTGATGAGGTTAGTGGCCCACCGGATTATACGGTGTATAAAGGGGATATATGGAGTTTTACGGTTCAGTCGGAGAAATCCTATAATCCCAGCCCGCCTGATGACGCCGTATATGTGGACATAGATGCCGACCTTGCCTGGAATCCAGGTGTAAAGGCGCAGTCGCACGATGTATACTTTGGAACAACCGACCCACCGCCATTCAAGGTCAATCAGACTGCCACAACTTACGCGTTTCCAACACTCGAATATGATACACTTTATTATTGGCGCATCGATGAACGCAATACCGATGCGTCGGTTACCACAGGCGATGTATGGAGTTTCACAACAGTGCCGTTTATACCGATTACCGACCCTAATCTTGTCGGCTGGTGGAAGCTCGATGACGGCCGCAGTATGGCGCTTGATTGGTCAACTCGCGACAATCACGGCACGCTTTATGGCGATCCCATTTGGGTAGCCGGGATATTAGATGGTGCGCTGGAATTCAGCGGTGTTGAGTACGTTGATTTTGGTAATGCTGAGAGCCTAAATATTACTGGTCAGATTACGCTTGCAGTGTGGGTAAATACAAATGATGCAGGAAACGGTGAGGATAACCCTTATATAGCCAAAGGTAACACCAGTTATTCACTAAGGCACAGTGCCAACAATAGCACAGGGTTTTTCATCTATGATGGTGCTGAGAACTACTCGGCTGCGTCTCCTGTGAGCAGTTCATTTAATGGCATCTGGCACCATGTAGCTGGAACCTATGATGGGAGTAACCTTAAATTATATGTTGATGGTGATCTGAAGCAAACTATACCTTATGCAGGACCTATAGCCACCAATACTTTCGGTGTCAATGTAGGAAGAGATGCTGAGCAGACCTGGATGTGGTATAACGGTGTTATAGATGATGTCCGGATATATAACCGGGCGCTGACACAGGAAGAGATTAAGTTGGTTATGAGAGGTGACCCGCTGCTTGCCTGGAATCCGAAGCCTGCTATTGGAAGAGTAATGGATTTAATAGATGCAGAAACGGAGTTGCCTCTTAGCTGGTCGCCCGGAGATGAGGCTTTACATCACAATGTGTATTTCGGCACTGATTATGCTGCTGTAGATGCCGCCGATGCGTCCGATACCACAGGCATATATCGAGGCCAGCAGGATGCTAACAATTACACGCCACCTGAAGGTGTTGAGCGCGGCCAGACTTACTACTGGCGGATCGATGAGATCAATACCGATGCAACTATCAGCAAAGGCAGAATCTGGAGCTTTACCATAGCTGATTATCTTATTGTGGACGATTTTGAGGGCTACAACAACAACTCTCCAGACAGGGTCTTCCAGACCTGGGTAGACGGTGTTGGCTATTCGGCGGATCAGTATCTGCCGGCGAATCCCGGCAACGGCACCGGTTCAGCTATCGGTCACGACATTTGGAGTACGGATAGCCCATACTATCAGGGCAATATCATAGAGACCCTTATCGTCCACGTGTCCGGCCAATCGATGCCGATGGATTACAATAATGTGAATGATCCGTATGTCTCAGAAGCTAT
>CAZFLY010000128.1:0-3911 GCA_964519995.1 uncultured Pirellulales bacterium | reverse complement strand
GTTTCTGGTATAATTACGCCAATTGGGGGAGGCCCCGGAAACGGGATTGCGGATAACTTGCTGCGATGGAGCTTAAGTGTAGGCGAGCTGCTAACAATGAACAATAAATCAAACACAAATAAACCAATACGAAACATTCACTCATTCGCATATTTACTCATTAACGCATTAACTCTTTGGTCAATTTTTGACCAAAGTATGCAAAACAAACCCAATTTCCGAAAAGACAAAATAAACGCAAGTTCTGTTATAGCAAAGATTTATGTTCAATAAACTATTGGCAATGCATAAAAAAACAAACCCAATTTATGCCCAAGGTATCAAAGCCAATAAAACGCCTTTGCTTGTTTTGGCACTGCTCGCGTCGATTGTAATTATTTTTGCCGTCAAAAGCACAACAGAACCTGAGCCTATATCTGCTGCTCAAGTCGAAGAGGCCGAGGCTAATCAAATACCAGCCGATCCGAACCAACAGCCTAAGCAGGAGCCGAAAGATCCAAACGACAAAAGGCTATTGCGTCCCGTCCATAAGCACCCGGCTTTTGCCGAGCGTATCGAGGATCGGGCATATATGGTTGCCAACCAAATCCAGGCACGGGATGTAACTGATCCCAATGTTCTAAAAGCCATGCGGACGGTGCCGCGTCACGCATTTATTCCAGCGCGAAGGCAGGCCCTTGCTTATCTTGATCATCCGCTACCCATAGGCGAGGGACAAACTATCAGCCAGCCGTATATTGTGGCCTTTATGACCGAAGCACTGAAGCTCGACCCTAACTCAAAAGTGTTGGAGATCGGCACCGGCTCAGGCTATCAGGCAGCGGTTTGTGCCGAGATCGCGCGGGAGGTTTACACGATCGAGATAGTCGAAGCCCTTGCAAAAAGCGCCAAAGAGTGCCTGAAAAAGCTCGGCTACCCGAATGTTTTTGTCAGGGCGGGCGATGGATATTTCGGCTGGCCTGAAAAAGCTCCGTTTGATGCGATAATCGGCACCGCTGCGGCTGGGCGAATTCCTCCGCCGCTAATTGAGCAGCTAAAGCCCGGCGGCAGAATGATACTGCCAGTCGAAGGTAGCTCCGGCTTTCAGTATTTGGTGTTGATTATCAAGGATGAAAAGGGCAACTTGCACGAGAAGAAAGTTATGCCGGTCCGCTTTGTTCCCATGACCGGCGAGGTACAGAAACCCGAAGATGATTCGAAGAAATGAGGCAAGACCTGGACCTTAGCAGGTTAGATGGAAAGCCGCCGCCACATTTTCGCTTGCTTCTGATAGCTCGTTGAATCGCTCAACGGCTTGTGCGGTCTTGAGTGCCTCCACCCGGATACCACGTTCCCCCAAAGTTTGGCGTGTTGCATCGGGCACCTTCATAATCCCCGATGTACCGCAGCCGATGATGAGAACCACAGGTTTAGCTGTAAAAATTTCCTGCACGTCATCGATTGATAGTAGGTGACCTTCTTTTCTCCACCAGTTACTCTGGACGCCATCACCGACAATCAGACAGTCACTGTTGTACGTTACTCCATCAACAACAATTTTACCAAATTGATATGAATCGATATGCATATCTATCGTTCCCGTTTCGCAGAAAATATTCTGGACTTCATAAGTCGGTAATATTCGAGCAGGTCATCTTATAAAAAAATCTCTGCAAAGAACTTATACCAATTGAGAATAATTAATGTGCTTATTCGTGTCATTTCGAGCGAGCCGTAGGCGAGTCGAGAAATCTATTTGAACAGATTTCTCCACTACGGGCCACTCTGTGGCCCTTCGGTCGAAATGACGTAAGCGCATATTTTAATCACAGTTGGTGTTACTGGCTCATTTTCAATAAATTATATATAATTATCCCGTAGTCCTTAAAAGATGCAAGCCTTCTTAGATGTTGTACCTGCTCGATAGTAACACGGCTACCAAGGTCAAATGTTGAAAAATAGGCCTTCCGGCCAAGAGGACAGAAAATTATGATACCTTCAAAAAGAAACTCACCCCAAAAGTCGCATTGTAATTCGTCTGGCTTGGCTCATCGAAAAGCTGCCCACGGCGGCACAATAATCAATACAATCACCCTTGTAATCTTTCTCGGGCTTATCGGCTTTGGTGTTTGGTGGATCATCAAAAGCTTTGGCCAAGCAGGCCAGCAATATACTGACGCAATGATACAAACAAAACACAAAGCTATGATTATCAGTTGCCAGAGCAATATGCAGGCTATCTGGCAGAACCTGCAGATATATGTTGTCAGCAATGGAAGTTTCCCTCGCTCGCAGCAGGAATTTGTGCAATGGGGTGGAAACCCACGATTATTTCATTGCCCAGATCCGAATGGACCGGAATACGTCTATATACCCGGCCAAAACCAGGATACGTCACCCGACAATATTTTGGTATATGAGCCTGAGCCTGTTCACGATGGCCGCTGCAACGTCCTGCGCTTGGGCGGCCAAATTGAATTGCTCACCCCTCAAGAACTTCAAGCCGCTTTGGCTCAAACAATAGATAGACTCAAACAGCGTAGATAGACAAAGACTCTTACCTATTCTTGATGTTAACGCCTCATCGGTCATTTTTCCGAAATTCTCCCACGCGGCGTGACACTGCATCCCTTTCGGATTGCCGTACAAAGTTACCCCACATCAATACCAGCGGCCCACATATTTCTATTCTCATTTTTGTATTCATCGATATTTACATTAAATACTTAATGCAAAGTCCACGGGCCGCATTTAAAAAGTCTTATGAAGCGAAGGCTTTAATCATCTTAAAGCCATATAGAATTTGCTAAAACAGAACCTACGACTGACACAATTACTCCTGGAACCCATGTATTTTTTAAGGATTCATAAAGTCTGGAGATAACACTTTTATCAGGTGACGGTTCTTTAAGTTGTTGAATTATTTGATTTATTGTTTGAAGAAGTGCATTGAATTGATCACTCATTGCTTTATTGGCGCGTTTTTGGGATATTTCTATCTGTGATCCATCCGCTGATACAACCTGCCCAATTGTTGTTGAACCTGCGCTGCCACCAGATGCAGTTATGTTAAGACCTGTCCCGCCATACGAACTAATTCTTTGCCCAGTTACATTAACCGTGATATGAAATTGGTTTGGGTTTTCTTTAATTGCTTTGCTAAGTGATTCCAAAATATTAATGGCTTCTCTAATTTTCATTTCTTCTTTTTCCTTTCTTCCCGGTTATTTCCTGAAGAGATCACTGACGGCCTTTAGACCGGCCCTTTTCAACAGCATGTTAGAGTTTTCATCACTATACATTTGATTACTGTGCGATTTGATGAAAATATTATTACCGAGTTAAGGATCCTGAATCCAGGGCCCTTACCGGAGGGTGTGGGATTCGAACCCACGGATGGAATAATCCATCTTCGGATTATAAATCCGACGCCTTAAGCCACTCGGCCAACCCTAGCGAAACTTTGATTTACCAAGGAAATGCTAGGAGCGGCTAAATGACTCAATAGTGAACCAATTAATTGCTCAACGGATTCACACTTATTAATATCGATCAAATTTCCACACAATATAACACAACATTCACTTGAAAGTTAATCGCGGGCGGACGAATCAGAAGCTCGGGGCAAGGAGATCGGAACTGAAAACTTAATACGGCTGACAACCATGTTTGTTTCGGATGTATGTTTCTGAGCACCGATCGCCAAAGGAGCAATAAAAATTCCTGCACCGCCCTTAGATTGACCAGACTCAGTTATTGTTACTGCAACATCAAATTCTACTACCCGGACTGGAGTCTTTGTTTCACGGTCGATAATCAATCCAGAAGGGTCGGAACGGCCTGTAACGATCCATGGATTTACTTGGAAACCAAGTTTTATACCCCTACCCATTGTCAAGACACAAAACAGGCTTACTTAAGGTGGATCCGTC
>CAZFLY010000127.1:0-3959 GCA_964519995.1 uncultured Pirellulales bacterium | reverse complement strand
TTGACTCGATTGACAAATCAGCTCTAATGGTAAAGTCCTGATTATTAATCATCTCCCACACCCCAACGTTCCTGGAAATCATCACAGGAAGCCCGCACATCATCGCCTCAACAACCACGATTCCAAAGTTCTCGCTCTCACTGATCAGCGAAAACAAATCCGCTGCCGACAGGGCAATGCATAAGTCTTTGGCCTTGAGAAATCCCGTCCAGACAATTCTCTCGGAAACACCAAGGTGCTCGGCATACCGTTTCAATGCTGGCCCACGGCCAGATGCGTCATCTCCCACACAGACCAGATACCAGTCCTTTACCCTCGACAGCGCCCCAATAAGAAGGTCCACCCGCTTCATCCAGTCGAAACGGCTTACCGATATCAACACGGGAGCGCTCTCAGGTATACGATACCTAGCTCGAAAGTCACTCCGAGATTGAGAGCAAGGGTAAAATTTTTCTGGATCCACCGCATTAGGAACGAGGATTGTTGGTAAATTGTCCAGCCAATCTTGGGAAGTCTCTTGCTCAACCTTACAGGTCAAATGAACTGCCGCGGCACTATTCAAAGCCCTGCGCATAAAGAGCTCCCTGAACAGTTTCTTTTTGAGATATGATTTTTTTCTGGCCCTTGCTGAAAAGCCACCATGTATCCCGGCTATCATCGGGACCTTTTTCTTCTGACAGATCCTCGCCGCTTCAATCCCTATCCACATAAACCAAGCGGCAACATAAACGAGGTTGAACTGATCAACGGTCTGCCATAGTTTTTCCGTAAGAGATGTCGAGTGAAATATGCTTTTCGGGCCAAAAGTTGATTTAAAATAGTAGACGTTTACTCCGCCCAAATCCACGGGTCGGCCAAGAGGGACATCAAGGGCTTCATCTGTACCACTGGCGTTAGTGGTATAAACGGTGACCGACACTCCAAACTTTACCAGCGCTCTGCACAGCGTAGACATACAGCTAACAACGCCGCCACCAAACCGATAGGCAGACTCATAAACAGGCAGCACGACAAGCAATTTCACCTACGGGCTACCTCCTATTCTTGACGTGCTCGACCTGTTCCGTGTTCTCCGAAATATAGTAAACGCGGATACTGGCGTCATGTGCATAATCAGCCTGAAAAAGAGTTTTTACATTCATACCTTCTGTTGCAGCATCATAGAAATCCTGACCATAGAATGAAGTTTTTGATTCTACTATTATCAAAACCTTTGGCAGCTTGTCAGCCTGAATTCTGGCAAACGCCGCGTCAAGTCGGTCCTCGTCAAAGACGAAATGCGCCATCTGCACATAACGAAAAACTGGATCACGACCGGACACCAAGTAATACTCAGGACTATCGGAACCGGCAAAACACAATACGCGCGTATCTTCGCCGGTAGTTGATCGAATAATCGCTCCGACCCGCTGAACCATAGACCACGGGGCCCGACCCCGGTGGGTCCTCCGTTGGTCTCCATATTCGGTAGCTGACTGGCCCGAGAAAATGCTGATCATACTTAGCGGAAGGTCGATCCCAACAGGCAGGACAAACACAAGAGCAGAACAAATTGCGATTTTGCCAGCGATGTGCTTTTTCAGCAGGTGCCACTTAAAAATCTTCCCTAAGCCCTGCTCGGGCTCAAAAGCCGTCATTACAAACACACTTGCAAAATAACAAAACGGCATCGAATGGTAGTAAGCCAGGCGCCTTTGAACAAGTAGACTAAGAAAACTGCCGAGCACAAACACAGCCAAAACCCGGTCTGGGCCAGGGCAGGCAAGCTTGCCCTTCCACATCAGAATTGCCAATACGATACAGAGTATTGTCAACCGGCCCGGAGGATATACGACCAAGAATAAACATAGCCTGCGTAGAAACCACATAGGATCCAGATGCGTATATTTGGCTGCATAAACCACCGATGCATCAAAAAAATAAGATAGCGTGTCGGTTTGGATTAAATAGCCCAGATACAGAACGAATGGAAGCCCTGTACCCAGCACCAAACCTAACACTAAACTCCAGCAACGCATCCTGTTCTTAAATATGTGGAACAAATAGTACAAAAAAAGACAAATAGGTATGAGCCCGAGTGTTGGCTTGATAAAAACACCGGCTGCCAACATCAATCCCGCAAATGCGCCAGGCAGCCAGCTAAATCTACTACCAACCTGATCCCGCAGTAATAACAACGCTATGCCCAAAAAAAGACATGCAAAACCTTCTCGCTGTGCAGTGCTACCGTAGCTTGCGGCTAAATATAGAGCCATATATAGAAAAACGCTGATCGAAGCACGGCTATATGAGAGATTCCTTCTTGCAATAGCAAAAAGAACGACTCCCGACAGGCTCTGCCAGATAAGATCAAAAATCCGCACACCAATCTGGGTTGGCCTGACCAAATAGGTGATCAATTGGGAAATCCATATTATGCCAGGCCAATTCTGGTCAAATATATCCCTGTAAGGTAGAAGCCCTCTTTGCCAACATTTACCCATGTACAAATAAAGTGAGTGATCCGGCCATAAGGGCCAACGAAGATACGATAAGACAACAAGCAGGAGAAAAAGTCCACCAATTAGCCAAAGCACAACGGGTCTTGACTCTCTAATCATATCGCTAACCTCTTTCGATTTTCAAGGATGTGTCGTCGATACAATGACATTTTGAGGTGGTTTTTGCCTTTTGCACTATGAGAAGAACAAGACTCTGTAAACGGACTCTAATGCAACTCAGAATCCATATGACGTGCCCGTAAGAGGAAAGCTATCACTTTTTCCATATGCCAAGAATAGATTTACCCACTCTGTACCCCAGCAAAGGATCGAGCATTCTCGACAATAGCACCATGCGCGTGTCCCAAAGGCGTATATGCCTTCTTGTCGGCATTTCTCTTTGCAAAAAGATTTTGTTACCCAGCGAAGCCAATAAACCAACAGAATCTAAATATTTCAATTCGACACATCGGAGTGTTTCTGGAACAATTTCCGACAGAGTTTTACGGTCATACCGACGAAAATGACCTATCACGCGATCAAACGGAGAGAAAAGCCACTGGTGGGCTGGTGCAAGAACCACCAAAAAGCCGTAGTCTTTCAAAAAACTAGCTGCTGTTTTGAGTTCTTCTCCATCATTCTCAATATGCTCGATAACATCTATGTAAATAACAGAATCATATTTGTCTTGTGGTGCTAAATTTGACAAGGTACCGACTATCAATTCACAGCAAGCCGGAAGTTCGCCACGCTCAATCAACGAACTCAAAGTACACGCCATGTCTGCATCTGGCTCAAGGCAAACCCACCTATTCTGACTCCCATCGCATAGAATTCGAGTAGTCCCTCCAATTCCCGCTCCGACCTCAAGCACTTCCCCCTGAAAACACTTCCTTAATAACTTCTGCAAGTAAGCCTTCCAGTTAAGCGCGTCTGCGAATAACTCAAGTTCGGACCCAGCATATTCGTATGTCTGAAGCTTCATGTCCTGCAAGAAATCTGATGAACACCTTTAACAAAATGGCCGTAATCACGCTTAGGCAGAAAATTCAGGCTGTTTCTACCATTCAGAACAAGAAATATGAAGAACAATGATATGGTCAGGGACTGCATAAATATCAGAGAGAACAGCAGCGCCAAAGTCGACGCCCAACCCGGGATAGCTAAATCGGTAAAGAGCTTAATCGAAACGACCGCGATTATAGCGATGGCAGCCACGAGCATCGTCAGGCTTGTCGCGATCAATGCCCTGATGCCAAGTGTGTCTGCATGTACAGAAATCGCACTGAGTCCATGCATCACTAATGATACGAAATTCATCTTTGAACGCCCGGCTAAGCGACTGCTTCTCGTTGTCGGAATCTCCGTGTAGGGCGCCTTGGACCTGAGAATGCCTGCTGAAAAGTGATTCCATATCTCCGATACTAAGACTAGTTCAGACAAGGTCTTATATGGAATAACACAGAAATTACCCACACG
>CAZFLY010000126.1:0-4068 GCA_964519995.1 uncultured Pirellulales bacterium | reverse complement strand
GATGTGTTCGCAGAGCATTTCCTGATCGGCGGCGCTTTTAACCGTAATCTGGTCTCGGGCGAAGACCCTAATGCTGCTGCCATCGCGATAAAGCACTTCGATACTGCAACATCAGAAAATGACATGAAGTGGTCCCTCATCCACCCTCAGCCGGACCAATATAATTGGGAACCAGCCGATCGTTTTGTGGATTTCGCCGAAAAGAACAATATGGTTCCTATCGGACACTGCCTCGTCTGGCACGCTCAGGTCCCTCGCTGGACATTTCGTGACGATTCCGGAAATTTATTAACACGTGAAGCGCTGCTTGCCAGAATGAAGGACCATATTATGTCCGTTGTCGGTCGTTACAAAGGCCGTGTTAAAGGCTGGGATGTGGTAAACGAAGCGCTGAGAAATGACGGCACGTTACGCAAAAGCCGATGGGTGCAAATAATTAGCGAAGGTTCGGAGGAAAAGGAGTATGATTTCATCGCCAAAGCGTTCGAATACGCCCACCAGGCTGATCCCAATGCAGAATTATACTACAACGATTACAGCCTCGATACGGAAAAGGAAAAGTGCAACGGCGCGGTAGAAATCGTGAAATACCTCAAATCCAAAGGACTCCGAATCGATGGTGTTGGTATCCAGATGCACAGCGGTTTGGATTATCCTGATAAGGAATCCCTTGAGTATAGCATCACCGCTTTGGCAGCAACCGGCGTTAAGGTCATGATTACCGAGCTGGATATCAGGACGCGGACTCGCGGATACAGGGGAGCGGATATCAGTAGGATTAATAGGCAAAGTACGTCTGATTCCAATGCCGTCGACGACGAGACACAGCAAAAGCTTGCTCAAAAGTACGCTGAGCTCTTCTCGGTTTTTCTCAAACACAAGAACGATATCTCCCGCGTTACCTTCTGGGGCGTTTATGATGCAACATCATGGATCGGAGGTTCTCCTCTGTTGTTTGATCGAAACTACCAACCCAAACAGGCTTTTGATGCAGTAATTGAAACAACCCAGTAGAGGAATTTTTTTAGTTTAAAAACTCTGATATGTAATACCTCAAAATTTGAAGGAGAATATCATGCAGCTTCTAGTAGTATTTTGTTTATCCATTTCCTTACTCGTTGGTGGTTCAGTTGAAAATACCAAAACTTATCAGAACCCCGTTATTAGTGGGTTTTATCCCGACCCAAGTATCTGCCGAGTGGGTGACGACTATTACACAGTGCACAGCACCTTCGAGTATTTTCCGGGCGTTCCCATCTTCCACAGTAAGGATTTAGTGCATTGGCGGCAAATCGGATATTGCCTTACCCGCAAAAGCCAGTTGAACCTCGACAGAGTTCGGGCTTCGGGTGGTATTTATGCACCGACGATTCGTTACCACGAGGGCACCTTTTATATGATAACTACCTGTGTGGATTGCGACGGAAATTTTTACGTTACCGCAAAAGACCCCGCAGGCCCCTGGTCGGAGCCGATTTGGATGAATGACGGCGGCGGTATTGACCCTTCACTGTTTTTTGATGACGATGGCACGGTCTATTACCACCGACAGGAAGGCGGACGCCACGGCTGCACTGCTCAAACAACGCTCAATCTCAAAACCGGCAAACTCGACGAAGGACCATTGAAGGAAATATGGCGCGGCACGGGCGGCATCTGGCCCGAAGGGCCGCATTTATATAAAATCGACAGCAAATATTATCTGATGATTTCAGAGGGTGGGACAAGCTATGGCCATATGGTCACCGTCGCCCGCAGCGATTCGCCGTGGGGACCGTTCGAATCAAATCCGAATAATCCTATCCTTACACATCGTGGTCTCGATGACAATTCGATCCGCGCTGTCGGACATGCAGACCTTGTTGAGACTCCCGACGGCTGGTGGCTGGTCTGTCTGGGAATCCGACCACAGGGAGGTCGGTTCCATCACATCGGCCGTGAGACCTTTCTGGCACCGGTTGTCTTTAACGAAGACGGCTGGCCGGTGGTTAATAAAACCGGCACAATTGACTTAGTAATGCCCGCGCCGAAACTAAAACAACATATCTGGCCGAAAGAACCAGCAAGGGACAACTTCGATAGTAAAACATTGGCGTTGAAGTGGAATTATTTGAGAAATCCTAACAAGGGCGATTATTCGCTCACAGAGCGTCCCGGTTTCCTGAGACTCAATGGCTCTGCAATAACTATGAGCGACAAGGATTCACCCGCCTTTGTTGGACAAAGGCAGACTGATTTCAATTGTGTCGCTTCAATTATGCTTGAATTCGACCCCGATAGTGAAAATGAGGAGGCCGGTCTTGTAGCCCGACAAGATGATAGACATCATTACGAAATCGCGGTAACGCTGAAGGACGGTAAGCGCCAGGTTCTTTTCAGGAAAGTCGTCAAAGGCGAAATAGTCGAACCCGTTCAATACGCAGATATCCAGCCAGGCCCAATCATATTGTCGGTCAAGGCAATGCCGCTATCTTATGAATTTTCCTGTCAGTCTGCAAACGGCTCCCGACAGGTATTGGGCACAGCGTTGACGAAAGACTTGTCCATTGAAACGATAGGTTTTGACTACGGGATGTGTTTTACCGGCGTGTATTTTGGAATGTACGCCAGTGGCAACGGCCAAAAGTGCACGAGCCCGGCGGATTTTGACTGGTTTGAGTACATCTCCACCGAAGTTGGTCTTTGATGCCAATTAGGCAATGGAAATGCTCAAGATTTTAATCGATAAAAACTTGCTCTTTTGAAAAGAGTTCAGAATGTCATTTCGAGCGAGCCGAAGGTGAGTCGAGAAATCTGTTTTTGGGTAGATTTCTCCACTTCGCGTCCTTAAGGGTCGCTTCGGTCGAAATGACGGTGGGGTTTTTAAACAGAGCATACGTCAAAAAATAAGGAGGAAAATTAGTTGAACAACAATGAAACAAAACAAGACAAAACCGCCGCTGCAACTGATGCCGAACGCACTGACGAACCGGCTTTGAAAGACGTGTTTAAGGACGACTTTCATATTGGTGCTGCCCTCAGTTTGAATCAGATTTCCGGCAATGATCCAGACGCCATGGCCCTTGTGGAAAAACACTTTAACAGCATCACGCCGGAAAATATTCTAAAATGGGAAGAGGTTCATCCGGAGCCGAACAGATATAATTTCGAGCCGGCGGACCGTTATGTGGCTTTTGGCCAGAAGAACAAAATGTTTGTAGTCGGTCACACTCTCGTCTGGTTTTATCAGACGCCGGATTGGGTGTTCCAGGATGAATCAGGTAAACCTTTGGGCCGCGAGGCGTTGCTTGAACGAATGAAAGAGCACATCTTCACCGTGATGGGTCGCTACAAAGGCCGAATCCACGGCTGGGACGTCGTCAACGAAGCAATTGCAGCGGACGGCAGCTTCAGAAAATGCAAATGGCTCGAAACTATCGGCGAAGACTACGTGCTCAAGGCCTTTGAATACGCCCGCCAGGCCGACCCTAATGCTCAGCTCTATTACAATGAATACGATCTTGTGAAGCAGCCCAAATGCGAAGCTGTCATTCGGCTGATACGTGACCTGCAGTCAAAAGGCGTCCGCATAGACGGACTTGGCATACAGGGACACTGGTTCCTGGACTATCCGCGTATCGAGGAGCTTGAGACCTCTATTCTGGCTCTTTCCAAACTTGGCGTCAAGCTGATGGTTACGGAGCTGGACATAGGCGTACTTCCTTTTTATCCTGTCGATGCCAAGTTAGTGGACCTCTCCTCCTTTGATACTGCAACGCAGAAAAAGTACAACCCATACCCGGATGGCCTGCCGGATTCTGTTCAAAAAGAGCTGGCCAATCGATATGCTGAATTGTTTCCGCTGTTTCATAGGCATCGTAATACGGTTGGTCGAGTAACATTTTGGGCCGTTCACGACGGCCAATCATGGCGCAGCTACATGCCCATAAGTGGAAGGGCCGACTATCCTATGTTGTTTGACCGTCACTGTAAACCAAAGCCAGCCTTTTACGCCGTATGTCGAACGGCAGATGTCTAGTGCTTTATTACTGATAATATGATGGATATATAAAGGTCTTTTTGCCGATA
>CAZFLY010000125.1:0-4091 GCA_964519995.1 uncultured Pirellulales bacterium | reverse complement strand
TACTTTATGAAAGGCTCTGGCGATAAAGTTCTATACATAGGCAAAGCCAAGAACCTGCGTTCAAGGGTGGCGAGCTATTTTCAGCCAGGTGGCGAGATCGCAACCTCCCGTGGGCCAAAGATTGTCGAAATGATAAGCAAGGTTGATACCGTCGATTTTCTCGAGACCGAAACCGAAGTCGATGCGATGCTCAAAGAAGCCCGGCTGATAAAAGACATCCGGCCGCCATACAATACCGACCTTGTAGACGATAAGACATTTCCGTATCTTGAAATCACCACAAGCGATGATTTTCCCGGCGTCTATATCACTCGAAAGCCACGCGAAAGAGGCAGTAGACTTTTTGGGCCGTTTGCAAGCGCAAAGGAGCTGCGGGCGGTGCTGGTGGTGCTGCAGAAAATATTCAGGTTCCGAACCTGCAACCTGGACATCAAGGAAAATGACAAGAAGCGCCGATTCTTTCGGCCTTGCCTTTTGTACAGCATAAAACAATGCGTTGCTCCCTGCGCAGCAAAAACCGAAAAGCAGGAATACAAGAAAATTGTCACAGACCTTATTCGATTCCTGCGCTCAAAGCGTTCCACAATCTTGCGTCAATTGAAAAAGCAGATGACAGAAGCCGCTGCCAATCTCAACTATGAAAAGGCAGCGATGTATCGCGACCGCATTCGACTTATCGAACGTCTTGACCGTCGAGGAATCCCCGAGGAAGATGTTCAGCCGGAGGTCTTTGCCGGCGATCCGACCGAAGCGCTGGTCAAACTTCGCGAAATATTGCAGACGGCCGAACCTGTGCGAATCATAGAAGGCATTGACGTAGCGAATATCGCCGGCGCCGAAGCGGTAGGCTCACTGGTCAAGTTCATCGACGGCAGGCCCTTCAAAAACGGCTATCGGCGATTCAAGATTAAAACCGTAGAAGGCATCGACGACTATGCGATGATTGCCGAGGTGGTCAAACGCAGATATAAGTACGCGCTACGGGGCGAAGAACTCTGGCCTGATCTTGTTTTGATTGACGGTGGTGCAGGGCATTTGCACGCTGCGGAAAAAGCCCTCCGCGAAATGAAGGCCGCAGCCGTCAAAGTCGCCTCAATAGCAAAAAGAGAAGAACTAATTTACTTGCAAGGACATAGCAAGCCGTTGAAGCTGTCCGCACACTCTCCTGTGCTCAAGCTGCTGCAATACGTCCGCGACGAAGCACACCGCTTTGCCCAGCACTACCACCACATCCTGCGAAATAAGAAAATGCTGAGCGAATAATCGTGATCGACGGCACCATTGACATGAAGGACTACGCTGAGTTAGTTTCTATTTGGCTTGAGGAGCAATTATGGCCGCAGTTGTAGAAAGCCGGTAAGAAATTGTATAAGGATTTACGCATCATTTCGGGGCCTATGCTTAGTTGCATAGGCCCCGATTGTTTTGTGAGACAGCTCTATGGAGGGTCTATTCGCAAAATGGCGGTTTTTTTACGCATATTAGTCACTTTTTAGGGCTGAGATTGATTATAATTAAATATAATAAGATATAACCGTATACTATCGATAATCTTGTCGTAAAAAATCGCGTTTTCGGTTTGGTTTTCTCATCACGGGAGCAAAGCAAGGGTATCGGGTAGAAGCCAAAGTGCAGTTGCTGGATTCCAGAGACCTTAGTTTGCCAGTGGGGTCAGTTTCTATGTTCCAGCAGAGTATATATAGAATCTTCGGATAAGGCAAAGAGGTGTAATGCAAATTATGTGCCTCGAGGGTGAACATACTTACACACCTGTTATCCAGCTCATTGCGGTCTATTGAAAGAAAGGAAGTAATGTTGGAACCTGACATTAGGTGCTGTGTTAGCACAAAAATGTTAAGGGGCAAGCTCTTTTAGTCGTTATTAACCTAAGTGGTTGCTGACAAGTACAAATAAGATAATAAATTCGTGTGCTTGAAGAAGGCAGCAGGCGTTTTTTGTGTGTGTAGTCAAAAACGTCATTACCTAACTAAATTTCGAAGGAGATTGATTATGTGGATGAAAAAGACAATTCTAATCGCATTATTCCTATGTTTGGCGGGATCGATGACAGGTTTTGCTGATGAGACAATTGTGTATGAGAACGATTACAACGACCAGACTCCAGTCGCTGATTTTAATGAAGGGGCTCCCTGGAACTGGGGCACCGATATATGCGCTCATACAGTTTTGTATGCGGATTATGATGGGAACATCGTCGTTGAGCATACCGGAGCGATAGACAATAATTTCCCAGACCCCTGTGACGCTCGATTTGGTTCAATGTGGAGCCTCGAGATGACTGATAACATCAGTCCCTTCCCGGAGGATTACATTATCGAGTTTGATGTAAACAGCGTCTCCGGTAACTGGGATCCTATCGCGTTAGAATTTTTTGTACTTACAAATAGCCAAGGATATGGTTCCGGTGATGCGAATTATACTCAAATTGATGGCTGGGTCCATGTAGAAATGAGCCTAGCTGACTTGACCGTTGGCTGGTGGAATGGAACCAACTGGGACTTAACAAATCCCACGTGGCAAATTGAGATTGGAGGTCCGCCGTGGCCGGGTACATCAGTACCCGCAGGGCAGGCGTGGGACCAAATCTGGGTAATGGATAATCTTAAGATTACCCAAATATCACCGCCAACCAAATCCTATAATCCGGACCCCCCAAATGGTGCCACAAATGTGTATGTTGATGCTATCTTTAGCTGGACGCCAGGATTTTATGCCGATAAGCACGATATATATTTAGGCACCGATTTTAACGATGTGAGCGACGCCAACAGAGACAATCCGATGGGCGTACTGGACGCACAAGACTATATTGGTAATACTTATGAGCCAAATAACTTGCAATTTAATACAACCTATTACTGGCGGATTGATGATGTCAATGACCCAAATATTTATAAAGGTAGTGTCTGGAGCTTTACGGTAGCTGAGGAGTATCTTGCTGAGATAATTGTGTATGAGAACGATTATGAGGGCGAGACTGTAGGTGATGGATTTGCCGAGGGGAATGCCTGGAACTGGGGCGATAATGGGACGGTGCATACAGCCACGTATCAGGATTATGGTGGAAACATAGTAGTTGACCATAACGGAACGATAGGCAATCCTACAGCAGAGGCCAGAAACATGCGATTTGGTTCAAAGTGGGACATCGCGATGACTGGAAACACCCGTTCCGATCCGGCGGATTATACCATCGAGTTTGATTTACGCAGCGTTTCCGGTGACTGGGATCCTATCAACTTAGAATTTTTTGTACTTACAAAAGAGGCACCTGACCAAGGATATGGTTCCGGCGCTTCGGCGTATGCTCAAGCTGATGGCTGGGTCCATGTAGAAAAAAACCTGGCTGACTTGAACGTTGGTTGGTGGGAAGGAACCAACTGGGACATGAAAAATCCCTCGTGGTCCATTGAGGTTGGTGGTCCGCCGTGGCCGGGTACATCAATACCCGCAGGTACGCCGGCGTGGGACCAAGTCTGGATAATGGATAATCTTAAGATTACCGTATTTATGCCCCCCACATCCTATGACCCATACCCCGAAAATGAAGCCGAAGATGTGAAGAGTAACCCTGTTCTTAGATGGGCGCCAGGAATGTATGCTAACAAACACGATGTATATTTCGGCACCGATTTTAACACTGTAAACAAAGCCAACAGAACGAATGATCCATGCGGCGTTCTGTTAAATGTAAGCCAGGAACCTAACTACTATGAGCCTGGAATCTTAGAATTTAACAAAACCTACTACTGGCGGATTGATGATGTAAATGACCCCAACATTTGGAAAGGTAGTGTCTGGAGCTTTACGACTGCCGATTTCATCTTCGTAGATGATTTCGAGGACTACAACAACAACTCTCCAGACAGGGTCTTCCAGACCTGGGTAGACGGTGTTGGCTATTCGGCGGATCAGTATCTGCCCGGGGATCCCGGTAACGGCACCGGTTCAGCTGTCGGTCACGACATTTGGAGTTCGGATAGCCCATACTATCAGGGCAATATCATAGAGACCTCCATTGTCCACGGGCGCGGCCAGTCTATGCCGATGGATTACAATAATGTGAATGA
>CAZFLY010000124.1:0-4166 GCA_964519995.1 uncultured Pirellulales bacterium | reverse complement strand
CTTTTGATTTTGTAATAGCATCTAATCGATCTAAAAGTTCTTTTTCCTTTTCGTTGTATTCGTGTTCAGTTATTTCATCCAACTCAAACTTTAGCTGCAATGCCATAAGTTCCTCTTTTATCCGCCCATCATCAGACAGTTCTCTCTCGGCTATCTCCTTAAGCTTTTCACCCAGCCACACCACGCCTTTTACTGGTGCAAGCAATATACTATCAATTAAGAACATTAATATTTTTCCGTCTCAATTATGAGATTGACAAAATTGAATGGTGGCAGTGTCCCCACATACTTAAATCTCATTTTTTCACCATATTTGTCCACAAGTCCTTCAACTTCCCAGTCAAATTCTGGTTCTTTCTCTTTGAGGACTAGAAAGGCTGCATTAACAATCATCAGCTCACCATAGGTATCGTTGGACTTGACCTCTTTTGCCAGAGGTCGCAAGACACCTAGTATCTCATCTCTATGTTTTGTTTTTTCTTTCTCTAAGGCCTGCTCTACCATTTCCCCTACCTGCATAAGTTGAAAGTGCGTTTTTTCAGATTCAATCGCTGCGACTTTTTCTTTTAGCACCCTTATATCTTCATACTTTTCCAGGATATGTTTGTAAATAACATCTTCCTTAAATACTGCTTTAACACCGAGTTCGGTTTTATCCTTCATTTGGCTTAGCAGCTCTCTGAACCTATCGTGCTCTGCTTGCAATATCTTCATAACCTTTTCTTCATGTTCAGTAACTGTCGCAAATCTCACGGGCAAAACAGCATGCTCAGCCATAACTGCTTCAATTGTTTTTTCATGAGCAAGTGTATTCTCTCTTGAAACACGATATTTTTTGATCGGTGCATTGCTAACTACAGCAGCTATATTATCGAAACAGATTGTGTATACCTCATCGCCTCGGCCCCCGATTCCCAACGGCCCAAAAGACTGGGGTTGAGTTGATTCTATTAGACAATAAATGTATTTGCCTTCCTTTGCTGCTATATCCACCACTATTTTTCCCATTCCTCTGGGTAAATGACAATGTTGACAAAGTTAAATGCAGGTAGTGGCCCTGCATACATAAACTTCATCCTGTCTTGGTATTCATCACTCAAGTCATCCATGATATTGTCAAATTCTTTTTCTCTGCCTTTGCTTACTAAAAAAGCGGCGTTTATAAACATCTCATCGCCAATAGTCTTGTTAAGTTTATGGTCAAAGGCTGTTCTTCTGAATGCATCCACTATTCTTTCAGCCTCTTGTTCTTTTTTCTTTTGTAAGGCTCGTTCAACCATCTTGCCAACTTCTATTTTCATCTGGTTGTTATTTCCATTCGTATCTCTCGCAATCTTCTCTTTCAAACTCTTGATTTCTCTATTGTCTTCTACAATCTCGTTAAAAATAACATCCATATTTTTCCATATGCCTTTAACACCTAATTCCACTTTGTGGTCCATATCTGTTAGGGCACTCATAAATTCTCTGTATCTTCTATCCAGCAGATTCCTTATCTCATCAGCACTGGAGGCAATAGTGCCAAATCGAACCGGAAGCACGCTGTCAAATTCCTTCATTACCTCCTCAATTACCTTCTGGTGGACTAACATGTTCTCTCGATTTGCAGCAAGCTTGGTTACCGGATAACTACTTACCACCATACTTAGATCGTCGTAGCCAATAGTTAAAACCTCATCGCTCCTTTTACCAATGCCAATAGGGCCGAAGTTTCTTTCCTGTTTCGTCTTAGTAATGCAGTAAATATACTTCCCTTCTTTTTCCATATTATCCTACCGTTGTAACTAACATCGCATTCTTTTCAAAAGCTTCCTCATTAAAATAGCAACCATCTGCTTCTTCTGTCTGATTTGAAGCTCGATAATAATCAAGAAGTATTCTGTAAGCTCTGGTCATATCATCGAACTTTTTCTCTATATCCGGAGTATTGGGGTTCTTATCTGGATGGCAGGTTAAGGCTACTTTGTGGTGGGCTTTTTTGATCTCACTTGCGGTTATAAATTCATCTGTGAGCCCTAATTTCTTTCTGGCCCAATTTACTTCTTCGAATCGTGGTTTCTTCACTTCAAGGGTGTAGAAGCTATACGGTGGAAGTGGACCTATACATCTAAAATTTAGTTTCTCCTCAAATTTATTATTGATCTCATCAAACTTCTGCTCAAAATCTTCCTGCTTGCTTTCGTCCATAAGGAAAGCTGTGTTAAGGACCATTGTGTCATCCATAAGGTCGTGAGCCCTAGAATTCTGAACAATCTCACTTAAAGCCGTTTGTATCTGCTCAGCGTATTGGGCTTTTTTCTTATCTAAATACTTCTTGACCAAAACACCTACTCTCATCTGATCGTCTACGGTAACACCGCCTTTTTTACTTAAAAGCGATTGTCTGAATTGCTTTATTCCCTCTTCTTCTGATATCTCTTCTCGCAGAAACGAATCAAAATCATTCAATGTAGCCACGACATCGATCTCTATGCAGTTTTTTGACCTTCCGAGTATATCTTTGATTGTTTTGTACCCTTTGGCTAGAATCTCTCTCACTTCTTCGTTATTGTCAGCGAATGTCCCCAACTTCATAGGAATAATCGCGTGCTCAGTCATCACTTTCTCGACTACTCGCTGGTGCCTGACAAGCAGCCTGGCTAAGGTGTCTTTGGGCACATGTCTATAATCAACTATCGCCGAATCACTTACTACTGCGGATATGTCCTGAAAGGAAACAGTATAAGCACGGTTGGAACCTTTATTACTATTTGCAGCCTCTACGGGGCCTATAGAGGGGTAGATACCCTCAAGGGGTACAATTTCATCTATATCAAAGAATTCTTCTGTGCTGGAGTTTATGATTCCGTAAATATATTTACCTGCTTCGCTCATAACAAACCCTTTCATTTCACGGGAAGGCTTTGCCGGCCCCTTCCCTAAGACCCATACTTCATCCAGCAAAAAACCAAGAAAAAGAAGATTAATCCGTAGCTTACCTAATCTGGGCCAGCTCCCTCAGGGGATTCGGGTTGTTCTTCGGTCTTCTCTTCAGCCTTTGGTTCCTCCTGTTGTGGCAGGGACTCGGCACTCTTTTCAGCTTTGCACTTAAACAGATCCTTAACTTTCTCAATAATGCTCAACATTACGAGACCCCCTTATGTCCTATTATCGTTTTGCTTTTTTAGCATTCTAATAGCTTCTTCAAAATGCTGCCTTGAAACCTTGAAACCGTTCTTCTTGTCTCTGCTTTCATTCCCTTGATTGATGAACTCTCTTATTGCAAACATGGAGGCCTTTCGACAGATAAATTCAATATCCGAGCCAGTTTTGCCCTCGACCTCTTTAGCCAATTTCTTCAAATCAACATCTTTATCGAGAGGCTTATTCTTAGTGTGTATTCTGAAAATCTCTTCTCGGGTTTGCTCATCAGGCACAGGCAACTCGAACAAGAGGTCGAATCTGCCGCTTCTTAAGACGGCAGGGTCAACTAAATCCAGTCTATTAGTTGCAGCCAACACGACAACTCCCTTGAGTTCCTCAATCCCATCCATCTCGGTCAAGAATTGACTTATCACCCTTTCGGTTACATGAGCATCTGTAGAACTTGAGCCCCTTCTTGGTATAAGACTATCTATCTCATCCAGAAAAAGTATTGTTGGCGCAGCATGCTTTGCCTTTCTAAACGTTTCCCTAACTCCTCGCTCCGATTCTCCGACGTACCGACTAATAAGCTGGGGACCCTTGATGGATATAAAATTGACGCCACTTTCATTAGCGACTGCTTTGGCTAAAAGCGTCTTTCCGGTTCCAGGTACACCATAGAGCAAGATCCCTTTGGGAGGGTTAGTGTCAGCCTTTCTAAAAACATCAGGATATTTTAGCGGCCATTCTATCGCCTCTTTAAGTTCCTGCTTGATATTCTCAAGACCACCTACGTCAGACCATTTTACATCGGGCACTTCAACGAATACTTCTCTAATTGCAGATGGCTCGATCTCCTTCATCGCCTCAAGGAAATTGTCCATCGTTATTTCTAATTTGAGTAGGGCCTCATAAGGAATGTCCGACAATTCAAAATCAATCTCCGGCAGGATTTTCCTGAGGGCCGACATAGCTGCTTCTCTCGCTAATGCCTCCAAATCCGCTCCCACAAATCCATGCGTAATTTCGGCTAATTTCTCCAG
>CAZFLY010000123.1:0-4168 GCA_964519995.1 uncultured Pirellulales bacterium | reverse complement strand
GAAAAATCCAGAACCTCAGCCAGTCGCCGCACCAGATGTTGCTTTGGTAATAGCTTACATTTCCGGCAATGTAAGGCCCATAGTCTCCGCCATGATGGCCAAAGAGGAGGCGGTTCCCATGGTATTGCAATGCCCACTACTTCTGGCAGCGCATATTTCAGCCTCCAGCATGTCTTCTTCAGAGAAATCATCTTTTTTTTGTTTTTCCTTAATCATCCAGTTAAATGAACCGGTACCTATTAATTCCCCTTTATACCTGCCACTGAGCATCGGCCCGCCGGGTACTATGATGGTAGGTAGATCAACACTACAGGCACCCATTATTGTTGATGCTGTCGTTTTATCACAGCCGTTTAAAAGAACTACTCCATCCAGCGGATTTGCCCGTATGCATTCTTCAACATCCATGCTGGCCAGGCTGCGAAATAACATGCTGGTAGGACGCATAACGGTTTCCCCCAAAGATGTTACAGGAAATTCGAGGGGAAAACCGCCCGCCTCCGCCACGCCTCTTTTTACGATTTCAGCAAATTCCCTTAAGTGACCGTTACAGGGCGTTAGATCAGACCATGTGTTGCATATACCAATAACCGGACGCCCGCGAAAATAATCATCAGGATAACCCTGGTTTCTGAACCATGAGCGGTGTACAAAGCCCATCTTGTCTGAACCACCAAACCATTCTTGACTTCTAAGCTTTTTTCCTTCTTTCATCTTAAATATCCATTAGTAAACAATTCTAATAAATTGTAATGATCTGTCCGCAGGAGGCCTTAATTGGTTCCATTCAATAAATCGTTTACTGCATTTACCAGATATATGTAAGTGGAACCAACACTGATAACATACTCATTCTCTCCCCACAGGAAGGGCCAGTCCTCTTTGTTTTCAGGGAAATCAGGTTTGATAATCATAACTCCTGGAACAATGCCGCCAGCTATAAATGAATAATCTGCTCGATTATTTCCATAGGCCACTCGCTTCGAATGTGTCCCCACCCCTGAAACGAATGAAATATTTGAGCACGGATGACAGCCGTACACAAAATTCAATCCCGCGAAGACATATTCAGGATCGATGATCTCCGGGAAGGCCTTGTACAGGATATAATTCGTCATGCCAAAACCAATGGCCCCGCCGGCTCCTCCCCATCCTCCCCTGCGCATTCTTACACCAAAAGGATTATTTTCATAAATCCCGCCAAGCCTTTCATGATAGGTTTTGACCAGAGCCTCCATCTTTTTCGCATAGGCCTCATCCATATAGGGCATCGCACGTACAGCCAGGGCCGCGAAAAAATTGAATCCTCTCTCAATAGCCGGCAACAGCTCATTAATTGCGTTGGAATACTTTTCTTCCTTTGTACATATTAAAAGTTCCACAGCCGCATTGAATTTTGCCGGTTTCAGTCGCCCTCTTGTGGTGTTGCCATGCTGATACAGATTAGGATCTCGACTTTGTTCTTCGTCCCATACATTTTTAGCCATAGCCAGACATTCGTCCGCCAGCTTATCGTTGTATCCGCGTAAAGCTCTGCTGGCCGCTGCCAATGCTGCAATCGAACCATAATTTAACGGCGTAGATTTATTTGTAAATGCCCATCTATCATCGAAAACACCGCTCCTGAATCCATCCGATTCATCTTCCGCCATGTTAGGATCATAAATCAGATTGTCGGTCATGGTTAATGCATCGCCCAGATGCGTATATTGTGAAAGGTTCGGCACGATGATGCCATTAACAGCGTGACCGACAGCTTTGTGCTGAGCTAACAAACCGAGCGCACCATGTTCAATCTGCTGAAGCAAGTCGGGTTTACCATCGGGATGGTGAATATCCACGTAACGTTTTTTCTGATCAATGGTAGTTTCATCCCTCTCCGGCTTAAATGTTTCCCAGACTTGAACCAGGTTTGACACCACATAATATTGCGTCGGGGTCCGAATATCATAATCACCAGCATCGCACCAGCCCCCGACATTCAATCCGGGAATGTGCTCGCCCGGCTTATATTTTGTATCCGTTGTGGGGCCCTGAGCATATAAATCAAAATGTTGATGATTCACCGGCGCCTGCAATGCATCATCAAGATGGGCTGCACCATGCCAGACGCGATAAGCTTCGTTCACAAACATGTGGTCCATTTGCACCGGGAAAAACACATCAAGGGTTGGATGCCAAGCGTTTTCATAAATATCTTTGGCAATCTGGAATGCCTTGGTGCGTATATTACCATATTCAATCACATACAGGCCGCTGTCCTTGACAGATGTAAAATCAAATTTCACATAGTGATATCTCAAATAGTCGCCCCATGTTACTAACTCATTCTTGTAGGCTTCAACCGTCTTGCCGCTCTCTGTCACTTTCAGTAAGCGGGCCTTTGTTAGAGGTGTATCGTTTTTATCGAGTTCTATAACCGCAACTTTCTTTTGATTGGGATGATACCCAACCTGCGAATGAGCAATCATTGGAGGCCGAGTCCAATTAGGAATCGTATTAGCGGTTAGAAACCACTCGACAACTTTGCCAGATTTCCCTACTGGAATAAGGCTGCGCACTACGTACCACCCGTTTTGTGCGAGGTTACGACCATCGAACAACATGAGTTCACCAGTAAGAGATTGAATTTTAATACGGCGTTCAGGATCTTCCGGTGCCATTATAAGAATTTTGCCTGTGGCAATAGGTTTAGGCTCTATATATTCAGACCGACCCCGATCATCAAATGTTGAATGACCAGCAAACTGAGGGATTTTAGTATCAGCAGGTTTAACTTCCATTGGTCCGGATGGGTATAGTGGGAATATACCGGTTCTGTTATCTATGATATATGTTTTTTCAAAATATGAAGCGGGTAAGAATTCAAGGTTGAAGCCGGTATGTCCTTCAAGCCTTTTGGGCAGCGGAGCGTCAAGATAAACGCTGATTAATATCCCTCCATTTTGTGCTGCGACTGTAACTCTGGAATTAAAATTAAATTTTTCGTATTGCAGTAAAACCTCGATACTGTTTTTCTCTTTATCCACTTTTCGTTCAACCACCATCGGTATCTGATCCCACTGTTCCGGGGTTGTATTGAGTCTTACCGCACCGCCCGTAGCTGTTCGCACTCCATGATGGATTAGTTCAATACCTGCGGTTTTTTCATCAAAAAAGAAACCTGTGTATTGGTTGCTAAAAACCAAAACATTTAGACCGGGTTTTTCAAAGTATTCGAGATCATTTAGCTTTAGACCGTCACCGGTATAATGGGCTTGGTTACAGCCGGGAAGTAAAAAGACAACTGTTGCACTTAACAATATCTTTATTACCAATATGCTTTTAAAAGACAATTGATGAGTGTTCATTATTCTTTCCTAAAGAATAGACGAAAGACTGAGATTCAATACTGCTTAACGCAGCTATCTACGAAATTTTCACTATTCAAAATTTACTTGTATCGCTTTTTCTTTCTTACTGAGAGTTACTTTTTTAGTTTGTCCATTTGAGGTGATTATATAATCACCGTAAAATGCATGTGCTTTGAATATCCCATCATTACCAGCTTTGCCTGAAGTCTGAGTCCACCACTTGTTAAAAACAAGGTCGCGATAAGCTAAAGCCTGAGCGGTAGGTGTCCAGTCTTTTTTCCACATTGCAGTATGCGGCTGCCAATGACCTTCTTCCCAGAAACCCCACATTAAAATGGCTTCAACACTGGGGTGCGCGAAGCAAATCGGAAAAAACATTCGAAGCGCTTCGACCTTACCTTGTTCATCATCAGCGGTAAAAAGACATTCGGTAATTTTAATCGGCAGATTGAACTTAGCTAGCTGGTCGAGAGTTTTTTGAACGTGCTCGGGCGTTGTAGCAGCCATTCCGGAAGAGTCGGCTTTGTCGGAAGTGACAAAATGGCCCTGGCATCCAATCCCGTCGATGGGGACACCATTTGCGAGAAGGTTTTCGATTTGTGTTATATAACTGCCGGCGTTGTAACCACCCTCAACAAGAATGCCATAATCATTTACATACAGGGTAATATCCGGATTTCCCGCTTTTGCCATATAGGCCATTTCGTTGACAATACCGTAGCCGAGGCGACGGCGGAAAAAGCCACCATTAATCATCTCGTTATTCAGGTCAAACTCTTCAATACGACCCTTAAAATGTTTTGTAACGTCAATCG
>CAZFLY010000122.1:0-4205 GCA_964519995.1 uncultured Pirellulales bacterium | reverse complement strand
AACGCGATGGCCTTCTGTGCCCACATCCCATAGTCGCTATCAGGCTGGCGGGCCAAGATGTGGCCCAGGCTAGGAGGAGAATTAGGCCACTATGAGGATTAGCTATAAGGTAGCAGTGAACGTGGAACGAAAAATTGACTGCCTATTATTACTTTTGGCTCTTTATATGCGTCTTTTTACGGATTGTTGTCTGATAGCCAACGGGATGCCATGATTTGAAGGTCGGTGAAATTCACTATGCAGTCGCCGTTTATGTCGACAGCGAGCCAATTTTGTCATGCGGGCATAATAATAAACATCCCACGACTTTTTTCAATGGCGTAAGTGGTACACTCCATACTGCGCACAGAAATGAGTTGGGTGTCCCCAGATTTATTGCCAATTTATGCTACGTGACTAATTTGTAATTTGAAATCTGACCCTATCGCTCGCCTGCGGAGAAACGCTAAGCAACCTACTTTCTCCTTCCACGTATCCCCGCCAAGATTTCATAAACATAATGAAAATGAGTCTGTTCGCTTTCAGAAAATCTTTCATACATTGATAGCTTTTTCATAAATTCAGTAGTAACTTCATCGCCGTGTTGTTGCAATAGCATTAATAAGCGGGTATTTGCTCTTATATCTCCCCCTGGAATCAGTGAGGCTTCAAGTGCTCGCAGAGCTTCACTTGTACCTATTTCTCCTAAAGCTTCTCTTGCAAAATCTCCTACAGAGTCACCCAATGTGGCATATTCCTTTAGACCAGGTATTGCCCAAGCTTCCTTCTGATAGCCGATTATCGCAATTCCCAGCAAATCCCTGGAAATCAATTTATACTCGAGAAAATCCTGGCCAAACTGTTTACCCTGTATATAAAGCGTTTTCGCAGCCGATCGCCACACGATATTCAGGTTGCGTGCAGGTGCCATCTGACTAGCTAAAGTTCGCCAGCAAAGAACTTCATTTCGGCCCCATTCAACTTGCTTTTCTGGTGAAACCTTCGTCACTTTATATTCTAATTGTGGGATAGCCAATTCAATAGCTTCTCTAACGATGGGGTCTTTCTCCTCCGTTATCATTTGTCTTAGCGCTCTTAGTGTATTTTCGTCTCCAAATCCGACGAGCATCTCAACCGCGGCCTTGCGGACATGCCAAGGCCCCGGCTGACTTACAAGAGTTTCAGCGATCTGTTGGCCATCAAAAGGATCCAAATACGCAACCGTTATGACAGCGCCAGGATTATTCCCATATATTTGCTCATATAGCGTGCTCTCAGCTGCTTCGTTAGTTGGGGCAAGTTTGGCTAAGCTGAGCAATGCAAGCCTTTTTGAATTGGGATCCTCGATTTTTTCCTGGAGGAGTTCCACAGCTGAGGTGCCAGTATACTTGCTGACAAAGAAGTCCGCAGCTTCCTCAACACAATCATAAGACACAAAGCAAGAAGGTAGACCCGGCTGGATGGAAACCATATCCAAAGCCTTCTGGAAATCAGAGTCTATGTCCTGTGGATAACAAATGGATGAACTTAGCAAAACAATTGCAATAACCAAGTAAAAATATTTCCCTACAGCATTCATCGTATTTTTTTACTCCTTATATTGATGGATCATGACTATCTATCTTATTCTTTGCATTTCGACTATATTTACAACGAATTCCAAGCAGAGCCAGACCACCAAGGCCAAGCATTATAATTGTGGCAGGTTCGGGAATCACAGCTGCTGAGGTCACATAGCCTTGTATTGAGGATCTTCTAACTACCGAAATAATAATGTTGACTTTTCCATCGCGCCAGTCAGCGTTCAAGTCTGGAGCAGTTGTAGGTAATTCATCGCTCGAGAGAATATCGACACTTCCAAAAGCACCAAGAACAATGCTTTCAACCTCGCTTCCATTGGAGAGAGGAAGATTATTTAAGCTGCTTATTTGATAACTATCATAAGATCCACCAGCGTGCTCCGGAGGATCGTTAACTATACTTACAGTAAAGTTGATATTATCTGGATCCGTCATAAACACAAACCCACCGATGGTCAAGAAAATACCACATGGTGGAGCTTGGTGGTGATAATGCCCGTAAACTGGGTCGGTTGGGAATGTGTCTGACGTGGATAAATCATAAATGTATACTCCCGTTATTAAATCACCGATATTGACTCTTTCTTCCAAAGGCCCACGGTCTATCACAGACGTTACCTCACCTGTGATTGCTATAGGTACAAGATTTGCTTGGGCCAGGGATGGCCAAAAAGATAATACACAGACCAATAATGATGTAATAGAAACAAATTGAGATTTCATTGCTTCAGCCCTCCTGCCAGTTATCTTTTCTACCTGAGTTGGCATATCATTTTACCTTAAAGCAGCATAAAAAGCAAGTATTTATTGCTCCATTTTAGTCAAAAAAAGATGTTACTAATCAATAATCCCACCACTTATACGTTGGGATGACCCTCTTAGTATTCGTACCACAATGAACGTCGCCACAGAAGTGGTGGTAGAATCGTGAATCTGCTGTAGTTACTGAGTAACCTGCCTTTTGAAATATTTTTTTAGCGTAGTCCCTAAGTATGTCTGATGAGCCTTGACCTAAGTAGTCGACGACCGGCCCATGTGCAGCCCCTGTAACCACGTTACTGCTACCTTTAACCAGAGAATTGACGTGGTTGGTTGTATAAGCCGATGCACCGCTAAGGTTATAGAAAAGCACCGGCATCTCAAGAGCTGCGTAATTCGGATTTGCTTTAAATTCAAAATAGTCACCTTGGAGAAATGATCCCTGCCACCAATGGTAAAGGACAAAACATAAAGCCTCTGTAAATACACAATCCTCGCCCTTGTTACCGGTAGTGGGATCCAGATTTTCCCTCCTATTATTTGGGTTTGTCGACCAATACACTTTGTATTCTGTGTTATTGTCAAACTCAACCAGGTAATAACGTGTTTGGGAACTTGGAAAGAATGCTACGAAGGCACCGGCTTTAACAAGTTCGGAACGTCCGCTATCGCAAGTGCCCTTGGTGACTTCCTCAGGCCCTTCGTCCAAGTTTAAAGCTTCTCGAATATTATTTAAGTAAGGAATGTACATATCAAGATTATAATAATCCAAATTTAATCCAGTATCCTGTAATATCTGAGACACCGTTTGTCCCTCTGCAGGATCGATGTAATCCCATTGGTACGGGTAGTTTATATTCGGCCTCATATTCTGATGCATTGGTGCATCTGGATCTATGTTTGCAACCCAAACTAACAACGCCCAGCAGACCTCTGGGTCAGCTACAACAGTGCGTCCATTTTTTACGAAGGAAACTACTTCATCAACATGCCCCACACTCAACCAACCCGTATTAACGCTTTTCTCGGGATTAACTCCCTGAGCCGCAAAGAATTGCACTGTCTGATTGTACAAACTCGTTCCATGGAAAAACTTTCCAGGTCCCGAACCAACAGGTCTTGACTCAAGGTCCCCAAAGGAATCAAAGCCGTACTGGTAGGGCATTTCTTCCAATTTCCAGCAGACGCCTACGTCTGTACCGAGGCACATTCGGTGGACATATTTTAGCAGGTCCATGTTAACCTGATAAGTTGAGTAACAGGGGGACTCATTTGGCCAACACGGTGTATTGTAATATGTTCTCACCCTTTTTGCGCGAGATGAAACAAGAAAGATAGGCATCTCGCCATAAGGAGCCTTTACATAACCAATCTCATATCCATCCTGGTGCCATCTATCGTAGTACGTATCTCCATAATCGGGGTCCTCACGCACTTCAATACACGAGCCAAGAGCACTTCTTAGAGATTTATTACCTTGATTGTCATGGTCCCCTTCATCCCATTTAGCCACGTAAACGTCCGATACACCCATGGAATGATCAGCAAGTACAAACGGTGCGACTCGCATTTGGACTGTATCTGAGGTTTCGCAGAAGTCCGTTCGAAGCGTCAGTGTTATATCTACCATCGCACCGAATTCAATCCCCTCCACACCAAACTTGATAATTCCATTGCCTTTAATGATGGATGTAATGTCGTATGTGTTGGTAGTATCAGGGCCTATGATGGCATCATCACCTGCCTGTATCTGCCAATTGTTTTGTTCTTTGGGCAGAAAGATCCGTATTCTGTTATTAACTGGTTCATCAATGCTTAAAGTGACTTCCAGGAAACGGGGTACCTCCCAGCCAGCATATGGGATCTGGTGAACCCACAATCCCGCCA
>CAZFLY010000121.1:0-4316 GCA_964519995.1 uncultured Pirellulales bacterium | reverse complement strand
AGAGGCTCTGAAGTGACCCACATGCAGAATTCATTGCTTTCCAATCCTGCCTTGAAGTAGGGTACCAGAATATCGAACAAATCCTCTTTGGTTTTGTAAAACAGGCAAGAGTGTGTCCCCCAGGAGACATCACCTAATATATCGATTCCAACTTTTCTACCTGAGCGTTTAGCCTCTTTGGTTGATATCATTCGAACGAAAGACCCTAATAATTCAGATTCAGTTCGTTTCCTTTAAAAAAGAGCTTGAGCATCACTACAATACGAAACAGGATACCAAAAGTCAGCCTGTAAAATTTCACGGCGGTCATTACTTGGTTTGCTTATGCCTCGAGTTACAGACCTCTTGGTTCTGTGCAACAAGGTGACCCACCCCCACTTCTGTGGGTCATTCTAATCAGATATATCGGCCGATGTCCTATAAATCTTCACTTTTTTAGCCTTTCTTGTGCTCCGTTATCAACGAATCCTTTCAAGTTCCTGCGTATCTATTCCAAATCTCTATACTTGGAAACGCTCTTATTTTTCCCAGAACGCAATATGGTCTCGACTCACCTCTTTGCTCCTGGCTTTACCCTCGGACAACCAAACAAGAGTAGGGTTCTTTATCCGTCGTTTGTTCAACCAGGGTCGATGTACAGTAATTGAAAACGGCTCTATTAGCTATCTCACTTTCAAAACGATCCGTTGCATGATTTTTGAGTCTTTCTTGTTGATAAGGGATGATGAGTTAAGAAGCTGCTTAGCTTTTCCAGAAGCTTCCTGTCTGGCCTATATCGGTCTTCTCCTGTCAAAACTATGAGTATTGCGTTATAGCTTTTCATATCTGCTCGAGCCGAAAAGTCTGAACTAAGCCATAATTCACCGACTCCAATATCCCATGGTTACGGACAGTAATCCCAATCATAGCAACAGCATGATGCAAAAAGTTTTCAACTGGTCGTTTCTTGCCGAGCCATGTAAAGGAAATGGCGTAACACCAATCAGGGATTAGAAGAAACCCTGATTTTGTAGCAACCGCTGTTTGGAATAATTCATATTTCGTAAGAAATGTGAACTTCCACGATTAACTCGCTTGGCTTATCAAGAAAAACCAGTTCAACTGCATGGACAAAACAGCAAGGTGATTAAGCAGGCGCAAAGTACTATGCATGAATATACAAGCTGTTATAGCAAGTTAATAAAGGCATATATATATATATATATATCCGCATTTTGGTGGTTTTTTAGGGGTCGGTAGAGGATATGGACAAGGCGGTTCGAAGGCTAGTTTTAGATATGTTACACCACACCAATCCTAATTTACATAATCATTTTTATAATAAAGACTTATGGAAAATGCGAACACTTAAAATGTAACATATAATGTTACATATAAGGTATCTGTAGGTCCCCATATGATGCCCCCGCTATTAGGACCTGGAGATAAATCCAGGTCTTTTTTGTTTGCTGCGCTCCTTTGGTTTCCAATCCCGATTACTTCAAATTCGATTGCCAACAAACAGCGCTATTCTATTGGCCAGCCGTCGTGGGTTTCAAGTCTGTGCTATGTTCCTTGTACCTCTGCAATAGGGGTAATCAGACAGCTACAAAAATTACAAAAGCACCGATGCTGACAAGACCCGTACATGTTCCGACCGGAAGAATAACAAATTTTTACATAAGAAGTGTGCTATATGTGTGCACCATGAACAAGAGAATTTAAATTTATCTGAAACAGCCACTGTATGGGTTTTTCGAACCACAAATTGACAAAAAGCATCGCTTAGGATAATGTTTTTACAAATTTGGTATGGCAATTTCATAACTTACAAGATTTACAGAAGCAGAAATGAGAAAGACAAAAATAATCTGTACATTAGGACCTTCGAGCGGAAACACCACCATCTTAAGAAATATGATGCTGTCTGGAATGGATACAGCAAGACTGAATTTTTCTCATGGATCCCATGAGATGCATAGGCAATATATCAATTTTGTCAGAAGGCTGAATAAGACAAGCAGGCACAAAATAAAAATACTACAAGACCTTGAAGGCTATCGGATAAGAATCGGCAAATTCAAAAATAATAAAAAAACAGTTGCACTAAAAAAGGGACATGAAGTTGCTTTAACAAATAAAGAAAAATTTTACACAACGGGAATGATCCCCTTCGACTACGAAGGTTCCTTGCAAGACATAGGTATAGGAAGCCACATATATATCGACGATGGCAATATTGCTATAAAGGTAAAAAGCAGGGCTAAGAACTGTATAAAGGCTGAAGTGGTTACCCCAGGTATTATTAAGGAAAACAAAGGAATAAATATCCCTGACGTCAATTTGAAATTTAAAGGTCTAACTGACAAAGATAAAATAGATTTACAATTTGGCGTAAAGAATAAAGTGGATTTTATTGCACAGTCATTTGTCAGAGACAAAGAAGATATTATCAACATTAGAAATTATATCAAGCAATACAACTTCAAGTGCCAGATAATCGCCAAAATTGAAAATCGTCAGGGGATTGAAAATCTCAACAGCATACTGGACGTTTGTGATGGTATTATGATTGCCCGGGGTGATATGGGAGTGTCTTTGCCCATATACGAAGTACCCATCATGCAAAAGATGATTATAAAAAAATGCAATAAACGTAAGAAGTTTGTAATTACCGCTACGCAGATGCTTGAGAGTATGACTGAGCACCTTAGACCTACACGAGCAGAGGTAAGTGATGTGGCAAATGCAATATTAGACGGTTCAGACTATGCCATGCTTTCTGGTGAAACCGCTGTTGGCCAACATCCGATTGAAGCAGTGCAGATGATGAGTGATATTATCAAATTTACTGAAAAGTCACAGAAGCGAGAGGATATTTAGGGCACATATTAACGAGCTTGTGTATCTTCAACTATCATCGCAGTTCTCGCCTTGCCAGCCAAAGACCTGGCAACATTGGTAGCCATAGCGTAAAACCGCGTAATAACAAAGTAGATGTAAGTGCTGCCTCGACTGGGATACCGAGTGTGCTAAGCATACCTGTAGAACTTGCTTCGAAGATGCCAAGGCCAAGTGGAATCGGGCTAAGCGTAGCAATTATTGATGACACTACAAAGCTGGGAAACGCCACAAGAAACGAAGCATCTTGTCCCATAGCAATCAATATTATCCATAGCGTTGCTGCGTCAAGCAGAAATATTGTAACATACAACAATATTGATGTAGCTACCAAGGGGCGATTGCGTAGCAGGTGTTTAGGCGCCTGGGTAAATCCTTGCAGTAAATCTCTTACGTTTGGCAGTCGTGTCAATAGCTTTGGAATCGCTCTTTTGCTCCAATGCTGCAACAATAATGCACCGGCAGGGATTGCCACCGCCACCAGGCAGAACAGTCCTACCAGCAAAAGAATCCAGATGTGAATGGCGTGGTAGAACCACAGCAGAGCCAAACTTGCTAACGCGACAATCAGATAGGCCACATAATATGCTACAAGACTTACTAACATCATGGCCATACAGAGTTCTGTAGGTACCCCACGGCGCTTCAAAGCTGCAATAAAGAAACTTATCCCGCTCGCTCCGCCGCTTGGCAGGGCCTGGTCTGCGAATAGTTTGGCAAAGGCAAGCGGTAAGAAAGAAAAAAAACTTTGCCTTATATTAACATAATGCAGAGCCCGTTTCCAAACTGCAGCAGTACAAACGTAAGTACCGAATTGCAGAAGCAAGGCCACCAGCAACCACTTAGGCTTAGCCTCGCGTGCCAGTTTGGCAAAATGTTCTATTTCACCGAGGTGAGTTACGGCTGCGACTACTCCGGCCAATAACAAAATCCCAATAAACCACGATCTGAATTTGTGGCTTTTTGCTTTCACCGCAGGTAGAAACGACGAAGATGGAATTTTGTTGTTTTGTGATTTCTGCATTTTTATGTTATTCCCAATAACCGCTCCTAACAATTAAGGTTGTTATAGTATGCTAACTCTTGGATTTGACTTGATTCTTAATCAACTGAATAGCTTTCCGCACTTCCTTCGGGTCTCCTAAATAGCAGCTGCGAAGCGGTTTGAGGTTTTTATCCAGATTATAAAGAAGAGGTATTCCAGTTGGAATATTTAGTTGTGCAATCTCCTCGTCAGAAATTCCGTCGAGATGCTTAACCAGGGCACGCAGGCTATTGCCATGTGCTGATATGAGTATCCTTTTTCCAGATTTCAAAGTCGGTGATATCACCTCATGCCAATACGGCATGAACCTTATTACCGTATCTTTCAGAGACTCTGCAATAGTCAACTTTCGCACTTTTTAGGCGGCTGGTTTTAATGATTTATCAATACA
>CAZFLY010000120.1:0-4465 GCA_964519995.1 uncultured Pirellulales bacterium | reverse complement strand
TGGCTAGAGCGCACGGATCACACCCGTGAGGTCACAGGTTCGAATCCTGTATCGCCCAGTAATATCGTCGTTCCTGTTCCATCACTTATCATCTATCCTAACTAAAGATATATAAGGAAAGACTTAAAAGCTGGTGACTTTATATGACTCACAGATAAATCTGAGTGCCAAATAAGTGCCTCTTGGATTGAATGGGACATGGGTCTAATTTGCCTATCAGACGCGAGTTTTATAATGAAATATTACGAAGGCCGTTCCAAGGATGCGGCAGGTCGCATGATATTTAACTAAGACCATGAATAGAAAGTTTTAGGGCCTAAAGGACTGTAAAAAACGAAGCCGGCATTCTTTCACTTGTATCAATGAGCCAGGGGAATGAACAGAATGCATACTATCTGGGAAGAAAAGAATATGACTATCAAACATTGGCGATTACTGTTTATATTGGTAGCCGCTTTATTGAGCGGTCGTTCAAATTACGCCTTTGAAAGACAGGCCGACGGGATTGTGATTGAACTCAAAAAGCAAAAGCCAACAGATGCAGACCGGATGAAAATCCAGGTCTGCGCCGAAAACATTTTTAGGGTGGTCGCGATGCCCGAGGCCTTTTCTTTCAGGCCCAGCCTAATCATTGAGAAACGCGATTGGGACGCGGTGCCCTTTTCGGTGCAGGAAGAAGGGGACACTATCCGGATTTCCACGGCTAAATTAACCGCCGAGGTCTCAAAGAAGACCGGAGAAATTGCCTTCTATGATAAAAATGACAGAGTTATCCTCCAGGAGAAACCTGGAGGAGGCAAGATTATCTCGGCTGCGGAGGTCATGGGGGAACAGACCTGGCATATTCAACAGGTTTTTAAGTCGCCTGAGGATGAAGCGTTTTACGGACTGGGACAGCATCAAAATAACATCATGAATTACAAGGGGCATAACGTAGACCTCTGGCAGCATAATATGGTGGCTGTTGTTCCATTTTTAGTCTCCAACAGGAACTATGGCATCCTTTGGGACAATAACTCCCGCACGAAGTTTGGGGACATCCGAGAATATCAACCGTTGTCATCATTAACGTTGTATGATAAGGAAGGTAATGAAGGGGGATTAACTGCTGAATATTTTCAATCGACAAATTTTACAGAACCACTTACGTCGCGCTGCGAATCGGTGATTGCTCACGAGTCACTGGATGAACAGGGTGGTTTTCCAGAAGGTTTTAATTCCGGTCGAGGTAGCGTGCGCTGGAGCGGCGAAATTCAGACCGGCCAATCGGGCGTTCATACATTCAGATTCTACAGCTCCCACTATGCAAAAGTGTGGTTAAACGGCGAACTTATAGTAGATTCATGGCGGCAGAACTGGTGCCCGTGGACGCACATACTCAGCCTGTCGATGGAAGCAGGTAAACGCTACCCAATAAAAATCGAGTGGTTGCCGAACGATGGTTATATTGGATTAAGATATCTAAGTCCTCCTAAAGAAGAGGACAAAAACACTATGTCGCTTTATTCCGAAGTGGCCGATCAGATCGATTATTATTTCATTTATGGTGATAATTTAGATCAGGTCATTTCCGGCTATCGCAAAAATACAGGTAAAGCTCCAATGATGCCGAAGTGGTCGATGGGTTTTTGGCAGTGTCGAGAACGCTACCAGACGCAGGAGCAACTGCTCTCGGTCGTTAAGAAATTCCGCGAACGGCAAATACCCTTGGATAGTATCGTGCAGGACTGGTTCTACTGGCCGGAAGATAAGTGGGGTAGTCACGATTTCGATCCCAATCGTTTTCCTGACCCGGCCGGTATGGTCAAAGAACTTCACGAAGAACTTCACACCCACATTATGATCTCTGTCTGGCCCAAGTTTTATGTTGGTACGAAGCATTATGAGCAGTTCAAAGAAAAAGGCTGGCTGTATATGCGCAACGTTGAGAAAAAGCAAAGGGACTGGGTCGGCCCGGGTTATGTCTCGACGTTCTACGATGCATACAGCGAAGGCGCACGTGAGTTGTTCTGGAAGCAGATTGAAGAGAAACTGTTTAGTAAAGGCTTTGATGCCTGGTGGCTGGATGCAACTGAGCCGGATATTCACTCAAATCTGTCGATGACAGAGCTTCTGTTGCGCGTAGGGCCAACCGCTTTGGGGACGTCGGCACGTTATCGCAATACTTATTCTTTGATGAATGCTAAGGGCATCTACGAAGGACAGCGTCAAAGCAAGCCCAATCAGCGAGTTTTTATCCTCACTCGCTCGGCCTATGCCGGGCAGCAGCGATATTCTGCTGCGACGTGGAGCGGTGATGTTGCAACGAGATGGTATGATCTAAAGGCGCAGATTTCAGCAGGCTTAAATTTCTGCCTGTCCGGAATTCCTTACTGGACTATGGATATCGGAGGGTTTGCAGTTGAACCTCGATTTGAGCGCAATATAAAAGAAGCTGACCTGGAGGAATGGCGCGAGTTAAACACGCGATGGTTCCAGTTTGGTGCGTTTTGTCCTTTATTCCGGGTACATGGACAGTTTCCCTATCGTGAAATGTTTAACCTCACTCCGGATGATCATCCGGCTTATCAAACCATGTTGGCATACGATAAACTGCGCTACCGATTGATGCCTTATATTTATTCACTCACCGGCATGGTAACGCACAACGACTATACCATTATGCGAGCGCTGGTCATGGATTTTGGTCAGGATAAGAATGTGTCGAATATTGGCGATCAATTCATGTTCGGACCGGCTCTGCTAATTAATCCCGTGACCGAATATAAAGTTAGGACGCGCCGGGTGTATCTGCCTGCCCCCCTTCTTGCCTCTGGCAAGAGGCAGGGGGGCTGGTATGAACTTAAGACCGGTCGATATTTCAAGGGCGGCCAAACCATTGAGGCTGAAGCGCCATATACGGACATACCGATTTTCGTCAAAGAAGGATCGATAATTCCATTTGGTCCTGCTATTCAATACACTACTGAGAAGCCCGCTGATCCAATTCGCTTGCTCGTTTACACTGGCGCAGACGGGGCATTTACATTATATGAAGACGAAAACATCAATTATAACTACGAAAAAGGCGCCTATAGTATCATCCTACTTAAGTATGATGAAGACAGCCATTCACTGACAATAGGTGCTCGCCAGGGAGAATTCCCTGGTATGTTGAAGGAACGGACGTTTGAAATCATTTGGATCAGTAAGGAGAATCCGGCTGGCCTTGATCTTGACGGAACGGTTGCTCTTTTTGTTGATTATGACGGAAGCGAACTGTCAATCTCGGAATAGTCATTTGCGGGGCATACACATACAGCTTCTGTAGCGAAAAGGCGAAGAATCGCCGAGGCAAAACCAACGTGTGCGATCTTCGAAAGGTCATCTAAGACCCAGCCCACAGGTAGCCTTGTGTCCTCGGTAATTCTCCCGCAATCATGGAGGCGATTAAACAGTGTGTGTTAGCTTGCAGATTCTTGCCGGATGTGGTATAAAGCTACGATATATGGAAGTTACAGAAATAAAAGCCGAGATATCTGAGTTGTTGGCCCGGGTTGAAAAAATCCGGGACTGGCTTTGACTTGTCCAGCAGAAAAGCTCAACTCACTAAGCTCGAAACAGAAATGTCGAAAACTGGTTTTTGGGATAATCCTGATCAAGCTCAAGCCGTCGTATCTGAGCTAAGTGCGTTAAAAGCTGTTGTGGAACCGATAGAAGAATTGCAACGAGAGGTTAGTGATCTGAACGAGCTTTTTGAGTTGGCTGTAACAGAATCAGATCGGGACGAATTGGCTCAGTTAGAGGATGATCTTAGTGGCCTTAAACGCAAGTGCGAAGAAATCGAATTGGCTGGTTTACTATCTCGGCGTGAAGATATGAAGAATTGCTTCTTCAGTGTCCACGCGGGGGCAGGCGGGACGGAAAGTTGCGACTGGGCGAATATGCTGCTCAGGATGTACACACGATATTTTGAAATGAAGAAATACAAATTTCAGGAGCTTGACATTACGCCGGGCGAAGAGGCTGGTATTCGGTCGATAACACTGCGGGTCACCGGTACTTTCGCTTTTGGAAAACTCTCCTGTGAGACTGGAGTGCACAGATTGGTGCGAATAAGTCCATTCGATGCTGCCAAACGCCGACATACAAGTTTCGCAGCGATAGACTGTGTTCCTGAATTTGATGAAGATATCGAGGTTGAGATAAACGAGGACGACCTGCGTATTGATTTCTATCGCGCCAGTGGAGCCGGTGGACAGCATGTAAATAAGGTAAGCTCTGCCGTGCGGATCACACATTTACCAACTGGTATTGTTGTTCAATGCCAGAATGAAAGAAGCCAACATAAAAATCGTGCTCAGGCAATGAAAGTACTGAAGTCTAGATTGTATATGCTCGAACGGCAGAAGCGTGACGCTGAAATTGCAAAGCTCTACGGCGATAAAGGTGAAATTGCCTGGGGAAATCAGATACGAAGCTACGT
>CAZFLY010000119.1:0-4608 GCA_964519995.1 uncultured Pirellulales bacterium | reverse complement strand
CCAAATTAGCTGGCACCGGCGCTGCGTTGACCATTATCTGTAATCCAAACGCGCCCACGGGCAGCTTCGTAAGCGTCGAAGAGCTGACTTCGTTGGCGGATGAGCTGAACGGAGTATTATTGATTGATGAAGCCTATGTGGATTATGCGGAAAAAGATTGTGCAGGGCTGGTCAAGGATTTCGACAACGTGATTATACTGCGATCTATGAGCAAAGGCTATTCACTTGCAGGGATACGCTTTGGATATGCAATTGCTCAGCCGGATTTGATTGCAGGTTTATTGAAGGTCAAGGACTCGTACAATGTCGATGCGGTGGCAATAGCTGTGGCTACCGCTGCAATCAAAGACCAGCAGTATTTCCGTCAAAATGTTGAAAAAGTAAAAGCCGACCGCGAAGAAATGATAAAGCAACTTCGTGAGATGGGGTTCGATGTGCCGGAAAGTCAAGCAAATTTTGTTCTTGCCGGAAGCAAAGACTATAAAGCGGCAAATATTTATGATAAGTTAGTGCAGCGAAATATTTATGTCAGGTACTTTAACGTGCCCGGACTTAACAATAAACTCAGAATAACAATCGGGACGAAGCAGCAGAATGTCAAGCTCATCTCCGCCCTGAAGGATATCCTGTAAGAATGAGGTTATTTCCATGGAAGAAAGAACCACCCAAGTTCATAGACAGACGAAAGAAACGGATGTCACCTGCCGGCTTAACCTTGATGGTGTCGGCAAATACGAGATTGATACCGGCATTGGTTTTCTTGATCATATGCTGACGCATCTGAGCAAGCACGGCAAAATTGATCTTGATATCAAAGCCAAAGGCGATTTGAACGTTGATGCGCATCATACAGTTGAAGATATTGCAATATGCCTTGGTGAGTGTCTGATGAAAGCTCTTGGCGATAAGAAGGGCATCGGCAGATATGGTCACAGCTCTGTTCCGATGGAGGATGCCCTGGCCAATGTGTCAGTGGATTTATCCGGCAGGCCGATGTGCGTGTATAATGTTGAGTATCGAACGGATAAAATCGGCGATTTCGACGTACAGTGTCTTGAGGAGATGCTACGTAGCTTCTCCAACACAGGCAAGTTCAATTTACATATAAACGTACCGTACGGTACAAACAGCCATCATATAGCTGAGGCAATATTCAAGGGTCTCGCCCAGTCGCTGGCAAAGGCTGTCAGGATTGTTGGCACTGACGTGCCAAGTACTAAGGGGCAGTTGTGATTGAACAGCCCAAAGCTGAATATCGAAGCGGAATAGGCACCGACATTCACCGAGTTGTGGAGGGTAGAAAATTAATGCTCGGTGGTGTCTACGTGCCATATCCGGCGGGCTTGGCCGGCCACAGCGATGGCGACGTTGCTCTGCACGCAGTTATCGACGCGCTGCTCGGGGCAAGCGGAATGGGAGACATAGGAACATTGTTTCCTGACACCGAAGATCGCTGGAAAAATGCAGACAGCAAAGAGCTTTTATTTATAGTAAGGGATCGACTTGAAGAAAAAAAATGGGAAGTTGTAAATGTTGATTTGACGATACACGCTGAGGAGCCTCGGCTTGAGCCGGTCAAAGGTCAGATCAAAAGATGTATAGCAGGCCTTTTGGGAATTGATTTTACATCTGTGAATGTCAAAGCTAAAACCAACGAAGGTCTCGGTGAGATTGGAGCAGGACAGGCTATCGCTGCTACCGCGATAGCGCTTATCAGAAAAAAACAAAGAAGGACGCTATGAAAAGGCAGAGTGTTATGGGATTGCAACTTTATAATAGCTTGACAAGAAAAAAAGAGGAATTCAAGCCATTGAAAAAAGGCCAAGTCGGAATATACGTTTGTGGACCAACTGTGTACGGCCATGCGCACTTGGGACACGCAAAAAGCTACGTAAGCTTTGACGTATTGGTCAGGTATCTACGCTACCTCGGATACAATGTCACTTACGTACAAAATATAACAGATGTCGGTCACCTGCTCGGAGATACCAACGAAGGGGAGGACCGAATGCTTGTAGCTGCTACGAGAGAACATAAACACCCAATGGCAATCGCGGAATTTTATGCGCGAAACTTTTTCGAGGATATGGACAAGCTCAACTGCCTTCGCCCGGACATCTCACCCCGTGCAACGGGACACATTATAGAGCAAATAGAATTGGTCAAGGTACTGCTGGAGAAAGGCTATGCTTACGAGGCTAACGGCTCGGTTTATTTTGATGTGTTGAAGTTCAAGGACTACGGCAAGCTATCCGGTAGGAACACTGACGAAATGTTGGCCGGCGCGCGTGTAGAGGTTTCGCCTGACAAAAAGAATCCGGTTGATTTTGCGCTCTGGAAAAAGGCTGATCCAAATCACATTATGCAGTGGCCAAGTCCATGGGGGATGGGTTTTCCAGGCTGGCACCTGGAATGCTCGGTGATGGCGATGAAGTATCTCGGCAAGACCATCGATATCCACGGCGGCGGACTTGACAATAAGTTTCCGCATCACGAATGTGAGATAGCTCAATCGGAGGCCGCGAATGGTGTGCAATTCGTTAAATACTGGCTGCACAATAATATGGTTACTGTGGACGGCCAGAAAATGAGCCGAAGTCTCAATAACTTTATTAACTTAAAGCAAGCCTTTTCAGGAGCCCACGAAAGATTGACAAAAGACTATGATCCGTTGGCGATAAGGCAGTTGGTTCTTAATAGTCACTATCGAAGTCCTCTTGATTTTTCAGATGCCGCGCTCGGTGCAGCCCAGAGTGGTTTCGATAGAATAACTGAAACAGTCATCGCGCTGCGTAAACGCCTCAAACAGCCAACCGAGGATAAAGTTGACGAAGATGTTGCTCAACAACTGCAGCAGTTCAAGGAAAAATTTGAAGCAGCTATGAACGATGACCTCAATACGGCAATTGCCCTGTCGGTGATGTTTGATCTTGTTCGCCTGGCAAATAAACTACTAGAAGATAGTAATACCACCTCAGATACTCTTAATGCAGTTGATGATTTGTTCACTAAATTAGGCGGTGATGTGTTAGGGATTGTAAAGCAAGAATACGCTAAGGTTAGCGGTATGGACAATGAGCTGGTAGAAAAACTTGTTGATATTGTGATTGAGCAACGAAGCGAGGCGCGTAAAGACAAAGACTTTACAAAGTCCGATCAATTGCGTGCAAAGCTCGATGAAGTTGGCATAGTGCTCGAAGACAAATCCGATGGCACCGGTTGGAGATGGAAATGAAAATCCTCGGTATAGATCCCGGCCTGCAGATATGCGGATATGCCTGTGTACAGTCAAACGCAGATGAGCATACACTAATCGAGGCGGGCGTTCTTCGCACATCCGGTGATTTATCTATAGAAGCAAGGCTAAACCAGATAGCTCAGGACATGGTGTTGTTGCTGGGAAAGTTCAATGCCGATGTTGTAGCTGTTGAGCAGTTGTATTCACACTACACGCATCCACGCACGGCGATATTGATGGGACATGCAAGAGGCGTTATATTGCAGAAGTGTGCAGAAGTTGGTTTGGAAGTCAGGAGCTTTAGCTCTACGAGAATAAAAAAATCAATTACGGGTAATGGCAGGGCGTCAAAGGAACAAATGCAAAGGACGATCCAGACAATTTTATCTCTACGAGAATTGCCTGAACCGAGCGATGTTGCCGATGCCATAGCAGCAGCACTGTGTTGTGCCAATGAGGCGAGAAGTATTTTGGTGACTGCTGATGACTAAACACAAAAACGAGATCCGAGCTACGAGCGACGAGTAACGAGATTATGATAGCTGCAGTCGAAGGAAAGCTGCTTAAACTTGATACCGATCGTGCACTTGTGCAAGTTGGGCCGGTCAGCTATGAAGTGATGCTGCCCGGCTATTGTGTCACGGCTCTATCGGACAAAATCGGCTCGGATATCACGCTTTGCACGATGGAGTATTACGAAGGCTCGCCGGCTGGCGGCAACCTCGTGCCGAGAATGGTTGGATTCTTGAATTCAGCCGAACGCGATTTCTTCGCCAAGTTTATCAGCGTTAAGGGCGTAGGTATAAGGAAGGCCCTTCGTTCGCTCAGTATGCCCATAGCCAATATAGCTGAAGCAATAGAAAACGGTGATGAGAAAATGCTAATGTCGCTGCCGGAAGTCGGAAAACGACTGGCCCAGCAGATTATCGCTGAGCTAAAGGGTAAACTTCAAAGCTTTGCCATCGGTGCCGAGCCAGCCGGAGCTGCCTATGCAGGCTTTAAGCCATTCCAGATCGAGGCTCTGGAGATTCTCATTGCTTGGGGCGAAAAACGAAATGAAGCTATGGAGCTTATTGAACTGGCCTGCCAGAAGCATCCGAATGTGAACTCCGCAGAAGCCCTTGTGCCTCTGGTCTATAGACTTAAACAGGGCGTAGAAGTGTGAAACATTGATGGTTCCTAAGTATGGGCTTAGTGACTAAGAATTATGAACCATTTACTGTAATCTAAATTATGGCAATAGGAAGAATCATAAGCAGACAACCACTTAACGCAGCGGAGGAAAGTTTCAACATTTCTCTGCGTCCGCAGCGATTGGATGAGTGCGTGGGCCAGTGCAACGTCAAGGAGAAACTTGCCATCGCCATGGA
>CAZFLY010000118.1:0-4650 GCA_964519995.1 uncultured Pirellulales bacterium | reverse complement strand
GATGGTTACAGGATAGATAAAACGGCTTCCCCAATGAATCTATATACCAAATGGCAAGTATCTGACGATGGCAGATGGCACAGTCCGGAACCGGTTGATTTTGATGCATTGCCGGAAGATGGCTGGTTTAAGGCCCAAAGATTCGATTGGAATCAAGAACTGTAAGGAAGGAGTAATAATGGCCATGTTTAAGAAGATAGTAAAAAACTTTGGTCCGGAATGGGGCGCTGCGGTTATGGGAACCGCGGCGATATGTATCACTATGCAGCTCTCTTCAGAAGTTGCAAGACCGTTTTCTTTCCTTCTATATGTAGGATTAGGTTTTTATTTATTAGCCACAGTAATGTTTGTTACATTTTTAATCCCTTGGACTCTAAGATTTTTTATGTATCCAGAAGAGATTAAGAAGGATTTGCATCATCCTATCAGAGGCAATTTCTTTCCAACTATGCCTATTTCTTTTATTTTAGCTGGGACTGGCACCAACAAACTTGGTCCAATGCTTTTTGGTCCTTGGTTTGCTTATCATTTGAGTATTGTGTTTTTCTTTTTGGGTGCCGTAGGAATTTTTACCTTTGGATACTTATTAGTCCGAATCCAATTTTTACATAAGGATGTTCGCTTGGAGCATGCGAACTTTTCCTGGTTTATTCCTCCGGTTTCTCATCTTATAATTCCCGTACTTGGGGTTTGCTCACTGGATGTCTATTGGGCAGAGACGAGTTTGGCTCCTGTTTTATTTATAATTTCTATGATAGCTTTGGGGGTAGGATTTTTTAATTTTTTGTTCGTCGGTGCAGCTATCTGGCACCGGTATATCTATCATATTATTCCTCAAGGGAGGTTAGCCCCAACAGTTATGGTGGGGATAGCACCAACAGCGATTATCGTTATTTTCCTGATAAAATTTATTCAAGCTATTGAAGCTTCTCAGGGAACACTGTTTGGGATAAATTTTATGTCTATGTTTTCGCCAATTAAAATAATTGCTTCGATCCTATGGGGTTTTTCTTTTTGGTGGTTAATCCTGGTAACAATTTTATTATTTACCCATTATGTCAAAATTAAAGACCATCCTCTGGAGTTTGGTTGGTGGGCTTATACATTTCCCTTTGAAGCTTTTGCTGTTGCCACCGGACTTTTGGCTGCATGTGTAGCGAGCCACTTTTTGTATGGAATGCTTATAATTTTAAATACATTAGCAGTAATAATCTGGATAACCGTTGTATTTGGAACCATTAAATGGCTTGAAAGCGGAGCGTTTTTAAAACCTCAGCATTAAAAGGAGTAAAAAAATGAAAACGCGTTCTATAATTATAGCCTTAGCAATTGTCTTAACCCCCTTTATTATAGGCATACCTTTGTTTTTAGTAAAAAGTGGTGGAGCGATTCACGAGGAAGCAAATTTCATCTCGGATACAAGAAAAAATAATAAGGGGATAACTTATAAGGGGATAAAGGTAGATTGGACTTTTTGTCCCGATTGGGAATATAAACCTTTGTTTTTCCATGCTGAGGAATACTTAGTGTTTATGTTCCATTATAGCAATGACAACGAATACAATGTACAGGTGATGCCTTCTTACATGTTTGCCTCTCCGCACAACAGGCGCTATTCAGCAAATGAGGAGATTTCCATGTATATAGAGAATGCTTTAGAAAATAAACTTAAAGCAGAAGATCAAACTCCTATTACTTTCGAAATTCCTTCTAATGCTACCAAACACTATATTGTAACATTCGAAAAGCCACATTCATTAGATAATTTCTATGTAGATGTAGATGTGTTTAGAGATGTTACTTTGCGCTTGCATTATAAGAAGGAAGATGGGGAATGGAGTAATTATTCAAACGAATTAATTAGAAAGTATAAAGGAAGGGGATAAAGGTGTCCTTAAACAAGGAAATGGAAAATAGAAATTTTTTTACTACCACCAGCGAGAAATCTATACAGAACTTTATTGAAAGCGTAAAAGAAAACGCCCCGAGATTTAATTTTGGTGTTCGGAGTGTCTTTGATATGAGGGAAGAATACAGGAAACAAAATGTTAATGTGGATGATGATTTTCGGCTGTATCAGATTATAGTATGTAATTATGAAAGATCTTATAAGTCTATGAGAAAAAATACAGAGAGAGCAGCTGTGTTATTGCAACCTAGACAAATAATAGCATATACTGAGAAAGGGGTAACTACTATAAATTATTTACCTTTCACTAATGAGTTTATTAAGCAGGCTTTACCACAAGACGACGAATTTCAGCAGAGCCTTCCTGAGAGTTGCCAAAGGATTATAAGATTAATTGAAGCATCTAAATAGGTTCTGTTGAAAGAGCACTTTATAATAACTTCTTCAGAGATAGACAATGGAGCAGACATTCAAAGCAACAGAAATCAACGTTGGGTTTCATCCGGCCGGTTACAGGATAGATAAAACGGCTTCGCCAATGAACAGATATACAAAATGGGATATTTTGTCAGGTAATCACTGGTGCAATCCGAAACCGGTCTGTTTCGATTCGCTACCGCAGCAAGGCTGGTTTGCGAAAGACAAATTTGATTGGAATGAAATTGATATGACGGGAGAAAGGAACATAAGATTGTGCTGATGCTTGGCATAGCCGTTCTATCCATCTTTGTCATTTCGGTTTTGATGAGCATGACCGGCCGTGGCGGCGGTAACTTTTACGTCCCTGTGTTAATAGCTTGCGGATTGCCCATGCTTGCCGCAGCTACGTCTGCACAATGTATTCTGCTGTGCACGGCTGTAGCGTCTGCACTGGTTTTCCAGAAGAACCAGACAATCGACTGGAAACTCGCAATGGTTATTGATCCTCCGACAGATGTGATGGCTCTTGTGGGTGGATACTATGCTCATCTCTTGTCCGGTGGAGTTCTGATGTTCGTTTTTGCCGGCTTACTTGTATTATCTGGCTTCTTGATGTTGAGACCTGCAAGGAATAGACCGTCTTCCGACAAGAATCGCTTGGGCTTCTGGCATCGTAAGTTCGGTGAGCACGAATATGAGGTGAATTTGTGGTTGGCTCTGCCGATCACCGCGGGGACCGGCTTGGTTGCGGGAATGGTCGGTATCTCTGGAGGTTCTTTCAAGGTTCCATTGATGGTCCTTGGCTGTGGTGTACCTATGCGCGTGGCGGTAGGTACATCGTCGGCCATGGTCGCCGCCACGGCTCTTATGGGTCTGGTCGGGCATTCGGCAGCCGGAGATTTTAACGCATCATGGGCCATTCAAATGAGTGTCACCGCCGTAATTGGAGGGTTGCTGGGCGGCGTGTTCTCAATTAACACAAAGCCGAAAAACCTCAAAAGGATATTCGCGTACACGACATTAGGGGCGGCTTTGTTCATGGTAATAAACGCATGGCTATCATTTGGGAATAGTTAGGAAACAGAATGCAAATAGCAATTGCAAGTGGCAAAGGTGGAACAGGCAAAACAACAATTGCTACAAATCTGGCTTATTCGATTGCTCGGACAGGCCAAGCCGTTCAATATCTTGATTGCGATGTTGAGGAACCAAACGGCCATATATTTTTAAAGCCTGATATAAAAGAAATACAGAAAGTTACGATCGGCGTACCAGAGGTTGACAACGAGTTATGTAACGGTTGTGGCAAATGCGGTCAGCTTTGTCAGTACAGCGCCATAATTTGCCTGAAGGGTAAGGCTCTTGTCTTTGAGCAGTTATGTCATTCCTGTGGCGGCTGTATACTTGTTTGCCCAAACGGCGCTATTAAAGAAAAGCAGGTAGAAATTGGACTTGTTGAATTGGGCACAGCCGGTGATGTGAAGTTTGGTCAGGGACGGCTGAAGATAGGAGACGTACGTTCGCCTGCTTTGATAAAGAAAGTGAAGGAGCACGCAGCAAATAATGGAACTGTTTTAATAGACGCTCCGCCGGGAACCTCATGTCCCGTAATTGAAGCGGTTAAGGGAGCAGATTTTGTTCTACTGGTCACCGAACCTACGCCGTTCGGCTTAAATGACCTCCGGCTCGCGGTGGAGATGGTAAGAGAGCTTAAGCTTCCGTTTGCTGTTGTAATAAACCGTTGTGACATAGGTGACGACCGAGTTGTAGGCTATTGCCAGCAACAAGATATAGAAATTCTCCTTGAGATGCCGAACGACCGACTGGTAGCGGAAGCTTACTCACGGGGGATTAAAATAATTGATGCATTACCCGGTTACGAAGAAAAGTTCTTGCAGCTATACGAAAAAATCGATGCGAGGGTTGCGGCCAAATGAAAGATGATTTTGAATTCATGGATAGAATAACACGTGACTTAGAGGCCCGTAAAGCCGCGTGCAAGATTCTGCAAGTCGAGGAGGACGCAAGCAAAGAGCAGCTAAAGAAAGCATATAGGCGAGCATCAATGAAATGCCATCCTGACCATAATCAACGTGATCCTGATGCGAATAAGAAATTCGCACTGGTCAAATGTGCCTACGAACTATTAGCCGAAGATGAACCCTGCCATGAACTACTGAAGGAAATCAGATCCTGGAAAGGTGTACCAGAGGATAGCAAATATAATCTTGACAATCCCTGGGGACATTTTCTGTGGTGGCGTGAGAAATTCTTCGGCTCGGAAGAAAAGAAAGGGCAAAACAGAGGTCGTTCTTGCATCT
>CAZFLY010000117.1:0-4677 GCA_964519995.1 uncultured Pirellulales bacterium | reverse complement strand
CAGCTATCAGCACTTTTGATTGAAATTAGGGGATAGGCGACAGGATCAAACGATTTCTATTTTCTGGCCCGTCTTGAGCCCCTCGTCCCGCCGATGGCCCATGCACCAAAGCTCACTGCAGAGACCTTCCAGCCAGTTCGACCCAATTCTCGATATTGCATCTATTTACCTCCTGTTGAACCCTTGCTCCATAGGGAGCTGCGACCACGGCATTTCATCCGGCCGCCCAAGACGGATGCACCAGGAACACTAATACCGTAATCAAAATCAATAACCGTGATTTCCACAACATTTTCATTCTCTCTTAGATCGAACCGGCGGTGAAACCGCTAGCTAAATATTTAGCCTCGCGTTCCTTCGACTTGGCTCAGGCTTGTCCCGAGCAAGGCCGAGGGGACAAGTTTACGCAGGATTTTTTACCTTCGGCATTGCACAGTAATTTTCGCCGCAGACAGACTATCACTTTCAGCAGTCACACGTACCTTGCCAAGTTGTCCTTCCTTGGTTCGCAGAATCAACATCGCCTTGCCGTAAAACAGCTTTCGATAATTCGCCTGGAACGGTTCGTACGACATGGGATTACCATTGCCGACACCCGCAATCTCAGCAGGACCCTGCACTTTGAATCGAATCAAATTATCCGCCAGCGGGCAAAGTGTCCCTTTGCCGTCAACAACCTCCACCAAAATATAGCACAGATCTTCGCCCGTAGCAGCCAGTTCCTTTCGATCAGAAATCAGCCGAATTGCTGCTGGTTCGCCTGCAGTACGCATAATGGCCTGGCCAATCTCTTTGCCATCCTTGTAAGCAATCGCCTTAAGCTCGCCCGGCTCGTACACCACATCATTGAAACGCAGGCGATATTTATATGTCACTGTATAGTAGTCTGATTCCACTTTTTCCGGATAAACGCCAAATTCTCGAATACTTGCCCAGGTTCCTTCTCGCAGCTCTGTAAACTCAATCCGCAGGAACCTAGCCTGTGCATCCACTTCATGGAATACTCGGCGCGGGCCACCCCACCTGGGACGCCTGCTTGTGCTTTTGGTCACAATAGTCTGCCAGTTTAATGCATCGTTTGAAGCTTTGATTTCGTAACCGTAGTTTTTTTCTTCTCTCTCAAACTCGATTGCCAGATAGCCTACAGGTTGAACTTCACCCAGGTCCACCTGCCACCATTGATCGGCACCTGCTGCTGCCGCGCACCAACGTGTGGACCTGTCGCCGTCATTGGCATTGCCAACACTATTTTCAGATTGGAATGAATTGGCCGTTGCAGACTTGCCCTCCGCGAAGTTGACCGGCCTTTCAGGCTGCACACCCTTTGTCCTTCGGCCTAGCGACTTTCCATTCAGGAATAGTTCCGCTGAATCGCCATTGGTGTAAACAAAAACAGGAACGTTTTTGCCGACGCGCTCGGGCCAGTTCCAGTGCGGAAGAATGTGCACGGTGGTCTCGTCCGGTCGCCAGTAACTGCGGTACAAATAGAACCGATCCTTGGGGATGCCGCACAAATCTACAATGCCGAAGTATGAGCTTCGCGCCTGCTGCGCAAAAGGCGTCGGCTCACCCAGATAATCAAAACCCGTCCACACAAACTCTCCCGCTACAAAGCTGTCGTTCTCCATTAACTGAAACTCAACATCCGGAATATCCGACCATGCCGCGGCATTTAGATCATATGAGCAAACCTGGTGTTGCTGCTGGGCATAATCGGTTTTTCTGGCAGGAAACGGCAGTTTGTAGAATCCACGCGTACTCAGCGTCGAAGCCGACTCACTGTAAATGATAGGCTTATCCGGATAGCGCTCGCGATAAATGGAATACCTTCTGGCGTAATTCCAGCCGGTCAAGTCCAGAGCATCAAGGATCGGCTGGTTAGCCGTTTGGGGAATATGACAGGCTATTCCTACCGGCCGGGTTGGATCGTATTTGCGCACAAAATCGCTCATGAATTTCACCCGCTCTGGCGACTTGCCTTCTCTGTCTCTAGGCTGGTTGTTAATCTCATTCCCGATCGACCATACAACAACGCAGGCGTGATTGCGATCGCGCATCACAAAGTTGCGAAGCTGTTTTTCGCCGTACTCTTCCAACAGCGGCTTACCATCTATGCGATCGGCTTTATCATCCCATTTGTCGAAACACTCATCCCATACCACAAATCCCATTCGGTCGCACAAATCAAGCAGTTCCGGTGCAGAGGGGTTGTGGCTGGTTCGAATGGCATTGACTCCCATGTCGCGCATGATTTCGAGTTGTCGCTCCATCGCACGAGTATAGAAAGCTGCTCCGAGCGGTCCATGGTCGTGGTGCAGATTCACGCCGTAAAGCTGGACTCGCCTACCGTTCAGATGAAATCCATCATTTGCCGTGAACTTAAAGGTTCGAAAGCCAAAGGTAGATGTCTCTGTATCTACAATCTTACTATCCATGTGAATAATAGACTTAGCGGTGTACAGTTTCGGACTGGTAATGTCCCATCGCTGGGGAGCAGGTACTATGAACGACTGGTCCACTACATGCGAGCTGTCCGCCGGAATGGTGTCGCTCTTATCGCCCGTGACCACCTCTCGGTCATCGGGGTCAAGTATCACAACCTCAACACTGACTTCTGATTCGGTATCCAGGTGGTTTTCGATGGTCGAACGCACGCGAACCGTTGCCGAATCGTCGCTCACCTCCGGCGTTGTGATGAATGTACCCCAGTGTGCTATGTGTATCGGCTCGCAGATAGTCATTGTTACCTTTCGATATATCCCTGCGCCAGGATACCAGCGAGTACCGTGCTTTCGCGTATCAACCATGACCGCAATTACATTAGTTTGGCCTAACTTCACATATGGCGTGGCATCGACACGGAAAGATGTATAGCCATAATCCCATTCACCGGCCAATTGGCCGTTAACATAAACTTTCGGAAATGCCATCACACCATCAAAGTCAAAGTACACTCGTCTATCGCTATCTGCCTCATCGAGAGTGAATGTCTTGCGATACCAACCGACTCGGCTCCAGGGCAGTTTACCGGCATAGCCGTTTTCTTTTTCGTTAAACGGTCCCGAAATAGCCCAGTCGTGCGGCAGACGCACCGCCTCCCACTTTGAGTCGTTAAATTTCATTCTCTCTGCTGTCTTATTTTCACCTTTGGCGAATTTCCAGTCGCGATTGAAGTTCACTACTCGTCGTCCCTTGGCAACCTGGTACGCTGTTTCTCCTTTAGGTCCCAACACAGGTGCGCATCCGAACATCAGCATCAACATCACCGCTAAAGTTATGTTTCTTCCAGTGTTCACAGTCTTGTCTCCACCTATTTCTTTTTTACCTTTCGAATATCCGCCTTGAATAGCAGTTAGTGAGCGGCTTTTTATCGAAAAGAGTCTACCAAGCCCACTGACTGTTGGCAAATTGAAAAGTGTAGCCCGCTGTGTCCCTGCTGTATCGCCGGCAGGACCGTTCTTTAAGAACAAGCAATATCAGAAAACAACAAAAACAGGTTGTGATTGACGTTTACCGTTGAACTCGGCGATAAAAACAAAGTTGTTTATTTATTTTATTTTTTATTGACGTCTCGAAGTCTTTCTCGGTATATTGTGGTTTACTTGGGATATACTCTTTCGTCTCTCAAGGGTATGCTCCTAATAAATTAAAGATGAGAGACATTGGTTAAGCGGCCTGCAAACAGGCGAAGGAGAAGTATAAGTGAGTACAGGTACAGTAAAATGGTTCAATTCGACAAAGGGATTCGGCTTCATTGTCCCGGATGACGGTGGGGATGATTTGTTTGTCCACCACTCGGAAATTAAGGTTGGGGGCTATGCATCGCTCGAGGAAGGCCAGAAGGTCGAGTTTGAGATCGGACAAGGTAAAAAAGGTCCATGTGCGGTTAACGTAACCCCCGTCTAACCAAACAACAAGCCCCAAGAACCGAAAGGCCCTGCTATTTAGCAGGGTCTTTTTATATATTCATCTGTTCCGAAGCCAACATTTATTTGCTTTCGATTTAGACCGTTCATTCCGGGTGGCATGCCCAAGCACATGGGGCAGGATGGGCTTTAGCTTATCTTTACTGTTCTAAAATTAAAAAAATCTCAGATAACGAAAAGCTCACCACTCTACAAAGCAAGGGTCCGACCTTCATCGGGTAGGGACATTCGCCACTCTCTTCGCGCTGGCTCCAGACATTTATAGTTGGCTGTCCCTATTACTTATCTGGCTATTTCCACTCCCCCATCAGTTGAGCAACCTTCGGCTCTATGGCCTGGGCCCATATCTCGTATCCGGCCTTGTTGGGATGCAGGTAGTCTGGCATTATGTCTTTAGTCAATAATTCATCGTCTGTCAGAAAGCTACTATTGATATCAAGGTAATGAATCATCTCGCCGTCAGCAATCCTTGAAGCTAATAGACTGGCTTTGGCATTCTTCTGACGCTGAGCCGAAGGTTTGGGGTCGCGTGGGAATATCGCCAGCAAGAGTATCTTAGTCTTTGGAAGTCTGGTACGCAGCCGCTGACAGATGACAATGATTCCGTCGGCGATCTGTTCTGCTGTGTTATCATTCCCATTTGAATTATTCGTGCCGATCATGAGGATCGCAAGCTTCGGAGAGATATTTTTCATGTTCGAATGATCCAATCGCCACAACACATGCTGTGTACGATCCCCGCTGAAACCCA
>CAZFLY010000116.1:0-4780 GCA_964519995.1 uncultured Pirellulales bacterium | reverse complement strand
CAGGCTGTGTCGCAATTAAGATTTCGCTAACCTCGCCTTTGATTTTGAGCGAAAAATAAGGATCATTGGGCCATTTTTGGAATTATGACACAGCCTGTTCGCTCAGAATGACACCTACCATTTAATCTGCGACAGAGCACAGGGCCATTTAGAGTCCGTCGAGGGCGGAATATTTAGTGTTAAATGTCTTACAGTCAATACCTAAGTTACTTAGGTATTACACCAATTGTGATTATAATTTGCGCTTATGTCATTTCGACCGAAGCCCCCGTTCTTGCTTTCGCAAGAAAGCACTGGGGCGTAGTGGAGAAAACTGTTCAAATAGATTTCTCGACTCGCCTACGGCTCGCTCGAAATGACGCGATTAAGCGCATTAATTATTCGCAATTGGCATTATTTATTCCTATGGTTCTTTATAGCTCCATACTAAATCGCGGTGAAAGTCCACCTTTGGGGGATTTAATGTTGGGAATGAGATACAAGTGCTCAATGCTTGTGAATCGTTAAGAAATATAGAAACGCTTAATAGCGACACCTTAATACGGATTACGACTGAAATCTTCATAGTCTGTCATGTCGAGCGGAGTCCGGCACACCTGCGTTTGTGACGGACGAAGTCGAGACATCTGGCAAGGGATAGGGCGTTTCTCAATTGCGGCCAGATTTCTCCGCTCCGGCCCCCCGTCTCTGTCTTCGACAGAAGACACGGGGGACCTACGGTCGAAATGACAAGGTGAAGCGAAAAATTCAATCGTAATGCATATTAGCTCCCATTTCGATTGATCTTAATGTCCGCCGTAAATCTACGGTTTTCAGCCCGTAGATGAAGTTATCCGCCAAAGGCGGACAAGCAAAGCCTGTTGCGGCAAATGCCACGGGTTTGAACCTGTGGAAATTTACTGTTAAATGTCTTATCAATAATACCTAAGTTACTTAGGTATTATTTATTCCCTATGGTTCTTTATGGCTCCACACTAACCCGCGGCGAAAGTCCGCCTGTGATGGATTTAATGCTGGGTATGCGATATAAGTGCTCAACGCTTGTGAATCTTGAAGACCTTCGGTTGGACTTAGAGCATGCCCTGAACACAGTTAAGGGATTGACTGTGAATCGTTATGTGTACCTCGAAAGAATATAAAAATCAAAATAAACTGTAGAACAGGAAAAAGACAAGCACCGGATTCTGGCGTCGCTATCTGCCTTGAGCCGCAGATGCACCGGCAAGGACGCCGGTTGACCAGCACATCTGAAGATTATAGCCTCCACAGGGGCCATCGACATCGATGACTTCGCCGGCAAAAAATAAGCCAGGACAAATCTTAGATTCCATCGTCTTAGGCTCTAACTCAGCGACAGTCACGCCGCCAAGTGTGACCATCGCTTCGGCGATGGGTCTTGTGCCAATGATCGAAAGCGGCAGGGCCTTTAACATGTGCAATATTTTTAGCCGCGTATCTTTTGTTAGTTGGTTGGCGGGCAGGTCCATATCCACACCAGCCTGGCCGCACAAAATACAGGCTAGTCTTCGAGGTACAAATCCGGCCAAGATATTCGTAATAGTTTTATTCGGATGAACTTGGATTTGGTTGAGGAGCTTCTTTTGCAATTTAGCCTCGGTGTTTTCTGGAAGCGTGTCGATTAAAATCTGGATGGGCTTTTTCTTATTCGGCAGATAATCCGTCAGGAGCCGGCTCAAATCGAGAACTGCGGGGCCGCCGATACCATCATCGGTAAAAAGCATTGGGCCGGTTGCAGCGGTTTTCCTGCCGGCTATGGTAGTGGATATTTTCACGTCCTGAAGCAGCGTACCTGCCAAGTCGCTGGGCCACTTCTCAGTGGTTATAAGTGGAATGATGGCTGGTTTGAGCGGGATTATTGTGTGGCCGAGGTGTTTGGCGAACTTATAACCGTCGCCTGTTGAGCCTGTCTGAGGATAAGTGACGCCTCCGGTTACGATGATAACTCTGTGGGCGCGGATATTAGCTTCCGAAGTCCGGATACTGAATCCCTGGGAATCTCGATGAATGTCCTTGACCGGATTGCCGAATTCGAAATGAACACCAAGTTCTCTGGCCTGGGTCAGAAGAAGGTCTCTAACATCGCTTGCCCGGTCGCTCACTGGGAAGACGCAGCCTGTGGGTTCAACCTTACTTTGCAGGCCTCTATCGCTAAAGAATCGGCGGAGCCATTGCGGAGGATATTTGTGCAGGCAATAGCGCAGAAATCTACCTTTTCGCCCCAGGGCACGGAACATTTGGTCGGGCGTCGCCTGGTGAGTGAAATTGCATCTGCCTGAGCCAGTTAGAAGGAGCTTTCGGCCAGCAGCAGTGTTGCGCTCAACGACGATAGTCTCGGCTTTTGCCAGAGCACAGTGGATAGAAGCCATCATTCCTGCAGGCCCAGCACCGATTACGCAAATAATTTTCCTCATAAAGCGTTCTTAGCTCGCGAACTCGGACCAGCCAATGTAACGTCTCAGTTAAACCGTGTCAAACAATCACAAGGCCCTGTTTCTGGACTTTTGTTATCGCTTGCGGTTGTAGAAGCGCTCAAAAACTTTCGAGGAATTATTGACGAAAAAGGCCGGACCAGGCCGGCCCGGCCGGTGAATTCGGCTTGGGTACTTTTTTGGAATCGGCGTTTGTTATTTTAACAGGACTGCGGCTGCATGGGATTGAACGTTGCCTTGAGCCAACAGGGCTATACGAGCATTGCCGGAAATTGCGTTAGCTGAAAGATTGGTAAGTTTACCTGCCGTCTGAGAATCAAGATTGGAGGCCGGTTCAAGGCTACTACCAAGCCCGGCGAAGACTTTCATCTTCTCTAATGGCGATGTGTTGGCATCAACATATCCGGAACCGTTGAGTGATTCTCTAAAGTATCTTTTGGATGACGCCAGCGGTCCTTCGGCGTCTTCTGCTCTGATTCCTTTGTTCTTAGACCGTAAGAACGGATTGTTAGCTCTGACAAAGTCACAGAAACCGTAGTCTGCTCCCAGTATCTCTCGAAACGTGCTCATCGCTTATCCTCCACATACTGAGGTTGCACTTTATCCCGCTTGTGTAATCCGAGGGAAATCCTCTTCTCTCAAGAAAAAGTGTATAAAAAGAAGTCCTGCATGCCAAAAAGCAAACTGAAAAATTCCTGGCTGGGCCCAGTAATTAACATAAGTCACCAAATCGGTAGTGTCTTTTATCAGCTCGCTCACGTACTTTTTAGGTGTGATTTGCCATACGTCATCGTGGCGCTGGTCTGTCGTCTTTGCAATGCTTGTAATTCGTTAGTTCATCTATATAATAGGCTTGGTCAAGGATTATGGAGATGTGATATGGCCAAAATTGTGAAGCTTGATGACATCGTGAGCCTGTGTAAGCGAAGGGGATTTATATTTCAATCGAGCGAAATATATGGCGGATTGGCGAGCTGTTACGACTATGGGCCGCTCGGCGTGGAATTGAAAAACAACGTCAAAAAAGCCTGGTGGAAAAGCGTCGTTCAGATGCGAGATGACGTGGTGGGCCTCGATTGCAGTATTCTTATGCACCCGCTGGTCTGGAAGGCCTCCGGCCACGCAGACAAATTCGCCGATCTGATTGCTGAGTGCAAAAAGTGCAATACACGAACGCGCATAGACCACCTCAAAGAAAAGCTTGTCCCGAGCGCAGTCGAGGGTGACGCCGAGCAGGCAGAGCAACACACCGAGCACGTTTCAATCGATACTGCCCAGGCCAAGCTGCATGATTTGAGCAATAAAATATGTCCCAATTGCGGAATGGTTGGCCAGTTTACCGAGCCGATGCCGTTTAAGCTGATGTTCGAGACGCAGATGGGCGCTAACATTGACGACTCAATGACGATGTACCTTCGGCCGGAGACTGCTCAGGGAATATTTGCCAATTTCAGAAATGTGCTCGATACAACGCGTGTCAAAATTCCATTCGGAATTGCGCAGATTGGAAAGAGCTTCCGCAACGAAGTGACGACCAAAGCCTTTATCTTCCGCACTCGCGAATTCGAGCAGGCCGAGCTTGAGTTTTTCTGCAAGCCCGGCACCGACGAAGAGTGGTACGAACACTGGAAGCAGCAGCGATTCGACTGGTACATCAAGCTGGGCATCAAAAAAGAAAATCTGCGTTTCCGCGAACACGATGCGGACGAGCTGGCACATTACGCCAAGGCTTGTGTTGATGTCGAGTACAGGTTTCCCTTCGGCAGCGGCGACTGGCAGGAGCTTGAGGGCATCGCAAACCGTACCGATTTTGACCTTCGGCAACACCAGCGCGGAATCAGAACACTCAATAAATGGTTCGAAAACGACCGCGACTTGAGCAGGATTCAGCTTGCTGATGAAGCAAAGGATTACCAGGCGGGTCCTCTTTCATATTTCGACGACGTGCAGAAGCATCGCTACATTCCTTATGTGATTGAGCCAAGTGCCGGCATCGATAGAAGCGCCCTCGCATTTCTGGTCGATGCTTATGATGAAGAAGAGGTGCGAGGTGAAACGCGGAACCTATTGCGGTTTTCCGCTGCACTTGCGCCTATAAAGGTCGCGGTTTTTCCGCTGGTCAAACGCGAAGGTATGCCGGAGGTGGCTATAAATATCTACAACGACCTGAAAAAGTATTTCAATTGTTTCTACGATGAGAAAGGCGCGGTAGGCAGGCGTTATCGCAGACAGGATGAAGCGGGTACGCCGTACTGTGTCACCGTGGACGGCCAGACGCTGCAGGATAACACCGTAACCGTCCGCGAGCGCGACTCAATGGAACAGATAAG
>CAZFLY010000115.1:0-4855 GCA_964519995.1 uncultured Pirellulales bacterium | reverse complement strand
TGACCAATCCGCCGTGCTGACTGAATGTGGGTGCATCGACGTTGGGATAGAAGCCTCTGGCTCTGAACTGATCCAACACTATGCCCGTTCGGTTTGGAAAGTAGGTGCCTAATAGCCAGTCACGTTCGAGGAGCCAATGAGGGTCTCGCATATAACGGATATGTGCAAAACGGTGTATCTGATTGTCGCCCCAGCGTGCGGACTCTCCAACGACAGCCCGATCAACGTCGTTTAACCGGATATGGTACAACGCCGCTGCGCCCTCAGGAGTAAGAATACCATCGTTGAAGAAATGCCGGTGTACATGGTCGGCAAATAAGAGCCGATACTCAGCGTTCTGTGCAAGTCTGTTGTGAAGGCGTGTGGGACCGCCAGCATTATCCCGACCGGTGACGTTCTCATAGAGGTACTCCATCAAGTGCTCTCCGTCCCAGTGATGATACCGCCATAGGCCAGCGGGATCACAGGCATTGCGAGTCGCATACCAGTTCTTATGGCCCCAGTCGTAATTTCCGACGTAGTAGTTGGGAATCAAATAGTCTATGAAGTTGGGCACATCAAGGTACTGCTGAATTAACTGATACTGCTCATCAGATACTAGGCCGAAATTGGCGATACTTAACATTTCATTCAAGTTGGTATTAGTACCGTTAATAATCGTGCCGGGACTGTGCTTAATGCAGTCGTAGTCGTCCTTCTCACCACCAAAGTTGGAGGCAGCGAAGGAATCATCCGGCCGCTCGTGAAGGTTGTACAGTCCCCAGTAAAGGCCGTTAAGATACAGATGAACGTGTCTGCCGTGGTGGCTATAGCCACCCATAGCGTTCTGAATGTCCGCCACAAACTGGTCTCTGGTGTATTGAGCAACATCCGGCTGGTAGATTGGCCTACCTGATATCCAGGGTCGAGAGCCGCTATCGGTAGTGCTACCACCATAGGGCCAGGTGTTTCCCAGGCGAGCATCCAGAACGAGAGTATCGAAGCTCTCAGTCGGAGAATTGCGAAAGATCTGGTAATTAAGCTTTGCCGGTCCGCCTGTAGGAGTTCCATCATCAGTATTTTCTTTGAATCTGGGTCGCATGGAGAGCTTATAAGCCTTCCACCTATTGAGACTGGTGCCTCCGCCACTGACACCTCCTTGCATCGATATGGCGCAGTTGGTTTGAAACTCCTCACCATTGTTAGGATCAATAAACTCCATCGAAACTACACGCTCAGTACCATCCAGTCTTTCGTTGATGTAAATGCCCTCACTGCCAAACCAGTCATCCTTATCCATCACCAAAGATAATGTCGGTATCGACTTCAGATCGTCCTTGATTGTGCTGCTGTAAGCGCTGACAACAACAGGGTCCATCTGGTAATCACCGGTCACCGCCCCAGAATGTGAACCGCCAGGCCAGGTAGTCGGGTAACCCGGTGGTACAACCTGAGTGCCTGTGTCCGGGTGGGTGGCCTGCTTGATAACGTCATCAAGAAAGATATAGGTTTGAGTATCCACGTTGCTGGGTAGATAGTTATCCTTGAATGCGATGGCTCGCAGACACGTAGTCGTGGTTATAGGAATAGGAGCGGTATAGGTCATACCCGACGGGACTGGGCCCAAAATATCATATGGAGCACTTCCATCGAGCGTATAATATATTGCAGCACCCACAGTCTCGGTGGTGACCATAACGGAAAAAGGTGTATCGTAAAAACCACGGTCGTGACTGAACTTTGTGTCAGCGACAACTCCATTATATTTTGCGGAGTTTCCTGTCCCAGGCGTCGGCTCTACAAGATAACCCACTTGGCCACTGTTACTAATGCCATAGGAAACAAGGCCATGTTGTTCAGGATACTCCGGGGCATACTCATGAGCTATAGTTATATCGTCTGGTCTGACTAAAGCCAGATATCCGCCATTGTTGTTTAGTTCGAAGTTTGTATGAAGGTATCCAAGTTCATCAATATATGGATAGTTATTGGGGAACCACTTCTGTTTCTTGTTCGAAACAAACACAACGAAGTATTCACCGGGGTCTATATAAATTCCTTTAGGAAACTGCCACTTGGTCAGGTTATTCTTATTATCCGTCAGATACCAGCCTTCAAGCTCTACTTGTTCATCACTGGTATTATAAAGCTCAATCCAGTCTGGACGAACCGATTCATATCTTCCCGGCCGTCTAAGCATTTCTACTTCTGTACTAAGGTCGCTTCCCTTGTTCGCCATAAACTCGCTAATCAACAGCGTGGCTTCGGTCTTCCTCCAGTTCTCAGCCAATAAGGCAAAGTCAGCCATGCCGATTTCTTCATCACCGTTCAAATCTGCTAGACTGGACGAAGCAGTTAACCACTGTTCGGAAAAAAGTTGCAGGTCTTCCGCATCGACTTTAAAGTCCCCGTTTAGGTCGCCTATCGGATGCGTAGCACCTTCTGAAGTAGTCAGTATCATCGCAAGAGAGAGACCAAGCAGCAAACATGAACTGCTTCTAAGCATGACACATTTCCTTCCTCACTTCCGGCTGAAAAAGCTTATTGTAGGCTCAAACGCATGACAAACAAGCCCCAACGAATACAGGAATTATAACATATAGCCGGCAGCCAAGTCAAGCATCACACACTGAGGTAATCGTCCCAATGATTGTGAGATTATTTTTTTGATTTTTACTCTTTAATGCCACCCCGCTTCTAATCATTTATGAATCTACTCATGCCACGAGACACGCCTAACGAGCTACGAGTCACACACAACCATGAAGCCTCTAAAGAAACCTTGCTAAAAAACCGATAACCAATACTATGAAAGCAGAATTAGTCACATATAATTGCGAAGAACAGTCGATACAGGAGCAAAACAAGCCCATCGCAGAAGAGGCAACTGGCATGAAGAAATGCCCTTTTTGTGCCGAGCAGATTCAGGCAGAGGCTGTCAAGTGTCGGTACTGCGGCGAGTTTCTCGACGGTTCCAGCCGTGCCGGTTCGAGGCCTCGGCAGAAAAAATGGTACTTTACCACACCAAGCGTGGTAATTGCATTGCTATGTCTTGGTCCGCTGGCCCTTCCGCTTGTGTGGCTGAATCCTCGTTATAAACCCGCCACCAGGGCGATCATCACTGTGATAGTTTTAGTTGTAACGATTCTTTGCATGTACCTGATGGCCTTCGTTTATCAGCAGTTGCTCAACCAGTTTACGGAACTGGGGATGTAGGACAGATTACTTGAGCCTATAACAGTAACGTAGGTTAGGCTTGAGCCCAAGCTATGCGGACGCAGCCATAGGTCAAGAACTATTGGAAACTGTAGATAAATGAGGCCTGCGCGCGCAGACTATCGGCATCTCCCGGTCCTCGATACTCTGTGCGCCAATGGGAAAGCTCAAAACCAACCTTAGCGTGTTCGTTGAACGCATAAATTGCGTTTCCAAACACGCAACAGTTCAGAACGCGGTCGCCTACATTTACATCGGCAGCATCTACATCATCAATGCCAGCACCAATATTAAAACACCAATTATCCCAGGGCCCTAAACCTATAGCGACCCAGCCCCCTTTGCTTGTGATTTCGTTACCGTGGTTTATAGTGACCCCATTAGCATCTTTGATTGGTCTGATGCCCTGACCTATACCGCCGAAATACGTGTTCAAGTTCTCTCCTGAGAATAACTCTCCCTTGATATTCAGCCAATCGTTTATTGGTTGCTCGATATCCAGATTGACCGACCAACTATGGAACTTTTTATGGGCGCCGCTTGTGGCAATGTCGTATTCTTCCTCGCCCCAGTGACCTGACAGCCCGACTTTAGTGGGTTTGTCATTTAGCCAAGGAAAGTTCAGGCCAACTCGACCTTGAACGGATGGAAATCCTGCGTCTTCACCGGATTCTGACCCTGTTATTGCGCTTGTTGTGCCGATAGTCCGCGCCACGGCACCCTGTAGCTCAAGCTTAATGTCACTATCCAAAGTCATGTCTTTCGTCAAACGTATTTGAGGACGTCTGTAGCCTATGTTTCCAGCATCCCAAAGAACCGTGTAGTTTAGAGTTGAAGGGTTCAAAGGTGAAAAGATATCCGAAGTCTGGCCTGCAAGGATGCTGAAATGCCTATCGGGCCAATCCATCAGTAAGTAGGCATGTCGCATCTGAATCTTCGCCTTGTTCTCCGCAGCATTGTTTCCATAGAAATCAAACTCAATACGCCCTGCCGCGTGAAAATGACCGTCTTGTGGTCCGTTGATTCTCATGCCAAGCCTTGTTTCGTTTGCTGTCAGATTGAACTCGTTATCGCTTTTGTTCATGGCCTCAGAATTTACCCAAACAACATAGTTTCCGGGAGTAGTTCGTGAGCTGTCGTACGATGCGTCAGCTTTGATGAAACCATATATTTGTACATCCAGATTTGACCAGACGACTTTTTTGCTTTCCGAGTCCTTGTCGCTATCAGGCGATGGTTTGGAGGTTGATGTCTCCGTCTTCTGTACAAGAGCTTCCTTGAGTTTTTCTACATCCTCTTCGAGGTTCTGCACTCTACTGCGAAGTTCAGCGTTCTCTTCAGCGAGCTGATTTTCACTATTCGGCCAACAGATATTTGTGATTGTTAGCAGTACGAGAGTCTGTAGAATTACACGGTTTTTCATGAGCTGTGCCTCTGTATTTCAAACTTGATCTTATTCCTTCCAGGAAATTTCAGGTTATACTACATATGGCACGTGATTCTGAAATAAAAACGTGCATTTTATTCGAATGCTGAACAGTGTCAAGCAATGTTAGGTAGGATTTCGGCGTGTGATACCAATCATAAAAAGAATATACGCTGCTGCCCAGACGGTTCGTCGCTCGTCGCCAGTTGCCCGTGACTCGTAAAACAAAATGAG
>CAZFLY010000114.1:3813-5027 GCA_964519995.1 uncultured Pirellulales bacterium | reverse complement strand
GGGGCTATTGATTCCTGTATAACTAATGATACGACGCAGGAGATATAGAACAAAAATGTCATTCCCGCAACAGCGGGAATCCAGCCATTTTATTATTTATTGTTGTTTTCTGGACTCCTGCTGGAGTTCATCCCCTACGCCGATAGGGGGCAGGAGTGACAAGTCTAGATAATTTTCTTTAGCATTATTATTACAGGTGTCAATAAATATAATGAAGTCCGTCCCTGTATGGCATTAACAAACCTCTAAAGGCTTTCGGTGGTTCTATGAGCAAGGTCGTTGTCTATCGAAAGAGCTAAGATGGCATGATAATAAGACCCAATCAACTAAAAAGTGTCCGCAGATTCTCGAGGTGCTGGATTGTTGTCATCGTGGATCCCTCGACTGCGCTCGGGACAGGGCTTTAGCCGGCTTTGGCATATAATGCGTCCGAAAACGAAGCAAAGCAATATTTGCACATCAACATTAACCATCGTCCACGTACGGATTTGATATAGCCCGGATTACCACATAACTGGTAATAGACTGTTTATAGGGCTGCATCCCAAAAGTCTTTGCAGAGTCAGTTTGTGTCTAAAGTCGGCTATTGCCTAAGCCGAACTTAATACCGGGGAGAGTAACCTACAGGCAAACGCTATTTACGAGCAGGAGCTGATGGATCACAAACAGAGACATAAAAGATTGCGTCTGCTTATCAACAAGCTGAATAAGGATCGCAAAAGGCAGGCCAAGAAAATAGACATACTTTGCAATGATATCATTGCTGCGCAACGGAGCTTTATTCAGGCCCTCAATACCGTCAGCTTCGCGGAAGATTTTTACAGGTCAATAATAGGCGTTACAGATCTCAATAAACTTTTGAACATTGCCGATAGATACATCAGGGATGAAATCCCTGACGCAAATGTCACCTTTTTCTTACGGCAGGCAGACGGTTTTAAATTGCACATGTCTGGGAATAGTAGGCCAATTACACTCGAAAAGCACCGCTTGGAGAATTGTCTCAACGGCGAATTAGCCGAAGCCATCAGCCAGTCCAACAAGATTCTCACACTTGATGATATGTTCGCCATGGGTCTGCAGAGAAAGAAGACCGGGCTTAGTAGGTTATCAGCAGTTACGGTCCCATTAGGGGATTTTCCCCGGTCAGCGGGCTTTATTCTGATTTACCGCACATCTTCAATTGAGCTAACTTCTCAGTATGTGGACAAGAT
>CAZFLY010000114.1:0-3713 GCA_964519995.1 uncultured Pirellulales bacterium | reverse complement strand
GCTCAAAAATGGATGATAACCAAACCAAACAAATCAATATGGTCGAATCTACAGATTGCCTCGAGGCCGTTGGCGTCCTTAGAAGATGGAAGAATTTTATGTTTTTAGTTATGGCGTTATGCCTACTGCTGCTACAGGCTTGCTTTTGGCTTGTGGACGCCGGCTATGTTGGGGCCAAAGCCAAGAGCGAAGCTGTGCAGGTCTCTCTTCCGGGAATGGGGCAACAGCCGGTGCCGAAAGTTACGCCCCCAGCCGAGGATATTGTTGTGCCCCTTGGCGACAGTGAGGCCGGTCAACAGGTTAAAGAATCGAGTGAAATTGAAAAAGCTGCTAAGGCAGCTATAGAACCAACTGGTACCGAAGTAGAGGTCTCGCAGCCAGAACAGGCAGTGACAGGCTTTGGCATAAAAAAGCAGCATGTGATTTGGATAGTTCGGTTCTGTAACTTTGTTCTCATTGTAGCTGCTGCGCTTTATTGCCTGACAATGCTCTTTGGCCTGAAGATATCGCTTGTTGGCAGGCTCGGTGGGATAAATCATATTTGCCGCGCGTTTTTTCTATCACTTGTGATATTTGTTCTGCTGCTACCTTGGCAGAGCTGTTTCGGAAGTATTATCGTGGGAGTGATGTATACTCCCGATGAGTTGATGAGGTCCTGTGCTACTAAGGCCGACAGCATATCCCGCATTGCCCTTCACTATTTAAGATTCAGCGGTTATTGGCTAATCGTTTTCTTATTGCTTATCCTCTCACAGTTACGAAGTTTTCGGTGGACAAAGACTATTCTTCGTCGCCTGGAGATTATATAAGCGGGGCAAAGGCCTTTCCGTCATGGGGGGCAATATATCTGGCAGTGGCTGCGTATTTACTGTCGCCACCGGGACGAATGAACTCACAAAGTGGGTATCAAGCCGGTGAATATATCTGCCTGAACCTAAGAAAACATTCTATGGACATTTTCTGAGTGCGCCGGCTTAGAGAAATTGCTTGTTCTGTGGTGCTTTACAGGAAAGAGTTATGAATTATACTTACTCAAACTGACCGGTCCCTTATGTCATCCCTGCGAAAGCAGGGATCCAGTAACGTAACGGTCAAGTGGATTCCCGCTCCCCGCTTTCGCGGGGACAAGTTTACACCTGCGAAAGCAGGTGCGGGAATGACAAATTGTACTGTGTTACCGTTGCATCATCGCTTATGGCAATTTTGTGTTGAAAAGCGGTCAGTTTGAGATACTTAGCTGTGGTTATGGCAGAGATTGATGAAAATTCTGTTGGCATTGTCCAGACCAAGAGTGTGCGGCTTGTTGAGTCGGACGAGCCTTTACAATTGGAATGCGGCAAGACCCTAACTCCGATCGACGTCGCATACGAAACCTATGGGCAGCTTAATGAGACAGGTGACAATGCTATCTTGATTTGCCACGCGCTCAGCGGCGATGCCCACGTTGCGGGCTATCATAGTCCCGATGACAGAAAACAGGGCTGGTGGGATAATATGGTGGGCCCGGGAAAAGGGATTGACACTAATAAGTATTTTGTTATTTGCTCAAATTTTCTTGGCGGCTGTGGTGGAACAACGGGACCATCTTCGATAAATCCACAAACGGGCAAATCGTACGGCCTGGATTTTCCTATCATAACTATCGCCGATATGGTTAAAGTTCAAAAGCTGTTACTCAATAATCTAAGAATAAAAGAGCTCCTGGCGGTAATCGGGGGCTCCATCGGTGGAATGCAGGTTCTGCAGTGGGCAGTTTCATATCCTAATTTTGTCAAGGCTGCGATTGCGGTCGCGACAACATCCCATCTTGGCGCTCAGTCGATAGCGTTTGATGCGGTAGGCAGAAACGCGATACTGGCAGATGCGAATTTTACCAACGGTCAATACCATGGTAAAGGGGGTTCGGATAGGGGTCTGGCTATTGCGAGAATGATTGGGCACGTAACGTATCTTTCAGAACAGGGCATGCGGGAGAAATTCGGGCGCAAACTGCGAAGTGCCGAGCAGTATAGTTACGATTTCAATTCTGAGTTCGCGGTGGAGACCTATCTTGATTATCAGGGGCAAACGTTCGTAGAGAGATTCGACGCCAACAGCTACCTTTATATTACCAAGGCGGCGGATTATTTTGACCTGCAAAAAGACTACGGGTCATTAACCAATGCCTTTGCGAATACCAGGTCACGATTCCTCATAATCAGTTTTACCAGTGACTGGCTTTTTACACCGGCGCAATCCAGGGCGTTGGTCGAAGCCCTTGCCGCGAAAGGAAAGGACGTAAGTTACTGTGATATTGCATCACCTTATGGCCACGATGCGTTTTTATTAGAGCCGGAAACGTTAGGCAGGTTCATATGCTGCTTTTTGCAGGCTACCTATAGGCCGGAGGCAAGGCAGCAGCCGTGTTCATGTTACGCACGGAGTATGCGGCAGCTTAGCCGATTTGAGCAGGCGCACAGGGCGCGTGTGGATTACGAGCTGATAGAATCTCTGATTGAGCCGAACAGTACTGTGCTCGATATCGGATGCGGCGATGGGGGACTGCTGGTCAACCTTGTGCGCGACAAGAACATAAAGGGCGAGGGCATTGAACTTGACCAGGAGCTTGTGCTGGATTGTGTCTGTCGGCGGCTACCGATTATCCAACAGGACATAGAACAGGGGCTGGGATATTACAGTGACAAGAGCTTCGATTATGTGATACTATCACAAACGGTGCAGACAATAAAAAATCCTGAGAATGTTTTTAAAGAACTTTTACGAGTGGGCAAAAAGGTGATTGTAAGCTTTCCGAACTTTGCTTATTGGCGATGCAGAGCACAGATATTTCTTTCCGGTCAAGCTCCTGTGACGAAACAGTTGCCTTTTAGCTGGTATGATTCACCGAATATACACTTTTTGTCGTTGAGGGATTTTGAGGAATTTTGCAGGAAGTTAGGCGTTAGGATAGAGAAAAGAGTTCCTCTTGTGAAAGCGAGCGTCAGTCCTGTGAGGTTTGCGCCTAATCTGTTCGCTGAGCAGGTAATTTACGTTACGAGCTTAGGGTGAGGTTTGAGGAAGCTTCGTTACCAACCATTGGGTCAGCAAATGTTGGGAGAACTGAAATGAACCAGCTTGAGCGTATAGGAGTGTCACTCGATAGTAAGCTTCTGTCGAAGTTCGATAAGATTATTGCGAAACAGGGCTATCAAAACCGGTCCGAGGCTATACGCGACCTTGTGCGTCAGCAGCTCAGTCGGGAGCAGTTGAGCAATCCGAAAGCCGAAGCCATTGCGGCGATATTTATTGTATATGACCATCACGCAGCTAAGCTTGCAGAAAGGCTAATAGCTCTTCAGCACTCTCACCTTTTGCAGGCAATTTCTTCTATGCATGTGCATTTGGATGAGCATGATTGTCTGGAGATTGTTGTGCTTCGAGGGCAAGCGGGACAGATCAATAAGGTAGGTGAGAGGATATTGAGCATGAAAGGCGTCAAACTCGGGCGAATAAATATTATTGCGATGCAGTCAACTCCTGAATCATGATTGTAGTGCTACAGGCCAAAGAAAGTTTTCGATGTGCTTTTGAATCGATTGTATAAATGCTTCGCAAAATACTTGACAGTTGAGGAGGCCGCGAGGTTTAATAGTTTAACAATATGGGCGATTAGCTCAGCTGGCTAGAGCGCACGGATCACACCCGTGAGGTCACAGGTTCGAATCCTGTATCGC
>CAZFLY010000113.1:0-5030 GCA_964519995.1 uncultured Pirellulales bacterium | reverse complement strand
ATTTCGGCGATTTTCTTTCCGGGCCGGTAAGCATCCATTATTGTTTAAAAATACCTTTCTCGAATCGGATTGAAGGAATTGTAGCAAGTAGGGTGTCTTGTGTGCCTGATGGGGAAGAAACGAAACCCTGCCATAAATGGCAGGGCTAAATATTTTTAAGCTTGCCACGTCGCTCCGCTCCTCGCAATGACGGCGAGCTCGCGGCAGCAACCGTCATGGGCTTTTTGGTGAACTGCTCAACTCTGAGGCCACCGCGGCGGTGGCCTTTTTGACTTTTTCCTCGTCCGCCAGATAGTAGTGCTCCTTTGCTTTGAGCTTATCATCAAGTTCGTAAACAAGGGGAATGCCGGTTGGAATGTTGAGCTTCACAATCTCATCATCAGGCATATTGTCAAGGTATTTAACTAGCGCTCGCAGACTGTTGCCATGAGCCGAGATAAGGACTCTTTTTCTCTGCTCCAGTTGTGGGACAATCGACTTATGCCAATATGGTAAAACACGTTCGAGTGTACTTTTCAACGACTCAGTGGCTGGTAAATATTCCTTTGGCACATTTGCATAGCGTAGATCGTGACACGGATGTCGGCTGTCTGTTAAGGATAGAGCCGGTGGCGGTGTATCGTAGCTGCGGCGCCAGATTTGAACCTGTTCCAGACCGTATTTGTCAGCCATTTCTGTTTTGTTAAGCCCCTGCAATGCGCCGTAATGACGTTCGTTAAGCCGCCAGGAACGGTAAACCGGAATCCACATAAGGTCCATCTCGTCGAGAATCAGCCACAATGTCCTAATGGCACGCTTGAGCACGGAAGTAAACGCGACATCAAAGTTATACTTTTGTTCTTTAAGTACACATGCAGCCTCGTGGGCTTCCCGCACTCCCTGCTCAGAAAGGTCAACGTCGGTCCAGCCGGTGAACCTGTTCTCTAGATTCCACGTGCTCTGCCCGTGCCTTACTATCACCAATTTAATCATTTACGACATCCTACCTTGTTCTGAACGATTCTTTTCACGACAGATATTACAAGGTTGTCCATTAAATGCGTCAACCCAAATCTCAGCGAAATATTTACTCGACCGTAAGAACAAATGTTGTTATACTAGTTGGCCCGATATGAGGTTCGGAGTGTAACAATTATCAGCCATTATGGAGATAAGACCTATGGATTACAGAAGAATCATTCCCTGTTTGGACGTAAAAAACGGGCGCCTGGTCAAGGGCATCAACTTCGTTAACCTTAAAGATGTCGGCGACCCGGCTGAAAATGGTGCTGCCTACAGTCAGGCAGGAGCGGACGAACTCGTTTTCCTGGACATCACAGCCACAATAGAAAAGAGGAAAACCCTTCTTGACGCAGTCAAAAGGACTGTTGAGAGAATCTCAATACCGTTGACTGTCGGGGGCGGGATCAATAGCTGTAACGCAATAGCGGAATTGCTTGATCTGGGCGTATCAAAAGTATCTATGAACACCGCTGCTGTCCTCAACCCCAACTTAGTCAAAGAAGCTGTTACCGAATTTGGCAGCGAGAAAATCACAATCGCAATCGACACCGCAAAGAATGCGGAATTGCCCTGCGGCTTTGAAGTCATGGTCGCCGGTGGGACACAAGGCACGGGGATCGATGCCGTTGAATGGGCCACGAAAGTCGAAGACCTCGGAGTCGGTGCAATTCTGCCAACGAGTATGGACACCGACGGCATGCAAACCGGCTACGATATCCCAATGACAAGGGCAATAGCCGATGCAGTGTCGCTACCGGTTATAGCATCCGGCGGTGCGGGCACCCTTGAGCACCTGTATGAAGCCATCGTTGAAGGCCATGCTGATGCTGTTCTTGTCGCCTCAATTGCGCACTTTGGAAAATATACAATCAAGCAGATGAAAGAGTATTTAGCGGAACGCCAGATACCCGTAAAGTTGTAAGCACTTTATCGGTACAGCAGCCTTGCAGTCTGCGCTCAAGGTTGGGCGGAAAACAGCCCATTACATTTTTCAAAAGTCGCCATAAAATATGGTCGATAGGAGGAGGGTACAGGTTACATATTCTTGCACTTAGGGCGGTCTAAACAATGTTCCGCAGCCCCAGGAAAAACCGATCACTTCTGAAACCTGAACTTTTTATTGTTCGCTGGTATCCTAACAGTAGAAGCTGCGTTAGCCCAGGCACTCGAAAAACTCTGACGCAACAGATGCCGCCCTTGATGGTCCGCAAACCCGAATGGCGACGATAAAATGCTGTTGCTCTCAAAGTATCTTGCCAAGCCAAGTAAATCCACCTGCGGTTAACCTTTCAATGCTGTCGGATTAGATGCAGACAATTTTTCTACACTTTTTTGAAAATTTCACGCGATTACCCGTTTTGGAAAAGAGCAGTCAAATCGGCTTTTTCTGCACGAAAACGTGGTTTGTTACGATGGGTCTTGGCCAGCGTCGTAATGTTCGGAATTTAGTGACAAAAGGTGAACGGCTATCCAACCTATTCCTTCTAAGCCAAAAAATCGCATTCCATAGCAATTTCCGCGATGAACAAGTGCCTTTCCACCGGAAATTGGCCAGGCCCAGCTCATCGGGGCGGAAGAAAAGGGTAATCGTGTGAAATATTACAAAAAAGCCGGTTTTTTGCTAATTTTTCTTAGTTTTTCACTAAAAAAATATAATGACCTTAAGTTTCTAAATCATTATTTATAAAGAGATTATGCGCACCTTTCAAAACAAAACGGCCATTATATTGCATTTTAGGGGGTCTTTTGAGACCCCCAAAATCAATCTGAGCGATTCTGAGACGTTTTTACCTTGTATTTTTCAGACAATTCAAATTAGGACACTACCAACCCAATCAAAGCCAATTTGATAATCCTGTAAATGGCGCGAATCAACGGAATCCGGTACATTTTAGATTTAATGTTTACAATTTATTATTGTTCTTTTACATTTATCCTCCAATCGCGCCTACAGCGGACAAGATACAAGGTACGGTTAATTTTATAAAACAAAGATATGAGGATTAAAATGAACAATTTACACGTCAAAATTTTATTACAAATCACACTGGTTCTTATAGCAATCACAACCACACCGTGTAAGGCTATGGAACAAATGGGGAAAAATACAGGCTATCCGATTTCAGCCGTTCCTTTCACGAAAGTGACACTAACGGACGATTTCTGGGCCGGACGCATCGAGACCAACCGGACCGTTACAATTCCATTCGGTTTTAAGAAGTGCGAAGAAGAAGGCAGGATGAGGAATTTCGCAAAGGCAGGCGGCCTGATAGAAGGCAGATACGAAGGGCAGATGCCTTTCGACGATACTGATGTTTACAAAATAATTGAAGGCGCTTCGTATTCCCTGACAATTCATCCGGACAAAGAGCTGGAAAAATATATCAACGATATAATCGAATTAATCGCCGCAGCGCAGGAATACGACGGTTATCTTACTACATGGAAGACAATAGATCCTAATACAACTCCGGCCCGATGGGTAAGACCCGGTCCGCGCTGGTATCACCTGGCAGCGAGCCACGAGCTATATAATGCAGGTCACATGTATGAAGCGGCATACGCCCATTACCGGGCGACCGGCAAGAGGAACTTCTTAAATATAGCTCTGAAAAATGCAGACTTTATAGCCGAGACATTCGGGACGGGGAAAAAACTCGATGTCCCCGGACATCAGATTATCGAAACCGGCCTGATAAAATTATACCGGGCAACAAATAACCGAAAGTATCTCGATTTGGCGAAATTCTTTCTAGACCAGAGAGGTAATGCAGCAGGACACAGGCTTTACGGTGCATACAACCAGGACCATAAGCCGGTAATAAAACAGGATGAAGCGGTCGGGCACGCCGTTCGAGCCGTTTATATGTACGCGGCTATGACGGATATCGCCGGGATTATGAACGATTCGGCTTACCGTAACGCGGTCGAGAAAATCTGGGACAACATGGTTTCGAAGAAATATTATATTACCGGAGGCATCGGGGCCCGGCATGAGGGTGAGGCATTCGGCGAAAATTACGAATTGCCCAACCTGACATCTTATAACGAAACCTGTGCGGCTATTGGAAACGTGTACTGGAACCATCGAATGTTCCTGCTCAGCGGCGACGCCAAGTACATCGATGTCCTTGAACGCACACTTTACAACGGGATGATTTCGGGAGTCTCGCTGTCGGGCGATTTATTTTTCTATCCGAACTGTTTAGAATCGGATGGAAAATATAAGTTTAACAGAGGCTCGTTGACTCGACAGCCGTGGTTCGACTGTTCCTGCTGCCCGTCAAACATCATTCGATTTCTGCCTTCAGTACCCGATTATATCTATGCCAATCGAGACGATTCTTTATATGTAAACCTCTTTATCGCCGGCAAGGCCGATGCCGAGATGGATAAAACAAAAGTCCAGATCAGCCAGAAAACCGCTTATCCGTGGGACGGAAAAGTGGTTATAAAAGTCGATCCTCAAAGCAGTCAAAAGTTTGCGGTCAATATCCGCATCCCTGGATGGGCTGTGGGCAAACCTGTACCAAGCGATTTATATCATTACTTAAATGTAACTAATGAAAAAGTCACGCTGAAACTGAATGGTGAATCAATCGATATCAACATGGATAAGGGATTTGCCGTAATCAACAGGAATTGGTCCCAAGGTGACACCATCGAGCTGAATCTGCCCATGCCGATTCGCCGGGTTATAGCAAACGAGAAAGTCAAGGATGACCTCAACAAAACAGCTTTAGTTCGCGGCCCGATTGTTTATTGTGCCGAATGGGTTGATAACGATAACAAAGTGCTCGATATGGTAATCCCGGATGACGCGAAATTTCAAGCGGAATATAAAAAAGATTTATTGAACGGCGTTACCATAATTACGGGAGACGTATTGGACGCATCCGGCAGCAAACGAAAATTAACTGCTATTCCTTACTACGCATGGTCACATCGCGGCCCGGGCGAGATGGCGGTCTGGCTGCCGAGAAAACCTGTATTGTCTTCAGCACATTAACCTGGTTTTGGGCCGGATG
>CAZFLY010000112.1:0-5105 GCA_964519995.1 uncultured Pirellulales bacterium | reverse complement strand
TGGCTGACACCTATGGCCAGCAAGTGACAGGTATAGACATTTCGGGCGAAAGTTTTCCAGACTATCAGGAGATTGCGAAAACCGGCAAAAATGTCAGATGCATTCATAAAGATGCAGCTAACCTTGAGTTTCTTTACGGAACTTTGGATGCGATAATAATAATGTGGGCTTTGCATGAGATGAAAAATCCACAAGCGGTTTTGCGTGAGGCCCATCGCGTCTTGCGACCGGGCGGCGAAGTAATTGTCGTTGAATTCCCGCGCAACTCATTGGCCCAAAAGTTATGGAATGAGAACTACTATACCAATAAGGAATTAACAGGTTCTCTCTGTAAGGCCGGTTTCAAAGATATCCGGACTAAACGAATTGAACATAAACAAATCCTTTGGGTGACCGGTTTTCGCAGTAAGAATTGATCTGAATAGGAAAGGATCATAATGGTAGAGTTTGAACTTTGTGCAAATAGAGAAGGAGGCAAAGAATATGCCGTGGGTTAATGAGGATTTGTGTGTGGGCTGTGGCGTATGTGTCGATGATTGTCCGGTGGACGCGATTACACTAAAAGAGGACCAAAAAGCAGTTATTAACGATGATGCGTGTATTCGGTGCGGCCAATGTCACGATATTTGCCCGCAGGAAGCTGTCCGGCACGATAGCGAAAGGATTCCGCAGGAGGTTGAAGCAAACGTAGAAAAAACCAAAATTCTTTTGAAACATTTTGAAACTCCTCAGAAGCAGCAGGCATTCCTCGAACGTATGGTTCGGTACTTCAAGAAGGAAGAAAAGGTGGCTGGCCTTACTATAGACAAACTAACTGCCATGAAAGCTGATTTCGCTAATGCCAGAAAATCAGTATCCCCCGATAGCTCTGATTCGTAATTAGTTTGTCCCGCTGTTATCGAAAGGCTGATTTCATGAAAGAATTAGTAGTAATAAGTGGCAAGGGCGGAACAGGTAAAACGAGCATTGTGGCATCGTTTGCAGCACTTGCGAGAAATGCAGTGTTTGCTGATTGTGACGTCGATGCAGCGGACCTGCACCTGGTTTTAGAGCCTAAGATTAAGCAAACCAACGATTTTTCAGGTGGCAAACGGGCAACAATAATCACTGAAAAATGTATTGGTTGTGGTAGGTGCCAGGATTTGTGCAGATTCGACGCGATACATTTCAATGGCCAAGCAAATGACGTGGTTGACAGGACATTTACCATTGACCCTGTTTCGTGTGAAGGCTGTAAGGTATGTGTGGAGTTTTGTCCGGTGGATGCGATTGAATTTAACGATTGTATAAATGGACAGTGGTTCATATCAGATACACGATTCGGGACAATGGTTCATGCCAGGTTGGGAATTGCTGAGGAAAACAGCGGGAAATTAGTAACCCTGATTCGCAAGGAGGCAAAGAGAATCGCTGAAGAGCAAAAGAAGGATTTAATTATTGTTGACGGCTCACCGGGAATAGGTTGTCCGGTTATTGCCTCAATAACTGGATCCAGTCTAGTGCTTATAGTGACCGAGCCTACATTGTCGGGCATACATGATTTGGAAAGAGTGGCAGATCTTACAGCAAGTTTCAGCATCAAAACTTTGGTGTGTATCAACAAAGCCGACATAAATCCTGAAATGGCCGGTAAGATTAGTGAAGATATCCGCAAGAAGGGATTAAAAATAGTTGGCAAAATCCCTTACGATGAGGCCTTCACGAAAGCCCAGATCATGCAAGCGACGCTAATTGAGTACACGGGCGGTGATATAGCAGAGATAGTAAAAACATTATGGAGAGAGATCGTATATGCCCTTGGCTGAAAGCAAAGGTACTTTGCCTGCGTCAAATTTTGATTTCGGCAGAATAGTTAACCGTTACGATAAATGGTATTCAACCCCACATGGTTCTGTATATGATCGATTGGAGAAAAAAGCGATTGGTCGATTACTGCCAAGCATCGACAACGGCAGCCAGCTTTTAGAAGTTGGTTGTGGAACCGGCCACTGGAGTGAGTACTTTAGCAGTAGAGGATTTCAGGTAACAGGTGTTGATGTCTCCAGAGAAATGATAGAAGCTGCAAGAGGCAGGAACATAGCCAATGCCAGGTTTCAAGTAGCTAATGGGGAAAATTTGCAATTTGATGATGAGAGTTTTGATGTTGCAGCGGCAATTACTACGCTTGAATTTACTGCAAATCCCCAAAAGATGCTCTCGGAAATGATACGTTGCGTAAAGAAACCATCAGGAAAGATCATAGCTGGTGTATTGAATGCTTTGTACAGCTACAACCAAAAAAGGAAAAACAAATCGGGTAGTGTGTATTCTTCGGCAAACCTATTTTCACCGAAGCAGGTTAAGGAGCTGTTAGAACCGTTTGGTAGACCACAGATTTTGATTGCAGGGTTTGTTCCGGAGAGAAGCTGGTTATTGTGGTTGTCACCGTTATGTGAATTTATAGGCCATCTAATATTAAGCAGGCGTGGAGCATTTATCGCGGCGAAGATTGAGTTATGAAAGTGCAGGCAGAAATAAGTTTATATCCATTACGCCAGAATGAATTGACCAAACCGATTCGGCAATTTATTCAGGCTTTAGAGAGTAACAAGATAAAGGTTGAGCTGGGGCCAATGAGCACCTTCGTCACAGGAGAGGAACCGGTGGTTTTCGAAAGCCTGCAGAAGGCCTTTGAGAAACTTGCTCAAAGATATGAGATTGTATTAACCGCAAAGATTTCCAATGCGTGTCCCGAAGTTAATTTTGAAGAATAGGAAATGAACTATGGCAAGAGAAAATAGCACTTTTCAGATTGATGAAAATAAACAAAAACAATTACAGGCTGAACAAGAGCAAATTCGGCAAAGAGTAAAACAGATAAAGCATCAGATACTTGTGCTGAGCGGTAAAGGAGGTGTGGGCAAAAGTACGGTTGCGGTAAATCTTGCGGTTTCACTCGCACTCGCTGGCAAGAAAGTGGGGCTTCTCGACATAGATATACACGGTCCAAGCATCCCGAAGATTCTAAATCTTGAAGGAAAGAGTCTGCAGGCAGAAGGAGATGTGATTTTGCCTGTTGAAATGGCAGAAAACTTAAAGGTGATGTCCATAGGCTTTCTGTTGCGGGCAAGTAACGACGCCGTTATATGGAGAGGCCCAATGAAATATCAGATGATCAAGAAATTCTTAAAAGATGTAGATTGGGGTGGCTTAGATTTTCTGGTTGTTGATTCGCCTCCCGGAACGGGCGATGAGCCGCTCTCAATCGTCCAGCTTTTGGAAAATGCCGATGGCGCAATTATAGTTACCACTCCTCAGGAAGTGGCACTTACTGACGTTCGCAAGTGCATTACCTTCTGCCGCAATCTTAATCTACCTGTCATTGGTGTACTGGAGAATATGAGCGGTTTTGTTTGTCCCAAGTGTGGGGAAAGAACCGATGTATTCAAGTCCGGCGGCGGTGAACTTATGGCCGGCCAGATGGATGTGCCTTTCCTGGGCCGAATCCCCATAGACCCGCAAATTGTAGAAGCTTGCGATTCCGGCAGACCGTTTGTATATCACTACAACCAAAGTCAAACGGCAAAGGCTTTCGAAAAAATATTGAATCCCATTCTTGAACTTGATACCAATGCTCAGGAATTAAACGAGACACAATCTTTACAAACAGGAGATAAGAAAAGGCGCATAGCAGTTCCATTAGCACAAGGTAAATTAAGCCTTCATTTTGGCCATTGTGATCAATTTGCAATTTTTGATATCGATGACAGCATTAAGAAGATTACAAATAGAAAAGATGCAAGTCCTCCCTCCCATGCTCCCGGAGCGTTGCCGAAATGGTTAAATGAAAATAACGTGAATATTATTATTGCCAGCGGTATGGGACAGCGAGCACAACAGCTTTTTGCCCAGAATGACATCAAAGTTGTGATAGGCGCATCTGGCCAAGCTCCTGAAGAGCTTGTGTCAGCTTATTTGGAAAACAAACTCGAGACGGGGGACAATATTTGTGACCACTGATTGAGCAAAAAAGTCTTGCGTATTTTGCAATGGCGAGTTGAAAAACTATGCAAGGGTTAAACGTTCGGCGAGCAACTGTGATTTGCTGATTGGCGCAGATGGGGGGGGAACATTTTGCGGGTATAGGCATGGATGAGGGAAGGATTAAAATATAATGAGCAAAGACAACCTAATCATATTTGGACCAGTTCCATCAAGGCGTCTGGGGCAGAGCTTGGGAATAAATAATATCCCACCTAAAATTTGTACCTATTCTTGTGTTTACTGTCAACTCGGAAGAACCTTACATATGCAGGTTGAAAGACAGGCGTTTTATAAGCCTGAGGAGATCTTAGGGGCTATAGAGAAAAAAGTCAAAGACGCAAAAGATAAAGAAGAGCGTATAGATTATCTGACTTTTGTTCCAGACGGAGAGCCTACTTTGGATATTAATCTTGGGAAAGAGATAGAATTGCTTAAACCATTGGGGATTAAAATTGCAGTTATTTCAAACGCTTCTCTTATGTGGCAAAAGGACGTTCGAGATGACCTATTCGGAGCTGACTGGGTTTCCTTAAAGATTGATGCTGTCAGCGAGGATATTTGGCGTAGGGTTAACAGACCCCACAAATCTTTGCAACTTGATAAGATATTCCAGGGTATATTAGAATTTTCAGATGCCTTCAATGGCAAAATAGCCACAGAAACTATGCTTATTCAGGATATTAATGATAATACACAAGATATAGAAAAAATCGCTAATTTTATTGCCGGACTAAGGGATGCAAAGGGTTATATATCTATTCCAACAAGGCCTCCAGCGGGAAAATGGGTAAAGCCGGCAAACGAACACACTATAAATAAAGCATATCAGCTTTTTAAAGAGAAGTCTGTTATCACAGAATATCTCATTGGTTATGAAGGAAATGCCTTTGCATTTACAGGAAATATAGAAGAAGATTTACTAAGCATTACATCTGTGCATCCAATGAGAGAAGAAGCTGTAAGTGAATTTTTAAAAAAGGCCAAAGCTAATTGGGTTTTAATTGAGAAATTAATAAACGGGGATAAATTAGTACTACAGCGCGACATAGTTATAAATTATGAGGTACACAAGAGTTCAATTG
>CAZFLY010000111.1:0-5201 GCA_964519995.1 uncultured Pirellulales bacterium | reverse complement strand
AGCTCGTCGGGCCCATAACCCGGAGGTCGCAGGTTCGAATCCTGCCCCCGCTATTGGGACCTGGAGATAAACCCAGGTCCTTTTTATTTGTTACGCTTCTTTTGTTTCCAATTGCGATTATGTTCAATTCGATTGCCACAGAGGGACGCTATCTTATTGGCCAGCCGCCGTGGGCGTCGATGACCTCGTCGATCTGCTTCATGATTTTGATGGTTTCATTGATGGCTACCACGATCTTGTGATAGTGTTCGATGTCTTCGGCTGATAGCTTTCGGCCAGCCTTCTTGCGGTCGGCAAGCCATTTGTGACAAACCTGATAGCCGCCGATGTGGAAATTCCAAACATCTTCGGGAACACCGTCAAAGTATTGAGTTCTGTTGATAAAAAGTCTGCCTTTGCCATTTTCAGTTTCTGTCAAGGTCTTCCCCTTTTCACCAACCTTCGTAACGGAATTGTCTCCTGTCACGGGAAAAGAGGTAATTGCATTGCTTAACACATCTGACTCGAATGGCGGTTGCTTAAGGAGATTAAGAAAAAAGGTCTCCCGAAGCCGATAAAAAGATTGTCAGTAACTTTTATCGGAAAGGAGACCAAAAAATGTCAAGAAATAATATCGACACTACCGCCCTAAATCCTGAAAAAATTTCTCAAAAACTTGAACAGATAAGTTTGAATTCCGTTAGAAAAATCCTGCCGGATAGGGCGATAATACAAGCCTGCAAGAACGCAGGTTACAAATATAGACAGCGTAAGATAACACCAATTGTAACTGTCCTGCATATGATTATGGCGGCAATTTGGCAGGAAGAATCCTTTAATGCAAGCTGGCAGGTTTTATGGGCTACCTTAGTAAGCTGGTTCCCTTCTACAAACAGAAAGTCATCGTCTCGAGCAACTGTGTCCAATGCCAGAGCCAGATTGCCCTTTGAGTTTTGGAAGAAACTCTTTAAGTTTATTTCAAAACAAGCGCAAGACCTATCTAAACAACATGATAAGTGTCGCTGTCTTCGCGTTGTATTGCTTGATGGGACTTGTATTTCGATGCCTGGTAATTTGAAACTGTTTGATGAATTCGGCACAGTTAAAGCTAAGCACGGCCAGTGCAAATATCCATTGGTCCGCATGGTGACACTGTGCTTAGCCAATACGATGACAGTTATAGCTTATAACCTTGGGCTGTACAATGAAGACGAAACAAAACTAGCCTTTCCGCTGCTCAAAAGCCTCAAAAAAGGCGATTTATTGCTTGCAGACAGGCATTTTGCGGCAGCTCACTTTTATTTTTACTATAAGTCTTTAGGGCTTGAGTTTCTTACAAGGGCGCATCAATGTCTGAAAATATCAAGGGTCAAACGAATTAAATCTTATAGTCGAAACGACTTTATCGGCTGGCTAAAAATCAACAAAAACTATCGGCAGAAAGACCCTGAACCTCCCGCTAAAATCATGGTTCGTTTTATCCGAACGGTGGTTCGTGTACGCGGTGAACGTAAGGCGGTTTGGCTTGTCAGTTCATTACTTGATGATAAGCTTTATCCTGCAAAAGAAATCGCTGAACTCTATAGCAAAAGATGGAGAATAGAAACACTCTTTAGAGAGGTAAAGATAAACTTTTCCGCCGACGTTTTAAGAAGCAAAACTCCTGAAGGTATTCGAAAAGAAATCACAGCTCGGCTTGTTGCTATCAACGTTGTGCGAACGATAATGCTTGAAGCAGCAATAGAAAATGGCGTTGATCCGATTCGCATAAGTTTTGCGCATGCTGTCAGGGCAATTATAAGTTTTGCTCCAGCATTGGCCAGTGAACCGCTATGGAAGCTGCTGGAGATATACGAAGCGATGCTGACTGAAATAGCATCGCATCTTGTACCAGAAAGGCCCGGCAGAAATGAGCCTCGTATGCTGACGAGAGAGCGAAAGCACTACCCAAAGCTAAAGGTCACGAGATATCAGTGGAGGAAAAGAAATGCTGCTTAAGCAACCGCCATTCACATCTGACTCCATAAAGAAAAGCTGCACCAGTCGGCTCCCCAGACCGCACAACTCCTGGAAGAATAACCTATTAGACGTCAATGGTATTCGGGGAAAGTCCCTCTTCAGAAACTCGCTGTAATGTGCGCGGTAAGAGGGAGAGTGCAGGATTGAAACAAAGTAAAAGAGAATATCTTCAGGACCTACACTTTCGGCCAGGTCACCTCTTCCGGTGTCAACCCATCTGAGGTCAAGCCTGTCGCAGACTGTGCTAATGAATTCCTTTGTCATGTTAGGGCGAATGTCCACATCTCGCTCCCCATTTGGGGAGAGTAGAGCCTCTTCAGAAATCAGGTATAGGGGAAAAATGATGGCATTGTTTGACGTCTTTGAGGATAGCAGAATTGCCTCTGCAAGCCCATCCGTCACCAAGATGTGGCGAAATAATTCTCCCTTGGTCATGCGCGAAGTAGCCAGCAAGTAGTTTCTTTTGTTCATGTCAAAGTTCTTCATGACAGGTCTTCTTGGGGACATGAACACAGCGGGGTGATAAAAGCAAAACCTAAAATCAAAAGGCCTATACAACATTCTCTTTAAGTATGTGCTTAGCTCTTCTACCGGAGGCATTTTCCGACGCGCTTCATCCACGCGCCACCAATCGGATGGATTCAAACCGAACCTTTCTACCAAAATCTCATCAGGCTCATCTGACGTGGCAAAGGCCCGCATCCTCTCAAGAAGTGGTACCTTGTCGAAGTCGGTGACAAAAGCATCTCGGCCAGTGACTACGCCCTTACTGTGTATTGGCATGACCGTAGCAATTGAGTGACCAGCTTCATATTCTTTTAGTCTCTCCAAATCTTGTGGAACAAAAAGATACAAGGGCGGTCGCGGTTCCAGTTCCTGCAAAGATGCAGTCATAATTGTCTGTTGCTGAAGCCAAGGGTACTTGACTGTATCTCTCTGGCCCCAGAGTTCACTGTGGCGGATACTCAGATTGGATTGCCGAGGCATTTTGACCAGAAGTGATATACATGCGCCCGTTTTCTTGATGTCAAACACATTATGATCAGACGTGCCATCGGGACACACCTCACGCCTTGACACATTCCCATGTAAATCCACCACGAATATATCCCTGAAGGTATTGAGTAAGGAGTAACGCATTCCTCGGAGCGTTGGATTATCCAAGAAACCGTGACTTGTGACCAGTCCTACGGCTCCGATACTGGTTCCCTCGATGGCCATTTGACCGTAACGTATGAACTTGATATAATCTTCTTGGATGCTCTTCTCGAGCTGCAGAGCACCTTTTTCACGAATTCGCTTGTTTTCTATATACCGATATGGCTCAACGATCAACCGGAGTTGCGGCGTCAGATTCCATGAATGTCCTGAATACGGCGGGTTGCCGATGATGACAGAGAATCGCTGATGCTGTTTGATGGCATTGACCGCTTGGGCTTCATGGGCAAGTGCAGGAACCATGGGCTCGAATGTATCCGAAAAGTCCTGTCGTGGTTCGAGCGAGTTGGTCAAGTAGATACGTGCGCGTTCCTCGGCGTCAAACCGATACCCCGTTTCGAAGAGCTTTAAGCCGATCTTCATATGAGCAATGGAATAAGGTGCCATCATCAGTTCAAAGCCGTATAGACGTGGAAGTAAGTGTCTTGGGACATATTCATTCCAAAGTCTTTCGAACTCCAGCGGCAGATGGCCTTCGTGCCCTCACCTCTGCATCATTGTTTTATTAATTACGTCGATAACTTCCACAAGAAATGTTCCCGTTCCTACAGCCGGGTCAAGAATTTGAACAAACGGTTCATGTTCATTGACACCATCAGGGATTTCAATATCTTTATTTCGCTTGGCCACTTCTCCCCAAGTCGTTGTATCAGCAAGGCCATACTCCAAGCCGAACTTTTTTTGGAGTATCTCATGCACGCTGCGGACTATGAACGACACGACGGGCTTGGGGGTGTAGAAGACGCCTCGCTTGACCTTTTTCTTAGCGTCGTACTCCTTCAGGAAGTCTTCGTAGAAGTGGATGACAGGGTCTTCCTCAGGCTTGCTATCACCAAAGTCCCTGAGGACTGCGTCCATGTCTGTGTTTCTGAGCGTTTGGACGACATCATCGATGCCCAACTCGTCGAAGTCGATCTTGCCCTTGCGACCGCCTACCGTCAGAAATGTGGAGAGCAACTCCCTCAAGAACGGATTCGTTCGGGGAATCATGTCGATGAGGTTCTCTGCGACGAAACCGGCAGGCTTAGACTTCTTTGTACTGAAAAGACCATAGGTGATGGTCTGGGCATACATATCGGCAAAGTCATCTTCGCTGAGATCATGTATCAGCGTTTGCTGAAATGCTTTGTAAAGCTGGCGCATCGGGCCTTTTTCAGATTCTACTGCCAGAACTACATTTACACGCTTTCTGATTCGTGTAGCAAGATTTGCGAGCTTCTTAGCTAAGACTTTCGACGTATTGATAACTTCTCTGTGTTCAAGTGTGAACGCCCGTGACCAATTCTCGCGCCATTGGCCAGGCGTCAACTCTTCATCGAACCTCAAGGCTGCGAGTTCGCTGATACAGCGGTCGATGTGAAGAGGCGTATCCTGAGAATCCCACCCGATTACTCGGAGCGTGGGGAGTTTGCTCTCGTCATCTTCGCTGAAATGAGCCAATGTTATGGCTCGCTGGTCTTCCTCGCCGTAAGATGATATGAAAAGCAGATCATGTAAATTCCAGGCATTGCGGTGGGCCCTTTCTGCACTTTGCCGCTTTTTAATGACAAGCTTTTGCAGGATTCTTCGAAGGACGACAACCGGCAATCGTTTCGGCTCAAAACCTATATAGAAAATGCCCCACGGCTGATTTGCTGCGAGTGGACGGAGTTGTTTGATTTCCTTTATCTTTACTGCTATCTCTGGATCGATACCGAGTTCGTCCGGCTCATATTCGAATACAAGCTCATCTATTTCGTCTGAGCCCAATGGCCAGTCAAGTTCATCGCGAAGGAACTTAACCAACGATGGAAAGCTCCTTATTCCTTTTATGCGTTCGACTGGTATATCGGGCATTTCATTTTTCTTCCTCTGCGGTTACCTCCATCCAGGCCAGGAGTATCGGCTTGGCTCCGATGGGCGCTTGGATATCCTTCAAGTATGTGTTCTTGGCACTCTAACAAAACCTAAAGATTGAGTAGTGGTTTGTCCGATGCAACATCTGG
>CAZFLY010000110.1:0-5267 GCA_964519995.1 uncultured Pirellulales bacterium | reverse complement strand
CGTCGGCATGTGGCATCAAGAACCCCTTGCAATGCATAACATCATAAACCCCTTGCAATGCAAGGGGCTAATAACGAAAAAGAAAACTCCTTGCGGTTTTAACAACCCCCGGCGTTGCCGGGGGCTAACAATACAAAACATCAAAAACCCCTTGCGGTGCAAAACATTAAGAACCCCTTGCACTGCAAGGGGCTAACAGGTAAATTAATTGATATGGCGAGAATGATTGGATTTATGGCGACCTGGACCACCTACGGGACATGGCTGCAAGGCAATAAAAAAGGTTATGTTAAAAACGGAACCATCCTGCCGGCAAACGCTGAATTAGAAAAATCCAACAAAGCATTACTGAAGCACGACGAAATAAATATCCCTAAAAGTCTTCGCATAATAATCAAAAACTCAATTCTCAAAGAAGCTGAAGAAATCGGCCAAAAAGTTTATGCGATAGCAGTATGCAGTAATCATGTACATATTGTTGTTGAAAGTATCGGTAAAAGATGCGGCTATTCGATCGGCCGATTCAAAAAAGCAGCGACAAAAGTACTTAGAAAATACGGCTGTAATGACAAGGTGTGGACAAAAGGATTTGATAAAAGATATTGTTATAGTGAGCAGGAATTAGAAAAGAAAATCAAATATGTCCAACGACACAAAGATTAAACTTTTAGCCCTCTGCATTGCAGAGGGTTAACTTAACCGCTCGGCGATGCTTCGCCAGGACGAGAATGCAAGTCTACGGGCTATCTACCAACCAGCAACGACAAAATATTTCAAGGTCACCCGTATCAACCGTAATTGACCAGTTGAGGTCCGCACCATCACAATAATCGTTCAATTCATTGCAGTTATTGTGCAGCCAATGTGCGGTCAAAAACGCAAGATCAACTAAATCAACGCCATCGGGACATAAAAAATCTGCCGGGGACAACTGCCAAATAAGCTTCGGATAGTTTTCATACTCACAGATTACCCAGGTATTGTCAAAATCCCAGCCGACATTATTGAAAGTGCTCAGCATTTGCATCTGAGCTGTTGTTTTTCCCTCGCCGCATGCACTTGTAGCCTGTCCCGAATTTTCAATGTCCCAGAAGCAATCTGTGCAAATCCCGTTATTACTGCCAACCAACCCGCCAACATTATCACCGCTGCCTGTTACCAAACCAATCGAGTAACAATGATTTATTGTTCCTCCCTCATTTTGACCGACTAATCCCCCGACTTCATCATCGCCGACTACATTAACGGTCGAGTAAGAATCGATAATATTTGCGCTTCCAAGGTAATTGCGACCGACCAGTCCTCCGATCTTACTGCTGCCTGTAGCTTTTCCTGTAGAGTAGCAACTGCGTACGGTTCCTTTATTTGTGCCGACTAATGCACCTACAGAATAGTTACCGATTATGTTTACGTCTACTACGCCGACGTTTTCTACTTGAGCAGTTGCATCAGCGTAGCCAAATAGCCCGACGTACGCATCGGAAGGTCTGTCGATATACAAGCCAAATATCTTGTGGCCTTGGCCATCGAAATGGCCCGAAAACTTCTCAGAGTTATTACCTATAGGAATAAAACCTGCTCCGTTGTTCCATCGGCAGGTATCGTAAGCATTAACATCATCTGCCAGTTCATACCAGGCATCCAATTCATTATTGATTTGTTGAAGCTCATAAACATCGCTAATAATGTAAGGGTCACGTTCAGTTCCAGAACCCCTGCCGCCAAATATCTTTCGTGTAACGAAATATTTCTCGCTGCCCCAGTTACTTTCGCCTGCGGAGTTCTTGGCCTGGGCGTAAAAATAGTAGGTAGTACCAGAATTCAGACTAGTAACTTCCTGGCTAAATGCCTGCCCGACAGTTATCGAGCCTGTCCATGAAGTGTAAAAATACGAGCCGCTATATTTCCTATACCAAAACCTATATTGACACGCATCGCCGCCGTCATCGACGATGGTCCCCGTTAGCGTCGCACTGGTTTTGCCGACATTACCAGCCGACCGGGTCTTAACGGTTGGGGGCAGACTATTCGTTGTAAAGCTTTCTTGATCGCCCCAATCGCTCACGCCAGCGGAATTTTGTGCCTGAGCACTAAAATAATACAGAGAAGCAGGACTTAAACCAGAAATTGTGGAACTAAATAGCTGGCCTGTCGTTTTCGAGCCGAGCCAAGATGTACAAGTATAGGAGCCACCAGACAACTTATATCGGAATGAATACTGACAGTCCTCCCCACCGTCATCGGCAATCGATCCCCGCAGAGTTGCCGTGGTAGCAGAAATATCAACAGCTGATTGGGTCGTTACCGTTGGCTCTGTCACCGCGTCATATTCAATCGTAAATAGTGTATCGCTCGTATCTGTGATGCTCGGATTGGAAGCATCGCTAACACGTATGAGACACTGACTTGAATCAACCGCGGGTACCTGCCAATTGTACGACCCTGTATTGCCTGCATTGGGCGGATTAACCGGCACCCAGCTCGAGCCGTTATCGGCAGAATACTCGATAAAAACATTGCTTATGGAGCCTATACTTGACCACTGAATCGCACAGGTTCCACCTGCAACAAGAACCTCTCCGCCATTCGGATTCAACACAGATAAGCTCGCTGGATCGAGGGCTGTAATAACAAGCTCAAATTCATTCAAGTAGCCGGTGTCTGCATAGTATGCATCGTAAATCCGCAATTGCCATTGGCCGTGGGCATCCTGACCATCGAAACGCGACAGATATGATGGGGAACGGGGCTTGAAACTTCCAGAAAAAGGCGGTGAACCGTCTTCAATTCGCCTCGTAGCCTCGTCATCAAATACTGTTTGGCTGTAATCCTCACCATCAAAGTACTCCTCAAGTGTATCGTACTTGTTAAGCCACAGCCAAGTTCCTGCCGGGCTTTTCACAACGATCTGCAAATCAAACACCTTGGTGTGCGTCACATCGATGCCAACGTCAACATCAAGGACCGTAAGGTGATCAGGGACATCTATGACTGCATCGGCCATCCAGCCTCTGCTGTTTGGATCCTCCGGATTTGGCGGCTCGGCGGGAATTCGCAAATGGAAGCTGTGGCCGTAGGTATGCACTGAATCCGCAGAAACACTTAGACAGACAGTCAGCAAGACCCCCAGGATCGCAACAATCCGTTGCTGCACCTTGCAAGCGTCCATCCCTTGCCCCAGAAAAGCGTGCCTTATACACAAACAACTATGTGCGGCTGTTGAGCTGTGTTGACAACATAATTATAGTTTTCCCACCGACTCCCTACAAACCTAAAACGGATGAGACTTCATAAGTATCAAGAAAAATCTGCCCCGGTTAGGAAAACATTAGGCTGAATCCATATTGCCCGATTGCTGTCTTACAACTGCTCGGTGGCATGTTGAGGCCATTGTTGCGCATCGCAGAACCCACCTGCGGCGCAACGAACCACTGTTATCTCCCCCGATTTACTGCCCAAGAAAATTTTTACTTGCTCGGCCCGCTAATAACAACACGACCCATACTATTTGTCTGAATAGTTGTTATAGGAATGCTGCTAATACTCTCAAGTTTTTCATCACACTTAGCGTTAAGCTCCTGCACCTTTGCATTGGCACAGCTAATTTTACTTTCTATGGTATTATTAAGTTGGGACACTGCGAGTTGCTGTTCGGCGGCAAATCTACTGGTAAGATTATCAATGGTGTTCTGAAGATCAAGACGTCTTGAATCAATTAAAGCCAAGAGATCAAGATAGTTGCTGGCGCAATCCTCAGAGACTGCCGGCGGATCTACATCAATACAAATCTGTGTGGCATATACCTTGTGAGATGTTATCGCAATATGCCCATCAGGATCCACCGCAACGTAAAGCAGCTCCCACTGTCCCGGTGCCGTGAAGCCATCGTGACAAGTCCCCACATACGCCTGCAACTGATCCGAGTACTCCAGCTCCAGAATTATGTTAGGCCTTACAAAACCTGACGGTGGAAAAGCAACAACGTTGACCTGGCAATCTTGCGCGAAAGCTGGATGGCTCAGTTGAACTCTCAAACTCACGGATTCGCCAACAGCACACGAACTTACCAGCCTAAAAGTGCCATCACAACCAATAGAACCAACGTCGCCGCACACAGAGAAGCCGCCAACTCCGTCAGATACCAAACATTGCTCTGATACAATTAACTCATCTGTTGATTCGTTCGGGGTGTCGTTGCCGTCGGCACAAATCTGTGGGCTTTGATCATCATATTGTCCCCAGATAAACTGTCTGGCCGCAGACCATGCACAGCCAACTGAGTCACCGAGCATAATACGGTTCCAGAATTGGTGGCCGAAGGACATCATACCGCCAGCTTCAGCTATGTGGGACTGACAACATCGCAATACACTCTCTGCCGATGAAGTCAAAATGGTAAGGTCTGGATTCTGTATAGCTAAATCATGGATAAAGCTGCCGGAGGTTTGAAACTCAAGAATAATGTTTGTCCGCAAAGGACACTCAACAAAGCTTCCCTGCACCTGACTCTGGTCAACAGTGTCTTTAAGCGTGCTTAGCCAACATGCAAGCTCGTCCGCCCAAATCAGCTCATCTTGATTGACGTAGAAAACATCTGAATCTGCGCACCCGGAAATAATATATATAGTCAGCGGGCTGGGCCAGAGGTCTTGCTGCTCGGTACATGACTTCTCAAGAGCCCAGTTTTCGATTGCAACTCTGAGATTCTCGACGGTAGGTAAGCCATCCACATCAGGCTGTCCATCAAGGTCGCAATCTACAGTCAGCTCCGGATGCAAAAGACAGATTCTATCGCTTGGCAAAGACCGCGACTTCCTAAGCACCTCGTAAGCATATTCCGCCAAACTATTGATGCTTTTTTGCAAATCTTCGTACTGTCCGTTCAAATCGTTCCAGGTATATCCGCCGTAACCAGCAACAATTATGGCAGAACCGATCGGTGGAAGAACCGGAACTAATGCATGGCAGTTCGCGTTATCATAACTCACACAAACCTCGTAAAGTCCGGCAAAGGATGGAGAGCCCCGTAAATCAAACGGACAATCCGCCAAGCTCTGCTGATAATGAAACTCATAGCGGTACGATCCTTCTAAGTCCAAGGGGACGCTTCCATCAAAAACGATTTCTCCATCAGGCCCGACAATAGTTAGGGCAACCATCTGGTCCATTGATCCTGCATTGAATGGCTCGACTGAGCCGATGAGCCAGAATTTGGTGCCGTCGTTAAACTGCTCTTGCTCCAACCGAAGACTTACAGTATCTGCAAC
>CAZFLY010000109.1:0-5296 GCA_964519995.1 uncultured Pirellulales bacterium | reverse complement strand
TAAGACAAAGTTGCGCTCTGTGAGGAAGGGATGGTCCCATAAGCTGTTTTTAAGAACTTTGCTTGCCCTTACGGCCGAAGTCGAAAGGTTTCTCGGCCGGGCTGGAGGTCCCTATAGCATTCGACGTTACCATAAAGGAATATCTCAAAGAGATAGATGAGGCGTCTCTGCTTACATGGGAGCAGGAGTGTGAGCTGGGCAAACGCATCATCGAGGACAATGACCCATGGGCCAGGGAGCAGTTAGTGCGAAGCAATCTCAGACTGGTTGTAAACATCGCAAAGAAATACGCTAGTCGGGGAATGAGCCTTGGTGACCTGATCGAAGAGGGCAATCTCGGACTCATAAGGGCTGCTGATTATTTTGATCCCTCTTACGGTACGCGCTTTAGTACGTACGCAGCATGGTGGATAAAGCAAAGTATCAAGCGTGCGCTGCTCGAAAACGTTCAACCGGTGCACGTTCCTACCTATATGGTGGCGTTGATAAATCAATGGCGTCACATATCAGCAGAGCTGGAAAATAAACTCGGCAGAAAACCAACTATCGAAGAGATGGCCGAAATAATGCACATGCCATCACGAAAGGCTAAAATAGTAAATCGCATCGTAGATGTCCTTGGCTCTCACAGCGAAAGCTATGACAGTGATGAGTCAGATGAAAGCCAGATGCTCGATGCCACTCTTGAGGATGAGAATGCCGTAAGGCCGGAAGATGAAATAGCTGTGGATGAGGAGAAAGCAAAGGCTGTGAGACTGCTGAACAGGATCGAGCCAAGAGAGGCCGAGATTCTGCGGTTGCATTATGGTCTGGGTGGAAGAAACGCAATGACGCTAAAGGAAATCGGCAGAAAATTGGGCCTGACACGTGAAAGGATTCGCCAAATTCGACGCGATGCCCTGACTAAACTATATGAGTATATGAATGAAGAGTAGAAAGTAATAATAGCCAATAGAGCTTGCTTTGCTCGACTAATATTGTGAAAATATGCAGCAATCGCAATATAGTCTGACCGATTGAGAACTGTGCCATGGAAGGTAAATAAATGATAGACAAAAGGATTGATCTGGAAAAGTTCATCCGCAACATACCCGATTGGCCCAAAAAGGGGATTCTTTTTCGTGATATCACGCCTTTATTAGCCGACCCGAAGGCGTTCCGCGCTTCAGTGGATGCCTTATGCGCCGACTTTGCAGAAGTGAACGTCGATTACGTCGCCGCTGTGGAGGCTAGAGGATTCATCTTCGGAGCAGCAGTCGCACAAAAACTCAGTGCCGGCTTCGTCCCCATACGAAAGAAAGGCAAACTGCCTTTCAAAACCGAAAGTGTCACTTACGACCTAGAGTATGGCACCGACGCATTGGAGGTTCACAAGGATGCTGTAAAAGAAGGGGCCAAGGTCTTAATGGTCGATGATCTTTTAGCAACCGGCGGGACAATGGCAGCAGCGTGCAAACTCATTGAAAAAATAGGTGGGCAAATTGTCGGGATAGCCTTTCTTATCGAGCTTAGAGAATTGGCTGGTAGGGAAAAACTCAGCGGTTATAAAATTAGAACACTCATATCTTATTGATCGCCTCAGCATAACAGTCACATCACAAAACGCATGACTCCGAACGAAGCGAACAATATCACATTCCAAACACGGACCCTTGAATCTCATAGGAGATAGTATGTGGATGCTAGTCAGCTTATTTTTCTTCCTGTTGCCACAATCAAGGCCATTAAGCCAAAAAGCATAATTGTTGCCGGCTCAGGTATCGGTGTCTGGGTCAGCGCAAAAGAATACGGCACACCTTCAGGTATACTGATATCATACTGAAGTGCCACCACACCACCAAGTGGAACCTGCTCTGGAGCTCTGAATTCGATCGTCCAAGGGTCTGGATACTCCACCGTTTTGAACTTTGTACTTCCGGCAGTCCCCCCAACAAAAGTAGCGTCCCCTGCTGGGTCAAGCGACAACATGTAACCTGTCCACACAAGGCCACTGTTATTAATGGTTGTCGTAACGAAAGTGGATGTTGTCAGGGCTTCAGTAATTATCGTTTGCTCAAGCACAGAATCCTGATCGGAGAAAACAACACCACTACCTGACAATTCGGGAGAACTTGTATCGACCAGAGCCGCCCCTGTGATACTGTAAAAACAAACAACTACACACAAAAACGTCGCAACCTTGCACTTTTTCATGGCATCTCCTCCTTAATCAGCCAATAATAATTTTGATTATACTACACCTGAACTCCTCGCAATTGCAACATTTTTTTTACAAATTGCTGCTGAAAAGTGTTATTTTAGCTTCTGCTTTTTCCCAAGTACAGCGATGGTAAAACGTTATCGGCATCATAATTTTTAGTTTCTTCCCACAACGACCTATAAAAAGGCCCTATTCTGGGCGTTAGCAATGATTTTTACTGAAAATTTCATCAAATATATCGAACGTTACCTGCGACTAATATGGGCCCGATGGCTGATTTCATCTCTTGCGGCAGGAGTTGCAAGACTATAAAAAGAATGGTACTTAAATAGCATCAGTGCTACTTTATTGCGATTATTATGCGATCGTTGTTATGAAGGTCTTTTTCGATTTTGGTTCCAGCGAAAGCTCCGGTTTGTTCAAGCAGTTCTTCAACAGCCGGCCCTTGTGCGTAACCTATCTCCAACATTAATGCACCGTCAGGTTTTAGGAAATCACTTGCTTTTTCAATCACTCTGCGATGTATGTCCAGACCGTCACGGCCTGCGAATAAAGATATTTTTGGCTCGTAGTCTCGGACATTTTTCTGGAGCGTCTCATATTCAGCAATACTTACGTATGGAGGATTGCAAACGATCAAGTCGAATCCCCGATCGGAGTCGGGGACAAGCTTCACGACGTCGAGTTGTGGAATAACAGGTTCAAACAAATCGCCCTGAAGTAGTTGAATCCGGTTTTCGAGGCCATGCGTCTCAATATTCTTGGCGGCCACTTCAAGAGCGGCATCGGAAATATCTGTTGCAATTATCCTTGCATGGGTGAAGTTCTTGGCAATTGCCACTGCAATACAGCCACAACCTGTACATAAATCGCAAACAAATTGTCCACCTACTCGTGTTCGTAAGAATTCGATTGCTCGTTGTACGAGCAGTTCTGTTTCCGGCCGAGGAATCATACAAACAGGCGTGACATTCAGCTCCAGCGAATAAAATTCTGTTTTACCCACCAAGTAGGCGACCGGCTCATGTTTTCCAGCCCGTTGGACCAGGTCGTGCAACTGATCCAATTGCTGTTTGCCGACGACCTGGTCATGTTTTGTGTACAACTCGATGCGTTTCAATCCCAGAACGTGACTTAACAGAAGTTCAGCGCTCAAACGGGGAGAATCAATGCCTTTATTGGCGAGGTATTCGGTGACCCAATTTAGGAGCTTTTGTGTGGTCCAGGTTTCCATGCAGATGTCGTGAAACGATCACCTCCTATCCGCTATATATACACTTTGTCCATCATTCTTGGGAAGGGGATACACTGCCGGATGTGTTGTTCGCCGGTTATCCAGGCAACCGTCCGCTCTACGCCGAGGCCGAAGCCGCCATGCGGAACCGAGCCATACTTTCGCAGGTCGAGGTACCAATCATAAGTCTCAGGATTCAGGTCATGCTCGCGGATTCGCTCTACCAGCCGGTCGTAGTCGTCCTCTCTAACGGAGCCGCCTATGATTTCGCCGAAGCCTTTCGGCGCCAGCAGGTCGAAATTCAATACGACTTTTTCATTTTCTCTATCGATCTTCATATAGAAGGCTTTGGCCTGCTTCGGATAGTGCGTGACAAAGATGGGCTTATCGTGCATGTGCGAAATGATGGTCTCATCCGAGCCGCCAAGGTCCTTTCCCCACCGAAACTCAGCGGCTAATTGTGCGTGCTTCGGATTATTTTCAATCTTTATATCGACCTCAGCAAGCTCACCTCGCAGTTCTATCAGATCAGCAGCCCCCGCTGCTTCGCTTTGCGAAGCAAAGCGGCGGGGGTCTTTTTGCCATTGCTTGATCTGACCTGCTTGCTTGGTCTCAAGCTCGGTGATTCGCTGTTCAATCTGCTTTTTTTGCTCTTGAAGCTGCTTTAGCTCCTCAGCTAAAAAGTGCTGGGTCTTTGGGCCGGTTAAAATCTCCGCAGCTTCGGTGTAGGTTAGTCTATAGAAAGGCGGCTTGATCGCTTCAAGGGCTGAAATGTCGCTTTCGAGAGTTTCGAGTTCACTCCTATTTTTGTCCAGGACCTGTGCTACGATAAACGAAACGAAATTCTCCGCCAACTCAAGCAGGCCGTCCAAATCGGTAAAAGCAACCTCCGGCTCAACCATCCAGAATTCGGTCAGATGCCTGCGAGTTTTGCTCTTTTCGGCTCGGAAAGTTGGCCCGAAACAATAAACCCTGCCATAGCTCATCGCAGCCGATTCAAGATACAACTGGCCTGTTTGAGTCAGATGCATCGGGCTTCCGAAATAATCAACTTCAAAAAGTGACTGCTGGTCTTCGCCGACTGCGGTGGTGAAGATCGGCGTATCAATCAGGATAAAGCCGTTGTCATTAAAGAATTTGCGTATGGCATCGACGACCGTGTGGCGGATTTTACCGATACACCACTGTCGTTGCGAGCGAAGGTGCAGGTGACGGTTTTTAAGTAGAAAATCAATGCCGTGCGACTTGGGCGTAATTGGATAGTCCTGAGCTGGGCCGATTATTTCTGCTCCGGTAACAGCCAACTCATATCCGCCAACGCTGCGCTCATCAGCCCGAACCGCTCCCGTCACCGTCAGCGATGATTCCTGGCCGAGATGTTTGAGCTGCTCGAAAAGCTCATCAGATACATTGCCTTTTTCGACTACACACTGACAAAGGCCGGTGCCATCACGAATGATTAAGAATAGAATCTTGCCGCTTGCCCGGCTGTTATACAGCCAGCCATGTAGAGTTACCTCTTGGTTAACCGAGTTCTGCAAACACGATATTGTGGTATTTTCAGTCTTCATAAGGGTCCCGTGTAACTATAACTTAATCCTCTGGGTCCTTAGATCGTAGAATACCCCAGTCATTTCTACACTTGGTTGGCTGGTCTTTGTTTATGTGAGTTCCTCTGAAAGAAGCTTTCTTTTCTTCTCCCCAAGCTGTAACAAGCTCATGTGCGTCTGAAGATATAGTCCTGTTTTTTCTCATCCAAACAAAGGATTCTTCTTCCGATAGAACTATTCTTGTACAATTGCATACGATTAAGGCACTCTAACAAAACCTAAAGATTGAGTAGTGGTTTGTCCGATGCAACA
>CAZFLY010000108.1:0-5326 GCA_964519995.1 uncultured Pirellulales bacterium | reverse complement strand
GTTGATCTGATAAAATAGAATATCGGGAGGTTTTAGGAATGTAACTACCATCATTGAAGGTAAGGATAAGACACACATGAATAACCTGAGACGACATACATGCAGTTTGTCGGTGATGCTCTGCGTAATCACCTTTTGGGCCGCTAAACCCTGCATGGGGCTCGTAGTAAGTGAGGTGATGTATCACCCGGCTGACGGAACTGAGGCGCTTGAATTCATTGAGCTGTATAATAACAGGGCCGTGTTTGAAGACCTCACCGGCTACGCATTTACGAATGGTATTGAATATGAGTTTGAGCCTGGAACAACTATCGAAGCCAAGCAGTACCTGGTAGTGGCGCGCGATCCGGCTGCCCTGGAGGCGGCATACGGTATCAGTGACATGCATGGTCCTTATACAGGCAGGCTCAGCAACAACGGCGAACGGGTCGAGCTGTCGAACGGAAACGGGGGAATTGTCATCTCGCTTCGATACAGCGACGAAAGACCCTGGCCTATCTCACCCGATGGAGCAGGACACTCACTCATTCTCGCCAGGTGCGGCGGTGATCCGGAAGAAGCGTCAACCTGGTCGCCAAGCACGTTTATTGGCGGCACACCGGGCGGGCCGGATGAAATCCAAACCGAGCCAGAAGACCCAACGCTGTTAATCCTTGTGGATGTAGGCCATACAGGACGGTACTTTAAGGGGATGGAGGAACCATCACCGGGCTCAGGTGGCCAGGCTACACAAGACTGGACGCAAGTGGGCTTCAACGACAATCCCAGTACAACAGCGTGGCTTAATGGTTCCAGCGGCTATGGATACAGCAGCGATCCGGCCGAGCTTGCGACCATCAGAACCGTCCTGAGTGATATGCAGGGCGGCTACACCTCGGTATATGCTCGACTGCGCTTCACCTTGACGGCGGACCAGATCGCCTCGTTCACTCAATTGCGCAGCACTGTGTACTACGACGACGGCTACGTTCTGTACCTCAACGGCGTGGAGATCAGCCGGGCCAATGTCAGCGGCGATCCCCCATCGTTTAACACTGAAGGAAATGAGGCTACCGACTATGGCCCCGATATGCGAGAAAGTACGTCGTGGATTACACTATTAGTCCCGGGCACCAACGTGCTCGCGATTCAGGGGCATAACACAAATCCTTCGAGCAGTTCTGATTTCGCACTAACTGCGACGCTCTATGGCGCGATCGCCCCCGTGTTAGGTGGGGACGAACCCAGCGCCCGTATTGTGATAAATGAGCTATTGGCCAATAGTGATATGCCGCCAGGCACCGACTGGATCGAGTTGTACAATCCAGGTCCCATCCCGGTTGGTCTGAGCAATGTATATCTTAGCGACGACCCGGACAACCTGCTCCAATACAAGATCCAGGACGGCATCGTGCTGCAGCCCGGCCAGTTCTGGGCCGTCCGCGAAGGCATGCCGCCCAGTGGATTCCCCTTCGGGCTGAGTTCTTCTGGCGAAACAATTTATTTGACAGCAGCCACAAATGACCCTGTGCCGGAGCCCATTCGCGTCCTGGACGCGGTGCGCTACGAAGCAGTTGAGCCGGACGTAACCTTTGGCCGATATCCGGACGGGTCCGCCTATTTCGGCTTTCTTACTTCAGCAACTTTCAACGCGCCAAATGCCCAGCTTGCTGTTCACGACATCGTAATCAACGAGATAATGTACCACCACGGCAGCCGCGATGAGCGATACGAATATGTCGAACTGTACAACCGAGGCGCCAGCACGGTCCAACTTGGCGGTTGGGCCTTCACCGAGGGTATTACATACGTGTTCGATGAAGGTACTGAGATGTCGCCGGGTTCATTCCTGGTTGTGGCCAAGGACCCGAACATTCTCGAGAACGTGTACGACAATCTGGTTATTGGGTCGAATCTATTCGGGCCTTACTCGGGAAATCTGAATGATCATAGCGAACGCATCCGGTTGTCGTATCCAATTGAGCAGGAGGACCCGGACACCGGCCAGATCGAAACATGTATGGTCATAGCCGATGAGGTGACTTATTACGATGGCGGCCGATGGCCGACATGGGCTGATGGCCAGGGAACAAGCATGGAGCTGCGCGATCCATATAGCAACAACAACTCACCCGATGCCTGGGCCGATAGTGACGAAAGCGGCAAATCAACATGGGAAAAATTCTCGTTCACCATCAATAGCAATGATTCCCAATACACCCACGACGTTGTCAATATCTTCGAGCTTATACTGCTCAACCGAGGTGAGATACTTCTCGACGACCTCGAGTTGATTATTGGCGGCTCAAACCGCCTTAGCAACAACGGTTTCGAAAACGGCGAGATGAGCTGGCGAATTCTTGGCAATCACATCCAATCACTTGCAACCACAGAGGACTGTTACTCCGGGTCCCAGTCGCTGCACCTGATTGCCACCGGCCATGGCGACCCCGGAGCCAATCGCCTCAACCAGCCGATTGCTAATGTAACCGCGAGCACAGTGACGTTCCGTGGTTGGGCACGGTGGCTGCGAGGAAGCCGATACCTGCTCTTGCGGACATCACGAGAGCGGTATCCGGTTCAACCGCCTCGACCGGCGCACGCATTTGAACTCAATATGCCTTTGAACCTTGGTACGCCTGGACTGCAAAACTCGGCGTTTGTCTCCAACCGTGGGCCTGACATTCTCGAAGTGCAACACATGCCCGTCCTGCCCGGTGACGGCGAACCAATCATCGTGACCGCCCGTGTAATCGACAATGACGGCGTAGGCTCGGTTGTACTTTACTATCGCTCCGAGGGAAGCGCCGAGTTTTCCAGCACACTCATGGTTGACAATGGCTCTGGCGATGACCTGATCAATGGCGACGGCATCTTTACAGCCACGATTCCGGGTGCGCCCAGAGGCACGATGCGGGCATTCTATATCGAAGCCTCCGACGGCTCAGCATCGACACGGTTCCCCACAAAACTCGAATCCTCGGCAGATATACCCGATCGGACCTGTCTTGTTCGTGTCGACGACTCACTGCTGAGCACCAGGTTTGCCACATACCGCATTTGGCTCTCCAATGACGTAATCAACACATTTCGATCCCGTCCCAATCTTTCGAACGAACTGCTGGATTGCACGTTCGTCTACAACAACACCGAGGTCTTCTACAATTGTGGGATCCGCTATCGCGGCAGCCCGTTTATCCGGAGTGGATGCTGCCGGAATCCCCGCGATCGCTACGCCTACCGGATCGACTTCAATCCGGACCAAAAATTCGGTGAACGAGAAGAGATAAATCTCGATAACACCGAAGGGGGTAACCGCGGCCCATTACAGGAACGCGCATCTTACTGGTTTTATAAACAGATGGGCCTTCAATACTCAATGCAGGAATTTGTGCGCCTTATCGTCAATGGCAGCAGCCAGACTAGCGGGATGGTCTACGAGGATGTCCAGAAAATCGACGGCGACTACATTAACAAGTGGTTTCCGGATGATACCGATGGCTACATTCACAAAATCGATGACTATTTCGAGTATACAGCAGATGGCACGAGATTCTCAAACCTCGATGAAGGGCTGAAGTACGACAATAGACACCCTCTGCTCAAGGAAACCTATCGGTGGGGATTTGAGAAACGAGGACATCGCGAGAACGACAACTGGGATCATTTCTTTGATTTTGCCGTTGCGCTCAACACTCCGCCGAACAGCCCGGAGTATGAACAAATTATTGAATCTGTCATCGATCCTGAACACTTCGCGCGTGTCTTGGCGATTCGCCACGCCGTCGGCGACTGGGACAGCTACGGGTACAATCGAGGCAAGAACAACTACTTCTACTACGCCCCGACGGAAGACAAGTGGTACCTGCTGCCCTGGGACATTGACTTTACACTCGGCTCGGGCGATGGGTCCAACACTAACTTGTTCTCCATGAACACTAGCCAGTTCCCTGAGGTTTATAGGTTCCTGAACTATAACAAATACCGGCAGATGTACCTGCACGCGTTCGCGGATCTAGTGAGAGGCCCGTGGCAGACCTCGTATGGAACAAACGATCCACCGACGGCCTTCGACCAGTTTCTCGACGACGCCACAAATGCCCTTATCGCCGATGGCCTTGGCAGCGACCGACGGGACGGAATCAAACAGTTCGTGCGCAGCCGTCGAGCTTATATCCTAACCCAGGTTTCGTCGTATATGTTTGAGATCATAACCAATAATGGCGATGACTTCTGTACATCGGCTGACACGGTCACAATCAAAGGTATCGCACCAGAGGATGTAATGGGGATCTCAGTCAACGACACTACTATCCCTGCACAATTCTTAGAAAACAATGTGTTCGAAGTGGACATTCCAATCTCGTTGGGCCCCAATCTGCTTATCGTTAAAGGGCTCACCCGTTTCGGCAATCCTATGATCGGGGCGACTGATTCTATCACAGTAACCCGCGTACCGGCTTGTGCAATTACCTCGGTAACGCCGAGCTTGGTATGCAAAAACGGTACGGCACATCTCACGATTCACGGAAGCGGCTTTGAGCCGGGATCGGCGACCTCTGTTGAGTTGACCAGCGACTCGGAAGAGATCGGCTTTGACGCCCTTTACGTCCAGAGCGACCAGGCGTTTGACCGGATTAACGCAGCGACACTGCTTCTGGACGACCCCACACGCGGTATTGGGGATGCCACGCACGCTGTTCACCAGTGGATTAACTTCGCAAACCCAGATGGACAAGGAGAGTTCATTGGTAATGAACTGGACTTCGCGCCGCCATTTAACATTGACGGCACCAACTTTGCAGTACGTTTCACGGGTTATATATACGCACCCTCACCTAAAGTGCGGTACTTCGGCGTGAACAGTGATGACGGATTTAGTTTGTGGATCGATGGCCAGCTTGTCGGGGAATACGCAGATCCTCGTGCCGCAGCGACGACCGATTGTCTCCAAAACCTAACCGCCGGCACAATGACCTTCGACTTTCCGGCTGCTGGCAGCCACTTTCTGGTACTCGACTTCTACGAGAATGGCGGGGAAGAGGCGATTGAGTTTTTCCAGACTGACTTCACTGGTGGCAATCTCAGACTAATAAATGTCGACGCCGAGTTGGTCGTGTTCAGGGATGATATCAAGAGGATAAACGCCACCAACGTTGTGATTGTGGACGAGAACACAATAACTTGTCAAGCCGACCTGGACGACATTGAGGTCGGTATGTGGAACGTGATTGTTACGCCTCCGTGCGGAGGGGCAGCACAGTGCGATCTGATCAATGCGCTGCAGATAGTCGCCTGTATGTACGACTTCAATCACGATTCACAGGTAAACTTCTTTGACTTGGCG
>CAZFLY010000107.1:0-5329 GCA_964519995.1 uncultured Pirellulales bacterium | reverse complement strand
GCCACTGGTTAGGCCTGGCTTTGAAAAACTCTCCCACAATCTTTGGGACAGTTATAAATAGAGCCAAAATTGCTTATTAAGATAACTTTTAATACGCTATTCTAAATGTCCATCGAGGAAAAGGATATTGCTACCGTCCGGCTTGCTTTCTTTCCTAATGTGGTTCGTGAAATCGCTGCGTTGCCATATATGATACAGACCACAGCCTATAACAAAGCCAAACTACCCTAAGAAGGATAGTAAGCAGGGGAGTTCTAAAGCACAAGGAGATCGAGCCTACCAGAAGAAGGCTGGGGGACCGTCATATCTGGGCACTGCTACACCGCCTTGCATTTCCGGCTCGAACTTCCTCCACTCCGTATGACCGTCCAAGAAGCCAACGTTTCCACCAAGAGGATCATCACCCTTCAAATGGCTTGTTTGATCGTACACTTGACTTTCTGTGTAGATACCTCCAGCAACCTGGGCAAAATTGTACCCATACCTGGTGCCAGCTCGAGTTGCGCCCATAATCGAATCAACAACCACCTCTCTCAGAGCTGGATTCTTCTCTTGGGTTGTCTTTAACCAAATCTTCTCCATACTATCTCTTTCATATCGAGTAATCGCCTGCCGTGGGGCTCCTGGGGGAGCAACCTCCAATATGTAGCAATATCCGGATACAATAAAGCCACTTTCATCCCTGAATCTTCCGCCTCTCCACGTGTCGTTGTTGAACAACCAAAAAAGATCATTGTACTTCTGGTGGTTGGTGTTCGAGGGACAGTAGAATATCTCTCGTGTCATACCGGTCCCGAGCATGAAGTTTACTGTATTGCAAGCAACGTCCTGTAGCCAGTATCCGGCAGTAGCGGGCAATGGAAGCTTTGTAGAGTTGTCATCCCCATACATATTCAAGGCAAGAACGTGCTGCCGAACACGCGCTTGGCAAACCTGCTGCCGAGCTTGTTCTTTGACTCTGGTCAACGCTGGTAGTAATATACCCATTAATAAGGCAATTATGGCGATAACGACCAGCAGCTCTATGAGAGTAAAGGCCCTTGCATGTTTTTCCGTTCCGAACCAGATACAAGGGCTTTTACGCAGGCTCGTCGCAGCCCCGGAAATGAGGCCGGGATACTCTCTGTTAGCCAAGGCTGGCATATTATCCACTGCTACGATAACATGTGTATTTCGTATTTTTAGACTCCTTAAATAAGCCAAGAACAAATGCCGTTCTGCAGCAAACTTCGCGCACCGCAAAACCTCCCACTAGTATTATCGCAGAATCATGATCCTGAACCAAGACGTAATCGCGTTTTCTTTTAACCATTTTGCGAAAATATTTAATTAGCACGAATGGGGGGCAGGAAAAGATTGGAGCTTCCTTTAGGCGTTCTTGGACCACCAAGGTTGTTTAGATACTATACTTACTATTGAATGTTCAGAGTAGGACGTTTATGCAGCCTTGCTGCTACCTTGGCGCATGTTTTCTGCGGTACTCTCGAAGACTGATTCCTGTCACTTCGCGAAAGTATCTGGCTATGTGCCAGGCACTATCGAATCCGCATCGCAGTGCAATCTCTCTGACAGTCATGTCGGTGCTAACCAGAAGCTGGATGATGCGATTGACCCGCATTCGCTTGATTTCCTTGTGAATTGACCTTCGCAGCGAGGTACGAAAACGTTTCTCGAGCACACGCCTTGACACTGAGGTAGCATCTACGACGTCTCTTACTTGTATTGTCCTATCAACGTTTGTGCGAATGAAACGAATTGCAGTCGCAATCTCAGAATCGGAAACCGCGGCAATATCTGTGGAGACACGTGTAGTAATGTGGGTCGGGAAAACATCTATTCTCTGACCGGTTACCTTCTTGCCCTTCATCATTTGGTCGAGCAACTCGGCCGCCTCATAACCTGCTGCCTCGGTACTCATTGCAATGCTAGATATCGGAGGGTCGGATAGATCACATACAAGCACATCATCGTCCACGCCGAGAACCGCGACATCTTCAGGGACATGTACTCCCGCAAGTTCGCAGGTTTCGACAACTTGCAGCGCCCGGTCGTCATTGCAGCACATTAGCGCAACCGGCTTAGGAAGAGACACAAGCCAGTTGACAAGCAAGTGTCGCTCGTTCTCCCATAAGCGTTTTGCCTTGGACTTCGGCTGTTTATAAGTGTTGACCTTGAGATTGTCCTGCTCGAGTCGCTGCTGGAAGAAGTGGTTGCGATCCCTTGACCAGACGAAATCATCGAAGCCACAGTATGCGAAATTTCGAAATCCTCTATCGAGGAAATGCTCGGCTGCCATTCGGCCAATTGAGGATGAGTCGGTTATGATGCCTGGAAAATTCTTATAAATATCCCTGCTGTGCTGCACAAAAATCACGGGAAATCCCGAATGTACCAGAATCTGAGCTACTTTCACATCTCGGGCTATGGCACCATTAATTTTCATTTCTCTCCAGTCGGGTAGCGACGAGTCCAGTGCCAGCGGCCTTCGATAGATCCTCCAGTGCCCATGCAATCGCGAGTATTTTATAATTCCGTGTAATAAACCTCTGCCAAACTCTCTCGAGGTTTCCACAAACAATAATACGTTAGGAGTGGTTCTTCGGCCGTGGACTGTAGGTAGATTTTCCTGAATTTTCCTCGATATACGCATTTTCATACATACCCCCTCATCAAGATGATAGTTAACGGTAAACTTTCTGCTCCAGACACAAAACTGTCGATGGAAAGTCGAGCTTATCCGCAGGGTCTATAACCTAGCCATTGCTGATAAGAAAGTCCGTCGCCATTCTTCAAAACCCCACACCTATACCACATTTAGCCTCCACCCCTGCGGTAGGGTTCCCCAACTGCGCAAACATTCTCAACACCCACGCTACAAATATCTACCAGAAAAGCAGATGAATTAAAAGAAGATTTTCAATTAGTATATCGTCCTGCGTGGGGTAAGCTAAATTCTGATTATCCTAGCGAGCGGAGTTATCGCCTACACATTTATATTCATCATTGCGATGATTTCTTCGACTACGCTCAGGATAAACTCCGTGATGAAGCAATCTCACTTTGCGTATAATCGTTTTTCTCTTTGTATTCTGAAAAACTTACTTGTCGAAAATCATTGACCTCTTCATTCTGAGGCGCAGCCGAGGATTCGTCCCCAATAGTGCAATAAACGGATTGCAAAAAAGAGATTGAGATCCTTCGTTTCGAGAGGAGTGACAGACTGCATTATGTTCTTTTTAAAACTACAATAGTAATATTTGGTTTCCAATCGATAATCTTGAGAAATTTATTTTTTAGTAACCTGGTTAATATTTAACTAAGTTGATTCGTAAAATGGTTAAGAAACAACGCAAAGATGTCTTGTTCTGGTATTAAATTTTGCATAAAATCATATCTGATTAATCAAGTAGATATACGATTCTAGCCAACGGAGGGCTATAGCTATACATCTTGAAAGAAGGAGGTGAAAGCGAATTATAACAATTTCTTGTAGTAATCTAAGGACAGTCATCAAAAAGGTAGACTGAGATATCGATCAACTATTTTTTTTCAGCTCGTGGAAGAGATATCATAATTTTTATGCTTTTTGAAGGAGGAATTATTATGTGCAGAAAATTGATTTATTTGGTTTGTGGTGTTGTTGTGTTGATTATGGCTGGGGGCGTTCCGGCTCGTGCAGATGTAAATATCCCGGTTGTGAACTACAGCTTTGAAGAACCAAATGTAGTAAAAACTTCCGGATGGGACATGGAGGATGGTGCCCTATATTATGGCGGTGGCCCTGCTGAGGTTCCCGGCTGGGAGTGTGATGGCCCAGCCCCCGATTCCGGCGTGGAATCAATAAATAGTAGCCCCCCAGCCACTACCACTGATGGGGTGTGGGCGGGCTGGGCGAAGGCAGCGGACCCCAATGTTTACAATTTGACTGATTTTCTGATTGGCCAGGGAGATGTTTTTGAATTGAATGTTGATGCGAAGAATAACTGGGCAGCCGATAATTTCTTACTTACCCTCTATTATGATGATAACGGTACGAGAACCACAGTGGCTATTAATAATGTAGCCATTACAGGCAATATGCAGACGTTCACTTTGACTTTTAATGCCAATACCATTCCGGCCTGTTATGATCACGAAATCGGCATTGAACTTGACAATCCGGGTCCCAACTGGGGCTGGGCCGGTTTCGACTATGTTCGGCTTACACTTACGAGCCCTCTTTATCGAGCTTATATTCCCTACCCGGAGCACAAGGGCTTTTACGGAGGCGCAAGTGTGGACCTTACATGGCTTAAGGGACCTGATTTGCCATCTGCGGACAATTACCACGTGTACATTAGCAACAATTGCAGCGAGGTTGATAGCAACCATCCTAATGCAGACCAGGGCACGGTCACTGCCCCGAACTATCTGTATTCCAATATTGTTCAAGGCGATACTTACTACTGGCGAATCGATACGATTAGTGGAGTAACTACCTATCGAGGCAGTACCTGGAGATTTAATACTCAACCCATGATTGCCTATAATCCCGACCCTGAGACGGACGGCCGTTACGTGCCTGTGGACCCGAATCTTAGCTGGGATGCAGGAACCGGTGCTGTTGAGGGGCACGTAGTTATCTTCGGTGATAGCTTCTCTGAAGTAAATAATGCACCTGTAGGTACTTCTGGTACTGAGCCGCCATATAGAATATACCTGTCGGATGTGAACGATACCAATTGTACCCCTGCAGAAACCGGACATTCGGCCCTTGATGTTAACACAGTTTACTACTGGCGTGTTGATACGGTCGAATCCGCATCGGTTCCGACTATCCATAAGGGCAATGTCTGGAACTTTCAGACTGTGCCGATAAAAGGACTCGGTTCAATTACGCATGAGGTATGGGATGGTATCCCTGGCGCTGCTGTTGCCGACCTGACGAGCGATGTAAATTATCCGGATAACCCGACCTTCACCGACTATCTCACCAGTTTTGATACTCCGAGGGAACGGGCAGACAATTATGGTACGCGGATGCACGGCTGGCTCTATGTAGAGACTACCGGGGACTATACGTTCTGGCTCAACAGCGATACTTCCAGCGAATTGTGGCTGGGCACTGATATGATTGTTTCGGCAAGCGCGGCGATCCCTTATCATATATGGCCCGATTCTCCCAGCTCCGCTCCGATTCATCTGGAAGCAGGAAATCTCTACTACATTATGGCGCTGCAAAAGGAAGATGTTGAAGGCGACCACCTGACGGTGGCCTGGAGCACTTCTACCGACGTTAGTACCGCGCAGATTATTCCCGGTGTCTATCTGTTACCACGTCATCTGTATG
>CAZFLY010000106.1:0-5344 GCA_964519995.1 uncultured Pirellulales bacterium | reverse complement strand
TGACCAATCCGCCGTGCTGACTGAATGTGGGTGCATCGACGTTGGGATAGAAGCCCGCTTGTATGAATTGCTGCAATACAATGTCCGTGCGAACAGAAAAATACTGATTCACCAATCGGTCAATCTCAGCAACCCACTCAACATCACGAGTATAGGGATAAGACCTTCTGCTATCCCCCCATCGTGCCGACTCTCCTACAATAGCGCGATCAATTTCATTCGCACGGGTCATATAACGTTCGATCGAACGAGCCGATGTCAAAGCTCCGCCATTGAAGAAGTGTCGGTAAATGTGATCCGCCAGTAAAATTCGGAATTCCTCATTGGACCGAAGCCTATTAAGCAAGTAGTATGGATTTTGCACCCCGACAACATTAAGACGATTGACGTCTGGTGATTCGAGTATCCATTCCACATCCCAGGGCATGAACACAAAGGGGCCTGCCGGCTCTCGTCTTCGCAAGGCATAGAAATTGCGTGGCAAATAGTCATTACATAAAAGAACGGGCGCATCGCGGCTGCCAACATAGTAGACCATCAATAAGTAATCGATCATCGCAGGAATATCCAGATATTGCTGTATTGATTCATACGTCGCGGTGCTGCTCAAGTTTTGCTCTGCCATGCTGAAAAGTGTGTTCCATTCGCTTCTATCACCTGCTATTATGTCCATAGAAGAACCAGAATTTGGAGCTTTCAGGACATCGTAGTCTTCCTTCTCTCCACCAATGTGTATCGAAGCGAACCCATCGTCAGGCCTTTCGGTAAGAATATAAAGACCCCAGTAGAGACCGTTAATATAGACATGAACGGCCCTGCTGTGAGAAGCCAGCCCATCCATATCCCGTACCGTATCACGTGCAAACTGGTCCCGCAGGTAGTCTGCATGGTCGGTTCCCAAACCGCCACATGCTGTACTATCTCCAAACCAGGAGTAATTCCAGATGCCTCGAAGCACAAGCGAGTCGAAACGGTCAACATCGGTGTCCTCAAACAGCGGAAATTCCAGTTCGGGAGAACCATATTCATTCTTAAAAAGCATTCGCAGTGAATGCTTTGCTACACCACTCGTCCTCCCATATTGGCTGCCGTGGACACGCAGACCTGCATTTACCTGGAAATCGTCCCCTTTTACTGGATCGATCCATTCTATAGAAGCTGGTCTTTCCCAGGCAATTCCACTGGCTTGGGTGTTTGCATAAATACCCCTCTCGGCTCCAAAGAAATCGTTGTTATCTATCACAATGCTCACAGAAGGAATAGTTTTGAGGTCCTCCTTGATAGTTAGTGCATAGGCTGGGTTGTTGACAACATCCGGATCCATTTCGTAGTCAACACGGGTCTGTCCCCAGGATGTGGGAAAACCTGTTGGATATCGATGTTGGTGTATTACGTTGTCTAAAAAAATGTAGCTGCAGGTTGCTGTTTCTGAGGACATCCACCCGGACTTAACCGTCCTGGCCCGAATGCATGTAGTCTTGTTAACGACAATAGGATCAGTATATTCTATGCCTGAAGGAAATCGGTCCGTTATACCTGGCTCACTGCCGTCGAGAGTATAGTATATAGTAGCGTCTTCGCTCTCGGTGGATAGCCTAACCGAAATCGGACTGTTATAAAAACCACGGTCGTGGCTGAATCTCGGCTCAGCAAGCTGTCCAAGATAAATATCCATATTTGGCCCATTTGGAGTAGGGGAGGCCATAAAGCGAAGATTACCGCTGCCGTCCGGGTAGTGCCCATAAGATATGTCAGCAGTTTGTGTGCCGAATGTGATACTATCGATGAGAGTGCTGCCATCCGTATCGAAAAGGGCAACCTCGTCGCCGCTGGCATCGAGTCTAAAGCTTGCATGCAAACCGGAATCGCTGATATCGTTGTCGGCCCATATCAATAAATACTCACCTGGCCCTATAGTGGTTAGTGCAGGATCATCGTTGGGAATCTGCCATTTCATAGGCATGGAAAGATTATCTGTCAAGTACAGGCCACCGATGTCCACAGCGTAGTCCCCAGCGTTATAAATCTCGATCCAATCATCATATTCCCCCTGTGCGTCTTGGTGAGTATTGGTATTGGCGGCCATAACTTCATTAATCACAAGAGCAGCGCCTTTTTTGTGCCAGTTCACTGCCAGAAGGGCTAGATCCATCATATCGACTTGGTCATCTCGATTTAGGTCGGCATGGCTTTCAGGCGGTGCCAGCCATTGCTCAGCTAAGATATACAGGTCGCTTGAATTGATTTTACAGTCTCCATCCAGGTCGCCTAACGGGCAATCGGCTCTGGCGGGACAGGCCAAATACACTATAAATAACAAAACTACGAGCGAATATCTGATGTACCCAAGCATCTTTATCTCCTTCCCCATCGATGATTCAGGTGGCTGGCCACGGCTCAACACATAGGAGGCGATAGCGGTCAAATTCTGCTTAATTATAACATATCTTTTATTACTAAGTCAATACCCTGCAAGCTTAAGACATCTCCATCCCCTTTTCTAAGGATTTTGACTGAAAAGTGTGGATTTGAGGGAAGTTTAGCTGTTGAGGCCTATGTTGTTGATTTGACCCGAAAGAAGTCTCTCTATTATGGAACGTTGATCACTATAATGGCTGAATGCTAAAATTAGAAGAGTTGATAGTTCTCTGCTTATCGGCGAATATTTCTACGTCCAGATTACCAACTCAGGAAAGATTGCTCACCACAGATCAGGCAATATCTTTGCCGGTTGTTTATATGCCGTACGTAGTCAAGGGCCTCTCTACTGAGTATGTAGGTTGTTTAATCTTTGCAGAGCTAGACGTTATATGTGAGGCTATGGAGCTTGCTGCGAAAGTTTTGTTTTTTTCTTTCGGCCGGGTCTTCCATCTACGGTGCACCCACCAGTACTGACTCGGGTCCTCACGAATGAACTTCTCGATCGCTTTTGTGTATTCAAGCGTAATCCATTCAAGTGGGTCATCCTTATTAGCCCATTCTTCCGGAAAGATGATACGATTAATCCCAATTTCAAAGAAAAATTTATTGCCAATTCTCCTACTATAGCCGACAGCTATCGGAACGTTGTTGGTAATAGCGAGTAGGGCAATGCTTTTGTATGTGCTGGCTTTTCGGCCGAAGAAATCAACGAAAACTGCCTTTCTGCCAGCATCTTGGTCGGCGATGAAACAAAGCGTTGCGCCGCTAGAGCTGATTTTCGGCATGAGTTCAGTAGCACCTTTTTTGTCAACAATTTTCTGCCCAGCTCGTTGCCGTACCTCCATGACGTGGTTGTTGACAAACCTGTTATCCAATGGCCGGGCAATACTGTAGATGTCAAAGCCGAATAACCCCAACAGATACCCACTAATTTCAAAGTTGCTATAGTGACCTGTGACCATAAGTAATCCCTTGCGCTCTTGCATTAGCCATTTGGCTTGTTCGACGTTTTTGTATCTTGAGTAATCTCGCCAGTTGCATTTCTTCACGAGTCTGGGCGTGAATAGAACGTCGATGGCCAGCATAGTGATTTGTTCAAAGCTTCGTTGGCCTGTCTGCCAAAGCCATTGTTCTTCTTTTTCCGGAAAGCTCTTCCTAAGGTTCTCCAAGGCACGTTCACGACCTCGGTTGTAGTATTTCCATAGAACCCTGCCCAGAAAACAGGCGATTCTTAAATTAGTGTTGACATCAAACAAAGAGAGAAACACAACAATTGTTCGCGCGGTGAAATAGATCAGCCAGTCTACGAAGATGTTGTTTTTTTTCTTTTTCTTTTTGCGCATCACATCCATAATATTCCATGATTGTAAAGACAATAGGGCCTCTGTCAAGCCTTAGTCCATTGCTGAGTCATCGGCGCGCATTTGTGTGTAAAGTGCCCTTGAGCAACTGGAGGCCTTGATCAAAGAATAGTTCCCCTGGCTTGCCTCTGTGTCTGTAAGTGTCCCAGCTTGAGATGATTAACCGTGGCAAGGCAATGTTGACATTGCTGCAACCGCTAATATGATAAGCCAATAGAAATTGTGAACGTCTTAAGGATTAGGGAACGTGGATGCTATATCGCTTGAGCAGGTTTGTAAATCCTTCGGTGAGGTACGAGCCGTAGACGGATTAAGCGTGCGAGTTCCAACCGGCAGCATCTATGGATTTCTTGGGCCCAATGGTGCTGGCAAGACCACTACCATTCGCATGATTATGAACATCATTCATCCAGATAGCGGAAGCATCAGGATATTTGGGAATGGATCGGCTGGTTGTGTCAAGACGCGCATCGGCTATATGCCCGAAGAGCGTGGCCTTTATCGAAAAATGAAAGTCAGTAAAGTGCTGGCCTATTTTGGTGCAATCAAAGGGCTGAAAGCTAATGAGCTTAGTCGGCGTGTACCACATTGGCTTCAGCGGATTGATCTGGCTAACTGGGCAAATAAAAAGGTGGAAGATCTTTCAAGAGGAATGCATCAAAAGCTGCAATTTGCAGTTACAGTGATAAACGACCCTGACCTGATGATCCTTGACGAGCCATTCTCTGGCCTGGACCCAGTAAACCAGGACCTGCTCAAGGACATCATCCATCAGATGCGCAATGAGGGTAAGACTATCGTTTTCTCAACGCACGTGATGCACGAGGCGGAGCGACTTTGCGATTTCATTCTTCTTATAAACAAGGGGAAGGTGGTTTTGGACGGCAGACTAGACGAGATTCGCTCCCGTTACAAATCCGGTGCTGTCTCTGTCGAGCTTGAGGGTGACACAAGCTTCATCAAGACACTGCCCATTGTAAAGGGGACAGAGTCTAAAGGCCGGCGTATTGAGATCGGCCTCTCGGCCAATGCCGATCCACAGGATTTGCTCAAAGCATTAGTAGGTCGGGTAAAGGTAAAGGCCTTCGAGGTGAAAATGCCCTCGCTGCATGAAATCTTTGTTCGTTTGGTTGCCCGCCCTGAGCAAGTCCGAAGGGGAAAAGACAATGCGGAAGATTCTTAAGATTGCCCAGCGTGAATATCTTGACGTTGTCAAGACGAAGACGTTTATTCTGAGCATATTGATGACGCCGGCCATCATAGGTATAGTTATATTTATCAGTGGTCGAACACAACGTAGTGTAACCGGCCCGCGCCCGCCCAGGAAAGTTGTTGTTGCTGACCTGACGAATCAGCTAACAGATGAAATTAAAGACTCATTTGAGCAATACAACAAGTCAAATCCCCAGCGGCAAATCCTGCTACAGGAGATTCTCACCGATACAGGCTCAGATGAGCTGGTTAAACAAAAGGTGCGCGATGGTCAACTAAATGCGTATTTTGTTTTGGACAAAGATAGCGTTGAAGGAACCGGTAAAATCCAATCCTTTACCCGCAGCACG
>CAZFLY010000105.1:0-5470 GCA_964519995.1 uncultured Pirellulales bacterium | reverse complement strand
GATGAAAATGCATCGGCTTCCAGCAAACGATCGTGGTAGAGAGTCGTCTATGTCCTCATGGGGGGTCTATAACAATGCTGGGGACTCGAAGAGGAACATCTGTATTTATCCTTGCGTTAGTGATCGCCTTCGCCTTTGATGCAGAACTGTTCGCACTTCGGGAGAATGCGAACCAACTGGCTGATTTTTTGAAATGTCACTCGAAGAATTGATGAATGTTGATATCGCCATGGCTTCCAAAACCAAGGTAAGCCTCTTAGAAACACCTACCGCCAGCGCAGGGACTGAACAGCGCGGCACTGGCGCTGCTCGCTATGCGTGCCCTTTTCGCGAGCTTAATTCGGCGATACTCAGAATGAGCTGTAACAAACATGGATATAAATAGGTCAGATAATATGGCAGGAGCCAAAAAAACGACAATCAGGGTTTACAGTCTGATACTATTTGGTCCGGTTTTATTGTCGTTGGCACCGGTTTGCTATGCACAAAACGGCCAAGATAGCACACGCGAATACAAAATCAAAGCTGCCTTCCTTTATAACTTCATCCAGTTCGTGGATTGGCCGAAAGAAAAAGAGGAACCTGACGACCACAATGAGCCGATAACCATAGGCATTCTCGGCAGAGACCCGTTTCAAGATGCCTTTGAGAGTCTCAAGGACAAAAGCATAAAAGGTAGGATGGTCGTCACAAAACGATTCAAAAGTCATACGGAACTGACGGAATCTGACAGGAATGATGATAACCGGATACATCCTGACATTGAGGCCATCAGAAAATGTCATCTGTTATTCGTCTGCGCATCGGAAAAAGAGTATGTCGGCAATATTATAAACTCTATAAAAGCTCACAGTGTTCTGACAGTTGCCGACATGGAAGGATTCCTTCAGGCTGGTGGAATCATCAACTTAACGATGGAAAAAAACAAGTTTTATTTTGAAATCAATGTCGCTAACGCCAAACGTGCCAACCTTGAGATGAGGTCCAAACTCTTACGTTTAGCCAGGAAGCTGGTTGACCGAGACCCTATCGAGAAAAGCAAAAATGATTAGAAAAAAGCATAACCATCCACGTCCTCTGACATTATCTTTGCCTCTGATACGGAACGTGGCAATAAAATATAAGTTGATTTCTATCATAATGCTAACGTGCATTTTGGCGCTATTCTTATCAGGAACCATCTTCATTATTTGGGAATGGAGTGCACTACGTTACGATATGGTCCAAGACCTCTCTACGCAGGCGGAGATGATAGCGGACAACTGCAAAGCCGCGCTGGCTTTCGAAGATGTAAAAGATTCCGAGGAGATACTAAACGCACTTCGTATAGAACCATCGAACGTCTTCGGATGTGTATACACCAAAACCGGCAGCGTCTTTGCCGCTTATTACCGTGACAGCAACGATACCAATGTCACACCACCTGAACCCCAACAAACCGGCCACTTTTTCTCAGATGGCCTCGTGACAGTTTTCAGGCCAATTATGCTTGACAACGCCACAATTGGAACCGTTTGTATCCAATCAGACCTTCGTCCTATGTACGCAAGACTCAAACGCAATGCAACCATCATAGCTGCTGTATTGGCACTGTCGTCTTTGGTAGCGTACCTGGTCTCTTCTAAACTGCAGAAGGTAATCTCTGGGCCGATTCTGGGTCTGGCCGATGTGGCGAAGGTCGTCTCAGAAAGAAAAGAATATTCTACGCGAGCTATCAAGCACAGCAACGATGAGGTTGGCTTGTTGATTGATGCGTTCAATGAGATGCTCGAGCAAATACAGCAGCGTGATTCTGCTCTTGTAGGCACCAATGAGCAGTTGGAGACACGAGTCCAAGAGCGAACAGCAGACCTAACCGCTGCCAATGAACAGCTAAATCGCGAAGTCGCTTACCGCAAAAAGGCAGAACAAATCCTAAAAAGAAGAGCTGAGCAAATCATCCATCATCAGGGCACGCTTCTTAAGCTCGAAAAAATGGCCGGAAACGATCTGTCTTCGATATTGAAAAAAATCACTGAAGAAGACGCCAAAACTCTAACCATCGAACGCGTCAGTATATGGCTTTTCGACCCAAAAAGGTCCCGGCTAATCTGCGAGGACCTTTACAAGCGAAGTGAAAACATCCACGAACGAATCGGCATCATAACGGTACAAGATTATCCAAAATACTTCCAGGCCTTGGAAGGTAGCCGCATCGTAGCAGCGAATGACGCTCGCAAGGACGCTCGAACAAATGAATTCCTTACAAAATACCTGGAACCTTTAGGGATTACATCAATGATGGATGTCCCTATAAGACTTCACGGTAAAATTGTCGGTGTTATTTGTCACGAACATATTGGACCCATACGAGAATGGACGCTCGAAGAACAAGATTTTGCCGCCTCTATTGCGGACATGATATCTTTGAAACTGGAGGCCGCAGAACGTAGAAAGGCCGAGCAAGCACTGCGCGAGAGTGAGCACAGGTATAGAACCCTTCTTAAGAACATCCCACAGAAAATATTCTATAAAGATATAAACTCAACTTATCTTTTGTGCAATGAAAGTTATGCGCAAGACCTCAAAATAACAACTGACGAGATGAAGGGAAAGACCGACTATGACTTCCACCCTAAAAACCTGGCTGAAAAGTATATAGCCGACGACAAAAGAATCATCAAATCCGGAAAAGCAGAGGAGATAGAAGAAACATATATCAATAACGACAATGAACTAATTGTCCGCACTCTAAAGTCACCGGTATGGGATGAAAGTGGCAACATCATAGGCATCTTTGGCATCTTCTGGGACATCACCGCTCGCAAAAAGGCAGAACAGGCCCTTGAGAAACTAAACGCAGACCTCAGAACAACAGTCCAAGAACTGAGACGCTCCAACATAGAACTTCAGGATTTCGCCTATATAACAGCCCACGACTTAAAAGCTCCTCTGCGTGCAATAGGAACTCTGTCTGACTGGCTTGCCAGTGACTACGGCGACAAATTCGACGAGCAAGGCAAACAGCAGATTCGACTGCTCAAAGGTAGGGTCTCGCGAATGAATGAACTCATCGATAGCATCCTGCGATATTCGGAAATAGGACGCTCAGCAAGACACATGGAGAAAGTAAACCTAAACATGCTTATACCCGAAATAATCGCTCAGATTTCTCCACCTGAAAACTTCGACATAATCATCGATGGCGAACTGCCCAAAGTGGTATGTGAAAAGATACGCCTGATGCAAGTTTTCCAAAACCTCATAATCAACGCAATCAAATATATGGATAAGCCTCAAGGCAAGATAAGAATCGGCTGCATTGAAGAGGACGACTTTTGGAAATTCAGCGTTGCTGACAATGGTCCCGGCATTGCAGAGCAATACCACGGAAAAATCTTCAAAATGTTCCAGACGTTGGCAACAAGCGACGAATGTAGAAGCACAGGCATCGGTCTTGCCGTCGTCAAAAAAATCGTTGAATTATACGGCGGCAACATCTGGGTCGAATCAGAAGTGGGTAAAGGAAGCACGTTTTGGTTTACACTGCCAAAGCAAAAAATCCTGGTCAATGACAGTACAGTCGAGGCTGTTGTTAGTCGAAAGTAATAGTCAGAGCTGCAACAATTTTGGGGGTGTATCTAACAAGCAGAAGGTTGCATAGCCATTAGCGATCCAACACGTGGGGGATAACTATTGCAGTAGCCTCACAAAATGGGGGTGACCAAAAACATGTGTAGAGAAGGTATAGCTATGAGTACAAAAAGATTGTTGTGCAGTGCGCTTCTTGTGTGCCTGGTACGCATTGGCCATTGTCAGGAAACTGAATCTGTCCAGCAAGGAGCTGACCAAATCACACTACCGCCGATTAAGGTGCTGTATTATGGATTTGACCTGCTGGATATTCGACATGGAATCAAAGGTAAGATAGGTGCTGAACTGAGTGCAACATTCCAAAGCAAGCACATATGGCACGGCTTTGATCTCTTGGATGACCACGGAATCTTTATCCCGGTGGCTACTGTAACGCTTGGCGATACAGGCTTGAGTGGAAAAGTGATAGGTATCTATCCGCTATCAAGCGGTTTTGAGAACTCTGTTGAGTTAGACTTCGGTATTTTCTACACAGCAGCTTTGCTACAAGACACGCATTATGTCACTAACCTCACGGGCAATTACTTCTACTATGGCAAACCCAACGTAGGTGGACGAAAGGCAGACGCCCAGGAAATTGGTGTAAGCTTCTCATGGCCACAACTGTTGGGTGTGGACTCATTAATACCGAACTACTACGTCGGGTGTCTCTGGCCAAGCAGAAGCAATTCCAACATTAGTGGATGTGGGGGATTCATTCATATTTTCGGCCTTGCATATGACCTCGCGGTACCCGATTTTGGGCCGATCGGCCAAGAGCAAAAGCTTAGACTCTCTGGTGACATCACCTACAACGACGGTTTCGGCGGTGTTGATCACGATTGGTCCCATGCTGTTCTTGGCGCCAGTACAAATTTAGGAAATGACAATATAACTATTATGCCATATGTAAATTATCAAATTTCCATGGATGATTCTGTCAATAAAGAGGATGAAATCTGGTGTGGTGTAACCTCCACGTACCGCTTCAGATAAGCCCAAAGTCAGGTGCAAAGAAACCTAAAATAACAAAATTATTGTCTTAGTAAGGAGAATAATGATGAGGTTTAAAATTATTATCCTGTGTGCGGTAGGTGTTGTTGCGGGAGGAATCTTGCTGTTTTTATTGACCAGATCAGTAGATGAGGGATTTCAACTGATTCCTCAGAAGGTGTCGGCAAATGTATCGGCTCATGCCGAAGTTGCCGGCACCGAATTTCTGAAAAATAGTCAAAACTGGACCTTGAGCGAAATGCCCAAGCGAAAAATGGGGATAAGCTCAGTTCGAAAAATTAACTTATGAGGGATGAGATTGGGAATGAGCCTCAGCGTGTTATTCCAAATCACCCTCGAAGAAAGGGGGTAGATTAACATGGTAAGAAGAATAAGTCAATTGGTCATTCTGGGTTTGGTTATCTCCTTATTGGCCAGCAGTCCTGTCTTTGCAGGAAACAACAAGAAACTTACGGTTGTGGCTGTCGTCTATGTGAAACCCGGATTTGAGAAGCAGGTCGAGCAAGAACTCCTCAAACTGGTACCCCTTACCCATAAAGAGCCGGGGTGCCTCCAATACGACATGCATGTGAATATCGATTTGGATACTTTAGAAGTAAATCCCAGGATGTACTTGTTTTACGAAAACTGGCGGAGCAGAGAGGATTGGGATCTCCACATGAAGATGCCTTACCTTAAGAACTGGTTTGATATGGCTCCAAAGGTAACTGAGAAAATTGAACTTACCATTTGGGAAATGTACGAATCAAACACCAATCCCACCTTCCGAGGAACAGCACCTGAACCTGAGAAGCAACTTTCGCTTATGGCCCAACTCTTTATCAAACCCGAATTTGTAGATAAA
>CAZFLY010000104.1:0-5902 GCA_964519995.1 uncultured Pirellulales bacterium | reverse complement strand
GGTGTTTCTGTAGGAACTGATACAGGAAATCAGACTGGCAGGACAGATTGGGACACCAATCTTAGAATCGCAAGGCCGGGCGCAAATGAGAGATATTTCAATGGTACAATAGACGATGTCCGCGTTTATAACTATGCACTCGACCCCACAGAGATCGCCCAGTTGGCTGATGTCCTCAGATACAGAGAGTTCACCAAAGCTAAAGTCGGTTCTGACAATACATCTCTTGATGTTAACATTCCGTCTGGTACCGGTCAGGGCGACTTATTAATCGCAGCGGTTGCTACGGACGGGGATACCTCTTCCTCGATGTCGCCACCATGGGGCGAGGGCTGGACCGAAATTGACATCGGTAATTATGGCTATGCCAATGGTGTAACGCTGGGTGCCTGGTGGAAACTTGCAGAGGCTTCGGAGTCGTATAGTCATCAGTTCACCTGGTCGGGGGGCCAGCAGTCCTACGGCTGGATGATGCGTTTTACCGGCCACAACTCTTTCGACCCAATAGATGTTGTCTCAACATATGGAGAATCCAGCGCTACTCCAACCAGCCCTGCGGTTACAACAACAGTGAACAATTGTATGATTGTTCGTTTGGGAGCATTTGATGATGACGATATCACGGAGGATGATCCAGGACTTTCCGACCATACGGCAATTACGATGGATGAGAGCTCCAACAGTATGGGCGTTCCCGTGGGCTGGTGGAAACTGGACGATGGTTCCGGATTAACTGCGGTAGATTCCTCAGGCAACGGAAAAGATGGTACACTACTGCCATCGTACAGTCCTCCGTCCTGGACCACAGGACAAATCGGCGGTGCGCTGCAATTCGACGGCTCCAACGACTATGTAAGTTTGCCCATAGGCTCGGTTATAAATTCACTGACCAACTGCACCATTGCGACATGGGTGGACTGGGACGGAGGTTACTCCTCCTGGCAACGCATTTGGGATTTCGGCACCGGCACAACTTACAATATGTTCCTAACTCCCAGAAATGGGAGCAATTACCGGCTGCGTTTTGCAATTACACGTACCGGTGGAGGTGGCGAGGAACAAACGACCGCGTCCGCGGCCTTACCAACTGGGTGGCACCATGTGGCCGTGACGATAGACGCAGATAACCATACCCACAAACTGTATCTTGATGGGAGCCCCGTTGCTCAAAACACCTTTGGTTACCTCGACCCCAGTGACCTCGGCAATACCAACCGAAACTACCTTGGCAGGTCACAATACAGTGATGACCCATATTTTGATGGCAAGTTGGATGATGTCCGTATTTACGACTTTACGCTCAGCCCCGAGGAGGTCGAAGAGCTGGCTCAAGGAACGGGCGGTTCCAGCGGAACTGTCTCGGGCGGAGCAGGATACATCAGGCAGTCCACCAGTGGTGACAGCGGAACCTCAAATTTCTTGCTAGGCTCACCGAACGAGGCGCAGACGCTTACGATAGCGATAGCCTCTGATCCGGATAGCGGAAATGGTGGTTGCAGTATACTTCCATAAATAGAACGAACTATGGACATAAAACTAAGAAATAACGGCACAGTATTATTAATGACAGTATTTGTTATAGCTTTGCTTTCAGCGCTCGTTATAGGCATGCTACAGATGACAACAGAAGAAATACAGCTTATGCGAAATCATGTCTGGGCTGCGCAGGCGCTGGCTACTGCAGAGGCAGGTCTGAACGACTCCTTCGCCAGGATTCGGCAGGGTAACGATCCAAATATTGCAGGCCAGTCATTTAATGGCGGCTCGTATACGGTTGATGTTGTTGGTTCCGCCGTCACATCGACAGGCACTTCATCTCAGAACTTTATTGCCAGAGTTAAAGCCGACATAACTGTCGGAACGAGCGGTCCTCCTTATCTAATAAGGATCGATAATTTGAGGATAAACGAATGAGGCGCAGCAGTAAAACAGCATTGGGCATAGACATTAGTGAAGGCGCCATCAGTTTAGCCCTACTAAAAATCGACAATGGTAACATCAAGCTGCTAAAGGCCGTCAGCGGTCCAGTCCCTCAGGGTGCAGTAATCAACGGTAATGTTGGGGACTCGGCGTTACTCTCCAAGGCCATAAAGGAGCTGATAGGCCGAAAAGGGATGCGGGCACCTCGCGCTGCAGTATCCCTGCTCGCTAATCCAACCCTTATGCAAATTGTGGACATGCCCAAGCAAATGCCAAAAAACATAAGGCAATTTGTGCAGGATGAACTCAAGCAATATATTACTTTATCAGGCGAGAACGTCGTTTCGGACTTTTGTGGGATTGGTTCGGGTACCCAGCCAGGCAAGAACCGAATTTTTATCGCTGCCACAAATGGCCAAAAGGTAATTGACATTGTCGAAGCATGCAACCGTGCTGGTGTGAATGTCGAAGCTGTAGAACCTCCATTGCTTGCGTACGTCCGAACGCTCTATACAAGCAGGATAGCAAAGAAACTCGACTCCAATGTGCTCATAGCTATATTGAAGGGTGGTCTTTTGAGCTTAGGTGTGTTTAGAAAGCACAATCTCGACCTTGTCAGGACGAAAGAGGTCACGATAGAACCGACAGATTCAGATCAGCTTCATCTATGGCTTGCTGAAGAGATAAACATGGTCACGCAGTTCTATGATGTTGAAGTCCCTGAAGACTCCGGCAAGTGGGACATACTTGTAGTTGCTGATGACACTATGCTGCCGGGAACGGATTTCGAAGAATCTCTGAAAGCTTTAATATCATCTGGTGATATAGAGGTTAAAAGGCCAGAAGACCTGTGGCGGGACACACCGATTGCAATAGATGATACCACGGCGCATACGGAGGCTACGGCGGTAGCGGTGGGTCTTGCTATGAGGTTTCTGGGCAAAGATGAGTGTGGCCTCAGAGTAAATCTGCTTCCTCAAGAAACACTTGATTCCAGATCGTTGAAAAAGCAGGCTCTCATCACAGCTAATGTTCTTGGTGTGATTCTGCTCATTATGGTTCTGGCTGTTGGCGGATTGACTCTGATGGTTAAGAAAATGAACGAAGATATCGTTCGCGAAAGGCTGGCGCATCCACTGCATGATACACGCAAGCTCGTTGATGAACAGAAACAGATAGAGATGAAAATCAAGGAGCTTTCCAATGGGCCTTACCAGCTTGTGGAGATGCTCAGTTCTCATAACGATGTTGATTGGGTTGGCTTGCTCAACGATGTTAGAGGTGTCTCTCCAGAAACTATATGCATTACAAAGCTGTTCACAAGAGGTGATTTTGGAATGTCTCTTGAAGGATTCGCATTGTCTTATGATGCCGTTCACTTGTTTGTGAAACTGCTGGACCAGTCGCAGCATATAGACTCTGCGTCCGTGGCCGAAGCTGAGGTAAATGAAAGGCAGGGTGGGTTAATCCGCTATGTAATCAATTGTTCTCTTGTTTTGAGAAAAGGAAAGTAACCTGTGTTAGGCGACAGGCTGACAAAACTAACCGACTCGTCGAGAAAGGCTATTTCAGTTGCGTTGATTCTGATTGTAGCGATTGCGATGTATAACTGGATAGTTGCACCGCACGTTGCCTACCTTCGTGCTGTGCAGCGTTATGAACCTGTCGTTGTCAATATTGCGAAAGAAAACACGGTTATTGACGTTGCAGTTCGCACCAGAAAGAAGAAGTTGGAGGAATTGCACCTGCAGTTTGAGGAACTACGGGCTACGCTATTTACGCTTCAAGAGGTGAAGGAGTTCTTCGGTGGCCTACAGGCTCTCTGCGAAGAAGCGGGTTGCCCGATGATTTCGCTAAATTTCTTGGCAGAGGGACGAAGACCGGGATTTAAGAATTCTGAAAGTATCGCTATCGCTAAAGGTGCGACTCTAAGGGTTGTCGGCGGATATGACAGTATAATCAGCCTCGTAAAAAAGCTGCAGGACCGCACACAAAAAGTCTGGATCGACTCGCTTAATATGGAAGTCATCGATGTTGATTCGGGCCAGCTCAGGTGCGATATCACTATTACAGTTTATGCAATCCGGGACAATGGAGCTGTGTTCAATGAATAATGCAAAATATATTAGAATAATATTGTTCTGTGCGATTTTCGTACTTTTACCATGGCGAGGGTGGGCACAGACAGGGTTATCACAGCCGGGTTCAACAGTGGATGGTGTATCGGGCGTTGGCCGAGGTAATCCCTTTGGTGCGCTTCTTAAACAGGTTAATGCCAAACCTCAAAATGTAGCCAGACCACCGGTTGGTGAGCCACCACAACTGTTTGCCCAGATTGTCGCGTTGAAATACCTCGATGCTGAAAGCGCTGCAGAAGCATTTGCATGCATGTCTTCAGGTTTCGGCAGTATTCAACTTGTAGAAAAAGGTAATGCTCTGCTTATCATAGACACAAAGGACAGCCTCGAAAAGATTGTCACAGAGCTTAGAAAAGCTGATAAGTCTGTACCCGGCTTGGCCATTGAAGCTGTGACGTTAAAACATCTCGATGCTAAAAGCGCAAAAGCCGGCTTCGAGAAAATGACTTCTGAGTATGGCGGTATCACGCTTGTGGAAAAAAGCAATTCGTTAATTATTTGTGATACGAAAAGAAATGTTGAGATCATCCTTGCAGAGATTGTGAAGATCGATAGCCCAATACCTGGCCTGGTGGTTCAGTCCGTAACTTTGAAGTATATCGATGCCAAAAGCGCTAAGGCGGCGCTCGATAAAATGTCCTCCGAATACGGCAGTATCACCATCATTGAAAAGAGCAATTCGTTGATTGTTTGTGACACCGAACAGAACGTAGAGCTGATCCTTGCCGAGGTCGAGAAGATAGATAGACACACATCGGGACTTTTTGTCGAAACAATAGCGTTGAAGTTCCTCGATGCAAAAAGTTTTAAAAGCATTCTGGATAAAATGGTATCGCAGTATGGCAGTGTGGCTACAAATGATAAAACCAACTCGCTGATCGTATGTGATACAAAAGAAAATCTTGCCAAAATTTTAGAAGAAGTCAAAAGGGCAGATCGAACACCTCAGCAGATTATGGTGGAGGTGGTTATTCTCGATGTCCAACTCAATGACGACACTGAGATTGGCGTCAACTGGGACCTTTTGACGCATGACCCGATGAAATATGATGTGACTTACAGACAAAATTTTACAACCTCCAGGATGCTTTCAACTATTGATAACGCCACGACGAGAGGAGATGCCACAATATTTAACACGCGGGGCCTTGGCGGCGACTTCAGCGTGATAACTGGCAATGTCATCCGAAATGTTGTGCATGCGATACAGCAGAAAAGAAATGTGGAAATCCTTGCCAGTCCCAGAGTCATGATGATGACCGGGGAATCCGCTACGATTCAGGCCGTTGAAGAAATTCCATACAAGGAGGTCATGGACACGGCCCAGGGTGGTGCCATGGCTCTTACATCGACCGAATTTAAGCCTGTGGGTGTAACGTTACAAGTGACCGCTATTGTAACAGATGGAGATAATATTTTCCTGACTGTCTCAGCTGAGCAGAATGTCCAGAGTGGCACAAGTGACGGTGGAGTGCCTATTGTTGACACAAGAAAGGCCAATTCATCACTGTTGCTCAAAAATGGCCAGATAGTTGTATTGGGAGGCCTAAGGCGACAAGGCAAAACGAAAGAAGTGGACCAGATTCCATTTCTTGGTGCTCTGCCGATAGTTGGAATACTCTTTAAGAGCGTTAACATCGTGACTTATAATTCTGAATTGATTGTACTAATATCGCCTCATATCTATAGAGGAGAACCAATCCCCAAAGAAGCATCAGACAAGTATGACGAAATCAAGAACAAACCTATACTAACAATGCCGGATAGGGATAAATGAAAGGAACTGTATTAGTTAGCTTTCGCACTTTTGACAGTTAGTTACGCAGCGTGAGCTAATGCCTCGA
>CAZFLY010000103.1:0-6477 GCA_964519995.1 uncultured Pirellulales bacterium | reverse complement strand
CCCTTTCGGCCATCTCTTTGGATAGCAGGGTTACAATAGTACTTTTCCCGCATCCACCTTTGCCGCAGATCAGCACTTTCATAATAGTTAACCCTCTTCTTTCATATCATATTACCTTTCCGGGTATACCTCCCCAGAGTCGATATACACAAGTAAAATACCTTCAGATACGCAGACACACGCCTCTGTCCGAGAAAGCTCATCTTGTGTCACAAAAGCCAGAGGCTCATCTTCCAATGAATGCTTCCGCCCCTTTGTTCTCATATACTCAACTTTTTAGCCTAAGGCCACATCAAGTATCATCATAATAATAAATCCGATCATAGCTCCACCGGTAGCAAGATCTGTATTTCCTTGTCGCTGTGACTCAGGAATGACTTCCTCCACAACGACAAATATCATCGCACCGGCAGCAAAAGCAAGGGCATAGGGAAGAATAGATTCAGCTATTAAAACAGCAAAAGCACCGGCAACTGCAGCAATTGGCTCTACCAAACCGGATAGTTGGCCATACCAAAAAGCCCTGAAGCGAGACATGCCTTCCCGCCGAAGCGGCATAGATACCGCCAACCCTTCAGGAAAATTTTGAATGCCAATGCCTAATGCAACCGCAATGGCAGCAGTCAAGGTTGCTGCTGGCAAACCTGCAGATGCTGCTCCAAAAGCCACGCCTACAGCCAATCCTTCCGGAATGTTATGTATAGTGATAGCAAGAATCAAAAGCGTAGTACGCTGCCAGGATGTCTTAATGCCTTCAGCTTGATCGATAGAAAACCCTCTATGCAAATGGGGTAGTACCATATCTATTAATCTAAGTGTTAATCCACCAAGAAAAAAACCTACAGCAGCAGGTACCCAAGATGGAATAGAAAGCCCTTCAGACATTTCGATAGCCGGGGCAAGTAATGACCAGAAACTCGCGGCAATCATAACACCACCAGCAAAGCCAAGCATTGAATCCATAAGTTTTTTATTCACCCGTTTAGTACAGAACACCGCTGCTGCACCAAGAGCTGTTAAACCCCAAGTAAAACAGCCGCCAAGAAGGGCTTGGAAGATAGGGTTAAGTTGTTTCAAAAAAATCAACATTTCACCGATGTACGTTTTTCTGGTTCAGCGATAGAGATTGATAGGGATCAAAATGAGTGGACCAGTTAATCTTATTGTCGCTCAAAAATTCCAATTTTGCTTCATGTCCTTCCGGATGTTTCATCTCATCTTTTTGCTTTTATGAACAAAACTGGAAACACGATATCACCCAAACAGCAAGGTACCCACACTGCGAGAAAAAGGAATGAAAGAACAGCTATGTATAGATTTGGATCCCAGCCTGCTGAGGGTTAAGCTTTGATCATATCAGCTCCCGCGGATCGTGGCCCTCTTCAATTTCTATTATCTTGTTCACTCTTCTTTCGTGTCTGCCGCCACCGATTTCGGTATTGAGCCAGACTTCTATTATCTTATGCATAAGAACCTCATCTGTTTGATCCGCTGAAAGGCATAAAACATTTGAATAATTATGATGCCTTGAAATCTCGGCACTTAGCTCATCAATACAGAAGGTTGCCCTGGTCCCCTTTACTTTGTTCGCGGCTACACACATACCCATCCCTGTAGAGCATACCAATATGGCCCTGTCAATCTGCTTTCTTGCTACACCCATCGCCACTACATATGCTATATCTGGGTAGTCCACCGGATCTTCACTGTCGGATCCAAAATCAATGCACTCATGGCCCAACTGCGACAGCAGCCCTATTATTGACTCCCTGGTCTTAAAACCTCGATGGTCGCAACCAAAACCGACTCTCATCTTAAATACACTTTCATAGTCTATCTCAGCCTCTGGGGCCCCGAACGATTTTTCTCTCCTCGTCCGAACGTTCAATGAACATACCCATTGACCGTACGAGCCCTTTTTTCTTTTACGAACAAAAGTGGAAACACGATGTCGCTAACACAGCACGGTATCCATACCGCAAAGAAAAGAAATAGGAAAATCGCAACATATACAAGCCAATGCAAAGCCCCTCCTACAGCCATAATAATATGAAACAGTGATGCCCATGTGCTCAATAGTACATGCCCTGCATGTGGGAATTTCGTATTTGGCCTAAAACAAGCTATGAGTACACCTACAACCGCCAAAGGGTTGACCAGCCACCATTTCTCGATAAAACCTATATGGACGCCCCTGTTAGGCATCCGGAGCAAGACTTCTCCTAAATAAGGGATTAATGAATCACTTATAGTAGCAATGCCTATAGAACCTATGTAACCGATAATTAGTAAAATCCAAAGGTTACATTTACCTCTTATGCATTTACCGCTTATGCGTTCACATGTATGAAGTTCATACATAGATGTGGTAACAAGTGCGCTCAAAACAACGTGAATGGGATGAAGTATGTAAAATATGTTATAGGAAAGATTGGAAGGCAATTTCTGAAAAAGTGCTATGATTATGATACCAGTAATTGCTCCAAAGATCGTAAAGGGAGCATGATTTTTCAATTCTTTAGAGATTTGTTTAAACATCTCTTTGCCCTTTAACCAAAAATATTCTCAAACACCATCGTTACAATGAAACTTTCGCATATAAAATTTATTGTTTTTGTATTCTGTTTCTATTAGCCTGTTTTCAGCTATTAATTTTTCGATAATAGCCCAGTTTCCATTGGCCTTTTTTAATAATTCATTCACTGCCTCTTTTCTCATTGGATGCACAGATGTAATACTTAATAAATCTTCTTCTATATTTCCTGTAAATGCAAAGGCATTACCTTCGTAACCAATGAGATGCTCTACATTAATAGATTTTTCTTTAAAAAGCTGATATGCTTTATTTATAGTATGTTCGTTTGCCGGCTTTACCCATTTTTCCGCTGGAGGCCTTGTTGGAATAGATATATAACTCTTTACATTCCTTAGTCCGGCAATAAAATTAGCGATTTTTTCTATATCTTGTGTATTATCATTAATATCCTGAATAAGCATAGTTTCTGTGGCTATTTTGCCATTGAAGGCATCTGAAAATTCTAATATACCCTGGAATATCTTATCAAGTTGCAAAGATTTGTGGGGTCTGTTAACCCTACGCCAAATATCCTCGCTGACAGCATCAATCTTTAAGGAAACCCAGTCAGCTCCGAATAGGTCATCTCGAACGTCCTTTTGCCACATAAGAGAAGCGTTTGAAATAACTGCAATTTTAATCCCCAATGGTTTAAGCAATTCTATCTCTTTCCCAAGATTAATATCCAAAGTAGGCTCTCCGTCTGGAACAAAAGTCAGATAATCTATACGCTCTTCTTTATCTTTTGCGTCTTTGACTTTTTTCTCTATAGCCCCTAAGATCTCCTCAGGCTTATAAAACGCCTGTCTTTCAACCTGCATATGTAAGGTTCTTCCGAGCTGACAATAAACACAAGAATAGGTACAAATTTTAGGTGGGATATTATTTATTCCCAGGCTCTGCCCCAGACGCCTTGATGGAACTGGGCCAAATGTAAGCAGTCCATAACTGGCTATCATATGTAACTCCTTTCGCCATTCATACCTACACCGACTATAGCTCTCCCGCAGTAAGGACAACTTCCATTTTTAACTTTATTCTCAATTGTATTAAAACCTGTCCTTTTAATCAAAATATTCCCACAATTTGGGCAAAAGGTATTTTCTCCTTTGCCAACGTTGCCCTGATAAACGCATTCCAATCCTGCCTCTTTACCAATTTCGACAGCCTTTTCCAATGTTTTTAAAGGTGTGAAAGGAATATCCATCAACTTATATGCCGGAAAGAATCTAGAAACATGCCAGGGGATGCTCTTGTCTATATCTCTTATAAATTTTGCAATTCCCTTCAACTCCTCTGAACTGTCATTATGGCCTGGGATAATAAGTGTTGTTACCTCTACCCAGATACCCAACTTATAGTAGAGTTTTATGCTATCTAAAACTGGTTTAAGTCTTGCTCCACAAATTTTTTTATAAAAACTATCTTTCATGCTTTTTAAATCTATATTTGCAGCATCCAAATAAGGAGAAATCTCTCTTAAAGCCTCTTCTGATATGTAGCCATTGGTTATAAAGAGATTTTTTAAACCCTTCTTACGGGCAATTCTCGCTGTATCAAAAGCATATTCATAAAATATTGTCGGTTCGGTGTAGGTATATGCTATAGATTCACACCCGCTACCTACAGCGTTTTCGACAATCTCTTCAGGGGCAAATTCTTCACCGGGTATTTCTCCATCTTTCAACTGTGAAATCTGCCAATTTTGACAGTGTAAACAGCGAAAGTTACAGCCTGCTGTTGCTATTGAATAAGACTTCGAACCCGGATAAAAGTGAAATAGCGGTTTTTTCTCAATCGGGTCTATATTGTTAGTTACTGTTTTTCCGTAAACCAGAGTATAAAGTACACCACCTCTATTTTCCCTAACCCTGCATATCCCCTTTTTCCCTGGAGAGATAACACACCGATGGCTACAAAGATTACATTTGATTTTGCTTCCTTCCAGTTTTTGATAAACAAGAGCTTCTTTCATTTATTCATCTCTCTACTAATAAAATAAGAACTAACATAATCACACTTTTAGAATCTGTCCTGCCTTTATTCGAATAAAATTCCTGCCATAGCTTTCTTTAAACATCTCCTCTGCTTCTCTCCCACTACAATGAGTGGGTCCTACTTTCTCGACATTCATTTTCCTGAATTTCTTTACTATGCTATTTATCTCACCTTTGTTACTATCTTTCAGATGAAATCCGCCAAAGACAAAATAAAGTTTATCTTGAGGAAACTTCTCCTTAACTTTCTCCAACATCTTTACAATCCCGGGATGAGAACAACCGGCTATCACCGTAATGCCGTTCTTTGTCTTTACAACAAGCGCCTGTTCAGGTAAATATTCACCCTTATAAACTCCCGGGATCTCCCCGGTTACAAAAATATTCTTTGCGATTTCAGCAAATTTCCACGATTCTATAAGAGTGCCGCGCAAGGTTTTTACCTTATCCTTAAACTCTTGGCTAAAATGTGGACATGCATAAACTTTGAGTCCTTTTCTTCTCTTTAACACTACCCACAAGCCCCCTGTATGATCCCAATGGTCATGAGAAATAACTACTGCCTCCATTGTTCCAATATCTACATTTAAATATTTCATATTTTCCAGAAGCCAAAAGCCTTTTTCTCCTGTATCAAATAGAACTTTATAATCAACTAAGAAAGAAACCCCCCATCCCGTATAAAGATTTTTATCTAAGGTATCACTATCAAAAATAACCTCTACCCACATTTATCACTTTCTTGTTGAATTATAAAACAAGATTATATCTCAAACTCTGTTAACAAATTTAAGCGACTGTTATTTCTTTACATAGATACACATCTTGTATGGCATTGAAAATCTTGACACCTTCTTTCATTGGCTTTTGAAATGTCTTCCTTCCTGATATAAGCCCCATACCGCCTGCTCTTTTATTGATTACTGCTGTCTTCACTACCTGCTGTAAGTCATTCTTTCCGGAAGGCCCACCTGAATTAATCAATCCGATTCTCCCAAGATAACAGTTGGCCAGCTGATACCTTGTTAAGTCTATAGGGTGCTCTGAGGTCAACTTCTCATATATAAGAGGATGGGTTCTGCCAAATTGTAATGCAGTATATCCCCCGTTATTTGTTGGTTGCTTCTGCTTTATGATATCGGCCTCAATAGTAACTCCTAAATGATTGGCCTGCCCGGTTAAATCAGCGGATGTATGGTAATCAACGTCATTCTTTTTGAAGGCCTCGTTCCGTAAATAGCACCATAGGACAGTAAACATGCCAAGTTTATGTGCCTGCTCAAAAGCCCGTGATACTTCTTCTATCTGCCTGCGGGATTCCTGCGAGCCAAAATAGACCGTTGCGCCTGCTCCAACCGCCCCCATATCAAATGCCTGCTGGACTGAAGCAAATAGCCTCTGATCATAGGAATTCGGGTAAGTAAGAAGTTCATTATGGTTAATTTTCACAACGAAGGGAATTTTATGAGCGTATTTTCTCGAAACTGCTCCTAATACCCCTAAGGTTGAAGTAACTGCATTACATCCCCCATCGATGGCAAGTTTCACTATATTTTCAGGGTCAAAATAAATATGATTGGGTGCAAAAGAAGCCCCTGCTGAGTGTTCAATACCTTGATCAATAGGAAGAATGGAAAGATAACCAGTTCCCGTCAACCTCCCGTGATTAAATACGGTTTGTAAGTTTCTCAATACACTATTGGGCCTATCTGAAATACTAAGTATCCTGTCAATAAAATCTGGCCCCGGAAGATGAAGATTATCTTTTGAAATTGTATCGCACTTATGTTCCAATAAATAATGAGCATCTTCTCCTAAAATTTCGACTATGTTGTCTATCATAATATCACCTCCTATGTTAAAAGTCTACTCCAATTTTTTACACTTATTTCGTTAAGTATTTGC
>CAZFLY010000102.1:0-6661 GCA_964519995.1 uncultured Pirellulales bacterium | reverse complement strand
CCTGTTCGTGAATTTTCTCATCGTCAGTTACCAGTCTTGCTGCATCAAGTGCCTGCCGAATAAAACAAGGAATACAATCCAAATAAATCCGCATAATTCTACTTACCTATTTGAAAACAAAATTCTTGCTTTGTAAAAAAGATGTCATTTCGACCGTAGTGAGCGAAGCTAACGGAGTGGAGAAATCTGGGCTCGCAACGCCATTGCATGCAGATTTCTCGACTCGCTCCCCTGCTTTCTTGCGAAAGCAAGAAGGGGAACTCGCTCGAAATGACAACCGTATCCTTTTCTAAAGAGCAAAAATTCTAAATCCAATGGCCTTCGACATTAGCCTGGTCTACCTCTTTTAATTTGCCGGCTTTGAACGAATTTGCCGCGTCTTGAACCGTCTGAGTCTCACTAAGAAATATCTTTACATTCGCCGCCTTAAGTGTCTTGAAAGCATTAGGACCCACGTTACCGGTTATTACTGCTTCGACACCCAGATTAGCTATATTTTGCCCTGTTTGAATGCCTGCTCCCTGGACAGCATTCAAATTCACAATGTTATCGTGAGCTTCGTAATCACCCGTTTCGGTATCAACAATAATAAGCCATTTGGCACGTCCGAATCTAAGATCAACTTCACTTGACAATTCATTTCCCTGTGCTGTTACTGCGATTTTCATATTGTTTTTCGTTCTTACGTTTAACTTAAAACTCCCCACAGGATGCCTTACGGCAAACACTCAAAACTTTCCACGTCCACCACGCCATCGACACCCTCGCCGCCAACCCCCAAAGCCTCTTCGCGCACCGGGCCAGTAACCCGGCATAGTAAACTGCGGATGTACCAATTGGCCGGTGAAATACGCCTGTAACACATCGTCAAACCGGCCAGTTACGTACGGCAGCACCTGAATTCCTGATGCTGTAACCATGTTTGCAAGTGCTTTTGAAATTGCTCCACATACTAATACATTAACTCCTAAGTCTCTCAGCCTACCTGCCCGCTCAGGCAGTGACTCAGCTTGTAGCGAGACTTCCGACCGGCTTATCTCTTTGCCGTTTTCGATATCAACCAGCAGAAGCCTGTGGGCAAAGTCAAATACACTAGAAACAAAACCATTCCATACTGGTATCGCTATCTTCATTTCATTAAGCCTCAGAAATAATCTGGAGCAAGCAATGTGCCAGAAAAAATAGTGATTGGATAAAATAAGCGTAAGGCACTATTTGACAAAGGCTTGCAAAAAGTGAGGCGCATTAATGGGCGAGGAGAAAAACTCAAATATGGTTGCAATTTGCAACTCAAAGATTTGGGCAGCAATTGCAATATGCAGCCATTGTTTTATTGACCTGCTATTCGGAATTGGTCACAACAGTCACTTACCCAGAATACATTTCGGATTTGATATCGAACGCTTTCATCTTGCGAAATAGCGTGCTTTTGTCGATTCCGAGCTGCTTAGCTGCCGCTGTTTTATTGCCCTTATTTCGTCGAAGAGCCTGAGTTATCAAAATAATCTCCATTTGCTTAATAGTCGCAGGCGGACTTTCCTTCGTTTTGTCCATCTTGGAGCTTGGGTGAATCGACATGGGCAGGTGCTTTGCCTCTATTATCTCGCCCTCACATAAGACAAAGCAGTGTTCAATAATATTCTCAAGCTCACGCACATTGCCAGGATAATCATACGCCAAAAGAGTTGCTGTCACTTCATTTGTTACGCAGCAGATATTCTTGTTATGTAGCCGATTGAATCGGCTGATAAAGTGGTCTACCAACAGCGATATATCTTCCTTTCTGTATCTCAGTGGAGGCAATTCCAACTTCATTACGTTGACTCTGTAATACAAATCATCTCTGAATTTACCTTGTTGAACAAGCTGGTCAAGTTTCTTGTTGGTCGCTGTAATAATACGCACATCAGCCTTAACTGAAGAAACACCACCTACCGGCTCGTAAGTCTTGTCCTGCAAAACACGCAGCAACCGAACCTGTACAGCAGCAGATATATCACCAATCTCATCCAATAATATCGTGCCGCCTTGGGCTAAAGCAAACCGGCCGGGTTTATCCCTTTTAGCATCAGTAAACGCACCAGCTTTATAACCAAACAACTCTGATTCCAACAGAGTATCAGGCAAAGCCCCACAATTAACCGCAATAAAAGGCTTATCTTTGCGGAAACTAAGATTGTGAATCGCCCGGGCAAAAAGCTCCTTGCCAGTGCCACTTTCACCTTCGATTAAAACTGTGGTATTACTTTCAGCAATATTTGGTAGAACAGCAAAAAGACTTTGCATTTTATGACTTTGGCTGATTATATCTTCGCAGCGGTATCGTCCTTCGATTTCTTTGCGAAGCTGCTCAACCATGCTCATATCACGAAATATTTCAACTCCGCCAATTACCTTGCCAGTTTCATCTTTTAGCAGTGCTGTAGATATGGCTATTGCTCTTTTCTTGCCCTGGGCATCAATAATATGGACCGCTTTATTCATGATGGGCTTGCCAGTTTCCATTGTATGCCGGAGTGTACAGTCAGCTTCACAAACATCTGCTCGGAGAACGTCCCTGCACTGCTGGCCAATAGCCTTTTCTCGCTGGATACCGGTAATTTCCTCTGCCGCTCGATTAAAAGAGGTGATCCGCCAATCCAGGTCAACAGTGAAGACACCTTCACTTATCGAGTTCAGAATAACATTTTGTTCTTTAGACTGCGTTCTACTTGCCATAAATTACTTGTATCAGAAAGAAATAGTCTTCGCAACTATTGTAGTAAGTTGGCTTGGACAAGAAATTCTGCCGGAAGGGATTTGCATCATTGAGCCGATTCAGATATTCTGGTATAAAACAAGTTTAGCAGCACAATCGAGCAGAGATTATCCAGCAGATCCCTGCGAAGGCCATAAGGAGAGAATTAAGTTATGATTGCCAAGCTTTTATTAGGTGTTCTGATTGGTGGAATAATTGGTGCGGGTTTGGGATATTTTGGCAAGTGTTCTTCTGGGACCTGCCCGCTGATGGCAAATCCGTACCGCGGCGCAATCTACGGAGCGGTAGTGGGAGCACTATTGGCATCGGTGTTTTCGACACTACCGAAGGAGAAATCAAAAGGCTCGGGCGTTGTCCACATTGACAGCAAGTCTGATTTTAGCGTCAAGGTGCCTAAAGCAAATGGGAGTCCTTTTATGGAAACCTTAACGAAAGAGAGCTTTTTACAAAAAGTTTTTAACTATGAGCAAAATAAAGAATGGAAGTTTGAAGGCAAACTGCCCTGCATCATTGACTTTTATGCGGATTGGTGTGGGCCGTGCAAAATGGTAGAACCTATTTTACAAGAACTTGCTCAAGAATACCAAGGTAAGCTCAATATTTACAGAGTAGACACACAAGCTCAGCAGGAATTAGCGGCCGCTTTCGGCATTCAGAGCATCCCCAGCATGCTTTTTGTACCGCTAAATGATAAACCGCAAATGGCGATAGGCGCCTTACCGAAAAAAACACTTAAAAAAGCGATAAAGGAAGTATTGAAAGTTGAATAATGAGTACTTATTCTCTAATCACTGTCTTCCCTGTCGCATGCTGGCATCGACCATACCTTCACTTGCTAACAAATACGCGGGTAAGGTCACCGTGCGCAAAGTAGATGTTGACCTGGTTCCCGCGGTAGCACAACGATATGGAGTGAGGGCAATCCCAACAGTTTTGATTATCAAGAACGACAAAGAGATAAAGCGGTTCGTGGGGCTGCAACCTGAAACCGAGTATATTGCCGTTCTGGACAAGTTACTCAGCGAGCCCAGCGATTGACACCCAGAAAATCTACTTGTCTTCTTTAGCATTGTATAATTTCTATTGACAAAAAGAGCAGAATCTAAGAGATTCACAAGCATTTATGAAAGCAAGTGCGTCCGTTAAGGTATGATAAGGACTTATAAATGTCACAAACAGCATATTCAGCACGAGAAAAGGTAAAAGGATTTGTTTGGCTTTTGTTGGTCACCTTTGTTTTGTGGTTGGCTTTGAGCTCAAAATTAGACCTGCCGGAACTGATTACCGGAGGTGTGGTTTGTCTGATTGTTTCTTTTTTCGGAGTTCATGTTTATTCCAAGCTGGGTTTGCCGCCGCTAAGCATAAAGGGGATTTTATTTTTCCTGATATATATAATTGTGCTTTTCTGGGAGATAATAAAGGCGAATTTTGACGTTGCCTATCGGATAATCCATCCAAGAATGCCTATAAAACCAGGTATTGTGGTCATTAAAACTTCCCTTAAATCGGACATTGCAAAGCTTATTTTAGCTAATTCGATTACCTTAACTCCGGGCACGTTTACACTGGATGTTATCGGTGATAAACTCCTTATCCACTGGATAAATGTTAAGGCCGAAGATATTGATAAGGCAACAAATATGATAGGCCATAGATTTGAGAAATATTTAATGGCAATATTCGCATAAGCAAGCGGCAACCATTGGGATTGTTATGGAGAAACCAGATATATTAATCGTAGGGGGAAGTGTAGCGGGCATCACGGTAGTCATTTCTGCAAGGAGATACTATCCGGACGCTAAGATTCTTTTGATTCGTAAAGAGAAAGAGGTACTAATTCCTTGTGGCATTCCTTACATCTTCGGTACCGTGGGATCACCGGATAGAAATCTCATCCCGGATAGTGTTCTTAGAAAAAACAATGTGGAGTTGATTATAGATGAAGTGGTCTCCATAAATAAGGACCAAAGAACAGTGGAGACTTCCAGCGGCAGGCTTTTTGGGTATCAAAAAATGGTTCTGGCAACAGGGTCACTGCCGCAGGTACCTCCAATCCCAGGAGTTGAGCTGGATAATGTTTTTGCGGTATGGAAGGATGTCGAGTATCTTCAAAAGATTCTGAACGCTTTAGACAAGGCTAAAGATATGGTTATCATTGGGGGCGGTTTCATTGGACTGGAATTTGCTGATGAGTGCAAGAAGCGAGGGATTGCAAATGTAACTGTCATCGAACTTTTGCCTCACTGCCTTCTTTTGGCGTGCGATGAGGAGATATGCGTTCGAGTGGAGAAGAAGCTATCGGAAAGAGATATAAATGTCCTGGTCAATAGAAAGGTGGAAGCTATCGTCGGGAACAAAAAAGTAGATTATGTGGAATTGGATAACGGTCAGAAGATCAAAGCGGATGTGGTTATTTTAGGGATAGGAGTAATCCCCAATGTTCAGCTTGCCCTGGACAGTGGCCTGAAAGTCGACGAGAAAGAGGGTATATACGTTGATGAATTTATGAGGACCAGCAACGAGAATATTTTTGCAGCAGGTGATTGTACTCGAAAAAGGTGTTTTTTCACTGGCAGGCCTACATTTCTTCGGCTCGCCTCCATCGGAACCATGGAGGCGCGGGTGGCTGGTGCAAATCTGTTTAGACTGCGTCATCGCAGCGAATGCCCTATCGGTGTATTCGGTACGGTGATAGGCGACCTGGCCATTGGATCGGCCGGCATGACTGAGAGAGAGGCAAAGGAAGCAGGGTTTGAAGTCATCACTGGTGAAGCTGAGGCGCCGGACAAGCACCCAGCATCGATCCCGGGCACGAGGAACTTAGCAGTAAAGCTGGTTTTTGAAAAGGATACTCGTGTACTTCTGGGCGGTCAGGTCTATGGCAGTATGACAGCTGGTAAGGTAGCGAATTTCATTGGAGCTCTTATACAGAAAAGGATGAGAGCAGACGAGATAATCACATTTCAGGTGGGCACGCATCCCATGCTTACTGCCTCGCCTATATCTCACCAGGTCGAGAACGCCGCCGAGATTGCTCTAACAAAGCTATAAAAGGAGTTTAGAGGTGACATTAAGCTACGAAGAAATTAGTGAGACCCTGAAGGCGTTGGCTCATCCAGCACGATTGAAGATTGTAACCGGTCTTATCAAGGACGAATGTAATGTTGCCCAGATCCAGAAGGTACTGGGACTGCCTCAGTCTACGATTTCCCAGCATCTTAGGATATTGAAAAATGCAGGTGTCATTAAAGGCAGAAGAGAAGGAAACAGAACATGCTATAGAGTGATTGATGCGCGAGTAAGAAAAATCGTGGAAGTAATTAAAAGGAAATAGATTTTTTTCGGTATATCTATCATATTATTTGTATATACAAATAAGCTAATAGATGCGAGTATTTTATATGAGTGAAATTATCTTTCTTGTGATCATAGGGCTGGCGATTTCCTTGTGCCTCTTACGTATGCTCAAAGGCCCCACCGCCCCGGATCGGGCGGTAGCGGTGGATACCATAGCTACGATTACCACCGCTTTGCTTGTCCTTTTGGGTTCTATCTTTGAAAGATATGTTTATTTGGATGTCGCTTTGGTTTATGCGGTCCTAACCTTTATCGGTTCAGTGGCTATTGCAAGATTCTTAGAAAAGGGGATTTAAGTGCAGGTCATAGGGATTTCTATTACGACAATAGGGATAGTATTCCTCTTTTTAGGAAGTCTGGGTGTATTTAGATTTCCTGATGTCTACAACCGCCTCCAAGCAGGAACAAAATGCACAACGTTGGGCGCTTTCCTGACCATCATTGGCGTTGGGACAACCCAGCCTGACTGGTTGTCGAAAACGTTAGTTATTGCCCTGTTTATCCTTATCACCAACCCCATCTCTAACCATGCCTTGGGTAAAGCAT
>CAZFLY010000101.1:0-6702 GCA_964519995.1 uncultured Pirellulales bacterium | reverse complement strand
TAGGCATATCTCCCGATGGTTTATACAATAGACTTAATGATGCCGGCAGACTGATTTTATTAAATCAAAACGCAATTCAATTTGCCTCTGCGCCATTTATTCGTATCGATGACAAATTTTTTATGCTCACTACAAGAGATACTAAGGCGGTAGAAGGTCCTGATGATGTCCCCGCCTTGAAAAATTATTATCATCCTGCTGTATCTGAAAAGCAAACTTCAATTTCTATTGCGACGCCTCTACTTGAAATGGCATATAAACTGGGGAAGGTTAGCATGATAAGAAGATTTATTTCTCCTTTCTTGTCAGGAAATGCCCAGGCCTTAATGCCTGTTGGCGTAGAGGAGTATGAGGTAGCCAATACTACAAATAAATCTCTACAAATTACTTTGGTCATACCCAGACCATCCCTGGTAAATCTTCAAGAAAAGGAATTAAAGCCGACGGATCAAGACACTGTTTATATATGCTCAGCACCAGTGAAAGGCCATGTGCATGAAGATTTCAGATCTGCAGATATTAGGGCAGTGGTTATGGCCAGTAAGGAAGCCCAGGACAGGATGGTTATCGCTGTACCGGAAATGAAAGGCGTAAAAATAGATACACACCCTTCTTTTTGTTTAAATCGGCTTAAACAGGATTTATTGTTGAATGAGGACGGTAGTTTTTACGAAAAGAGAGAACCTATACCTAATCAAGATTATGGAGCAGCCATCAGTCTTACTTTTACATTAAAACCAAAAGCAACAATAAAAATACCGTTTGCTATCGTTTTAGACTTCCCACAACAGCGGTATATCGACGGGAAAAAATTTGAACGTAAATATGTCAAAAGTTTTAGGGATAAAAAGACCAGAGCTGTGGATATGGCCAAAATTGCCCTGGATAATTATCCTAAATGGCTGAGCCGAACAATGACAATCCAAAGCAGGATATTTGATCTTATACGGCAAAGTCCATCCTATAAGAATGATAGGGATGGTGCCTTGAGATTGACGAGGTTAATTCTTAACGAATTTAGTTTTCCGTTGTCAAATGCCGCAGTCTGGATTGAAGATAAAAGTGGTAATGATACCGCCAGATTCCTGGAATGTTTCGATTACTCCTACATTGATCCCTCGGATGTCGATTGGTATTCAATGGTGCTGCTTATACTCTTTCCCAGTATAGAACAAGAACTCTGCCAGCGGTTCATTGACTCAATTCTGGCAGAGGATCTCACAGAGCGATATTATCATTTACACTCATCTTTTGTCGAAGCCAGACAGCATTTCGAAGACTATCCGGAAGAATACGAAGGCCTGTCGCTGACCCAAATAAAAGGTCCTACTAAAATTAAAGGCAGCGTGGCACATGATGTAGGTATGATGTCGAAAGGCCATGCCTTGCGCAATGTCAGCGATTACGCCTGGTACAACGATAACTATTGGATCGACCTTTTCCCCAAGCTGGCCACAAGAGTGCTTCGCAACATCAAATTCACGGGTAATATCGATTTTCTGAAGAAAAACTGGAAAACACTTAAATTCGGATTCGAACATTTGAAAGTGCATGATATAGACGGAGACGGCATACCCGAGGGCAATCCCGGTGAAGTCAAAAACACTTTTGATAATTTGGTTCTATTCGGCGTAGATGCCTATGATGCGACTATTTTTATGGCAGGTTGTCGAGCAATGATTAGACTGGCCGAGCTGATGAAAGATGAATCTGCCAAAAAACAATACGAAGAGAGCTTTGAAAAAGCCTCTGCTGAATTCGAGAAATTATGGACAGATAAGAAAAACAGCAAAGGCAAAAGACTGCAGTATTACATCACCTGCTATGACCCTGTTACAGGGAAAACGAACACAGATGTCTGGACCAACCAGCTCGATGCCTTGTGGGCATTGATAGCAATGGGAGAAGAGCCTTTCATCTCTGATGACAGGGCCAAAAAAATCCTCAAGACAATTTATAATAACAATCGGACCACGATGGGCTGGGCAATGTGCCGGACAGAGGATGGACAAGCTGTAGAATCAGAACAGGGACAAGACGTCTATACGACGTCAAATTATGTTTTTGCCCAGCTTCTTGATTATTATGGCCTGGTCAAAGAAAGCAAAGAAGTATATAAGGCAATGGATAAGGTTGTCTTCCAGCATGCCAATTCCTTAATTACCCCGGACAACCTCAGGGCTGAATTAGAAAAAGAAGAGGGAGAATCAACTCCAGGGCCCCATTATATCGTAGCCGCTTATCCAAGGCCGGGCGCTATACTAACGCAAATCGTGATACAATATGTTAAAGAACTTCAAAAGCGAACGGATACTAAAAAAATAGACTCTAAGCAACTAAATTCCTTTGTAAAGACTTTGATGAAGTAAGTCCCCGCTACTTCTTGCCCGCCGCCCCGACTCGCGTCGGTAGACGCGGGGGCAGGCGAAGCGAGATGCGGGGAAAGCAGTGTAGCAAGGCCTGTAAAGGGCTTTAAGCAAATATAATTCTCCCACAATCTTTGGGACAATTATCCCGGTCGAGAGCCCATTTGCACCATGCCGGCTCAAATAAAAAAAGGCCCCGCGCCAAACGCGGAGCCTTCGATTCAGCTACCCTTTTCTATCCTCAGCAGGGCGAGACGTCGGTGGCCTCGGGCCCTTTCTTGCCCTGTCCAGCGACGTACTCCACCGCCTGACCTTCCTGAAGTGTCTTAAATCCATCGCCGGCGATATTCGAATGATGGACAAACAAATCATCACCGCCATCTTCCGGAACAATAAATCCAAAACCTTTTTGCTCACTGAACCATTTTACTGTACCTTTTGCCACTTGTTCTTCTCCTTAGGCCAACTTGGCCTATAATGCACTTTCCCTCTGTTTCTATATAAGGGGTAAACTCCGAGGGAGGGAAGTGTACACCTTTTACATTCCGCAACATTGTATCGGCCTATCGCCCAACTGTCTACAAAATAACTCTAAAAAAGAAAAAACTTCCAAGTCCACAATCCATATTTAGCCCCCCGACCCCCGCCGAAGGGATATTATTTATCCCGCAATTTACCGCGGGATTCTCTCGTCACGCAATACAAAACACGAAATGTCATTCCGGACTTGATCCGGAATCTATATTTAGCCCCGAAGCCTGCTTCGGGGGTGATATTTAAGGTTTCTGTTTAGACCCGACACCTGTGGTCATGGGTCTAATTCCTCTCACGCAAAACGAGCGTTTCATGCCGAGCGTAGTCGAGGCATCTGCCTTAAATACGCAATTGCCAATAGCAAATATTCAGTAGTAAATAGTCAATTGAAACGCCCTGCTCTCCGCGCTATTATCTTTACCCTGTGAGATGTTATTTGTCCCGTGAGGTGTGATGACTACCTCATCGGGACTATCTAACCGGGGTTTGCATACTGGTAATACAGCAAGTCTCGTATTGTTTTAACATCCCTATCCGGCATGGATCTATTCCCCTCATAATTGGTTCGATTCATCGCTGCTTGCCTTACTGGACTTACTCCAACTGGTCTCCTCGGTCGCCGCAGACAGCAGATCATGTGCAATTCTCATTAACTCGTCAATAATCCTTCCAACTCATGCTTGCGTAGGAGATTTTCCAACTCATGCCCTTCTATGGCCGCAAGCCTTCCATTCTCCTTCAGATAAGCAACTGCCTCTCTACTCATACGATTGTTAGTAACGACATAACCACGACTATAGGATGGATCTTCTGATAGCACACCGAGTAACTGTTGCAATACTGGCCTGCCGACAGGAGAGTTTACGAGCTTACACTGCACAGCAATCTTCTCATATGAAAGCCCAACTTCCTTAACTGCAATCACATCGACACCACGATCGTTCGATTTTGGTGTCACTCGAGTATGGAATCCCATCTTTTCAAACAACATTGCTATAAGGACTTCAAAATCTTCAGGAGTCCCGTAGCCAGGCGTGGTCTTTTCTCCTTCCGTAGTTGACAGTGCAACTTCCGGCTTTTTCCCTTTCTCAGCACGCATCGAACGAATCCCGTACTTGGCCAATAGGTCATCGTAGATATCGAACAGCATTTCGTCCTTCACTTCACTCGAAAGGCTATCGATAACAGTATCATATAGAAGCTGCTTCTCTTCGAGCTTTCTTTGGATCATCTCTTCAATTGTATCTTCTACCCACAGGTGATACACAAACACATCCTTGTTTTGGCCGGGCCGATGCGCTCTGTCGGTAGCTTGATTCGCTGTGGCAGGATTCCACCAGTGGTCGAAATGGATAACATAGTTGGCCGCGACCAACTCATTGAGACCAACACCAGCTGTACGAGGGTGCCCGATAAACATCTTCTTTGTATTGTCCGTACTGAATGCATGGAGAAGGGCTCGGCGTTTCGAGTCAGACGTAGCTTGACCATAGTTGAGCGCACCGTACTCAGAAAGTTCCCGTTCCAGCCACTCAGACCCTCCGAAGTCCTCCTGGCGGTACTGTGTGAACACAAGAAGTTTGTCGCCTTCGGCCATTACATCCTCCAAGTTCTCCCGAAGCCACATCAGTTTAGCGCTTTCTCCGGTTATCCTGTCGCGGTTGCATATCTTCTTCAATTCCATTATGAGGGTGAGTATGTTGCTTGCGGTTATTGTTTCGCCTTTTTCGTGAAGATGGAGAACGTGCTCTCGTTCCATCTGCTGGTATGTTCGCATTTGGGCATCCTCGAAGCGAAGGTAAACTGGAAACTCATGCTTCTCCGGCAGGTCTTTAAGCACATCTGCCTTCTTACGACGGAGGAAGAAAGGCTTGATTGCCGTCTTTGCCGCGGCAGGCGTAAGGCCCGCGTACTTTAGGAGGCCCGGGCGCAGAAAGGCGTATATGGCGACCAACTCATCGAGCTTGTTCTCTATAGGTGTGCCAGACAGGCCCCACCTATAAGAGGCATCCAGCTTGCGCACGGCCTTGGTGATACCCGTACCTGGATTCTTGATACGCTGGACTTCATCTAGGATGACTAAATCGAACTTGTTCTTTAAGCCATCTTCGTTACTTGTCATGTCCTGCCTGAGTGTGTCATATGTTGTGATCCAGACATGAGTAGTGTAATACCAACAGTATTCCCTATGTTCTTTGTTTCCGCGCACGACGGTGACGTGCAAATTGGGGCTCCACCTCTGCATTTCTCTATCCCAGTGTGGCAGGACGCTGAGTGGACATACAATTAACGCCGACTTTATATCGCCACGCTGGAAGAGAAGCCGCATCGCAAGAATGCTCTGAACCGTTTTCCCTGTGCCCATATCATCTCCGAGTAGAGCGCCGTCTCTCTCAACAAGAAACTTGATGCCTTCCCATTGGTATGGACGAGATTCCCATCTCGGAGGCAGGTCGAGAACATCGATGAAATCGAAATTCACGGGAGGCTGAAGCATCGGCAGCAACATATCCCAAGGAGAAAGTCGAGTAACAGAAGTATGTGTTGAGTCATGCCGGACACGCTTGAAACTCTTTCGATAACCATCTACTTTCTCGATGAAAATAGGCCTATGTTTTGTGTTTTCATCAAAATCGAATTCGTGTTGTTTGACGTCGCCCCGTTTCTCCTTGTAGTTCTTGCCGCCCATATTAGTTTGTTTAAGAGGGCAGAAGATATTCTCTGATATGTTAGGGATTTCAGAGAATAGGGACGTTGCATCCTCTATCATGGTCTCAGACAACAAAAAGTCAGAATCCGTGAACCTTTTATATAAGACACTGTCGAGCATCTGATATTGACTCGTCGATACTACAGGAAACTTAAAATCTGCTTCGGAGGATTTGAGAAGAGTAACGGGAATGTCTAATTCAGACGTCCAATGTCTCGGTGCCTCAAACGGGGAAAGACGCTTGCCGAGCTTGTAACGCATACTACTTAACAGGTCTGGTCTTGTGAGGGCAACGACCATTTCCACTATTCCGAAAGGACACCTTGTTCATGCACTGTTGTTAGGGCTGTCTTTACACGTTCGAACGGCTCCATTAAGTCGCAGTTAGAAAACATCCATCCTAGTCCTTCCTTGCATTGCACGATATCATCGGGATAGTCCCAGTGACAAGTGACAACAACAGGTGCAAACTTGCCAGAAGGGCTTGAGAGTAGTTCTTCCGGTTGGTTCTTACCGCTCTCTTCGGAGAGTTGTATTTCTTCGCCTTGTCTGTGAACTAGTAGCAGTGGCTTTTCACACTTGGTCCTTAGCGAAAGAAATTCTTCTTGCTGGACAAGCACTACATCGGGTGAGGCTTGGACGGCCTGAACAAGGGGCTTGCCCACTAGTTCGACGGCTATGTGTGGCATGAGGGTGCCGCCGTATAGCGTACGTTGTACGTTATTAGGGCGAATCGGAGACGTACACCGAAATTCTACTGGCTTGCCGTGAGTATCTGTGACGAGAATTCCTCCTCTAAGTACGCCATCTTCCACCTCCGCTATTGCGACAAAGGCTAAATGTTTAAGTTCCTCTTTCATCTCAATCCTCTCAACGTTCCATTCATTGCTTCATGTCTCGAACATAATAATATTAGGCATTTTTTGTTTTCAAACAGATATTCCCATCCACAATATCATTGCACAGCATGGCTAATGACATTATCGTCTTAAATTCAGCCTGTTATAAAAATCTCCGCCCAAGAATTCTAACAGCCCATCTCCGCCCCCATTTACGAAGGCCAACATGCCAAACGACTGCTCAATATATTAA
>CAZFLY010000100.1:0-6874 GCA_964519995.1 uncultured Pirellulales bacterium | reverse complement strand
AGGCAAAGCCCTATACGGGCTCACAGTATGGAGAAAAGACAAGACTGTAGTCGGCTACATAAAGCCTGGCGAGAATGGTAATTATAAACTCGACAATCTGCCTGCTGGAGAATATCGGGTTGGCGGCAATATGCTCATAGACAAAGGTGTGTTGCTTGAGTTTGAACTGGCAGAAGGTGAACAAAAAAACCTTGATATTGATGTCCCTGACATCCCCAAAATTGAGATAGGATCTCTGCAGGTAATGGTGGTCGACGAAAACGGGGTGCCGCTGACAGCAGTGAACGTCTGGCTCCAAGGCAGCACCGGTCTGATTGAGCCAATCATCAACTCAGATCAGGGAGTATACTTCGTAGCAAAACCGGGAAAATATACGCTGCAAGCGAGTTTCACCGGCTATAAAGAAGTAAGACAAGCCGTTTCGGTAGAAACCTTTGATTTGAAGAAGATGCGTCGGTCCAGTCCAGTCCTGCTACGACTGGATAAAGTGGCACCGGGGCAATAGAAGTAAGGCGAGGTATCGAGTTTTAGCCACGAAGTAATCTATATTTAGCCCCCAGTTTTACTGGGGCTCTACTCTAAGTGGCAAAAAAATAGGAGTTTTTGCTATGAGCAAAAGTGTTGCTGCGATTATTTGTGCTGCGGGTGCCAGTAGTCGGTTCGGCGGAAAGAGAAAAAAACAATTTGTCGATGTGGCTGGACGGGGGGTTTTTCTGCGAAGCGTAGAATTTTTTGCTAATCACAAAGATGTAAAGCAAATCCTGCTCGGCATCCCGACGGATGATGAAGAACTTGTGAACGTCAAATGGGGAGCGAACCTGAAATTCTTTAGCATCAAATTATTCTTTGGCGGTGAAACACGCCACGGAACTATTGGCAAGGGCCTGCAACTTGTCAAAGACGATATAGACCTCATAGCAGTACATGATGCCTGTCGATGCTGTGTAACATCTGAATTGATAGACAAGGTTATTTCTATCGCAGCTAAAACCGATGCAGCTATCCCTGCCTGTCCTGTCTGTGCAACGATAAAACAAGTAGAAAACAACGCCGTCATTAAAACCATCGATAGAACCGGTCTGTACGAAGCCCAAACACCACAGGTATTCAAAACATCTCTACTGAAAAAGGCATACGCAAACCTCAAGAACGTGAATGAGGACGATATAAGTGATGATTCCCAGCTTGTTGAGGCATTGGGTGGAAGGGTGACAATCGTCCATGCAGATTCGTCGAATATCAAAATTACCCGACAAAGCGACATTACTATTGCTGAAGCCATTCTCAAATCTCAACCCAAACCGAAATTAGAAGGACCTGCTGGGCCTTACATTGAAGCCCAATGGTAAAAAGTGCCTGTGGTATCAGCCTGCCTATGCAGTTCAGCAGAATTATCTTAATCGACTTCGTGACATTATACATGCAATACGAGGATGGATGCCGAACTGCTATTCTTGACAATAGTCGTGCAGTAGCTTATGCTGAGCACTTGGGAACTTGGAAACCGTAAGCAATGTCTGACAGAGTAGTAACACGTTTTGCGCCATCACCGACCGGCTATCTGCATGTAGGCGGAGCCAGAACGGCTCTTTTTTGTTGGCTCTGGGCACGGAAAGCCGGCGGTACATTTATATTGCGGATAGAAGATACAGACCGGAAACGCAATACTCCAACAGCTATTGGGCAGGTTATCAACGATTTACGATGGCTGGGCTTGAACTGGGACGAGGGCCCTGAAATTGGTGGACCAAATGGTCCATACCTCCAATCGCAGCGGAAAAACATCTACGACAAATATACAAAAAAGCTGCTCGATGAGGGCAAGGCTTACTACTGCTTCGAAACAGAGAGTGAACTTGAGGCTCTGCGCAAACAGGCCGAAGCACAAAATAAAGGCTTTGTGTACCAACGACCGGATCACTTCCCTTCGGAACAAGATGGAAATATGGCGCGAGCAGAAGGCCGACCTGTAACCATTCGTTTTGCAGTGCCGCATGATGAGACTATCGTGGTCAGTGATATTGTACGAGGTGAGATTACATTTTCGCCCGCTGAGATAGGTGATTTCATTATTCAAAAAAGTGACGGCTTCCCAACATATAACTTCGCCTGCGTGGTTGATGACTATTTGATGAAGATAACCCATGTTATTCGCGGGCAGGAACATCTGAATAATACACCGGCTCAGCAATTACTATGGCAGGCATTATTTGGTGATGCGCCTTTGCCGAAGTATGCGCACATGTCTGTTACAGTCAGCGACACCGGCGGGAAACTGTCTAAACGCGAACGGCCAAAAGCGCTTCGCCAGAACATAGCGAGCCAGGACATAACGTTAGCTGTCGAGCCTCTCACAATAAAGGCGGAACTGCGACGACCTCAAATTGTGTTGGAAGAGCTGGCTGAAGTGGGAAACTTGAAGCCAGAGGAGCTTCAGTCATTTATCAAAGGAAAAACCACGCCTGATATGCCAAGTATCGATGCAATGGCAGAATACATTGGTGTTCACCTACCCGAAATCAACATCGTCAATTTTTTCAGGAGTGGTTATCTGCCTGAGACGATGGTCAACTTCCTTGCGCTGCTGGGCTGGAATCCAGGAGATAATCGCGAGGTAATGACGGTAAGTGAGCTGATAGAGTCCTTCGACCTTTCGAGATTGACAAAGTCCAACAGTCTGTTTGACCGGCAGAAGCTGATTGCCTTTAACACAGAACACATCCGTATAATGCCGGAAGACAAGCTCCTTGAACACTTCAGAAACTACCTGAAAGCTATTAATTCGCCGGTATTAGCTGCGGATGACGAGATGCTTTTGAGAATAATCAGGCTTTGCGAAGGTGCCCGGACGCTCGCAGACATCGAGAGAAAGAGCAGATTTCTGTTTTTGAATGATGAGGCAGTGCAGTACGATGATAAGGCGGTAAAGAAAGTGCTACTTAAAGGTGACGGAATCGAGGTTCTGCAAGTCATACGGGAAAAACTTGCCGTAATGGAGGACCTTTCAGAGCAGACAATTGAGGATATGCTTCGGTCGTTGGCCGAGGAACGGGGAGTTGGTCTTGGAAAAGTGGCTCAGCCTCTACGCGTTGCAATTTGTGGGACGACCATTAGTCTGCCGATTTTCGACTCTGTACAAATGCTCGGCAAAGAAAGGACACTAACACGTATAGACCTGATTCTGGATAAACTTAAATAACAAGTTAAGGCAGAGTAATTACAAGAATGTCACTTTTAGTTACAGGTTCAATAGGGATTGATACAGTCAAGACACCTTACGGCGTTAGTGAGAATTGTCTGGGCGGATCAAGTGTGTATTTCGCCATGGCGGCCAGTTTCTTTTCGCCGGTAAGATTCGTGGGCGTTGTCGGGACGGATTGCCCATTCGATTTAGCTGAAATCTTCGCGGATAGAGACATCGACCTTGCAGGGCTGGAAGTTAGAGCCGGCAGTAAAACCTTTCGCTGGGCAGGTTCATATTTTGAGGATATGGACAAGAGGCAAACCGACTCTCTGGAACTGAACGTCCTTGCTGAAGAACCGCCTCATGTGCCGGAAAAGTTCAAGGATAGTGAATTCGTGTTTCTGGCCAATACGGCACCGTATCTGCAGCGAGAGCTGCTTGAGCAGGTTAGTAATCCACGTTTTGTCGCCGCGGATACAATGCACTGCTGGATTGAGAATAACTTGGAGGATTTGAAGGCGCTGCTAAAAAAGATTCAGTGTCTAATTATCAACGCAGACGAGGCAAAGCTATTGGCCCAGCACCATAATCTTATAAACGCTGCAGAGAAAATACTTGACATGGGAATCGAGGTTGTCGTTATAAAAAAAGGCGAATCCGGTTCGATTACCTGCAACAATGAAGGCGACAGATTTATTTTGCCGGCTTATCCTACAACCGGCGTGGTGGATCCCACAGGTGCAGGTGATAGTTTTGCAGGGGCATTTCTGGGCTACCTTGCACAGACCGGCAAAGCAGATTTCTCCACATTGAAAACCGCTGTGGCCTATGGGACCGTCGTCGCGTCTTTTGCCATCGCGGGTTTTTCTTTGGAAGGTCTTGAATCAATAAAAAAAGAGCAGATAGACAAGAGACTAAAAGAGCTACGAAACCTAATTTCTTTTTAGGATGCTAAATCAGTTTCAGTCCATTAACGGGCGGATGCTAAATGCGGTGCTTTATTGCTATAGATATTAATGAACAAATAAGAACAGCCCTTGCGGACCTCCAGGACAAGCTGCGCACAAAGGCCAATATCGGCAGAGGTGATGTAAAGTGGGTTAGTCCCAATGCTACACATCTAACGCTGAAGTTCCTTGGTGAAATCAGAGACGAGCAGGTTGTAGAGGTTTGTAATATTGTCAAAGACGTTGCCGGCAGACATAAGCGTTTTGAGTTTGAGGTGGGACAGGTGGGTTCTTTCGGTGGCAAGAATCCACGGGTCTTATGGGTTGGAGCCGGCCATGGTTATGCGGAGCTGCTTACACTGCAGCAAGAGCTTGAAGAGCAGTTGGATGCGGCAGGCTGGCCAAAAGAAGCACGAAAGTTTACGGGGCACTTGACGATTTGCCGAATAAGAAATCCAAGGGTGGGCATTAAACTGGCACAAATGACGGAAGATTACAGGGATTTCAAGCTCGGGACTATACCAGCCGATTCAATCTGCGTTTACCAAAGCCAATTGACACCGCGAGGGCCAATTTATACTTTGTTGGGCAGTTTCGACTTACAATAGAGCCAAGACATAAACTGAATGGGAGAACAATGGAAATGACAAAGACAAAAAAAGCCGAAACCATCGCCAAAGATACGGATAGAGGAGCCGCTATTCAGCGTGTGGTGGCACTAATTGAAAAACAGTACGGCCAAGGCGCAATCATGCAAATGGATGAGCACAGCTACGCCAAAATCGAAGGTATCAGTACCGGTGCGTTGTCGTTGGATATCGCCCTTGGCGGCGCAGGCATTCCACGTGGCAGAGTCACTGAAATATTCGGGCCTGAATCTTCCGGTAAAACAACGCTGGCCCTTCATATTATCGCTAATGCCCAACGTTCAGGTGGCGTGGTGGCGTTCATCGATGCTGAGCACGCCCTCGATACAACATGGGGTAAAAGATTGGGTGTTGATATCGGCAGCCTTTTGATTAGCCAACCTGATACAGGTGAACAAGCACTTGATATAACAGAGATGCTAATCAGTTCCAACTCGATTGATGCTATTGTTATTGATTCAGTTGCTGCACTGACGCCGAAAGCTGAGATCGAAGGTGAGATGGGCAACAGTCATATCGGGCTGCAGGCAAGGCTGATGAGCCAGGCGATGAGGAAGCTAACTGCAATCATTAACAAAAGCAAGACGGCCCTTATATTCATAAATCAAATACGCATGAAAATTGGTGTTATGTTCGGCAATCCGGAGACAACGCCGGGAGGCAGAGCATTAAAATTCTACAGTACTGTGCGTATTGATCTGCGCCGAATTACAACCTTGAAAGATAACAGAGGCGCTATTGGGTCAAGGATCAGGGCCAGAGTAGTCAAAAATAAAATCGCACCACCGTTCCGTGACGCTGAATTCGATATTATGTTTGACAGCGGCATCAGCTACGAAGGCGATTTACTAGATTTGGCATTGGCATCACAAATCGTCGAAAAAAGCGGTACTTGGCTGAATTACGGCGATATTCGACTTGGCCAGGGCCGGGAAAATGCAAAGAAATATTTAATTGAAAACAAGGTACTGTGTGAAGAAATAGAAAGCAAAGTCCTTGCCAGCAGAGGTCTTACCCATTAAGGATCGTGCCGGTTTGCAGGCATGCTATCACAAGAGATAATATATGTTGGCTGCAAAACAGATAAGAGATTCTTTTATAGACTTTTTCCAGCAAAAAGGCCACACATCTATCCCCAGCTCACCGATAGTACCAGTAAATGACGAGACGCTTCTTTTTGCCAATGCCGGTATGAACCAGTTCAAGGATATTTTCCTGGGACTGGTGCCGTCGCAGTATCCCCGCGCTGTAAACAGCCAGAAATGCCTGCGTGTGAGTGGCAAACACAACGACCTTGAAGAAGTGGGCAAAGACACCTACCATCATACATTCTTTGAAATGCTTGGCAATTGGTCTTTTAATGATTACTTCAAAGCCGAGGCAATCCGATGGGCTTGGGAGCTTCTTACAGAGGTTTGGGGTATTGACCAAGATCGTCTTTGGGCCACTGTCTTCGCTGGTGACCAGAATGAGGGTCTTCCGGCAGATAACGAAGCGGCAGAACTTTGGACCAAGGTGACATCGATATCCGCCGAAAGAGTGCTGGCCTTCGGAAAGAAAGACAACTTCTGGGAGATGGGAGAAACTGGGCCGTGTGGTCCATGTAGCGAGATACACATCGATCTCGGACCAGACGCCTGCGATAAAAAAACTGTAAGATATCATAAATGTCAGGTCAACGGCGATTGCGCACGATTTATTGAGCTGTGGAATCTTGTCTTTATTCAATTCAACCGGCAAGCTGATGGCAAACTTTTGCCACTATCAGCAAAATACGTTGACACCGGAGCAGGTTTAGAGAGAGTTGTAGCGGTGCTACAGCATAAAAAGAGTAACTACGACACAGATTTGTTCATGCCCATAATCAGTCGCGCCAGCGAAATCAGCGGACACAAATATACCGCTGCACTCGGCAATAAGACCGACAATGCTTTTAGAGTCATAGCCGACCATATTCGAGCTGTCGTCTTTGCGATAACCGACGGGGCGACGCCGTCCAACGAAGGCCGTGGATATGTGATTCGGCGGATACTGCGGCGGGCCTCTCGGTTCGGCAGAGAGCTTGGAATGCACGAGCCGTTCATTTATAAGCTCGT
>CAZFLY010000099.1:0-6974 GCA_964519995.1 uncultured Pirellulales bacterium | reverse complement strand
GCACCGTCGCCTTTGAATATATCGGATATTCAGGTATTATTCGGATAGGCTCTTAATTGGTTTGCTCATTGTTGGTGCGATTGTCGTTGGAATTTTCGCGTTGGCAAGATTTGATGCAACCGGCAAAAAAGGCAGTGGCCTTGGTAGTGAATTCGCCTACGATATTGAAGATTTGAGCCACATCGACCCGAACCTTATCGTTTGTGAGCAAGTGGGCGTTTCGATCGACACCGGCTTTACTAATTCACGTGGAATCACGGTTGGCGCGGATGGTTCCATCTACGTAGCCGGCGACAAAGCGATTCGTGTTTTTGCTGAGAATAGCACCTTACTCAATGAGCTTGGGCTTGAGAATGCTTCGAGATGCCTTGCTGTTGCAGATGATGGCAAAATATATGTAGGGATGAACGATCATGTTGAGGTTTTCGATGCGAATGACAAACGCTTATCAAGCTGGCAAAGTCTTGGTGATAAGGCGGTCTTAACCAGTATAGCGGTGCTTAAAAATAATGTCTTTGTGGCTGATGCCGGTAATCGGATAGTGCTTCGCTACGATACAGCCGGTAATCTAATCAAGCGAATAGGCCAGAAGGATGAAAGCCGTAACATACCGGGTTTTGTGATACCGAGCCCCTATTTTGATCTCGCCGTTGGTCCCGATGGATTATTGCGCGTCACCGATCCTGGTAGACATCGTATCGAAGCATATACTTTTGACGGCGACCTTGAGTTCTGGTGGGGCGAGTTCTCTACGGGCATAGAAGGTTTTTGCGGATGCTGCAATCCGGTCAATTTCGCGATGCTAACGGACAGCAGCTTTGTCACGTGTGAGAAGGGTCTGGTGAGAGTTAAAATTTACGATGCTGAAGGTAGTTTTTGCGGTGTCGTGGCGGGACCTGAACAGTTGAACATGGATGGTGTGACAATAATATGCGAGACACCAGCAGAAGGTGAGAGCGGAGGTTTCGACGTGGCGGTGGACAAATCTGGTCGGATTCTTGTACTTGATACAATCAACAATGTTGTGAGAACATTTATCAGCCTGTCCCGAGCAGAGTCGAGGGAAGTAAAACCGAAGTTGTGAATAGGTATTCTAACATGAAAGAAACTCGACGAGAGTTGTTTATAAGAGCTTCACGGCATCTAACTCTGACTGTATTGGGTGCTTTTGGCGTATCTACCTACACCAAAAGGCGGCGTTTGCTGCGAGAGGGTCGATGTATCAATGCGGGAATTTGTCCGGATTGCAGCGTGTTTAAGAATTGTGGTCTGCCGCGTGCTTTGTCTGTGAGAGAAGCATTAGTGAGAAAAGAAAATGTCGGAAAATAACAATAATATCACCAGACGTCGTTTTTTAAGAGAAAGTTTTGGGGGGGCATCTCTTGCGGGAATCGGTGCCATAGCGGGTCTTTTAACAGGCAGATTCAAAAAGACCAAAACCGTCTGGCAGATAGACCCATACAAGTGCATAGCGTGCGGCAATTGTGCGACGTATTGCGTGCTGGAGGAATCGGCTGTTAAGTGCGTGCATGCTTATGCTATGTGCGGCTATTGCAGAATATGCTTTGGCTTCTTTGGCCCTGAGCCGGTCAGCATAAATGAGGGCGCGGAAAACCAGCTATGTCCGACCGGTGCGATAAAGCGTACGTTTGTTGAGGACCCGTACTTTGAGTACACCATCGACGAGTCACTATGCAATGGTTGCGGCAAATGCGTCAAGGGCTGCAACACCTTTGGAAACGGTGCGTTGTTCTTGCAGGTGCGTCATAACCGCTGCGTAAACTGTAACGAATGTGCCATTGCCGCTGCTTGTCCATCGGAAGCGTTCAAGCGTGTTCCAGCCGACAAGCCTTACCTGCTTAAGCCTGCCCTGAGCGAAGCCGAAGGGAGGACCGACCACGCTTAATAATGATACGCTTTTTCAAAACAGCAATAATCGGTCTGGCCTCGTTGTTGGTTTTGTCCAGCATTGTTTCGGGAGTTGAACGTTTCCCTCCGCCTGAATTTGAAAGCGGCTACGAGCAACCCAGCCCAACATTTCCCCCGCCAAGCGCGGATATTTATGAGTACATTGATGCTCTGGTACTTCTCGTGGCGCTCGGCGTTTCTTCCTATCTTGTTTTGAAGAAACGCAGCAGGCGAGCTATCTTTGGCTTAATGGTCTTTTCGTTGATTTATTTCGGCTTCTGGCGAAAAGGCTGCGTTTGTTCGATAGGTGCGATTCAGAACATAGTCTTGTCAATCTTTGACCGTGGGTATGCTGTGCCTGTCACAGTCGCGATTTTTTTCTTGTTGCCGCTTATCTTCACACTGTTTTTCGGAAGGGTTTTTTGCGCAGCGGTCTGTCCTCTCGGAGCAATACAGGATTTGGTTCTGTTACATCCGCTTTCGGTGCCGAGATGGCTGGAAGGCACGCTTCGACTTTTCGCATACGCTTATCTGGGAGCATCAGTTCTGTTTGCGGCAACAGGCAGCGCTTTTATTATTTGCAGATACGATCCATTCGTATCATTCTTTCGCCTTAGCGGCAACTTCAATATCCTGATAATGGGCGCCTGTTTCTTAGTTGTTGGGCTGTTCATAGGCCGACCTTATTGTCGGTTTGTATGTCCTTATGGCGTGATCCTCAGACAGCTCTCCCGGCTTTCGAGATGGCGTGTCACCATTACTCCCGATGAATGTGTCCGCTGCAAATTGTGTCAGGATGCTTGTCCTTTTGGTGCAATCACTGAGCCAACGGTCAAGTGGTCTGCTCAGGATTATTCCAAAGGCAAGAAAAGACTCGCACTTTTGATAATTCTTTTGCCGGTGCTTGTGTTTTCGTTTGGATGGTTGACGGTGGGCCTAAAGGACGGACTATCCCGGATGCACGCTACGGTCAGATTAGCGGAGAGTATTCATCTCGAACAGAGCGGGCAGGTTGAAGGAACGACCGATCCCAGCACAGCTTTCAGGGCGACCGGAAAGAGTACTGAGGAGCTTTACGATGAAGCTTCGCAGATTCGGGAAAAATTCAAACTCGGCGGGTGGCTCTTGGGGGGATTTGTCGGACTTGTGGCTAGCCTTAAACTTTTGGGCGTTTCCGTCCAGCGTCACCGAGACGGCTATGAAGCCGACAGAGCAAGTTGCCTGGCGTGTGGTCGGTGCTACCAGTATTGTCCCAGGGGGCATTTTAGACAAAAACAAAAAAACCAGATGTTTTCAGAGAGAAATGGAAGTGCTCTGTAGAAAAGAGTTCGAAGTGTCATTTCGAGTGAGCCGTAGGCGATTCGAGAAATCTGCTTTTGGATAGATTTCTCCGCTTCGCCCCAGTGCTTTCTTGCTTGCCTCTGCGACTCTCGTCGCAAGACGAGGCAGCAGGCGAAAGCAAGAACGGGGGCTTCGGTCGAAATGACAGTGGGGTTTTTCTACAAAGCACAAGGAAAACTGATATGGCCAGAGATCAAGGAATTGAAAGTCCTCGGAGACTGTGGTATGGAACTGCAGTTTCTACCGCTATTGTTGCAGGGGTCTTTTCAATAATTGCCTTGGGGCTTATCGCCATCAATTTCTACCAGAGCAGCATTATCATCCCCAGGCAAGAGGCGATTCTCGATGAACTCAAGGTCGAGCTTCGTAATAATCCTGATAATGAGCAGCTTATCTCGCAGATTCGTCAGTTTGATTTAGAGATTCGACAGAACAGGATACGCCGACTCGACTTTTCTCACATGGGTGGTTATTTGCTTTTTGCCGGTGTGGTTGTATTTATGGTGTGTGTGAAGTTGAGGGTGACATTGAAGACTTCACTAGTAATGCCGCCAGAAGACAAACGCCAAAAACAGCTTGCTCGAGCGGCACAGACACGATGGGCATTAGCCGGCGGAATAGTGGTGCTGGGAGTAGCCGTACTATTACTTACAATGATACCCACGGTTGATTTTGGGCGAGCGGAAACTTCAGGTCCTTCATATCCTTCGTTTGAACAAATAAATAAGAATTGGCCTCGATTTCGTGGTCCCGGCGGGCTCGGAGTCAGCGCTTACACCAATATCCCAATCCGATGGGACGGCAAAACAGGCGAAGGTATCCTGTGGAAAACTAAAATTCCACTTGTCGGAAATAATTCACCTGTTGTCTGGGAGAACCGTGTTTTTCTTTCTGGAGCGGATGAAAATACGCGTCAAGTTTATTGCTTCGATGCAGCTTCAGGAAAATTGCTTTGGCAAAGTGATGTTTCGACCGTTAGTGGTGGCGAACCGCTCGATATCATGGAAGATACTGGTTACGCCGCACCGACAGTGACAACGGACGGACGGCGCGTTTACGCTATCTTTCCAACAGGTGACGTAGGTTGCTTCAGTGTCGAGGGCAAAAAGCTCTGGACGAAAAATCTCGGCAGACCTGATAGCGCTTACGGTTATGCAGCATCGCTTGAAAGGTACTGGCCCCTGCGTCTCCCGACGCTCGCACCTGCGGTTACGCCAGTGCAGGCGCAAGTCGGGGCAGCGGGTCAGAATCTACTTCTGATTCAGTATGACCAGGCGGATGTAGAAGCCGGAAAATCAAAGCTGATAGCGTTGGAAGGGTTCTCAGGCAAGACTGTCTGGGAGGCAAAGCGCCCAGTTGCCAATTCCTGGACATCGCCAATCCTGATAAAAGTTGGCCGGCAATATCAAGTAGTCACAGTAAGCGATCCATGGGTCATGGGACACGATCCTGCCGATGGAACGGAGCTGTGGCGAGCCAAGTGTGTCAGCGGCGACTTTGCGCCGTCGCCAATTTATGCCGGCGGACTGGTCATTGTGATAGAACCCTACGCAACTCTAACTGCGATAAGACCTGATGGTCGGGGCGATGTCACCGATACCCACATTGCCTGGCAGGCGGAGACAAATGCTCCTGATATATGCTCTCCCGTGAGTGATGGAGAGCATATATTTCTTCTAAATACCGATGGATTGTTGATATGCCACAAGGTGACAGACGGAACAAAGCTGTGGGAGCACGAGATGGAAAGCCAGTTTCTCGCATCACCAAGTTTGGTTGGTGATAAATTGTATTGTCTGAGCGAAAAAGGTGTTATGTTCATTGCAGAGTTGACAGTAACGTATGAGCAACTGGGCACGAATGAACTAAATGAAGATTGTCACGCATCACCTGCCTTTGTAGATGGTCGCATATATATAAGGGGCGTGGAGAACCTTTACTGCATTGGCAGCAAACCCTGACGAGTTACTGCATCTGGTGGATAGTGACCGAATAGATATGAACGAATTAGATTTGACATTTGTGGACGAGATTATCAGTGAGATCGGCACCAGTGCTGAGAAAGTGCTGCAGATTTTACAGGCGCTTCAGCGCCACTATGGCTATCTACCCAAAGAAGAGCTTCAGCGTGTTTGTGAATTGACAGATATCACCCCTGCTTCGATTGTCGGTGTTTCAAGTTTCTATGACCAGTTTCGGCATCGGCCTTCGGGGCGTCACATGATTCGGGTATGTATCGGCACTGCCTGTCACGTCAAAGGTGGGCAGCGGGTTTATGACGCGTTCAAGCGATATCTGAACATACCCGACACTGAAGATACCGACGCGGACAGGTTGTTCACAATAGAGAAAGTAGCATGTCTTGGTTGCTGCATGCTTGCGCCTGCAATACAGATTGATGATGTAGTATACGGGCACTTGAGCGGTGAAAAGGTGCCGACAGTACTGGGGGATTTTTTAGAACAGCAGGGTTCAATAGTCAAACAGTCGGCGCAGCAGCTCGGTGTAAAGCCCGGCGAAGAGCTGGGAGAGATTCTGATATGCCTTGATTCCAGTTGTATCGCTGGTGGAAGTGCAAAAGTATATGAGGTACTAAAACAAGCGGTTCAACAAACGCACGCTGCGGCGGTTGTCAAGAGTGTGAGCTGTCTTGGGATGTCGTATCTGGTGCCTTTTGTGGAGGTGGTTCTTGGTGACGGCAGGAGCTTCAGGTATGGAATGGTTGAGCCCAGAGATGGACGCGCGATTGTCTTGAGACACTTCAAGCCCAGGCCGGTCAGCAGGAAAGTGGGCGTCTTGATATCATCGCTGCTTGATAGGATTCTTACTGATGAATCCTGGAAACCGGTGACACGCTACTCGGTTGATGTTCGTGATGGGCATGTGGCCGAGTATATGGATAGGCAGGTCCATGTTGCGACCGAGCATTGTGGGCACATCGACCCGGTTGACCTTGATGAGTACCTGGCCAATGACGGATTTATGGCGTTAGAAAAGTGTGTCAAAGAACTGAACCCGCAGGAAGTAATCGACCAGATTAAGCGAAATGGTCTTCGCGGAAGAGGCGGTGCCGGGTTCCCAACGCATTTGAAATGGTCCGCCGTACGCAGCAATACCGCGGAGAAAAAATACATAGTCTGTAACGGTGACGAAGGTGACCCCGGCGCCTTTATGGACAGGATGTTAATGGAGTCATACCCATACCGAATCCTCGAAGGAATGGCAATTGCTGCTCACACGGTTGGGGCGGACGAGGGTTTCCTTTACATTCGCGCGGAGTATCCGCTTGCAGTCAGGCGAATAAATGAGGCGATAGATAAATGCCGGCAGCGAGGATTGCTCGGTAATAACATCCTAAAAAGCAACTTTAGCCTGAATCTGAGTGTTGTAGCGGGTGCAGGCGCATTTGTTTGTGGGGAGGAAACTGCGCTGATGGCCAGTATTGAGGGCAGACGCGGTATGCCGCGACTTCGCCCGCCGTATCCAGCCGAGCGCGGCCTCTGGGATAAGCCTACGCTGATAAATAATGTTGAGACTTACACTGTTGTCCCATGGATTATTCGCAATGGTGCGGAAAAATTTAGTTCTGTCGGAACAGTCAACAGTAAGGGGACGAAGGTCTTTGCGTTGGCGGGCAAGATTGCGCGAGGAGGTCTTATCGAAGTGCCTATCATTGGAAGAAGCAGCAGAGAAACTCATTAAAACTGAGGGTGAAGTAAGACAGT
>CAZFLY010000098.1:0-6999 GCA_964519995.1 uncultured Pirellulales bacterium | reverse complement strand
TGACTGCCGGAGGAGGGACTCGAACCCTCACCCTGTTGCCAGGACGGGATTTTGAATCCCGCGCGTCTGCCAATTCCGCCACTCCGGCAAAAACAATGATAAATGACAAATGATTATTGATTATTGTTCGCTGATTGTCAATTGGCAAATCATCTGAACTTTTCTTCTTAGGAATATTTGTGTGTGATTTGCTTATTTTAAACGATGTAATATAAAGTTTTCATAGTACTGTTTCGATTTATTTCGCCTTAGGCGGGTCGAGGGAAAGGAGAAACGAAAATGTGTAATACATGTGGCTGTCTAGCGAGTAAGAAATCCAAAGCCAAGCCGACAAAGAGCAAAAAGAGGCCCAGAAAAAAGAGATAATTGTAGCGTTGTTATTGCGAGGCCTTTGAAACAAGCCGTGGCAATCTCAATTATTTAGCCCCCAAATTTCCCGTGCTACGTAGCGAAGCTACTTCGCAGAGTAACAACTTGGGGTTTTTTATTTGGGTTTTTTTATTTATTCCGCCGAAGTTGGATTTAACCAATTAACCAACCACCCATCAACCAATTTTTTCTGTAGTTTTTGTATTCTTTTCGATTCATCAAGAGTAAGTGAAAACGTGCTGTCGTAAAATTTGCCCTCGATAAAAATACTTGATTTATAAAATGCAGAATAAGAAGCAGGAAACAGATTAGAAATACTTTTACAACCAATAATTTTGTCTGGTAAAAAAATAAATAAGGTCTAAGTACTTTCGATAGCCAAACAAAACATAACCGATTCCCAAAAAAGCATGCTAAATAATTGGAATTTGAAGGATTCGTGATAGAAGTATTTGTATGAAAATACTGGCGGATAAACTCCTTGAAGTCGCGAGACCTGCCATGATAGCCTGTACAATTCGGGTACCTCCTTTTCACTCAAGCAAAATCTAAAATCTTTAACACATTCCAAAGGTAAATAGTTACAATTCTGCAAATAAAATAGTCCTTGGACAATTTTCAAGACTACCTTCTCAACTCTTAAAAGATCGATTTGTACGACATACACTCTTGGCGGCAAATGAATTCCACCTGGTGTCACGTTCGAGATTTCCTTCTGTATTCTTCGGAACATAGCAGGTGTTTGTGGCTTAGCGGCACGCCGTTTAAAATCAGTTGCGAGTGAGTTTTTGATCGACGGATTTTGATTTAGGACCTCAATGAGTAGAGAATGCTGGAAATATTCCTCGTCTTTTCTGTAACTCTCATTACAGCTTTTGTGAGCAGGAACCGTCCAAAGGTTCAGTCCATCACGAATATTATTGGGATAAAATGCTTTTGGAGGGACATGTTCGAGTGATAAATCTTCCTTCGATATGTCTTTTCCACAAATATGACAAGCAGTCGAATCCATTATTTGCCACGACCCCCAATTTAGCTAAATTTCAAGGCAGTTCTTATGTTATGGCATAAAATATCGGAAAACTAAAGGGTGACAAGAAAAATTTTGTCTCTCGTATCTCGCATCGAGAATCAATAATCAATAAAGACAATGTCTTCAGGGATAGCCACGACGTCGCGGTGCTTTGGGCCGAGGAGTTTTTTGATTTCGGTACTGTGCTTGCCGGCTAAGGTTTTTAATTGTGAGCTGCTTAGATTCGTAACGGCTTTGGCATTATCATTAAGCAAAACAACGGCGCCGGCTTCGAATGAGCCTTCAACGGATATGACGCCGCTTGGGAGCAAACTTTTACGATTTCGCAGCGCTTGCAGGGCACCTTCATCGATGTTTATGACGCCGGTCGGCGTGCTGTTGAGAATCCATCTTGCGCGATTGCTAAGTTTGCGTTTCGGCAGAAAGAGCGTGCCGATTTCCGAGCCGGCCATTATCCGTGGAATGACGTTCCTTGTTCGGCCATTTGCAAGGACGAGCCTACAGCCGGCATTGGCAGCGATTTTTGCAGCTTCAATTTTGGCCTTCATTCCGCCGGTCGCATATTGGCTGCCTTTACCGCCAGCGCTTTGAGTAGTCTCGGGCGTAATTTCAAAAACAGTGGATACCGGTTTTGCATCGGGGTGCCTGCGTGGGTCTTTGTCATAGAGCGCATCTATATCGGTGAGCATGAGCAACAAATCAGCATCGATCTTACTGGCGACCAGTGCGCTGAGCCTGTCGTTATCGCCAAAGGCTGAACCTATCTCATCGGTACTAACGCTATCGTTTTCGTTGAGAATAGGAACTACGCCTAATTTAAGCAGTGTCTCGATGGAGTTGCGAAGATTCAGGTACGTCTTTCTGTTGTTGAGCACTTCAGCGGTCAACAGAACCTGCGCGACGCTAATACCGTGACGTGCAAAGGATTTTCTGTATTCGGCCATCAGCAGCGGCTGGCCTATGGCGGCGCAGGCCTGACGCATTTTTATATCCTTTACCCCGTTAGAAATGAGACATCTTGTAACTATCCTGTTGGCAGCAGATTTTCTAACGGGGTAAACTTTTTCGGCCAACTGCAACTGCCCTGCACCCATGCCGATTGCGCCGGAGGTGATGATAACAACCTGCCTGCCGGTTGCCAGTAGAGAGCTTACCTGGCCTGCTATCCGACGAACATAAGCGGAATCAATACCGCCGTTTTTTGTCAGAATATTCGTGCCTATCTTGATAACTATTCGCTTTGACTCACTAAAATCCCTTGTCATAAGTTTCATTTATATTTTATTTGATAGATTTTTGCAATCGGTGTATGTTTTAATTTCTGACATTGGGCATGTGCTGTTATGTAGGTAATGTGTTTGAGCATGTCAGGGTAAGGCAAGATAAGAACTCAGGGCACTTGTGCTCAAAAGCAAAGCACCAAAATAAATTAATATCAAAACTTGAAAAGATTGGTAAACGTTCCTATTTTAAATTGAGCGACATTTCCGGCGAACCTCCGATGAGCCAGGGCGTTTGGTAGCAAAATGTTTGATTAACTCGATTATGATTAGGGGTGGAACATTGATGAAATCACAAGCAATCTTCATCTCAATTACGCTTGCCTTTATTTTGTCTGTTGCTGTCGCACAACAGCCTATGCAATCTGTGCGTCCCCAGGTACCCGAAGGGGCAATCATTCATCGTGATTTGCCTTATGTTTCCGACGGGCACGAGCGACAGAAGTTAGATTTGTATCTGCCGAAATCAGATATGAAGCTGCCGCTCATCATCAGGGTTCATGGCGGCGCCTGGCTTGCGGGCAGTAAGGAACAGACGGGGCCGCTGGACTATCTCGATGACGGCTACGCGGTTGCGAGCATCAATTATCGCTTGAGCCGGCACGCCATATTTCCCGCCCAGATTCAGGACTGTAAAGCTGCTGTCCGCTACCTGCGCGCGAATGCACGAAAGTATAACCTGGACCCGAACCACTTCGGCGTATGGGGAGCATCGGCAGGGGGGCACTTAGTTGCAATGCTCGGCACAGCCAGCGATGTGAAGGAGTTTGACGTCGGAGAGCACCTTACAATATCCAGCAGGGTGCAGGCGGTTGTGGATTACTTTGGTCCGACCGACTTTCTTCAAATGGACGAGCATCGTCACCCGGACGGCCAGGTTCATAATACGCCCGACTCGCCGGAGTCTCAGTTGATTGGCGGCCCAATCCAAGAAAATAAAGAAAAGGTTGCCAAGGCTAATCCGATTACTTACGTGACCAAAGACGATGCGCCGTTTTTGATCATTCACGGAGATTTTGACCCACTTGTGCCGCATCATCAGAGCGAGCTACTCGAAGCTGCGCTGAAAAAGGCAGGTGTTCCGGTATCATTTTACACCGTGAAAGGAGCAGGTCACGGCGGATTCAAAGACCCGAACGTACCGAAACTAACCAAAAAATTCTTCGATAAACATTTGAAAAAAGAGCCGTAATTCAACGTCCCTAAGAGATAAGTTCATAGTTCGTCGTTTGTGGTTTTTATTGCGCCTCGCGCAACAGCCGCGACTTGTCATTCCTGTGGAAACAGGAATCCAGTTTTTTTCTTCAATTCACTTATTCACTTCCTTTTGGATGGCCAAGCCATAATCCATTAATCATATAAAAAACTCGTATAAATGGCGAATTTTTATGTTTTTATCTCCTTATTTCCCAATCAAAAACAGTCGAAAATAATATAAGCGATGATTTTACACCTTTGGGCGGTTTTTTAATCCACATTTGAACCGTGAGATACGCATTAGGATACAGAAAAATTGTTGAGTTATAAACAGGCATAACAAAATGGTAACGCTCATTTTCTCAAAATCTCGCCAATATAATATTACCGAAGCGAGCGGGAATATTTGAGAACTTCAGAAAAAGGGTAAGAGGTAATGAAAATGAGAAAGCGTTTCATTCTGATCGTAGTCTTATTCGTTCTTATCGCGGGGTTTCTTGTGAAGGCGAATAGTAAACAGGAATCTCGGATATCGGATGAGATTATATCGCTTGAAGAAGCCCTTATGCAGGCAAGAATTAAAGAGGTCTCTCCGGCTCGCAAAATCACAGATCGCCGTGCCTTTCTGGAAGGAGTGTTCTTTGCGCAGAAGGTAATAGGACATATCAGAAATATAGAGGGGACTATTCTCGGTCTCCGTGCTATGCGTGAGCCAAAAGAAATTCTGGCCGGAGTGGAAGGTGTCGTTGTAGTCATTACCGTTGACCCAGAGGTGGAGAAATACGGTTTAACGCAACAGCTATTGAAGACGGACACCGAGCTGCGCCTTCGTATGCACGGCATCAAGGTAGGCACAGACGTGCAGGCTCAAGACGAGAAAATGGATGAGCAGGCTATCACTGACGCTGTGGTTCAATACTGGCGGGAAGCGACTAACGCCAAATCTGACCAAGATTTCTTGCAGGCTGCCGGGGAGTGGATTAGACATGATTTCTTCGAGACATACAAACTCTCTGGACAACTACCCATACTATACATCAATCTCAATACGACTGTAGATGAAGAAAGGAGCCATGTTGCATTCTCAATTCGAGTTGAACTCCAGGAGTGGGCGTATCTATGCAAAAATGGTGCATTATTTTGTGATGTTCCGATTTGGGAAAAAGGTGGTGGGCTGGGTACTTGTTCGCTGATTAGTCTCAAAGACTATGTCAGAGAATGTCTCAGAGATATTGTTGATGAATTCATCAACGACTACCTTGCAGCAAATCCAAAAGATCGTTCGTCAGAGAAAAAATAGTAGGTGTAAAGTGGGGCTCCCTAAGGGATGCCTTATAGTATTGCCCTACTACAAATTGAGGTCTCAATAGGAGAATTATGTTTGGATGCAGATGAAAGAGAAGTGACAAATGTCCAACTTTAAGAATAAAACTGGTCTTGACATCACTCCTGAATCGCTTTCAGAATATTTGAGGAATCGGTACCCTGAGCGTTTATTTGATGATTTTTCTCGCTCACTAAGTGAACTCGTCGACGAGTTACGCGGTGGATGTTTCAGGACAATTGGTGATGTTCGCAAGGCTCTTGAACGTACAGAGAAGGCTGCAGAGCTTTTCGAAGCTGAAAATCCGCCCAGTCAGCTTAAGGATAGTCGACACACAGCCATAGGTATTGTGATAATTTCAATGGCATTGTTGCGGGGTAATGATTTTTTCACTTTCAGAACTGTTCTTGACAAATGTTCACCTGAAAGACTGAAAGAATACAGAAAACATATTCTTCCAGAAACAGGTGAATCTCAACCAATGTAAGATTAAAACGAATTAGCCGATAGGATGGGTAACTTGTTTACCCATGCTCCTAATACGGAACGATCCAAACCTATATGATTAATAAGGTAGCACAAATGGGTTAACGGAAGTATCGGAATCAGATATGAACGAAACATTTATCTTCGATGTCCCTATATATAGGACTTCAAGAGCGAGTTATAATGAAGATCAAGAGTCGTACATTGATGAGTGGCTTTATGATCATTCAGGACTGAGCCGCGCCGAAATGGAGGATTATTACAGGACGCATCCTAATCAAAAGATACTTAAAAGCGATTATTATTGGAGGCAGTACGGAGGACCTTGGCGATTCAATAACATTATAGGGTATATCCGGCTTTATCTTGATGGTTATCAAGTTTGGGGACAATTATGGTATGTCTATGTAAAGAAGGTAGTAAGGAAACCACGACACAAAATTTTAATCTGCAAAAACGCAGGATTAGGATTCGGAATACCAGTTGACATACCTACGAAAAGCTCAAACGGCGAAATATTTGATCTGGTAATGAAATATTTGGATTCTGTCCGCCCTCGGTTCAAGAAACGTTTCATAGACAGTTCTCTTCTTGAGACAGTTGGTCCTTATGTTGACTGGAAGTCATTGATAAATGATGCATTACAAGCATAATTAGTGGGGCAAGTCACCATCCTACGATTTACTAATTCTCTATCTTCTTGTGCGTAAATTTCTTTGCGTTTGGGCCGGAGTAATCTGCGACGATCTGACCTGAGCCGAATAGCTTCCACTTGTAGATCACTAAGCCTTCAAGGCCGACCGGTCCACGAGCATGTATCTTATTAGTGCTTATTCCCACTTCGGCACCAAGCCCATAGCGGAAACCATCAGCAAACCGCGTACTGCAATTCCACAGAACGTTGGCAGAATCAACCAGGTTCATGAACTTTTGCGCGTTTTGTTCGTTAGCGCTGACGATTGCATCGGTGTGACCTGAGCCGTAGGTGTTTATGTGCTCTATTGCGGCATCGAGGCCGTCGACGACTCTGATCGAGAGAATCAAATCGAGATACTCAGTGGACCAGTCTTGTTCAGTTGCAGGTTTGACGTCGATTATTGAGGCAGTTCTTTTGCAGCCGCGAAGTTCGACACCTTTTTGTTTAAGAGCGGCCTTGACTTTGGGCAGAAAGTTTTTGTCAATTTTACTATCCACCAGTAGGGTCTCAGCGGCGTTGCAGACGGCTACGTATTGGGTCTTGGAATCGACGGTGATTTTGACAGCCATATCGAGGTCGGCTTCGCCATCGACGTAAACATGGCAGATGCCGT
>CAZFLY010000097.1:0-7414 GCA_964519995.1 uncultured Pirellulales bacterium | reverse complement strand
GGCCCAATTGACGAAGAGTTTGAAATCTGCATGGCAGAGTATCCCTGTTCTCGAAAGCTCGAAAGAAAAAAAGCGCGACGGCGTCATTGTTGTCAGCAGTGTGAAGCTTGCTTGGACCAAAATCATCCAACAAATAGCAAAAGATGATTTAGGTGAGAAGGTTTGTATAATCGGCGAAGATATCCCGCTGCCACTTCCTGTCTGGGTGGACGAGCCGGACAAGGTCGGCACCGATAGAGCAGTTTCAGCGGCTGCTGCCTATGCTGTCGTGAATGATGCGGTAGTAATAGCGGATTTTGGGACCGCTGTGACTATCGACCTTGTCGACCGCGATGGCGTATTTCAGGGCGGCGTTATCTGCCCAGGCTTTGAAATCAGCGCAAAGGCTTTGAAGCAAAACACTGCACAATTGCCGAAGGTAAAGGTCGCCAGGCCAAGCGAACCATACGGCAAAAGTAGCAAGGACGCCATAAATTGTGGACTTTATTATTCGATAATCGGCACCCTTGAAGAGGTAATCAGGCGCTATGCGGAAAAAATTGGCAGTTGGCCTCAAGTAGTAATCACCGGCGCAGGAGCCGAAACAATAAAGGGCGACTGTAACTTCGTAGACAGTTATGTGCCTAATCTGGTTGTAAAAGGCATAGTACTGGCCTACCAAAAATACATCGAAGAAAAAGCTAAGTGCGTCTGACTTATGAGTGCTTTTGCTGCCGTAATGACCGGCAAGGCAACCGGTGCAATATCGACCATCCAACTCCTCGGAGATTCGTCTCGAGACATTTTATTAGAAATATTCAAGCCGACCGGCTCCAAACCAGCCACATTCAAAACCGGCAAAATACTGCTGGGCATAATTAACGATGGTACTAAAACCATTGACCAGGTGACAATTGGCTGCGAAGGGCCCAATAGCTTTGCGATAAACTGTCACGGCAATCCACTTATCGTTGAGATGATTATGGAGCTGCTGCAGCGAGAAGGAGCGATACTGGTCACTGCGGAGGAACTTCTAAAAAAGAATCTGCTCGAACACAAGCCTCCAAGTACTATTGCTGTTGAAGCCAATCTTGCACAACTAAGAGCCAGGACACTTGAAGGGACAAAGATTCTTGTAAATCAGGTTAACACCGGCCTGAGCGAAAAGGCTGCAGAATGGCTAAGGAATATTCAGACAATATCTCTTGATCGAATCAGGGCTGATGCAACCCAGATACTAAACAGTAGTCAAACAGCGAAGCTGATAATTTTCGGCTGTAGAGCTGTACTGGCTGGTCCTCCGAACACGGGCAAAAGCACGCTTCTTAACTGCCTGGCTGGCCGGCAAAAGGCAATTGTAACTGATATCAAAGGTACAACGCGGGACTGGGTTTCAGCCGAGTGTCAAGTCCCCCCGCTTTGCATTGAGCTGATTGACACAGCGGGATTGGAAGAGCAGCTCGCCGCGGGTTACGAAAACACAATTAAAGTAATCGCTCAGCGAAAAAGTCTTGAAGTTGTACAAGAGGCGGATCTAATTTTACTTGTTCTGGATGGCAGCGAGTTTGAAGACCAGCTCAATAAGCGACTCATTGAGAATATCCATAGAAAAAGAATTCTTACAGTTTTGAACAAATGTGATCTGCCAGTTAGATTTGATACTAAATCCTTAACTCAAACCTTGCGCGATATAGTGCGAATTAGTGCAAAGTTCAGCACCGGAATCGAACATCTCACAGAAAAAGTTCTGCAAATATTGGGTGCAGTGGATTTTGACCTGGAGACGCCCGTTGTTTTTACCGACCGGCAGGAGAACCTGCTGGCTCAACTCAAAAATGCCCAATCCAAACAGCAGGCTACCCGACTTATAACGGAGTTGTTAAAAGGTATTGTTGCTGTATAATCGGTTCTTATGAATAAGCCGATTGAAAAACTCACCCCTGCGATGAGACAGTATCAGCAGTTCAAGCAGAAACACCCTGATGCGATACTGTTTTTTCGCATGGGCGATTTCTACGAGACCTTCTACGACGATGCCAAAACCTGCTCGAAGGTCTTGGGCTTGACCCTGACCAGCCGGGATAAAGGCACGAATCCTATACCTCTGGCGGGCGTGCCGTATCACGCCGTAGATGGATATATTAAGAAAATGCTACAAGCCAGCTACAAGGTTGCCGTCTGCGAGCAGGTTGAAGACCCCAAGGTCGCAAAGGGTGTTGTCAAACGCGATGTCGTGCGAATTATCACTCCAGGCACACTCACCGATGATATGCTGCTTGAAGCCAAGCAGGACAATTTTCTCTGCGCGGTTGACCTGGACAAAAGAAATCTTGCTGCGATTAGCTGGGTGGACATTTCGACGGGCCATTTTTTCGCAGAATGTGTTCCTGAGAAAAATCTGCTCGATGAGCTGCTCAGACTAAGCCCTGCAGAGTGTCTAATCGCCGACAGGCGGGGTGAGCTGTTTGAAGCCGAGACAAGAAAGCTTGCGAGGGATGTCACTGAATTGACCAAAGCCACAATTACGGAGCGTCCGACATGGTACTTTGATCCATATCAAGCCAAACAGAGGCTTCTGAAACACTTTGGCACGACTACGCTGGAAGGTTTCGGTATAAGCGACAATGACGACGCTCTCATTCGGCCTGCAGGGGCCATTATCGAATACCTTAACGAGACGCAAAAGACCACTCTGGGACATATTCGCTCGCTGAAGAAAGTAGAGCGTACGGACTTTCTGCAAATCGACCCGACGAGCCTGCGCAGCCTGGAAATTTTACAGACCCTGCGCACGGAAAGTCAGAAGGGAACATTGCTGTATTGCCTCGACGAAACGCTCACAGGTATGGGCGGCAGAATGTTCAGAGGCTGGTTGTGCAATTCGCTTTGTGATGTTGGTGCTATCGAACTGCGTCAGGACGCGATAGAGGAACTTATTGGCAGTGACACGGGACTTATTGAAGTTCGCAAACTGCTTTCAAATATCTCCGACACTGAGCGGATTGCAGCCCGCATCAGCACGTTCCGTGTGACGCCGCGGGACTTGGTAGCACTTACGGATACACTTCAAAAGATACCGAAACTTCGCCAAATTCTGCAGCAGTTCCATGCCGACCTGCTCACACAGTTGGCGGGCCGGTGCGATAGTATGGACGATTTGGCTCAGCTACTCGAAACCGCCATCGAGCCGGATTGTCCCTCGCATCTGCGCGATGGCGGCGTAATAAGAAGCGGATTCTCAAGCGAGCTGGATCGGCTGCGCTCTATTTCCAAAGACGGCCAGAGCTGGCTTCGGCAGTACCAGAAAGAGCAGGCCCAGCGAACCGGAATCTCAAACCTGAAAGTAGGATATAACAAGGTCTTTGGTTATTACATCGAAGTGACCCATTCATCGTCGGATAGAGTCCCAGCCGACTATGTGCGTAAGCAAACAATCAAAAATGCTGAGCGTTACATCACCGAGGAGTTAAAAGAGTATGAAAATCAGGTCCTCGGTGCCGAGGAAAAGGCACTTGAATTGGAGCAAAAACTCTTTGAAGATATTCGCCAACAGGCGGAACAATATGTCGGCAGACTACAGCAGCTCGCTGAGACGATTGCGCAATGCGATTGCCTTACCGCGCTTGCATATCTCGCTAAGCGCAGAAATTATGTTCGACCACGGGTGACAAACAATGGCAGGCTTATTATCCGTGAAGGCAAGCATCCAGTTCTGGCAGAAACGCTGGGGGCCGAGTTCGTGCCGAACGATGTTGAGCTTGGCGACGGGGCAGGGGACATCAGCGTTATCACCGGCCCGAATATGAGCGGAAAAAGCACCTATATAAGACAGGTCGCTTTGTTGGTGCTTATGGCGCAAACCGGCTCTTTCATTCCTGTTAAAGATGCGGAGATTGGGCTTGTGGATAGAATCTTTACTCGTGTCGGTGCTTCGGATGAACTTGTGCGCGGCCAGTCAACCTTTATGGTTGAGATGACCGAGACCGCTAACATAATTAACAATGCCACCGAGCGGTCGCTGGTGATTCTTGATGAGGTCGGCCGGGGCACGAGCACTTACGATGGCCTTTCCCTTGCCTGGGCGATTACCGAATATATCGCCACAAAGATAAAATGTCGCACACTTTTTGCTACGCACTATCACGAGCTAACCGAATTGGCTGAACTTTTCGATAACGTTAGAAACTACAATGTCGCTGTGCGGGAATGGATGGATGAGGTGGTATTTTTGCACAAGATTTTGCCAGGCGGAACCGATAAAAGCTACGGTATCCACGTTGCGAAACTTGCGGGCATTCCGGGTTCTATCACTGAGCGGTCTAAGGAAATCCTCGAGGAACTCGAGAGCACATTTGCCAAAGAGGCAAGCAGCGACCGTTTCGCCCGGCATAAGACAAAAGAACCGGACAAGGATTCATTGTTTGTGCAAAAACACAAATCTGTCTTGGAAAAACTCACTTCAACCGATGTCAATAATCTTACGCCGATCGAGGCAATAAATCTGCTAAGTCAAATAAAGGAAGAGATAAACGAAAGCCAGGAAGACAGATCACGGATGACAGAGGACAGAAGGTGAGTGGGAGAATTGAGAGTTTTCGAGACCTAAATGTGTATAGAGTGGCGATGGAGCTTTAACAGGATATATTCGTTCTCACAAAAAGATTCCCTAAAGAAGAACTTTATTCCCTAAGAGCGTCTAACGAAATGAGACAATGTCATTCTGAGCGGAACGCAGTGGAGTGAAGAATCTGGCCCGCATAGGAAATTTCTCATTCGTAACCCAGATCCTTCGCTTCGCTCAGAGCCTGCCCTGAGCTTGCCGAAGGGATGACATCATAAGGATATACTCATTTTGTTAGAGGCTTGCTCTGTTGAAAAGAATTCAGAATGTCATTTCGAGCGAGCCGAAGGCGAGTCGAGAAATCTGTTTTTGAGTAGATTTCTCCACTTCGCGACGCTCCTCGTCGCTTCGGTCGAAATGACGGTGAGGCTTTTCAACAAAGCATTAGAGGCTCTAACAGATCAGATTAGATGCTCTTCGCGGTCAATAGGAGCTAATATCGCTGAATCTTGGCAAAAGCGGCGGTATCCTGCCCACTTTGTTAGCAAATTGTCTGATGCCGATGGTGAACAAGCGGAAACTCAACACTGGTTGGAGACATCTTTTAAATGTAAATATATCTCGAACGAAGAAAAGAGAAGTTTGTTGGAAAATTGCAAAAAGATTGGCAGAATGCTTGGAAAAATGATGGCCGAACCTGAAAGCTTCTGTTCAAGATTTCAAGACAAGTAGTCATCCGCCATCTGTCTTCCGTCTTCCGTTATCTGTCGTCTGTCTTCCGTCCTCTGTCATCCGTACTCCGTCCTCCGTCATCTGTCATCCGTCGTCTGTTATCTGTTTCCGCCATCCGTCCTCCGCCCTCCGTCCTCCGTCTTCCGTTATCTGTCGTCTGTCTTCCGTCCTCTGCTCAACTCGCCAATGCCCAAACTACTACGGCCTGATATTGATTGATTAAACTCGTTGAACTTAAACCATTGCAGAATTGGAGGTCATCTTGAAACAGGGAGTTAATTCGGCCTTGTTCCTTACTTAATTATCCTAGCTTTAGTGGCTTTCATAACAAGGTAATTTACAAAAGCCGAGCAACTAACAAGCATATACTTAGCATCGTCAAAGCCACAAGCACTCTCATCGATCATCGCATGTCTAATGCCACCTTCATTGCTTGTATAGCCATATATAGAACTAAACCCGCTCTTTAATGCTGCGTGTAAACCGACCGAATTCTCAATTTTCTTCAAGGCCTGCCCTAAAGTGGCCTTTGGTTTGTTTGAAATAATTATGCAAAGAGATTCAACTGCTGAGATTGATTCTTTAATCGAGTTTCTATAATCAGGATTTTTCCTATCGGAAAGTTTTTCTACCGCGGATTCTAGATGTTTGTGTACTCCTTTTAGCTTATGCTCCAAAGTTGTTTCAAATACTTGCTCTATTTCGCGAGTTTCAATTTTGTTGGTAATAGGAGCAATCTTATTACCCACAATCCTATAACCTGAAAGTTCCCGCTCCAATACCCGATTGCATTCATCTCGGAATTCTTTTCTACTAATCGGCAGCCTCAATTGCATCAAAAATTCCAGTAAGTCATACACTTCGTACCACTGTGATTTGAAAAACCAATCTTTTATTTCTGTTTGAACTTGGCTAGCGATGGCCCACGGAATTTCATCTATAGGATGCTTAAAAAACTCATGCCAAAGATTGGTTACAAAATCATGCCACAATGTATCTACGCAAGTGTCTTTCCACTCTCTTATCTCGCCTATAACATACTCCCACAAGATGTTCCAAAGACTGTTTCTTAAGTCGGCATCCATCGACTCAATTTGCAGGTCGCATTTAATCTTCTTTTTACCTATTCGCTCAGAAAACCGCATAATAAAATCCTCTCAAAAGATGTTAATAAAATATATCTGGAACATAGTGAAAAGTCAAACTAAAATCTTGTCACAAGACCCAACCTTTTCAATGATTAATGATGAATGATAATTGATTATTTTCTTTTCTCTACACTTTTAGGCAATTCTGCTTATAGCTCGTCGCTTGCGAATTGTTGCTAACGAATCGTTAAGAAATATAGAAAGGCTTCATAGAGGCATCTTAATACGGATTACGACTGAAATCTTCGTAGTCTGTCATGTCGAGCGGAGTCCGGCACACCTGCGTTTGTGACGGACGAAGTCGAGACATCTGGCAAGGGATAGGGCGTTTCTCAATTGCGGCCAGATTTCTCCGCTCCGGCCCCCCGTCTCTGTCTTCGACAGAAGACACGGGGGACCTACGGTCGAAATGACAAGGTGAAGCGAAAAATTCAATCGTAATGCATATTAGCTCCCATTTCGATTGATCTTAATGTCCGCCGTAAATCTACGGTTTTCAGCCCGTAGATGAAGTTATCCGCCAAAGGTGGACAAGCAAAGCCTGTTGCGGCAAATTCCACGGGTTTGAACCCTTTGAGATTTACTGTTAAATGTCTTACAGATAATACCTAAGTTACTTAGGTATTATTTATTCCCTATGGTTCTTTATAGCTCCATACTAAATCGCGGTGATAGTCCGCCTTTGGCGGATTTAATACTGCGTATGTGTTACAAGTGCTGGTTGCTCGTGAATCAAAAAACATATCAAAAATAAAATGTCAAAACGAAAAATGGTATATCAAAGTGCAAAATGCTCTATACAGAGGTTCAAAAATAGTGCTCCGTCACACGTATTTTGAGTGGTTGTCATCCCTTCACTCCGCTCAGGACAGGGCTGAGCCGAAGGGGAAACATCTGGCCCCTTAGGGGCTGGCCTTCGAAAGAGAGGTTCTTCGCTTCCAGGCTGTGTCGCAATTAAGATTTCGCTAACCTCGCCTTTGATTTTGAGCGAAAA
>CAZFLY010000096.1:0-7478 GCA_964519995.1 uncultured Pirellulales bacterium | reverse complement strand
TACTTTGATGGAACTCACCATCTTGCTTTTCGGGCAATATCGAAATGAAAAGGGAGTTTGGCAACAAGCCCTTGCGCAGGAGTGACAGTACGTTTGTTCCATTATTTATTCAAACATCAATAATATATTTTTTCTTTTTGCTTTCTTGTTGATTCAAAGTCACTAAAAAATTTAGGGCGTCTAACGAAGTGAGACAATGTCATTCTGAGCGGAACGCAGTGGAGTGAAGAATCTGGCCTTCATAAGAAATTTCTCATTTGTAACCCAGATCCTTCGCTTCGCTCAGAGCCTGCCCTGAGCTTGCCGAAGGGATGACAACATAAAGATATACTCATTTTGTTAGAGGTTCTTAGAAAGTAATTTGTCATGAATGGATTAAAAGGATTTATTGGACGAAACCAAATAAGATAGAAAAACTTGAAATATATAGGGATCGAGTTATGAAACGATATCTCCCACCGAAAATCGCCGCATCTCTGATCTTCGTGTTCCTCGGCTATGTTCTTTTTGCACCCGTCTCGTCAGAGGCCAGAGAAGGTACAAACCTCAGTAAGGAGGGCCAAGCCTTAGCTGGGCAGCAACCTCAGCTTCCACCAAACTACCCGCCCGGGCTTTACGATGAGTCGAAGGTTCCCCAGTACTCTTTGCCCGATCCGCTGGTCATGCTCAATGGTGAAAAGGTTACCGACACCAAGACCTGGAAAGAAAAGCGCCGGCCGGAGATTCTAAAGCTCTTCGAGACTCACGTTTATGGTCGCACAATGGTTGGGCGGCCTAAGGAGATGACCTGGGAAGTGATCTCGACAAATTCTAATGCCATGAACAGTAGGGCCATCGCAAAGAGTGTAACGATCTACTTCACTGGGAAGAAGGACGGGCCGAAGATGGATCTTAACATTATTTTGCCAGCCAATACAGGTAAACCGGTGCCGATCTTCCTGATGCCTGGACGCGGTCGCTACCAGCCGGTATTACTCAATCGCGGCTATGGCTTGGTTAGTTTCAATCCTTGGGATGTTGAGCCTGACAGTAGAGAGGGTTCGTACGAGCAAAGCATCCGTAAGGTATTTGCAGAACCGGGACAGACCGAGGCAGGTCCGGATGAATGGGGCGCCATCGGCGCCTGGGCTTGGGCCATGAGCCGAGCCATGGATTACATTGTAACCGACCCAGACATTGACGGTGGCAAGGTTTGCATCATGGGGTTTTCGCGTTACGGCAAGGTCGCTATGTGGGCGGGAGCCCAGGACGAGCGCTTCGCAATCGTCTTCTCGGGCGAATCAGGCTGCGGCGGTGCTGTCATCGTCCGTCGTGGCTACGGTGAGACTGTCAAATCAATCAACAATTATGCTCCACACTGGTTCAACCGCAATTTTAAGGACTACGGCGATCGGGTGAACGACCTGCCCGTTGATTGGCACATGCTTGTTGCTTTAATGGCTCCCAGGCCGGTGTACATCGCTACCGCTGAGCAAGACTATTGGGGCGACCCGCGAGGCTCGTTCCTCGCCGCTAAATATGCTGAGCCGGTCTATGAGCTATTTGGTAAGGGCGGACTTGGCGTGGATGAAATGCCGCCCGTCGAAACCGCTGTTGGTGACACGATTGGTTATCACAACCGCAAGGGCGGACATGGCATCAACAGCTATGACTGGCAGCAGTTCCTGGCCTTCGCAGACCGACACTTTGGCATTGCAGAGGCTGAAAAATAATCCTTATTTCAACCAGTAAAAAACTAAAGGAATATTATTGATGAAGATGAATGTAAGAATACATATTTTTGTATTATGCTTTTATACATTATTGATTTGTCAGGCTGCCTATTGCCGGGTCAGGCTGCCGCTTTTAGTGAGTGACGGTATGGTGCTGCAAAGATGTGACGGTGTAAGAATCTGGGGCTGGGCCGATGCTGGTGAAGAGGTAACAATAAAATTTAACGGCGGAACATATAACGCCGCAGCCGATATGGATGGTAATTGGGCGGTAATGCTTTCTGAATTGAGAGCGGGCGGTCCATACGATATGGAAATTAATGCTGATAATCACATAACTCTGAAAAATATCATGATAGGCGATGTATGGGTATGTTCAGGCCAGTCGAATATGGACCTGTCTATGGCACGGGTAAAAGACCGTTATGAAGATGTGATTGCAAATTCTAACAATCCGGCTATCAAACGGTTTTTTGTTTCCAAGAGGTATAATTTTAACACACCACAGGAAGACTTACAATCGGGTTACTGGGAATCAGCAAATCCTGAGAGTATTCTACGCTTTACAGCCACAGGTTATTTTTTTGCAAAAGCATTATATGAAAAATACGAGGTTCCCATCGGTTTAATTCATGCAAGTGTAGGAGGATCGCCTGCCGAGGCGTGGTTGAGCGAGGACGCCTTAAAAGAGTTTCCTGCCCACCTTGAAACAGCGGAAAAATTTAAAGACAGCGCCTACCTTAATCAAATTGCTGACAAGGATAAAGCTGTCAGCGATGCGTGGTATAGCCTTTTGCAGCAAAAGGATAAAGGTTTGGCGGATGGTCAAAAGCCGTGGTTTGATACGACTTACGATGCCTCCGATTGGGCAACTATGAATGTACCCGGCTATTGGGCCGACGGTGAGTTGGGGCATGTGAACGGCGTTATCTGGTTCAGAAAGGAAATTGATGTCCCGGCTTCGATGACCGGCAAGCCGGCGAGACTTTTAATGGGCAGGGTCGTTGATAGTGACAAAACTTATGTTAACGGCAAATTTGTCGGCAGTGTTTCATACCAATACCCGCCAAGAAAATATGATGTACCTGAAAACCTGATTAAGGAGGGGAAAAATGTTATTGTAGTAAGGGTTGTTAATAATATAGGCCGTGGCGGTTTTATTCTGGATAAGCCATACCATTTGACAGCAGGGGGGCAAACAATCGACTTAAAAGGCCAATGGCAATATAAATTAGGCGCGACTATGGAGCCATTGCAGCCGAAAACTTTTATCGAGTGGCAGCCATTAGGTTTGTATAATGGAATGATTGCACCGCTATTAAATTATACAATTAAAGGGGTGATATGGTACCAGGGTGAATCCAACGCCGGAAGACCACTTGAATATCAGAAACTGTTCCCTGCGATGATTGCTGACTGGAGACGCAATTGGAACCAGGGTGATTTCCCTTTTTTATATGTACAACTGGCCAATTTTATGGAGGTTAAAGACCAGCCTTCTGAAAGTAATTGGGCTGAATTGAGAGAAGCACAGCTTAAAACGCTCGCTGTCCCTAACACGGGAATGGCTGTTGCCATCGATATCGGTGAATGGAATGACATTCATCCTTTAAATAAAGAAGATGTAGGTAAGCGGCTTGCACTCGCAGCTCAAAAGGTGGCTTATGGTGATAAAAATGTAGTTTATTCAGGCCCACTTTATCAGTCTATGAAAATCGAAGGAAACAAAATCATTATCACATTTACAAATACCGGCGACGGATTAATAGCTAAAGGAGGCGGTGAGCTGAAGCATTTCGCCATTGCCAACGTTGACAAAAAATTTGTCTGGGCAAACGCAAAAATAGAGAATGATGAAGTCATTGTCTGGAACGATGAGATAACCAATCCCGTAGCTGTGCGCTATGCCTGGGCAGATAACCCTGAAAGTGCAAATTTATATAATAAGGAAGGTCTACCGGCCTTAGCTTTTAGAACGGATGAATAATATTTACCGGAAAAGGCTGATTGTATGACTACCCTTTTTTGTGTTGATCAATCGGTTTAGTTCATTGCGTTCCTGGTTGCTTAATTCAACAACATAAATTTTGTTTGGCATATCAGATATTCTTACTTTCTGGTTAAAGTTACTATTAACCATATCAGCAAGAATACCTGAATTTGGGATCATTTATTTATAGACAGACCACTAGTAATCCCTAGAAAGGAGGTGATCCAGCAGCAGGTTCCCCGGAGTTTGTTCGCTTTCTTTCGCAGAGCGAGGCGAGGAAAAGGTAATTTCAAGAGTCTCTCAATTCAGATGTAATGGGTTTTTTCATCGGCAGGCTAAGGCGAATCGTAAAGATTTGTTCTCGTTCGATTTCAGCTTTGATATTTCCACTCATCGCTTTAACGAGTCTATGCACAACGGCAAGTCCAATGCCGCAGTGCTTGCCGGTATCCTTCCTCGATTCATCACCTCTCCAAAACGAATCAAATATATTATCCATTTGCTGCTGTGTTATCTTGCAGCCGGTGTTGGATATTGAAAGTGTTACAAGTCCTCCTGATTCTTCGGCTTTAATCCAAATTCGTCCGGCATCATTACAATATTCAACTGCGTTATCAAGGATATTGAAAAGAATCATGGAAAGCAGGTCTTTGTCAGAAGGGCATACGATATCTTCGTTTATACGATTCTCAAATGTAATTTTTCTATCGGATGCTCTATCTGCAAGACTCACCCAGCAATCGGCAATCAATTCTTTAATAGAAATATGCTGGTATTTTAATGACATCTGTTTTGACTCAAGCCTTGCCAACGACAACATAGCCTCAATCATCCGATGCAAGCTTTTAGCAATTCGCAGACAGGTCTGTAAATCAGCCTGATATTCCTGCGGTTCACGAATGCGAGAAAGACACACTTCAATTGTCGACTGTATTCCTGCAACAGGAGTGCGAAGTTCGTGAGCAACGTCAGAGTTAAAGCGTCTTTCGCGGTCAAAGGAAAGTTTCAGTCGTTGAAGCAGGCCATTCAGACATTCAACTACAGGTAATAATTCTTTCGGGTATTTTTCAGATATATGGCCTTTCTGGAGATTGTCTGCATCAACGGAGAAGATTTCGTCTGCAAGAACGCGAACCGGCCGCAGGCCTGTTCGGGTAACAAGCAAGGCCACAATTATCGACAAAAGAACCACCACCCCCGATGAAATCATCAGCAGCCATTTAAGAAAGTGTAAATGATTGTATACACTGCTTGCGTCTCGTGCAACGATAACAGAAAAGGCTCTCTTGTCTGATTTTGAATCGCCTCCTGGGATGAACTGAAATCCTATTGCTCTTCCAGCCTTGCCATCAGGTAAAACGCACTCTCTATATCGAGGAGTATCTGATATTTCTGCAAATATATTCAAATCTCTGTTCATCAGAGAAGGAGACCGTACTACTGCCGCTCCAACAGTATCCCGGAATTGATAGTACGCTCCACCAAAGGGATTATTGAATTCCGGTGTTAAACGAACATCGAATTCAAATTCAATCTCGCTTTTGATCTCACTAATAGTCTCCTCATCCTGATGTCCTTCCTCATCGTCATCATCTTTAGTCTCCACAAGGGCAGAAAGCATTTTGGCTGTATCAAGCAGCGATTTGTCAAAATGGCAAATAAGCGTATGACGCGTTGCCGTGTAAATTATCGTACAAAGAATGCACAAAAGAACTGTAAGACCAACCACCACTCCTACAAGGAAACGAGAACGCAAAGACAAAATCATCGCTGTATCCCCAACAAATAACCACGTCCTCGAATTGTGTGAATTAATGCGGGTTTGCCTTGTTTTTCAACCTTTTTACGAAGATAACCAATATATACATCGACAACATTACTCGACGCGATCGAATTGAATTCATAAATATGTTCCCAAATGTCTGTTCTTGTCACAATCTCTCCAGCCCGCATGGCTAAATATTCAAGCAGAGCATATTCGCGAGGAGTAAGGGTAAGTAGCTGATCATCTCTGTAGACCTGCTGAGTACTCAGATCAATATTGAGGTCCTCTATCGTCAACTGAGAGTTTTTTTTCTGATAACTTCTTCGAATCAATGCACGAAGCCGAGCAAGAAGCTCCTTGAATTCAAAAGGCTTTATCAGATAGTCGTCAGCACCCAGCTCCAGCCCTTTAACTTTATCTTCCGTCGTATCTTTCGCCGTTAGTATTAGGATATGGGTTGTATCCCCCAGAGCGCGTAATTCTTTTAATATACTCAACCCGTCAAGACTGGGCAGCATTATATCCAGTATTATCACATCATAGTCATTCGATTTTGCGTACCATAATCCTTCTTCGCCATCTCCACTGAAATCAACAGCGAACCCAGCCTCTCGAAGGCCTTGAACAAGTGACTTCTGAAGCGGTTTATAGTCTTCTATGAGTAATAATCGCATCTTGAATCACGCTTATTGTGAAAGAAAAGTCGCCACATATAGAAATCAAACTTCGTGTGGCGACTATCTTAACTCATGAAGCCTTCGACTGCAACGCCGGAACGGATTGGTTAATCATCGCCGTCATCATTGTCGTCGTCATCGCCATCATCGTTTTTATCCTTGGTTTCACGGCTGAGAACCGTTCCGTCTGCAGCGACTTTCAATTCAACTTCCTGCCCATCAACCACGGCTTCCAATTCATAAGTTGTTTTGGGCTGAGCCAGGGCAACCGGTGCCAGGACCGCATAGGTGACTTCGCTCTTGACTTCTTTTATTTCGCCAACGCTTGGGATGATAGTCAACACATCAAATGGAAGGGCTGAGACTTCTATTTCATTCTCAGCTTCCATAACCGTACCGTCGCCAGTCACGGTTACCTCTACTTCCTGTCCATTTTTCAGGGCTAATTCAACTTCAAAGACTTTGAACTCTTCTTCTTCCTTATTTACCTCTTTAATGGAAGCATCAGGGTAACTTTCTGTCAGCGACTTTTCCACTTGAGCAGGAAGGCTAACTTTTTTATCCCGGCGCTTTTTGGCAATGGCGATAGAACACACCAATGCTGCAATGATTACCATGACTCCTGCTTGTGTTAGTTTTCTTTTCATTTTTCAATCCTTTCAAATTAATAATCTCTTTAAAAATACCACCTGCCACAAAGGCGAGGCTTATTGTCGTCGCTTGAACAATAACAAACAAAAGATGAGAAGAAGATGAGAACGGGGGGATTTTTTTGTGGCAAATGAGGTCATAACGTCAAGCCTTACAGGTTTTGCCTGTTTGGTTTTGCGAAAAAGCAATAAAAAAGCCCTGTCTTGCGACAGGGCTTTAATATCAAGAACAGTTAAGCCTGCAGCGAAAATGCCTGACTTACGCCTTCCGAGAAATTGCTCGGAAAACGTTCTAGTTATCCCTAGAAAGGAGGTGATCCAGCCGCAGGTTCCCCTACGGCTACCTTGTTACGACTTAGTGCCAGTCATCGGGCTTACCGTCGGCAGGCGCTTCCCCGAAGGGTTAGCAACCCGACTTCGGGTACTCCCAACTCCCATCACTTGACGGGCGGTGTGTACAAGGCTCAGGAACACATTCACCGCGTCATAGCTGATACGCGATTACTAGCGATTCCAACTTCATGCAGGCGAGTTGCCAGCCTGCAATCCGAACTGGGGCGACTTTTTTGCGATTTGCTCCACCTCACGGTCTCGCGTCGCTCTGTAGTCGCCATTGTAGCACGTGTGATGCCCTGGGCATAAAGGCCATGATGACTTGACGTCGTCCCCACCTTCCTCCGGTTT
>CAZFLY010000095.1:0-7490 GCA_964519995.1 uncultured Pirellulales bacterium | reverse complement strand
TGGTTGTTTTTTAATTTGTTGGCGACGAATTATGGAGTTTTGTTAGAGTGCCTTATTATGGAAAACAAATTGCAAGAAGTAAACGAGCAAGCTGCGGTCAATGCCTCCGATGCTTTGTCAAAGCTAATTGATAGACAAGTGGAGGTAGAAATTTCCAGGACAGAAGTGAAAAAGGTAGAAGACCTCAGCCCACTTATAGGTCCGGAAGAGATAGTGGCAGGGATTTATTTGCCTGTTACCGGGGATATCAATGGAGCGGCTTTGTTGATATTTCCGAAAGAGACGGCCTTTGTTTTAAGCGACCTATTGGTTAAGAGAGAGCCAGGGACAACACACAAGCTTAGTGAGCTGGATACATCCGCCTTAAAAGAGGTGGGAAACATTATTTCCGGCAATTACCTGACGATTCTCTCAAATGTTTTGCAGATCAAGATAATCGAGCATATTCCAAATTTCAGCTTTGACATGTTTGGCGCAATAGTTAGCCAAATCATTACAGCTTTTGCTCAAAATACAGAGAAGGCATTAGTGATTGAAATAGAATTTACCTTTAAGCCGGAAACGTTCAAAGGTTATTTTCTTCTCCTTTTTGAGCTCGAACAATTCAAGGCTATGCTCGGCTCGCTTGTGGGGGTTGCGGGGGGGGGCGTGAAGGCCTTCTTAGAGACTTCTTAAAGACTTTTTAGCTTTAGTGTATAGCGACGGTTTTTAGTGAATCGAACCACGAGTCGTAGGTTACGAGGTACGAAATATGGACATTGAAGTGCATATGGGCGATATAGCAGTAATTGATGGGCCGCATAATCTGATAACATCGGGTGTTGGTTCTTGCTTAGTCGTTACACTCTACGACCCGAAGCTACAAATCGGGGCACTTGCTCATACAATGCTTCCATTGTCCCCAATGCAAAGTACGGAGCACGATACACGGCTATCCGGCAGCTTGTCTTCCGAAGCACCATTTGGCCGGCAAACATGCATAGTGGCCGAGCAAGTTTCAGCCAAAGTCGAAGACACGAAATACGTTGATGTAGCTATAGACCAGATGCTGAAGAGAATGGAATCCAAGGGTGCAAAAAGAAAAGATTTGGAGGCAAAACTCATAGGTGGGTCGAATATGTTTCCTTCTTTCAACTCAGATATTGGCAAAGATAATGTTTTACGCGCAAGAGATAAACTAAAAACCGAAGGAATAAGAATAGTCGGTGAATGTGTGGGAGGCTCTCAGGGCCGGTCGGTAGAATTTTCTCCTACCACAGGGGTTGTGACCGTGAAGATCAAGTTCTGACAATATGGAACAAGCAAATGGCAAGGAAAATATTGATTTCTGATGACGAGCCAGATGTGGTCAAGATCCTTGGAATGAGACTAAAAGCAAATGGTTATCAGGTAATAGCTGCTCACGATGGGGCTACGACAATACAACTCGCAAATCAGGAGAAGCCTGATTTGATTATTCTCGATATTAAGATGCCTGATAAAGACGGTTACACTGTTTTTAAAGAGTTGAAAAGAGATGTAGAGACAAGTTCAATACCAGTCCTCTTTTTCTCTGCTCTTCCACCTGATCAGACCGAGAATAAAACAACCGCACTTGGTGCGGATGGCTTCATTTCAAAATCAGCCGATCCAGACGAAGCACTAACCAAGATCAAGGAAATCCTCAACTAGTCGAAAAGGTCACTCTTTGGAGTGATCCACTTTTCATTTGACGGAATCGTTTATTAACATATAATTGTTGTTCAATCTGTAAAGGTTCAGAGAACGCACAAATTCCAAACCTTTCAATAATATTATGGTACTTCTGGCCCTTGGAGTCAAGTATAAAAACGCTCACAATTTGAGGAAGGAGTTATTCCAGCAATTGTAACCTTACTCACATGCTGTTCCTTCATAGGCCGTTTTGCATTGACAAGTTAGCTCGCACTGCATAAAGTCATCACTGTGACAATCCTTTGGCTTTCCAGCTTTCGGTAGACTGTTGTTTTGCGGCATCTTCTGTTGGCATATCGCCGACGGGAACGGAGTCTAAGTAAACAGCTATGATCTCCATGCATGTTTTGAACCGTGGAAGTCAAGGCGTTCTTAGTCCAATGGACTCACTTTGAACACACAGGGATTCGTCATGTTATGCCGAGACCATATAATGAAACAATGGTTGAATCGCTGAGAAAGTCACGAGAAACCTGAAGAACAAACGTTTTGGTGCCCATGAAGTAAAAAAGGGAAAATTCAAGGGCAGTCTGCATATAGCAACAGAATCCTATCAGAATTTCTTTGCAGAGCTTACATGCCTCCACATGTACCTCGAATCGCGCTTGCTTCCCGCAGAACCTGAGGAGGTCCTCATGAGGGAAATACTCCTTGACCTTCAAAATATCCTCGAACATGAGTCAGAAGATCTGATCAGGTGCTATGTCCGAGATCATCCAACACAGCGCAATCAGAGATTTGCAAACCAGATGGACGACGGTTTCGCCAGTTTCAAATCCAAACTTGAGTGGCTAAGGAAAAGATCCTTAATCACTGATGATGAACGTGGCATAATGGAGGAAATCCGGATACTGCGCAACGCCTACACCCACGCGAGACCTAACGGCAAACGTCCGAAACTCAAGTATTTTGGGAAATCATTGCTCACTAGGATCTCGTTGAGAAGAGTGTTTGTGGATGTCGAGAGTGTTCTTCGAAAGCTCAGAGGACAGTCGGGCAAGAAATGCAAATGGAGAACTGTACCCCCGGGATATGCTTCGGAGATGAATTGGCCCGAAACTGCTATAGAAATTCTCGAGAAGAAATGAATGGTATTGAGGCTGTTTAACCTGTGTTTCCAGCTTACGTCGCTATATGCTCCGAAGCTGAAGCATATAGTTATACAGTCGAAATGAGCATGGCCGATTATAGTAGCCGATTATCTGCGAGGTCTCTCAAGTCTCCCACCGTATTCATCAGCCACAATTCGAAGGACAAGCCCTTCGTACGCAAACTCGCGAGTTCACTCAGGACTCACAACATCCGATGCTGGGTTGACGAGGCTGAGATCCGATTCGGAGAATCCTTGGTTCAGAAAATCTCGGACGCAATCAGCAAGATTGACTTGGTGATTGCGGTCATCAGCAATAACTCCGTTTATTCCAATTGGGTCCGCCAAGAATTGGATTGGGCCATGACAAAGGAGATCAGAGGAAACAGGATTATCGTGATTCCGATCATTATCGAAAAGTGCGATATTCCATTCTTTCTAGCAAACAAACTCTACGCTGATTTCACTGACAAGGACCAATTCGACAGTATGTTAGGGAAGCTTGTTGAATCAATTGACTACCATTTGCGGCAGAGCCCTCAGGATTGTGGCGACCCTGCTTTCGGCGAGTCTGTTAGCCTTCGATACAGCCCCACTAACATACCACTCACGGTCTGCCTAATACTAGTAACCGTCTCTCTATGTGGAGTGGCGGCTACGTACGCTTTCTTCCGTACGGTGCCGGAGTCTCCCAAGTCGCTGGCCTTGATGCATTGGATCTACACTTTTTTCATTATGACCGTCGCAGCGATGTTTGCGGAGTTGCTTCGCATTGCTCTGATCCGCTACCAAATGCGACGCGATCCAGTCTTCGCTCAGGACGCTGGCATGGTTCACATTGCAAGCCTACTGTTTAAGAATTACAGGTCGTTTGTTATCAGGCATTGGTCAAAGCTACTGATGAAAGCATGCATATTCATAGAATTCATAGTATGGATTCTGATTGTTTTGCTGGTCGACTTTGCAGTCAAGATTACTTCCTTTCTGTAGTGTGAGAGGAGACCGCATAACCAATCGCTCGAGTTGAGCACGGGCTAACGCCCATGCCGCTCAGTTCCACCGTTATCCTCCCTGCTAAGCCATCTCTTGATACCACTCCCTTCACCGTCAGCGTCAGCACCATCGCCAGTTGTATAGCAATCACCCCCTATATTCTTGGTCTGAAGAATCCATTATCTCTCCTCGATAACACCAACCAATGTGTTTATTACCGCTTTGATATGCTCCGTCGGCTCCAATCCAAAATAAGGATCTGCTTCCAGCATTCAAAACGTTCAAATCTCGCATCTTTTCTGAACGTTTGATAATTAGCATTATCAATACTATCTTTGTCGGTCTTTGTCAAGAAAAACATGCATTTTTGGAATGGACCAGTGGGTAGACGGCCCAAACAGGTTTTCGGCCCGTAAAGCCTCTTTCTGGAAAGGCGATACAACGATATTACTTCACTACGGTGATTGCCGATAACAAATAGTGACAAGCAGTATGATTTCCAGTCACTTCCAAGCCCATAGCGATGCGAGCTAAATTAGCTTCAATCTCGTAAACCGCTTAATGTCCAGCATGGCTCAATTCTCCTAATAGCATCTACAAGCTTCTTATAATCGATGGGCTTGACTATATAACCGGCAACACCAAGCTTAAAACTCTCAACTATGTCCTGCTGCTCACTGGATGTGGTTAGTACCACAACGGGAATCTTCTTCAGCGCGTTGTCGGCTTTTGCGACTTTCAGAAATTCGAGGCCGTTCATCTTTGGCATATTCAAATCAAGAATAATAAGACATGGCTTTTTATCCCTCTTGGTTCTCAGATACTCTAATGCTTCCTCACCATTGGCCATTTGAACCATTTGGTTTGTGACCTTGAGGTCTTTGAGCGTACGTTCGGCCGTCATCGCATCAAGGTGGTTATCTTCAATAAGCAATATCGGCTTCGAGTTTTGCCTCTTTACTTCCTCACTTTTTGCTTTGGATGACGTGTCCATAATTTGGCGGTTACTTTGGTCCCAGATTAGGTGCGTTATGACCTGCCCTCTAAGCTTATTTCTGAAACAAGATATCTGCCTAATTTGTCAAATTGTTCTCTATACTTGTTATGAAAAGGCAGTAATCTTTGATATGTCCTTACCTTATCTGTATCTTTTATTTCTCTAACTTGAATGCTTTTAGGAAGTCTTTTCTTAATCTTGTGAAAGGCTCCGATAAACAAAATCCCTTTTTCATCGGGATCAAGCGTTTCGTCTATTTTTTTGGCAATAAAAGCGTCTCTTTTATTCAAAAGCACAGTTTTGACCAATTTATATTTTATAAATGCTATTATTTTCCGTGTAATCGATTTGGCCTGTGTTATAGCAAGCAATCTATCATATTCCCGCTTGACCAGCTTAAAGTCTTCTGTTTTAACCAGAACAGCTCCTCTTTCAAGAAGCCTTGATACCAACTGATAGTTTTTGCTTCCAGCTTTAGCTGTATCTTCGACTATTTTTTTGCCAACCTCATCTTCACCGACCATCCCATCCTGATATATTTTCATTCCATTGACGTCTACAGAATTAAAACAATCCGATATAGCATCCCAGAAACCCTCGACAGTTTTTCTATGCTTTGTCCAGATTTCTTCCCCTAAATTCATAATACCTCTTTTTGCTATATCGTTAGCCATGGAACCAAGGTCAGCACTTGTATGGATAATAGGGACATAAATCAGGGTTCTCATAGACAGTTCCTCTTACGCCTTCGCTTCTGCACGTTCTAATCTCTTTTTGAGTTCTTCGTTTCGCTCTATTCTTTTCTTCAGTTCTCTATTTTCCTGTTCAAGGTCTGTTTTACCTGCTCTCGAAGATAGATATGGGTCCTGCTGCCACCAGTTTATTCCCATTTCCATAGCTTTATCCACGGAAGCGATCAGGAGCCTAATCTTGATGTTAAGAAGATCGATATCAGCAAGTTGAATTTTGATGTCCCCTGCGATAACAATTCCTTTATCCAGCACCCTTTCGAGGATGTCGGCCAAGTTAGTTGCTTCTATGGCATGGACCATTTTTTGTTCTGCCATTGTTTATTCCTCGCTTCTTTGATTATGCCAATTTTTCGGCTTTTATAATCAAACCTGCTGTTTTCGCGCGCACGTTCGCAATGAAACGGCAACTATTACAATCGGTACTTTTTTTATCGTAATCCGGACAAGAAAGAAGCACATCTACCTCTTCCTGTAGCTTTTTAGCAAATTCTGCCTTTTCTAAGACATCTTTGGCATTATTAATCTGAACTGTGATATTTTCGATCACCGGTTCTTGCTTTTGAAAGATTGGACAATTTATTTTGGTATCTTCTGTAGACATTGTTCCCCCTACATCAAATCTCCTAAAGGCCCTAAATTCAGGTTCAGTTCTTCGTCCTTGAGGCCGAATATTTGCTGCAGCTCTTCCATTTTGTTTTCTAATTTCATCAGGGTTTCGCCCACGTTTTCTATCTGCTCGTCAGAAAGAGATCCTGCTTCTACTCTCCTCATAGCTTGCTTTTCTAATAGCTTTCTTATTAACTCTATCAGGGTAAGCACTAGTTTTGCCAAGCCCTTTTCCACATTTTCAGGATTAGCATTGATCTTTTTGGGAAGCGCATCGTCGGTTTTTTCCATCTCTTCAATAAACTCTTCAGGAAAATCTGTCTCGACCACGCCGTTTAATGTCATATCTTATCAGCTCCTACTAGATCCCTATGTTGGATTACTTTATCAAACAAATCTTCTTGCCCAGAATCTTTGAGCGAGTCACTTTTCTTCGGCAAAGTGACAAAGTTGTATGCAGGCCAGGGGCCACTGAGCAGAAATTTGAAGCCCTGATGAGCACTTTTTATGTGCTCGAAAGCCTCCTTGAAATTAGCCTGCTTGTCTTTTTCAACGAGGTAAACAGCATCAAGAAGCAGGTTTTCAGTCCTTAGCCTATTAAGTTTCTTTTCCGCAACAAACTTACTGAAAAACATGTCCATAACGTTAATAAATTTATCGGCCTTCTTTTGAAAGTCTTCGTCTAACTTGTGTTTTTCAAACTTGTCCCTCATAAATCTTTTGTTCGACGAATCGCCTGGTACAGACACTTTTTTGTTGTTTTTCTTGTAGGTATTGATTATATGCTCTTTCATTTTGTCAGAGGGCCATATGACCTTTATGCCAAATTCAACCTTATTGCGGAGTCTATCCAGGTTATCTCTAAAGTCCTTATAATAGCTTTGCATCAGGGAAACAACACCATCTCTACCATCAAACACTGTATGGAACCTGACCGGCAAAACGGTAAAATACTCCATTAGCCTTTCTATGACCTCCTCGTGCGCTAAAACACAGTCTTTGGTCGTGTTTTGAGTTGGACTCTTAGTGAACTTACTTACAACCACCCCTATATCGCAATAAGGGATATTGTAAACATCGGCTCCTTCCAATCCGCGAATGGATTCAACCATTCGGCCACTGGAATCTATTATGCCATATATGTACAGTTCCATTGTTATGTTGCCTCCTGCATGGGGCCGGTGATTGGCGCCCCCCTTAACTGCTCCATAGTTTCCACTGAACTGAGCAAAACTTTCAATCCTAAATATATAAGGTCTACATCAGCCACGGAAATGACTATATCGCCAGATACAACCACTCCTTTATTTAAGACCCTGTCCAAAACTTCTAAAAGGGT
>CAZFLY010000094.1:0-8117 GCA_964519995.1 uncultured Pirellulales bacterium | reverse complement strand
GGGCAGATCGGAAAGCTGCCCTTTGATGTAGGTTCGCAGATTTTGTCGCGATTCGGAAGGTCTTAAAAATATGCTTTTGGGTAACAGCCCGTCAAGATGTGCCTCCTACCGAAGACACAAAAACGTGAACCAAAGGTATTATAACATTTTTACACTAGTTCGATAGAAAAAACTATATATGACAGCTTCTCTCTTTTACAAGCCTATGAAAGCTGTTGCTATACCAACAAGTAAACTAAAGCTCTTCTTGCTACGCACGAATATATTATAAAAGTGAGCGTCTAATCATTCGTCTATAATCAACTGCCTTTCGAATGTATTGATGAGCAATTCACTTGTAGTTGCAATGACCTTAACTTTGACCTTTCCCTTCTTGTCTCTTATGTGAATCTTCCCGTCTTTGATCAACGTATTCTGGCCATCAACATAAGCCTGGACCTTAATAATCTCCCCGCCGTCAGGTGCTGAAACATCATAAGAAACTTTCACTAGGCTTTCGCTGGTAGTTTTTTCTGCTCTTGGCGCTATTGTAATCGATGGCCTTCGAGCCAGAAGCTGTTCGTAGGTTAGTGGTGTTTGTACAACGAGCATCGCGTCAATCTTTCGGGCAAGGGACAAAACCTCCTCGGCAAAACATCCGTTTCCCCATATTCTGACACAAACATTGTCGCGAACAAATCTTACCCGTATGTCATCCTTCTTTCTATATTCTGTAAGAAAACCTATGTTACCAAGGCCCTGTGGCCGCTTGGCGCCACGATACGTAGCAGCCACGTATTTTGTCTCCATGCTACTTGGAGTCATCATGGCAAGCATATACTCCTGGGCGGCTCGCGAGCTTGGTGCCAGACATAGGTCTACATCCAGAGATCCAGCACTGCGATAGCTCTTGAACTCCCTGAATCTTTCCAGCTTCCGTTTTAGATATTTCGCAACAAGATTAGGGTCCTTTCGTATTTCGGGGGACAGATGTTCCAGAAGTTCTGCTTTGCGCTCGGGCGGAAGCTCCGTGGGCAGGGGCTCGTTAGTTTTTTCGCGGCGTTGGCATGACCAGCTCAGCATGCATCCAGGAACTTGATCAAACTCAACCTGACCGTAGGAAATTGCCTCTCGTGTGGCCAGATCAGGTTGCGTAAGCAAAGACTTGTCAATTCTGATGGCAACACGTCGCGCATCCGTTTGTGGCCATTTTGAGAAACCCACGGCCTTACCCACAGCATCCACGCGCGCTAAATCAAAATAAGGAGGTACTTGCCACGATTGGAACTTTATGGATGATTCGTTCAGGGAGTCAGCACCGAAAGTGAGCCCCGCAGTAGTCATGATCGAACAAATTGCTATCAGGCACCTACGAGTAACAATATTCATTTTCATTGTCTACTCTCCTTAAAAGGCTTGTTCGTTTTTCAACATCGAATTATTCGACATCAAAACCATGATCTTGAGGAGACGTGGATGGAGGATAGCCGTCAATCACCCAATATTTATAATCCCCCCATTTATCATCGCCATCCAACTCCCGTGCAATATGAGTCGGTCCGTCATCTGGGTCGGCATCCACATCAACTTTACCTACTGAGGCATCGTAAATCCAGCCGCCATACCTGGCAAAAGCATGGTTGCTAAAACCCGAGCGTCCAGCATGATTCCAAGGTATGCCGTCATCCACTGCATCTCCATCAACAATAGGGCTATCATCATGATGGGGGCTACCATAAAATGGATTGTTAGTCCAGCCACATCCTATAGGCTTAATACAATTCAGATAACCAAATGGCTCTACAAAACTATTTTCAGGCCAACAGCCTAATGCCCTTGCAAAAACGACCACAGCCTTGCTCATATCATAGCAGTTAACTTTTTCTATGGATGGGTATTTATTCAGCCATCTTGTGAGTTTGAATTTACTCCCCTCGCCATCGCTTGTATATCCTGGTGCCCCCTCTTCCGTATCGTACACGCCGCCGGCGAATTTGTAAAAATCGTTCCAGAGGCTATGCATCACCGTGTTTACGCACGCATCAAAGAAACATACGGCACAAGCTATATCGAGAGTCTCCTGCCAGGGCTCATATTGCGGAAACTTTGGAGAGTCAAGGACGATATAGATCGTGTGTGGACCGGAAGAGCCAAACGTGCATTCCGGGGAATCACTTCCCTGGATATCATGCACTTTCCACTGCCAGGTTATGGTATCTTTGTCGATATAGCCGGTCGTCGGATTAGCTGGCGTAAATGATATATATTCAGGGTTAGAGATACCACTACTGAAAGTGACCGTTTGCTCGGCAAGATTGCCCAGAATACTATCAGATGTCGTCGCACATATTTTCGCGCTGGTAATCGTGGTTGGAGAAACAGTAAACCTCGCCTTAATGGTCACACTGGTGCTCTTTTTATAAGCGGCTGGCTTATTCTGGCCTCCTTTTACCCATTCCGGCACATCTATATCCGTAGAATCGTCTTCCGTGATATCTATCGCATCAGAAGAATCACCAGCACTATGGTCAAACTTGATGTGAGTCACATCTACTTCAACGACGGTAAATTCGACGCTGTCGGAGTCAATCACTGTTGGGTTCCGAGGAGCAGTATTGATATACAATAACTCCAACTGGACATCGTTCAATCCAGAACTGGTGGATATACCCTTAACGTCCAAGGTGTCAGGAACACCGGAGACAGACCATCCTGCTGGAAGCTCTACTTCTGTTTGCCCATCCCACACTTCTATCTTATCGTCATCCGAAGGGTCATCCAGCTCAAACCATGCATCATCAGGATCATGCGCCTCAACCGAAAGTGAGATAGGAACACGGTCGCCTAAACAGATGTATCCACCACCGCTCAGGCTCACCTTCATGACATATACTTTGTGGTAATCCCATGAGGACCACATATCCTCATTGTCTCGGACTCTCAGTTTGACATATGCTGTGCATCCGGTATCAAATTTACAAGACATCTCCTCTGTGTTCTGCCCAGAGACTATTGTACAATCATCACACCAAATAAGTCGCCATTGGTATTCTTCTATTGGGCCTCCATCCGGGTCGTAAGACGAGCTCGTGAACTCTACGACTTGCCCAGCAATGATCCATGTGGGTCCATATATATTACACCTTGGTCTGCCACTAGGAGGACAAGCAGAAGACTTACCAATAACAAAAGACAGAGTGATGAGCAGCGAAAAGATAATTAAGTAGATCCTGTTCATATTCCTGCTCTCCTTCATTCGAAGACCTTATGGAGATTCAGCCAAGTAGCAGCAGCTTTGGCTGAGGGACAGTTAGGATAGTTCTTAAGAACTCGCTCGTAAGCAGCTCTTATTTGAGAGTCAGCGAGAGACCTATCGACAGCATCAAGGCTCTGCAACTGCTTGTAGCAATAACCTACACAGAACTGAGCATCCCAGACATATATGTAACTGGGGAACTCATCAACTATTCGTTGATAGTATTCGATAGCTTTTTCGTATTCCTGCAAATGCTGACAGCAGTTAGCCGAGGAATAATAAATATGCGCTGTTACAGGACAATGTGGTAGTTTCGTCATTATCCTCTCCCAAATAGCTAATGCCTTGCGGAAGTACTCCTGAGCTTCAGCCTCACGATCCTCGTTTATCTTTAAAAAGGCCTGTTTGCAATATTGCTCGCCGATTTCAAATACAGCCTCGGGCAGATCAGGATGGTCAGCAAAGTCGGCAATCAGCTCATCGAGCTGCACCTGGACTGTTTCTTCATCTCCAAGGGAAATATTTAACGCCACAATGCCTGCCCGCGACATTACTGCAAAGTGGTCATTAGGCCATCTGCCAATAACATATTGGTACCACTGCCGAGCCTTGTCGTCCTGAGCCATTCTGCGGTAGTCATTGCCAAAGAAGTATAATGCGAGTTGCAAATCAGGATGGTCGGCATAATCGGCAATGAGCTTCTCAATTGACGCCTCCGCAGCGGCAAAATCGCCTATGTGAATATCCGCAAACGCAATGGCCCTCTGCGCCCACATCCCATAGTCGCTATCAGGCTGGCGGGCCAGGATGTGGTCCAGGTAGGAGGAGAATTAGGGCACTATGAGGATTAGCTTTAAGGTAGCAGTGAACGTGGACCGAAAAATTGGCTGACTGCCTATTATTACTTTTGGCTCTTTATATGCGTCTTTTTACGGATTGTTGTCTGACAGCCAATGAGATGCCATGATTTGAAGGTCGGTGAAATCTACTTTGCAATTGCCGTTTATTGGCTACCATTTTTTTTGTGTGAGACGCTTCTGGAGAATTTCATACGTAATTCTCAGAGTATTCTGGGTACATAATGGAGGACGATGAATTTGTGTAATGATTTTATCTTCCTCCGGTGTCCTGAGACTCACCGCCTCCTGATAACCGGTACTGGATGACTTCGAATCCGCGCTTTATTAAAAGGCGTTCTCTCTCTGTGAACCGTTCGTCCTCTAAGAGCATCTTCAGGAATTCAGCAGAGATAGCATCACCATAACTTCCCACCAATCTGAAAACGTGCGTATTCGTTGTGTGAGTCGTGCCGGGTACTACCAGAGATTCCAACACCCGCAGTGCCTCACTTGTGCCTATTTGACATAGTGACTCCCTCGCATATCTGCCTAGTTCATTGGTTCGTTCGGCATATCCTCTGAGACCTTCGACCGCCCAAGTTTCTTTTTGGCCACCAATTAATAATATGCCCAGGATATCACTTTTGTTTAATCTATATTCAAGGAAGTCACGAGGAAACTGCCAACCCTGAAGCTTAAGAGTGGCAGCGGCCGAAACCAGTTCTGCATGAAGGGCGCGGGAGGGGGGGCTTTCCATGACAGTTCTCCAGCAAAGAATCTCAAGCTGAGCCCATTCTGCTTGTCTGTCGTGTGGCACCTGTGTTAACCTGTGTTCTAATCGGTCTATGGCTGATTCAAGAGTTCTTTTTACAAAGCTGTGGTTCTCAGTAGCTCTCATCTGTTTGAGCGCTTCAAGGGTACCACTGTCTCCAAGCCCTACAAGTGTTTCGATAGTGGATACTCGAAGTCTCCAAGAATCTGTTGTGGCCAAGAGACTTTCAGCTATGCGCCTTCCATCGGCAGGCTCAAGATAAGCAATGGCTATGAGAGCTTCCCGGCTAAAACGAGTCTGTGTAAGTATTATCTCTTTCAACGCATTTTCTGCGACTGGTTCGGCCACTGACAATTTGGCAAGACTAAGCAATGCCAGTTTTCTTGAATTAGGGTCGTCGATTTGTCTCTGGAGGAAGTCTACGGTCGACATTCCCGTGTGTTTGCTAACCAGGAAATCCGCCGCCTCCTGCATGTCGTAGTACATTATTCCGCTGGGCCACTTCGGCTCCTTCGGCACCATATCAAGAGCCTGCCGAAAATCGGGGTCTATATCTTGAGAACAGCAAACAGCAGAGAATAACATTATAAAAACTATCTCTGCTAAGAATTTCTTACCGAAAGAATTCATATCTTTTTACTCCTTTGCTTATCACAAATGACGATTTTGTTATCTTTTGTGTTTTCTAATCAATGCAAGACCACTAAGGCCAATAAGCCAGATGGTCGCTGGTTCAGGAATCACAACGGCTGATGTAAGAGAACCTACCATATCAAACCCAAATCCCTCATCACGATCCCACCAGCCGTAGATTCTTATTGATTCCATCTCCCAATTATCTAAAACCGGAGCATTTGTCTGTAACGCATCACTTGAAAGAGCAGAAATAGAAGAATCGATCAGTTTCAAAGAAATATAGTCAACAGGAAAGCCGTTCTCAAGCGGCAAATTCTTTCTGCTTTCCAATTCAAAGGAATCAATAATACCACTTACTAAAGGACTATCATTTCTGATCTCAATACTGAACCCAACGTTTTCAGGATCGGTCATAAACACAAGGCCGCCGACCGTCAAGGTGATACCACACGGTGGAGCGTCGAACTCATAGTACCCCATATCAGGACTTGGCTGTAAATCCGGCGAGGATAAATCATAAATGTATACTCCTGTTATTAAATCACCAACCTTTATCCTTTTCTCCAGAAACCCGTTAGGCGTGCCATCACTTATAGACGTTATATCAGCGGTGAATCCTACAAAAACCAATCCAGCATTGGCAACTGGCAAAGACCCCAAAAGAGTCCATATTAGCATTGATGCTGTTAAAAGAATCTTTCCAGCCATAAGTATCCCTCCTATACGAGTGTCTCTATAAGTCGATTCATATATATTCTACACAAAACGCTCATAAAAATCAAGAATTTGTGCCATTTTTGGTCAGAGAGTTTAAAGGAACTTGTCACTACTTTTTGATGTCCTTAAAAACTGATCCCAGTTCATTCTCTACGGACATTCGTACCACAATGTATATCGCCTTCGCGATTGTGATAGTGTATTGAGTCAGCAAACACAATATCACTGTACCCGGCCTTATTGAACAAGTCCTCGACATAATCCTTAAATCTGTTTGTTCCTGAATCATCATAAGGGTCTCCAGTAAAAACGGTGTTACCATCGACAAGGCAGTTAACATGGTTAATAGTATATGCGACAGCAAACCTCTGTTTGCTTCTGACGTCTTGCCTAAAAAGTACCGGCATCTCGAGAGTAGTACAATTGGTATTAACGGTGAAGAAAAACTCATCATCTGGCTCGATTTGATCCCTATAATCTCTGTCCCACCAAGCAGCAAAGATAAAGCACTTAGCTGTCTTAAAAATGCAATCGGAATCCGTCCTCACATAGTCCGCACCTGACCCATAATGCCAGCCATTTTCATAATACATACCGTATACATCACTATCAGGGTTACCATAGCCGCCGCTGTCGTCCTTGAATCTTACGCTGTAATGCAAATTATCCCCCTGGTCGAACTTGATCCAGTATGTGCGGGTATTAATGCCGGCAGGGAGGTAAGCCACAAATGCACCACCTTTGGTCAACACTCCGTTGCCGGTATTATTGAGACCTGGCTCTGGGTCCTCCTCTGGTGAGGTCCAAGAGCCCAAGGACGTAGGTAGGTTTTGTGGCTCCATGACTCCCGCATTATCTTCCTTCCACTCCTGATCGGGACTTGGATCAACATTAAGATAATACATATGATTGACGGACAATATATCGTACAAAATATTATGGCCTGCTATTCTCGCACTGCTATTTTCCGAATAGGCCCATAGCGCTAAACTCCAGCAAATATCAGGATCGGCTACAATCGTATATCCGCTAGGTGCAAAAGAGACTATTTCATCGACATGGCCAACTCTAAGCCAATTAGTAGTAATACTGAATGGGTTGACATTGGTACCCTGAGCGTCAAAGAAGTTATCTATGTCATCGTGTAAATCTGTACCATAAAAAACCTTTCCACCAAGTGTGCATTCAATGTTACCACCAGAATTGTAGCCGGCACCTACTTGGATCTCTTCGAGTCGCCAACAGACGCCTACTCCCGAGCCTAATCGGTCGTTATGTACATAGTCAGCAAGGATGGCTTCCAGAAAATAGGCACGCGGTAAAACAAGGAATACTGGCATAGTATCGCCATAAGGGGCCTCAACATAGCCGACTTCATATCCATCCTGATGCCATATATCATAGTCATAATAACCGACCTCATCCACACACGAGCCATAGTAATTGGGGTTCTTAAGCTTGGTTCTCAGGTCTGAGTTATAAGTCCCCAAATTGGATACATAAACGGTCTTGCCGGAGCTTGACACGCCCATTGAGTGGTTAGTCAGGGTAAAAGGTGCGACTCGCATTTGGACTGTGTCTGAGGATTCGCAGAAGTCCGTTTGAAGCGTCAGTGTTATATCTACCATCGCACCGAATTCAATCCCCTCCACACCAAACTTGATAATTCCATTGCCTTTAATGATGGATGTAATGTCGTATGTGTTGGTAGTATCAGGGCCTATGATGGCATCATCACCTGCCTGTATCTGCCAATTGTTTTGTTCTTTGGGCAGAAAGATCCGTATTCTGTCTATGTCAGGGACATCCTGAAAGAAATCGTCATCATTAACTGGTTCATCAATGCTTAAAGTGACTACCAGAAAACGGGGTACCTCCCAGCCAGCATATGGGATCTGGTGAACCCACAATCCCGCCA
>CAZFLY010000093.1:0-8135 GCA_964519995.1 uncultured Pirellulales bacterium | reverse complement strand
TTAAGCATAAAGTTTTTTTCAATGTAGAGCTTATACCTTCCCATTTTTATTTCTCGCCAAAGTCAAGCCAAATTCGTCGCTTGAACGATTGGTTAAATGGTAAATTGAGATTGTACCGTAAGGCATCCCCTATGGGCCACGGCCTAAAGGCCTCGCAATGATATCAAGAATCTGTTATTTCTCTGTGTTCTCTGTCCGGCTACGGCTCGTGCCTACGCCGAGATGAGTGGCTAATTTTCTCTTATCCGAGTCACGGATCACGAGTCACGAAAATTTTTTTTGCTTTAAAAATAGGCCTTTTATGATATAATATTTAATGTGTTCAGATAGCGCACGATAGCGGAGACCCGCAAGTCACAGGACAAGCCGTCCAAGTCAAAATTTAAAAGTATGTTCTTTCATATTAAGGTTTAACCAATGGTTATTGAACTATTTACTAATAACCAATCACCAATCACTAATAAACAATATCGAGTCACGAGCGATGAGCGACGTACTATTTATGCAAAACAAACCCAATTTACAAAAAGACCAAATAAAAGTAAGCTATTGTCTCACAATGAATTACGGATAAAAACCTGTTGACCATAATAATAAAAACAAACCCAATCAAACCCAATTCACTCTCCGTCCGGAAAAATATCATCAGGGTTTGTAATTCACGAACTTCGGTATATAATTACAGCAAATGACAAATTATGGAAATTTGAGATATGAGCGCAAAACAAAATAACAATATAAGTAAACTGAACTTCGAGCAGGCAATTAAGGGATTGACCAGCATTGTGGAAAGAATCGAGCAGGGTGAAATCCCCTTGCAGGACAGCTTAGCTGAATATGAAAAAGGAATGGCCCTGATAAAGCACTGCCGAAGCATCCTGCAAAAGGCTGAGAAGCGTATAGAGCAAATATCTAAAGAGCAGAAGTCAGAAAGCAGAAGTCAGTAGTGATAAGGCAGGGGTCAGGAATCAGGTGTCAGGAATCGGGAGACAGAAGGTGGGGAGTGACACGAGATACGCTTCACGAAATACGATACACGAGATGCGAGCGTGGCGGAATTGGCAGACGCGCAAGGTTTAGGTCCTTGTGTCCTTAGGGACGTGGAGGTTCGACTCCTCTCGCTCGCATTGTTACGCACGGTGGCAGAAAATAAAGAGGGGCGAATATGATAGATAGGTACTTTGCGCTCAAGGACAAGGGCACAAATCTGCGGGTGGAGGTTGTAGCGGGGGCGACAACATTTCTCACAATGGCCTATATAATCTTCTCACAGCCAAACATCTTGAGCCCAACAGGGATGAATAAGGACGCTCTTATCGCAGTAACCTGCATCGTGTCAGCTATTGCCACGATTATAACCGGCTTTTTGGCCAACGCGCCAATAGCTATGGCACCAGGCATGGGCCTCAATGCATTCTTCGCTTATCTTGTTATCTCTGGCAAGATGGATTGGCCAACAGCTTTAGGTGTTGTGTTCTTGTCGGGATTGTTCTTTCTAATTTTGACTGTGCTGGGATTGAGAAAGAGGATTGTTGAGGCGATACCAGCATCGCTTATTTCAGCTATCGCCGTTGGGATTGGACTTTTCATTACATTCATGGGATTGGCGGACTTAGGTATTGTTGTCTCCGATGCGATTACCATTGTCTCCGCTGGGCCAATCACTTCCACGGTTCTGATCGGGCTGGTTGGCCTGCTCGTGATGATTTATCTGGAGGCGAAGAAGATAAGAGGGGCCTTGCTCATCGGTATTCTGGTCAGCACCATCCTTGCAGCCATTTTTGGAAAGATTGAACTGCCACAACGGCTCGTTTCATTCGATATAAGTATCAGCCCTATCGCATTGAAGCTCGATATTCTTGGAGCCCTTAAATGGGGCTTTTTCGGCAGCATTTTCACGCTGATGTTCATAGATATGTTCGACAGTATCGGTACACTCGTCGCCTGCTGCCACCAAGCTGGTATGGTAGATAAGAATAACAGGATCAAAGGCCTGGACAGGCTTTTAGGCATTGATGCCATTGCGACTATGGTTGGAGCATTATTTGGAACCTCAACGACTACTTCTTATGCTGAATCGGCGGCAGGCATTGAGCAGGGGGGGCGTTCAGGTTTAACATCGATTGTTACCGGCATCCTATTCTTGTTGGCTCTTTTATTCATACCGGTTGTTCGGATAGTTCCTGAGTATGCAACGGCGCCTGCGCTTATTATGGTCGGGCTGTTTATGATGAAGGAAGTCAAGAAGATTGACTTTGCGAATATCGAGGAGGCGTTTCCTGCCTTTATTATAATGGTAATGATTGCGCTGAGTTACAGCATCAGCACAGGACTGGCATTTGGATTTGTCTCATATACGGTCATAAAACTGGTCTCTGGTAAAGCACGTGACATCAAACCCGCTATGTGGATAATTGCTTTACTGTGTCTGTTGTTCTTAACACTCGAGCAACTCTCTATTGTAATCGAGTATTTGAAAAACCTTCTTTGATTTCGCTACTGTGTAACGCGAACAGACCTCGGTTCTCATACTAAGCGATGCTTTTGTTACCAGCACTTAGAGTTCTCGTCCTGAAAGTCTGTAAAGCTGGGGTTCAATTAAGGCATGAACCGAATTTAGCGGTACCATCTGGAACTAAAAACGCACTCATGCAAGAGCAACCAAAGCGGTTTCTTGGGTAATCAAGTCCGCAATTGTTGGGGATTTGTTTTCAACCTCTTACCGGAAGCTTTTACTGACAAGTCACGATGAAATAAAGACTTGTGAAAAAAGCTGGCATAACCAAAAAGAAATAGTGTATAATACTTGTGTAGCTTACAACTTTTTCATGTATTTCATGAATTGGGTTGGGTTTTTTACTCAAGCATAAGAATCTTAGAGCTTCGTGAGTTTGAGGAGGTAACTGTGATTAAGATGGGACATTACGGAAGTGTTGTAAGATGGCAGATAATTTTCTTGATGTTTGTCACTTATCCTACTTGCGCAGCAAGCGGTCAGAATCTGCTGACAAATCCCGGTTTCGAGCGCGGAAATACTTCCGGATGGAAGACATGGGGCTGTAGTCTGAGAGCCGTACAGGATCCGGTACGTTCCGGCGACTATAGCGTATGGGTATATAACCGGACGCAGAACTGGCAGGGGCCTGTTCACTCTGTCGTCGGGACAATGGAACACGGAAAGACATATACTATCTCCGCCTGGGTCAAACTCGACAATGCCGCGAGCGCACGGGTCGCCGTTACCTTTATGCAAATGGACGGGCGCGGAATTCGCTATATTAATGTGGGTTCATTAATCGTATCTGATAGCCAGTGGACTCAGGTCTCCGGTGAATTTACCTTAAATGTGGTCGGAACGCTGGAGGACATAGACGTTTACTTCGAAGGTCCGGCACCGGGGATTAATTTCTACCTTGACGATGCGGAACTCGTGGAATTGGTTCCTGAGACAATTGAACCTAACGCTGCCGGCATCGTGGATGTCAACACCGTTTATCAACAACTCGAAGGTTTTGGCGCCTCAGGCGCCTGGTATGAAGGCTGGTTGACAGCCCATCCCAAAAGAAATGAAATCTACGACATCCTTTTCGGACAGTTAGGCCTCGATATTTACCGGGTACGAAACACTTACGGTACCGACACCGGCTACATAAGCCGGTCTAGTCAAATCGTTCAGGGCGCGGAGTCCTCGTTAGGTCATCCTATAAAAGTTATGATTTCCTCTTGGTCGCCTCCTGCTTCCCTCAAAAGCAATGGAAGCACAGTCGGTGGAACTCTTAAAAAAGATGCCCACGGCAATTACATGTACGATGAGTTTGCAGAATGGTGGGCGGATAGTCTGGCTGAGTATTCCAGTCGTGGCATAATAGCCGATTACATCAATATACAAAATGAGCCGGATTTTTTGGGCGAACATGACACGTGCAAGTTCACCCCAACTGAAACGACGCAATGGGCCGGTTACAATCTGGCCTTTGAGACGGTCTATCAGGAATTGAGTTCGAGAATGACCGAATTACCGAAACTGCTCGCTGCCGAGGCCTGCGGCTGTGGTGTCTCTCATGCATACATCGATGCACTGATAGTTCCCAGTCACGCATACGGTTATGCACATCACCTTTATGTCGATGGTGACTATGACAAGCCCGATTCTTTCATCCCGGCAATGGAAAATTTTGGCGCACGATACGGCGGAAAGCCTTTGTTCCAGACCGAGTATTCGTGCCTCTGCGACGTGAGGCCGTTTAGTGTGGCATTAGACCTTGCCTGTCATATGCACAACAGTCTCGTCCACGAAGGTGTCTGCTCATTTTTCTATTGGTCCTTGTTCTGGGAGGGAGTAGGAGGTCTTGTTTCACTTGACTTCCCCTGGCAGGCCAATCCCGGCTATACAGTTAATCCAATTTATTATGCCTTTAAGCATTACTCTGCATTTACCGACCCCGGCTGGCATCGCGTTGAAGCTTCGACTGATTCGAGCAGCCTGCGCATCTCAGCCTTTAAGAGCCCCGATGGTATTGAGCTGTCGATTGTAATTATCAACGACTCGGACGTTGGTATCGATTTAGCACTTTCATTGGGAGATTTTTACCCGAACAGCTCCGAGATATACCGAACCAGCGAGACAGAGAATACTGCATATATTGGCACTTTCGATGAATCACAACCCATGATGTTTCCCCCGCAGACAATCACCACCATCAGTCTAACAGGCTCCTTTTTGCCTGAAAACTGCGCCGAGGTCCAGGCCGCAGGCTATAGCCTCTACTCAGACATCAGCGGTGATTGCTACGTCGATTACAAAGACCTTGAAATCATAGCAGACTGCTGGCTGGCTGAAGACTGTAGCGAGCTCAGCGGATGTCAGGGTGCTGACCTTGATATGTTAAATGATGTCAATCTGATTGATTTTGCTATGTTTGCAGAAGATTGGCTGCAATGTAACGATCCCGAGGACATCGACTGCATACCAAATTGGTAGAATACACTTTTTGCCTATTGTTCTTGGACTCAATTTCGTTATGCTCTGAGCTTATCTGTGTTTTGCCTTGATATGAGTCAAGATTTACAGCCGATTTTCGAAAGCTAACGAGAACCTATATTTTTTCGATGTCTTCCGGACTTGGGCGAAGTGACCTAAGGTAGCACTTTATCCAGTTCCAGTGCAGGATGATGTGCATCGCCATCAGAGCAATAAAGCCGATCGCCAAATAGAAGTGGATATCGCCCCACTGATGGCGTGTCATCGACCATAAAAGTTTAATCTCACCAGTACCTCTGCCGCCACGGAATCCATGTCCCCCACTTCCAGGAGGTAAAATAAACTTTATGATAAAACCTGTACAAGCTAAGCCGAGCAAAAGTATAAAGCTAACCAAATCGATAATAAAGTTCAGTGATGAGCGTTTCATTTCACAATTACTCCAATAAAACTTTCTCCAAGACAGCCTCTATAGAACCGATATGGTATTGTCGCAAAAATTGGTTTTACGTAAAGAAGAAGTTGCAAAAATTTTTTTTATGCAGGGCCGATCGTGGAAAATTCTGTTGAGGTTGCGGTGTGAGTGATTATACTGACCGGGCAAAGCTAATCTGACTTTATTCCTGGATAAGGCATAATTGCCTAAAAGCGGTTTTTTTTGCATTAACGATATGTCGAATTTTGCATAACGATTAAAAATCTTGCGGAGCTAACAGCCTAATGGACAGGTGTAGAGATTTGATTGACGCCGTTCTGACAAAGGCTCAGGAATCGGATGGCAGAAAAAGGTTGACCTGTGCCGAGGCATTTGAGCTGGCAAAGCAGTTCAATATCGATGTTATCGAGATCGGACGGACATGTAATCAACAAAAAATCAAGATTTGCAAATGTCAGCTCGGTTGCTTTCCCTGACAAACGGATGGTGATATGAAAAAGATTAGTCCCAGATTTAAGCTCTGGCTCAGCAGTAAAAAAGAACAAGGCGTCTTTGGTGATGGCAAGTGGCGGCTGCTGCAGGCTATCGAGATGGAAGGCTCTTTGAGTTCGGCTTGTAAATTATTAGGCATCAGTTATCGAAAAGCGTGGGGCGATTTGAAAAAAGCTGAGCGTGGGTTGGGCGTCTCGCTCGTGGAAAAACATCGCGGCGGTAAGCTGGGAGGGCGGACTGTCTTAACCGACTCCGGTAAGCGCTGGGCGAAAGCTTACAGGAAATTCCGAGTGGGTATCGAAAAGGCCATGGAAAGAGCTTACGACAAACACATTAAGGGACTCATGGAATGAGGAAAAGACCAGCTGCGACAGCTCGAGCCAAACTTACTACTGGCTTTAGTATTATTGAGCTGCTTGTAGTCGTTTCTGTGATAGGATTGTTGATTGGCATATTATTGCCAGCCTTGGGCCGGGCGAGGTCGGCGGCACAGCAGACCGTCTGTCAAAGTCGTTTGAGGCAGTGGGGACTTGCTTTTGGGACCTACGCCGCCGAGAACGACGGCTTTTATCCCCACATCGACGGGCTTGACCGCGACGCCAGCCGGGCGGACTCATTTGGATGGGTTGATATGCTGCCACCTTTGATGGGAGAAAAACCCTGGCGTGAATACAAGCTATGGCATAAGCCTAAAATAGACACTATATTTCAGTGCCCTTCGGCAACTTTTAGTTTTTCAAATCTGTATAATTATAATCCTGAGAGAAATGGTTATTTTTCCTATGCGATGAATTCTTGCCTGGAGCTGGATGAGAACTGCTGGCCACCCTATGATAGACCTCAGAGCAATAATATGCCGTCATTTTTGAATACGGCGAAGATTCATAGGCCTGCACGTGTGATACTTCTGTTTGACCAGCTTCTTGATCCGGAAAAAGGTTACGGAGGGAAGAAGCTGAACCGGTCGGCAGGACGCTACTGCGGCAGCTATCCCAAGGCGTTTAGCGCCAGACACTCGAAGATAAAAGATGAACTTGGTGGTTCTATCTTGTATTGTGATTATCATGTGGAATGGGTGGAAACAGTATGGAAACCCGAATGGCCGGATGAACTGGAAGTGCCGCCGCGTGGTGATTCGAACTGGTATCCCTATCCGTAACCACGTGATGAAGAGCTTATTCTTGTTGAGAAAAGACCAAATAATGAGAAGGAGAATAACAGCAGTATTTATAATTTTTATGTCACTCGCAACGATAGACCAGCTTTTTGCAGAAATCCCAAATTTGTCCATTTATGAACTTCAGTACACAGAGAATCCGGGCGGCAGCAGCTACTACGACGGGCAGATAGTGAATTGCGATGGTGGTATTGTGATTCATAAATGGAGCCGCGGTCGTGAAAGGCTAATTCTTTACGACCCAAATTACCATGACGGTTGGGGTGGTGTTCTGGTCAAGGGGCCATTCGATTCGATGGTCTTTGAGGATGTAAACATGGGGGATTGGATCAGCCTAAAATATGTTAAAGTCTATGAAGAATTAGACAAGACTCGTGGCAATACAACGCTTTTCTACGATGAATATTCTTCACACACAATATTAGGTGTGGGCCATGAGCTTCCTGAGCCATTGGTAGTCGATGTAAACGAGATCGCCGTGAAATATGATCCGATTCAAGAAATCTGCCATGTAACTGACCATAGCGCGGAAAAATATGAGGCGATGTGTCTTCGGATAAAAGTCGCTTCCGTAGGTGATGTGAATGTCGGATCACACTGGGATAATTACTCACTTCACAAAATTGATGAACCTAATTTTTACTGCTGGGCATCCGACTATATGAATATTGATAATCCTGACTCAAACACTCCCTATCCTATTATTGAGATTGGACTGAGATTGTGCAGTGTAATTGGGATTCTTGAACAATACACAAAGTTGTCGGATGGCTGGGATTATTACCAGCTTCTAACAACAAAACAGGAAGATTTTCAAATCCAACAAGCGGCTGACCTTAATAGAGACTGCGGCGTTGATTTTGTAGATTTCGGGCTTTTTGCTTGTCACTGGTTGACAGGGCAGCAATGCGTGGAGACTGATTGGTGCAGCGGGACCGATATGACGCAAAATGGGCTTGTTAACGCAAGTGATCTAAGCCAGTTTTCAGGTCAGTGGCTGGAAGGCAGGTAAATGATTTGGATTTTAAGGAAGTGCAAAGATGAAGAAG
>CAZFLY010000092.1:0-8188 GCA_964519995.1 uncultured Pirellulales bacterium | reverse complement strand
CTCCGCTCGAAATGACATTGTTATGAAGGTTTCTACAAAGCACTTTGATATTTGATTTTCTTTATTCCATGCTAATGGCCTCTTGAGGACAAGCATCCACACAAATACCACAATCCACACAGGCATCGGCATTGACGACCGCTTTTTCTCCAACCATACTTATCGCTTCACTCGGGCACTCATCAATACATGTTTCACAGCCATCGCACTTTTTCCTGTCTACCTTAGCCGGCATAGATACGCCCCTTTCAAAAAAAGATAACTACATTATCACCAATAAATCAGCGAATGTTACAAGATTGCAGCATTTTTACAACACAAAATTCGGGGAAATCTGAGTTTGACGGGTCATTGCCTCTGGGTACGCAGGTAAGGGCTTACTCCTCAGCAACAGCGCTACCTTTTCGCCGCTATGAATGCCGCTTCCATCCACGCAGGAGTATAAATTCAAGAACCTACAGTCAATATTCAATTCCTATGATAGGTGCGTTTGGCATAAATTGCAGCGCCAATAGCACCAAAGGCGACCGCTGCTGCGACATTTACCGGCAGAGCTAAGAATCGACACACGCAAATGAAACCAAGCGAGATTGTAAAGGCAGATATAGCCGAACCGATAACGAGCGTGACCGAACGCGATCTTCCGAAATAGAGCTTAACAAATCTCTCTACTAACATTTCTCGTCCTTTCTTTTCTGCGAACTCGACTGCGTCACTTATGCTTAGTCAATCCTTCGGTAATAGAGCATAGCGGCCCATTTCGTGACAGCCATTACACCCATGATGATTATCAACTCCCACCGGAATTCGTATATTGTCCAGGCACCCATCATAATGACACCTACAATGGCTGCCAAACGGGTTGAGCGTAAACGGTGCATTACAAACCGCTCATCCATTCTAACTCACCTCCTTTCAAAAAGCTCATCGGTCGGACAGGCGAAAAAACTTGCGAATCTAAGGGCTAAGGACAGGCTGGGCACGTACCGTCCACGTTCAATTGAGATAATAGTCTGTCTCGAAACACCCAACGCCTCGGCTAATTCTTTCTGTGTTAGGCTCAGCCGAGTACGACGCTCTTTTATATGATTGACAATTGTTTCTCTCATAAAACTAAGCATTCCCAATATGTAAAGCTTGCTTTACACAAAAATACCACGAGCTAAACGTAATGTCAAGCCAACTTTACATCAAAAATACAAAAAATTTTTGCAATTTTGCCAATTTCAGACTGGGCTAATTCCTTGCAAGTTTATTTATACTAAGAAGATACAACAGATTACCTTTGACGGGTTGGCCAAGTAGAATTGTGTATTTAGGTAGCGCAAACAGACCTATTGCCCCTGAATATTGGCCTCGGTAGCACCTAATGCGACGGCCATGTCGCGAACCAGCGGGGTTGAATCATATTTTACCACCCAATCCAAGACCCTATTGAAATCTGCCCCAGGATTTTTGGAAAGCAGATATATAACCATAAGACGTACAGGCCAGTTAGCGTTGTTCAGATTCTCTGCCACTGCGCCGGTCAACTCGTGGTCCAACGGCAAAGAAAGCATCTCAGCTAAAGTCTGGACCTTAACAACCCACTCACCTTCAGCAGGATTAAGCAGCAGCCCAGATTCATGCAACAGAGCAGATTTCAACAAGCTCGGCATCCAGTCGGCATACTTGAACCTATAAATCGTGCCATGCTGAGCCATCGCATGCTGCTCCTTTAGTAGCCCTACAAAAAGTTGCGCGGTCTTGACTTTCTGACCGGTTTGACCTGTCGAAATCGAATTAAATCTGTTTCTCAAGTATTTCGCCGTCAGGTCAACGCCCGGACGTTCTATCGCGACCGTCGCTGGCTTTATATCAACCAATCTATTAGTTACCATACCCTGTTCGTTAGTTGCTGGATCAAGATAAAGGGTAAATTCTATATTTAGAGAGGCCTGGGGATATGTGTCCAACAACTCCCTGAGTTCGCCGGTAGCAAGCGGCAAAGAAATGAGCATCCCCCGACCGGGTGCAATAAGCAACGATGAACGAACCTTACGAGTTACCAGATTTGGTATCTTCCTATTAATGTCACCGCTGACACTGGCATCGACCCTGATGTCACCTTTGAACAAACCTTCATTACTAACTACGAGCGGTTCAGAAGATTTGTTTACTATAGCAACGGTGCCCTCAAACTTACTACCATAAGAAAATCTATTACCGCGAATGTTGAATTGAACACTAATGGCCTTATTCGGACTGATAAACTTTGGCACAAGCGATTGGCCAAGTCTGCCAGCTAGGGCAGTTAAAATAACCTCAGGATTGACCGGTGGATTATATTCTCGGCCTAGCTCTGTTAGCATTTCCTTTGCTCGCTCCGCAGCCAATGACCCCGGGTCCCTTATTATCACAACTTGTAGAGTCTCAACTGCCAGCTCTTCCTGGCCATCAGCCAGTTGAATCTGCGCTCGAACCAAATCCCCAATTTGAGTACGTTTATCACCCACCAGTAGCGGCTTTGCCCATTCTAATTGTTCATTCATCATCAATGCGTAGGCCAGGAGTCCGGCAGTAACAGGCGAATTGGGCTCGGTTGAATATGCCTTGTTGGCCCAATCCAAAGCCTTGGCCGAGTCACGTGCAGCAAAACAATAAAACCAAGCAAACTGCTTAGCGCCGACTTGGGTTCCAGCACCAACAGAATCTCCCTCAGCTTCCGTATTGCCACCTACGGGGCCCTTCTCAAGTAACCGCCACGCCTTTTCTTCCGCCGAGCGGAATATATTATGTGCCTCCTCGGTGTTTCCAATCTTCTCTGCTGCCAGGCCGGCAAGAGCTTCCAGCAAGATGTCAAATCGATCTTCTCCACGAACAAGCCTGGCAATCTGAAGACATTTGTGCTGATGGTTCTCTGTATTGTAGTAGCTTATCATCCAGGGAATATAAATTTGAGCAGGCAAAGCTTTAGCAGGATAAAGATAGGCAAATAAATCCGCACAGTATTCGTAAGCTCCCGCAGCCACTTCAAACAACCCCAGCCGTTCAGCGTATTGTGCAAAGGCCAGCGCTGTTTCAATATCCAGAGGATTCTGGCGAACGGACAAACGAAGATACTCAAGAAACATCACGGGCCCGACCTGGTCCGGCACAAGCTCAGCCAGTTTTGCAAAGGCCAGTTTATTATATTTGTTATGCCGATAGGCCTGGATAAGGTAGAATTTTGCTGCTTCGAGGTCCGCCTTTTCAATCTTCAGAAGACCAACCAATGTAGCCAATTGAGAATCGAAGATGGAATTTTTGCCGGCTACCTCCTGCAGTAACTGCTCAAGAAGTTCCTCCCGCTGCTCTCGCGAGTCCAGCTTGTTGAACAAATATTGAGCCGCCCCTGTCAGCACCTCAAGGTCTGCGGACTCGCTCGTGTAGTCCACAAGCCATGCCAACACCTGCTCGGAATTATCCCGCTGTGAGTGAATGCAAGCGAGCTTAATCAGCAAAGGATCGATATCGTCTGCCTCGCCGCCTAATTGCTTCGCGGCAAGGAGGAACACAATTGCCTGGTCGGCCTTCGGCCCGGTAATATCTTCAGAATTAGCCAAGTCATATGCTATCTCGTAAAATGTCTGAGCAACTGATGGTGAGAAAAGTGCGTGAGTCTGTAACGGTGACTTCGCAGAAACAGCCGAGTCAAAAGGCTCAGGAGCCGTTGATATTTGAGCCCAGGCGAAAGTAGAACAGCAAATAAGTCCGAAAAACAACAGGAAAAAAGACTTATCCCTAAGCATTCGTCTCTCCATACTCAGGCACGCAAGACAGCGATGCATTAATAATATTTCGGGCAATCATCCCATGGGCTTTAGAGATAAGCTCGCCAATATGGGCTATTTTTCGCCCGCTCAGCCGTCCGCTAAAGCTCCAATATCATAAGCACATTTTAACACATACGGCAAGTCCAATGTCTTGGAAGGACGCACATATTCCGCTAAATTAGGCCCGGTCTGGCTCTCTCGTTTTCCCGGCTGTTAGCAGAGAAAGCATTTCAATACGTAATAACTTGGCGGTCAATAAATAAACTGCCGCTGCCGCCGGAACAGCCAGCAACAACGTGAAGATTTCAGCGTAACTCTTCGTCAAAGCCATCACGACTCTAACTGTAACAGCCATACATAGCGTTGCCAAGAGAGTCTTCAGCAACGCTGTGCCCAAGCCATCCAACACTGAAATAGCCACTTTTCGCCTTCGTAGAGACCGTCGAAGGGCCACCACGAGTACGACCACCTGCAGATACGAACATGCAGCCGTAGCGGCAGCAAGTCCCCCCGTTCCCAGGAACCAGATAAAGGTCAGGTTCAACAAAATGTTGGTAAAGACCGCTACAACTGCACTTTGCGCCGGTACCTTGGAATCCTGCATAGAATAAAATGCACGCGTGAGAACCTGCTGAGCGAAATAACCACATAAGCCAATTGCGTAAAAGATAAGAGTCCAAGACGTCTTAATAGTATCGGCGCTGGTAAACCGGCCCCGCTGAAAAATCACAGCCACAACCGGCTTTGCCACCAGCAGCAGTCCAACCGTTGCAGGCAACGCCACAAAAATTGTGCACCGCAATCCTCGTGAAACAGTTTCACAAAATGCCCTGAAGTCTTTTTTGGCAGCATCCGAACTCATCACCGGAAAAATAGCGGTAGCAAGCGAAATACCGAACACACCTAATGGAAACTGGTATAGACGCTGCGCATAAAAAAGATGCGAGACCGCCCCTTCCCAAAGTGGATACTCAATTTGCCTTCCAAGCCAAACAAAGAAGGTGCCTTTTTCATCCGAGCCGGCAAACCACAACGCGATAAAATCGTCAGCCAATGTATTTATTTGTGTCACAGTCAAGCCAAGAACCATGGGGCCCATGAGAATTATAACTTTTTTAAATGCCTCGGACCTTACCTGCCAGGCTGGTCGAACGTAGATTTCTCTGCTCCAGAGCGGAGGCAACTGTATAAACAACTGAACTAAGCCGGCTAAAATAACCGCAACTGCAACAACAAAAACCTGCTCGCGTGGCGGTATGCCAAAAACCCATCCACTCAAACACAGCGAACCAATGATGAAAATATTTAGCACAACAGGAGCAACCGCAGGCGCAGCGAAGTGACGATGAGCATTCAGCAGCCCAGCCAGAATCGCCACAACACAAATAAGAACCATATATGGCAACATTATTCCGCTCAGCGCGAGTTTCAGTTTCGTTCCTGCGTGCTCAGCGGAGAACATGTAGTAGCCCCAAATGATACCCTCTCCAAAAAGAACAATCCCCATCAACAGTACAAATACAACCGTAGCAACTGTAAAGGCAAGTCTGTTTGCCTCCCGTCTATCCTTGAGCATCTCTTCACTGTATACGGGAATAAGCGAGGACGATGCAGCACCTTCGCCGAAAAGCCTTCGTGCAAGGTTGGGAATCTTAAATGCAATTGCCCAGCCATCCATCAAACCTGTAGCACCAAGAAAGTATGCAAAAGCCATGTCGCGTAGCATCCCAAGGATGCGACTCAACATTGTAATCAGAGCGATCTGCCTAAATCCTTTAATCATCGCCTTCGTTGTGCCATCTGGACAGTGTAAGCATTTCGGTGCGAAACAAAGCTCACATCTTCCGTGCCAAGCTGAACGGCCTGCACCGGCCCACATTGTTCAGCAACCCCACCGCCATCATGCTAACCAACAGACTCGATCCTCCGTAACTCACCAAAGGCAGCGTTAATCCTGTGATGGGCATCAGGCCCACTGTCATACTCACATTAACAAGAACTTCAACTGCAAACATTGCAACAATACCAACTGCAAGCAATCTGCCAAACGGATCAGTGTTATTCGAGGCGATTTCAAGTCCACAACAAATAATAATCACATACGATACCAGTAAGCCGATACAACCCAAAAAGCCCCATTGGTGGGCAATGACAGAGAATATGAAATCGTTGTACCTGTACGGCAAAAAATCATATTTGATGAATGGCCCCCTGCGAAAACCGTAGCCGGTCGCACCACCGGAAGCAACTGCAAACTTGGACCTCATCAGATGATAACCCCAATCATTCATCCACTGACTCGTATCGAACTTTCTACCCACGAGAATCCTGCCAAGCATTGGATGTTGCTGTGCATTCTGTCGAATCCAACTATTCTGCAGCAGGACGCTACTTATCCTTGTCCGTTGATAAGGTTTCATCTTATACCACAGCAGTGGGCTGACAAGAAATGCGAGCAATATAATTATTAACAGGTGCTTAACACGAGCGCCAGCTATAAACAACATCGCAAACAAAATCGGCATCATTAACATTACAGTGCCGAGGTCCGGCTCAAGAAGAATCATTGTCATAGGCAGAATGGTAAGCACAAAAGGTCCTACCAGAGCCCTAAAACTGCGATAATTGCTGCGATATCGCAAGTACCACGCCAAGGCAAGGATATATGCCAACTTGCACAACTCGGAGGGCTGGACAGCAGGTAGTTGCCGGCCTGCAAAGCTGAACCTAATCCACCTGTGAGCACCGTTAATCTCTGGAACAAATGGAATATCAACAACATACCTGCCAAGCAGTAAGACAGACAACAACAGCAATACAAAGCCATATATCCAGTAGCTTATAGCCCCAAAACGCCTGTAATTAACCATATTGGCAGCCATAAAACCGGCGAGACCGATTACAGCGAAGACAAGTTGCTTTCTCCACAAGCCAGCCAAATCCGCAGACAGATTGGTGGGGCTGGCTTCTGCAGGATTACCGATTCCATAAATGGTGGCTGTTCCTATGGCAATCAAGGCAAGACTGCTCAACAGCAGACACAGCCTCACAAAAACAAGCCTTCCTTTTAGGAAATCGAACATAGCAGAGAAAATAACACAGACCAGGTAAAATTTCACATGCGAACTGTCAATTCGCTAAGATTTACTTCCGCTCGTCACAAAAATATTCCAGCTAAATTAGCAGCAGAGAAGCAACTACCACACTTGTTATATCTAAGTCCTTAATTCTCAATGACTTAAGATTTTACGCTTTTCTCAGCATCGATTCAAATAAAGTCGATTTGGCCGGTTAGTCATTGACTCGCTCTGCCTAACAGCTTTAGGGAGAAATTGGCCAATGCTACACCAAACACGGAATTTCTTGTTTTTTCGGTTTTTTGAGGATTTTTTCGGAATTTTTGCTATAATTGGTGTATGGCACCAGTGTTGACAGCCTTAAAACGGCGTTTTAAGGGATTTTCACCGGATGCTCCCTGATAAAAAGTCCAGACACAAAATTCTTGAAGATTTTTCGATTTTCTTCTTGATTTTACCAGAAGTTTCTGATATTTTACATTTAATCTTCACCAATTTAAACCCGTGTCTGTAGTTCTTGGGCACATGTTAACGCCTTTCGGCGGGAAAGGAGGAGATGTAAGGAGACAACATCTTACTTTCTAAGGCTTTACCTGCAAGCCGGGGCGTTGTGTTCTTCAGGGCACAAAATCTTATGTGAACAGACGCTCGATTAGTTGTAGCAGGAATTAAGGATGTATCATTACATAGAACCAAGATAGTGCAGAGTGTGTGACTCTGCGAAGAAGAAGAGAAAGGAAGGTTGTATTATGAGAAAAATTGCTTTGCCGTTGGCAGTACTTCTGCTAGCGACGCCTGTCTTGGCGGCTGTGAGAATCATTATTGAGAATGACAATTGTGCGGCTCTGATTAAGTACGCGACTGATGGGGAAAAGGTGAGAGCCTTTGCTCTGGACGTCACTGTAGATGGGGACGCCACCATTGACGCAATCTCACAGTTCCATAAGGGCGAGAGCACTGCGGCAAATCCTGGCTACGGTATCTTCCCCGCTAACTTCGGTCAGTACATCACGGTTGATGCGGATACCGGCGAGGTTGAGAGCTGGGATGTAGATGAATACACACCTTTGGCAGATCCTTGTGATCCAGGTGCACTTGGAGGGCTCGGCACCAATGGTGTCACACTCGAGATGGGTGCACTGTATTACCCCGCCGATGACACCTCGCCGAACGCCCCAGGCGACAGCGGCACTTTATGCAAGCTGGAAGTCAGCGGATCCTGTAACATGAGTGCTGTCGTGAATGCCATTCGTGGTGGTGTAGTACTCACTGATGCCACTTCGGTAGATCCTGATCTTTCAGGCGCAAGCAATGTTG
>CAZFLY010000091.1:0-8214 GCA_964519995.1 uncultured Pirellulales bacterium | reverse complement strand
TTTGCGTATCAAGTTATTTTAGAGCATTTACTATCTTTTGTCCATTAGTCGCTAGCTACATGTGTGAGGTTTAAGCAAAAACCTTCTTTTTACTTGTTTTTCGCATTCTTATGTCGTTTCATGGTTCAGCTAATCACTCCCTCAAGATACTTTTGAAATCTTGAAACTTCATGTGCTAAAGATGCGACTAATATAGTCAGAAGGGAGATTTCTTGTCAGAGAGCATATGGCAACAGCAGGCTAAAGATGACTGGATACTATTACTTCGCAGCGGCGATCATGATGCTTTTGCTAAGTTCGTTGATAAATACAAAGAGACGGTTTCCCTTTGCTGTCTCAGGTTAGGCTTTTGATGTATACCCTTCCCGAACTATTAGATGGTCAACGACTGTGGATAGACTGACTCCCAGCACTCAATACAAATAACTCATTCAGCCATAATATGCCTGTCTACCGATGCCTAACCGACAAAACACGACTTAAAAAAGAAATGGCATATGCTAGTGGTGCCTATGACTGCATCGCGAATGGCAATTGTGTAAGGCATATAATAGTGAACAAATAGCATCTAACGGCGTAGTATTTGCTGGTTTTTCACTCAAAAAACTGAAAAGAACTCTTTTATAAGCCATTCTAATTATGTATCCAGGAATGCTAATGCAAATTGGAGTCTATACCGATTCTGCTTCAAACCCACTTGTTCGTAACTATTCAAATAGAAAAGAGTTGTGTTCGCCTATAACTGTAGAATGTGAGGTTTTGCGCTCCACAACTGGCCATGAGCGTTGACCATCATGTTCCTGTTTGTTATACTGACTGAACTCAATGGCAAAATCAGTAAAAACGACCGGAAAGAGACGAATAAACAAAAGAACTTCCAGCGTTGCCGCGGTCAAATCCAAAAGGGCCTTTAACAGTTATAAACAAGCTATTGGCTATCTATTCGGGAAGACCGACTACGAGAAGGCGGAGTATCTGCGCTATAACGTGACCACGTTCAACCTTAATCGAATGACAAAACTGCTTTCGCTGCTCGGCAATCCCCATAAGAAAATCCATACAGTCCATATAGCCGGCACAAAAGGCAAGGGTTCAACCGCTACGATGCTGGCGAAAATGCTCGAATCCAACGACTATACCGTCGGACTATACACTTCACCACACGTTGTGCATCTGCACGAACGAATCGTGGTTAATTCAAAGATGATCACTAACTTGGAAATGCTCGGCTTGCTAAACCGTATTTACAGTCCTGTTGAGATACTTTCTAAGACCGATCCACCAACTTTCTTTGAGATTATGACTGCACTGGCATTTATGTACTTTGTCGACAAGCACATCGATATTGCGGTAATTGAAACCGGCCTCGGAGGCAGACTGGATAGTACTAACGTCATTCATCCTAAGGTCGTCGGCATAACCAGTTTAAGCATCGACCATCAGCAACAGCTCGGCGATACTCTTGACAGCATTGCCAAAGAGAAGGCAGGGATTTTCAAACGCGGTGTACCCGCCATCTCAGTCCAGCAAGAGCCAATTGCGATGAATATTCTAAAATCCCATGCCCTTGAGGTCAAGGCACCATTGAGTGTAACTGGAAACGATATCGACTTTTCCTATCGATTTGAAACATCACGAGAACACGGCCCCCATACAAGAATCTGCCTGACAACACCTACAAGCAAGTTCGAGCACTTGCGAGTGCCACTGTATGGCAAACATCAGGCTATAAACTGTGGTTTAGCCTTGGCTATGCTGGACAAGCTCAAAGCGAGTGGCTACAAAATTGATACTGAAAAGGCAACCCAAGGACTTCATAAGGTATCGTTGGCCGGCAGAATGGAAATGATCCATGACGACCCAAGAATCATGATTGACGGCGCTCACAACGCTGCAAGCATAAGAGAACTAATACACGCCATAGGCCAAAATATCCCTTATGACTCTATGGTGGTAATTTTCGGCTGCAACAATGATAAAGACGTAAAAGGCATGCTGCGGGAATTGCAGTATGGGGCAGATAAAGTGATCTTTACCCGCAGCAATTCCGGCAAAGCCGTCTCCCCTCAAGACCTGGCTGATATGTACACTGAAATCTGCAGCAAGATGTACCAGACGGCCGTCAGCTTAGGCGAAGCACTGCGGCTTGCAAAAAGTGCTGTCACCAGAGAAGACCTAATTTGCATCACCGGCAGTTTTTATCTAATCGGCCAGGCCAAAATAAGCTTTAGCTCACAGATGCTCCGCACCCGTTAGTCTTTACGGCGCACCAACCGTTAAGATCACGCTTCATTTGCTATCACGATGAAGAAAGACAGATGCCGGTCCACCATCGACTTTTTAATCCATTCATACCAATTGTGAATAATTAATGCGCTTATTCGTGTCATTTCGAGCGAGCCGTAGGCGAGCCGAGAAATCTATTTGAACAGATTTCTCCACTACGCCCCCATTTCTGTCTTCGACAGAAGACACGGGGGCTTCGGTCGAAATGACATAAGCGCAAATTTTAATCACAATTGGTATCATTCCCTCCAGACAAGTTCCTCATTTGGTGACTTTGATTTTCAAATTGCAACAGCAAATAATCTGGATTATAAAATCAACTTGATAATTAAAAGGTAAATAATTGACCATTCATAAGCTGATAATCCCCACGAAGGGGCAAGCGATGGCGGAAGTAAAGACGTACATTGCGGTTGATCTTGGTGCTGAGAGCGGCAGAGTGATACTGGGTTCGGTTTGCAATGGCCGAATTGAACTTGAGGAAGTCCATCGATTCAATAATGGGCCGATCGAAGAGAATGCATCGCTGCGCTGGGATTTTAACCGCCTTCTTTCGCAGGTTAAGGCCGGCATAGGCAAGGCAGTACAAAAAACAGGCATTAAAATCCAGGGTATCGGAATCGATAGTTGGGGAGTCGATTTCGGTTTGATAGGCGCCGACGGAAAATTGATTGAAAAGCCTTACCATTACCGTGACAGCAGAACTAACGCAATGTGTGAAAAGGCGTTCGAGCTAATGGACAAACGCCAAATCTATGAAAACACCGGTACTCAATTTTTACAGCTAAATACTATCTATCAACTTCTGGCGATGCGTATGGCAAACTCGGTTGTTTTGACTAAGACCAAAAAGCTACTCTTTATGGCGGACTTGTTCTCATACTATTTCTGCAACAACGCCTATGGGGAATACACGTTAGCAAGCACATCACAGCTTATGGACATGAAAACCGGGCAGTGGTCAAAAGAAATCTTTGATAAACTGTCACTGCCGATAAATATTATGCCGGATATCGTTAGCCCCGGTACGGTCGTCGGCAAACTGACCGAGCCTATCGCGAAGGAATTAGGATGCGAGCAAATCCCCGTCATCGCTATCGCGTCACACGATACTGCTTCCGCGGTTGCTGCGGTGCCGGCAGAGCAAGGAAATTGGGCTTATCTTTCATCAGGGACATGGAGCCTCATGGGCGTAGAAGTACCGAAAGCAATCGTAAACGATAAAACCTTCGATTGCGAATTCACCAACGAAGGAGGCGTTGAAAGTACGATCCAGCTTCTGAAGAACATAATGGGACTCTGGCTGGTCCAGGAATGTAAAAAAAACTGGAAAAGAGAAGGTGTTAACCTAACATACCAAGAACTGACACACATAGCTCAAAAAGCCAAGCCTTTTGTCGGCTACATTGACGTTGATGATACCAGATTTCTTGCGCCCGGCGGTATGCCCAAAAGGATCAATGCCTATCTGGCCGATACAGGGCAGAAGACAACCGAAGACAAGGGCCAACTGATGAGAGTAATATTAGAGAGCCTTGCACTAAAATATCGACAGATAATGGATGCTTTAGAAGACGTAGCTGGAAAAGGCATCGAGGTACTGCATATCGTTGGAGGTGGCATACAGAACGAGCTGCTCTGTCAGTTCACCGCTAATGCTCTGGGCAAGAAGGTGATAGCTGGGCCAATCGAGGCCACCGCAGCCGGCAATATTCTGATGCAGGCAAAGGCAATAGGCCAGATAAGAAACCTGGCAGAGGTAAGAAACATTGTCCGCAATTCATTCAAGCTTAAGGAATATCAGCCACAGGACAGCAAATTGTGGCAGGAACAATACAAGAAAGTCAGCCGGCAGCACAGATAGGGCACAAACAATCAGAGGATTTCGCTGTCCCGTGTATGCTTAAAAATGAGAACGTTGACAAAGGCAGATGAATGGCTCGATAAAAGAACTCGAACGCAAGCTGGATAGCTTTGACTCCGGTGAAAAAAACAGGCGTTGTTGTCCTTGTGGGAACGAGTAAATTCAAGTGACAACAGCCTACTTGAAGCCGGCGTGAATGTAAACTTGCATTATCACATATTCTTCGCCTATAACAGTTGTGGCTGTTCGCCAAGCATATTTGCATGGCTGGCACTGAAACATGGTTGGTTGTCTCGGGAATTGTGGATTTTGACGTGTTCGATGCACTGAAAGAGTTTCCTGAGGTTGTAAAGTTACTCGGCTTTAAGGGCTGCTCCAGCTTGGAAACGAGGGTTTATGTGCCGGTTTTTCCCAAAGGCGACTATATTGTTTACGCGCATTCGGTGCTGCAATGGCAATGTGGACTGAGATATACGAGCGAGTAATAAGAATATATTTTGTGGATATCGCTGAGAAAAATGATTTTTTCGAACAGCTTGGCAGTTCGCTACAACCGCAATGCGAAGAAAAACTTGCAGATTTGAACGGCGATGTTAGGAAATATTTGACATAGTCAGTAATAAGGAAAGTACAAGCCATGGCAGATTTGCCTAAGACTCAGCACGCTGTGCAGTTAATTGGGCCGGACAAGCTCATTTTGAACACAGACAAAGAAGTTTTTAGACCCGGGCCGTATCAGATACTCTGTCGTGTCGAGGCTGTGGGGCTTTGTTTTTCGGATCTTAAACTACTGAAACAATTTTCATCTCACGTCCGTAAAAGTGAAATAGTTTCAGGTATAGATCAGGCAGTACTTAAAGAAATACCCAGTTATGTCCCTGGAGAAGCTCCGGCCGTTCCGGGTCATGAGACAGTTGTGAGAATCAAGGAAGTCGGGCCCAATGTTGATTATTACAAGCCTGGTCAACGGTGCCTTGTTCAGACCGATTATCGCTGGTTGCGTACGGCCAGCTCTAATGCCGCATTCGGATATAATTTTGAAGGAGCACTGCAGCAGTATGTGTTAATGGACGAGCGAGTAATTACCTCTCCTGATGGTGAGTCGATGCTATTACTCGCTGACGAAGGACCAGCCAGCTCAGCAATAGCACTTGTTGAGCCGTGGGCATGCGTGGAAGACGCATACGCATCCACCGAGCGAACAAACATGATAACAAATGGACAGATGTTAATCGTTGCAGATATCCCTGTACCTAAAGATGCTCTGCAAAACTTATTTAATAAATATGGCCGTCCGGCTCAAATAACATGGATTGGGCTTTCGCCCTGCGATGTATTGCAAAACAACGTTTCTATTTCTCTGTCACCGGTACCAACTGGATTAGGTGCGCCAATAAAAAAGGCTGCAGACATATCTGAGCTTCCTGATGCCGGCTATGACGATGTAACCTATTTCGGCTCAGCGTCGAACGTAGTCGAAAGGCTATTTGCAAAGGTTGCCGGACACGGCCTTTTGAATATTGTTCTTGGCGGTGGCAGATTCGGCAGGGACGTTATTGCCGTTGTGGGCCGAGTTCATTACGGCGGCATTCGCATAGTGGGCACTACAGGCTTGGACCCCGCTGAGTCCATGAAAACGATACCTAACAACGGTGAGATTCAACCGGATGAGAAGATAAACATTGTCGGGGCAGGCGGACCGATGGGAATGATGCACGTAATACGCAATATCTGCCAAGGTGTCGAAGGTATTAGTATCTTCGCCAGTGATGTCGATAACAACAGACTCGCATCGCTAACAAGAATAGCCGGTCCATTAGCAGGGAAAAACAACATTGAATACAAGGCGTACAATCCAACCAAACAGGAAGTTGATGGTGATTTTGATTACACCATTTTGATGGCGCCAATTCCTAAACTTGTCGCAGCGTCTATCCACAGTGCGGCTGAGCAGGGTATTATCAATATCTTTGCCGGCATACCTACAAACATCACTTACCCAATAGACCTCGACACATATATAGAGAAACGTTTATACTTCATTGGGACCAGCGGTTCGACACTAAGTGATATGAAGCTAATGCTGCAAAAGGTTCAGTCCAAAAAGCTTGATACCAATATCAGCATCGCAGCGATAAGTGGACTGGACGGAGCAATCGAAGGCATTCGAGCAGTGGAGAATCGGACAATAACAGGCAAGATTATTGTCTATCCAGCGTGTAAGGGACTGGGGTTAATTAGGCTTGAAGAACTGAGCGAAAAGCTGCCCAAAGTGGCCAACCTGCTCAGCAATGGATCATGGACAAAACACGCAGAACAGAAGCTTCTTGAACAGTACCAAGGTATGTGATGAGGGATAAAGCTCTAACAGATTTGATAAGAATATCTAATATCACAGGCAAAAACCCAACGCTCGTTCAAGGTGGAGGAGGCAACACATCGGTAAAAACCGACGACGGCAAGTACATGTACATAAAGGCCAGCGGCACAGCCCTAAAAGATATGAGCACAGCAAGAGGTTGGCGAAGGCTTCGGCTTGAAGCTGCGTTGTCAATCATCACCGATAAGTCGCTGACTAAACTGGATGTACAACAAAGAGAAACTCAGGTTGTCAATCGGCTGCTCCTCGCGTGCGATGATAAGGTCAAAGACGATGCACGTCCTTCAGTCGAGTCACACTTACACGCCCTTCTGGATAAGTGCGTAATACATTTGCATCCACTTGCAGTTGCTGCATACGTAAACGCCAAAAATGGTAAGCAAAAGCTACAACAGCTCTTTGCACAAGAAACGCCTCCGCCACTATGGGTACCTTATGCGGACTTGGGATTTGCGCTTGCGCAGAAAATTGCGAGATTGGTCGCTGGCTACAAAAGGCTCTATGGCAGAAAGCCAAATATTCTTTTTCTTGAAAAACACGGAGTAGTTGTCAGCGCCAATACAGCAGAACCTGCACTTAGGCTTGTCCATAAAGTCATCAGGCTGTGCAACAGCAAACTAAAAAAACCTAAAGTTCGCAAAGCCATGTCTCCTACCTTGCAGGATGTCAGAATTGTTAGATCAGCTATTCGCAAGGCAGTCTTTGAGATAACCGGTGAATATCAGCCTGTCAGTTATTTTGGTTTGACGGAGCCGGTCGCTGCATTTATGAGGCGTAAAGATGCAGCAAAACTACTTGCCACGGCTGCACTTAATCCGTACGAGCAGCTTTACGCCAACGGCTCTGCTATGTGGGTTGAGTACGCTGATGCTGAAACGATTACGAAAAAACTGATTAATAGAATCAGGAAAGGCCAAAAAACTGCCGCAGCATTTTTAGTAAAGGACGTTGGGCTTTTTGTCGCAGCTGATAAGAAGATTGCACCGCTCATAGCAGAGATTACGACCGGCTCACTTACAGTAAGGATGCACGCAGCCAAGTTCGGCGGTGTGGTTGCAATGACACCGCGCCAGCAGGAATTCATCAACAACTGGGAGCCTGATGCATTCAGAAAAAAACCGGGTAAGCAAAGATAGTTAAGTTATGTTTAAATATATGAGAGGATTATTTAGCAAACAGGTTCATCCTGGGAGTATACAGATATATGCTGCATTTCGGCAGGTCTTCTTGCAATCCTGCCATTTGCTTATTGCTAATTTATGCGCTCCATTACAGCAATATCGCAATACGAAAACTTGTGAATTTGATCCTCTTAGTTGACCATAAATTCACAAATGATACCAATTGAGAATAATTAGTGCGCTTATTCGTGTCATTTCGAGCGAGCCGTAGGCGAGTCGAGAAATCTATTTGAACAGATTTCTCCACTACGCCCCAGTGCTTTCTTGCGAAAGCAAGAACGGGGGCTTCGGTCGAAATGACATAAGCGCAAATTATAATCACAATTGGAATGACACGTATGCAGCGCAATTCCTTGACTTCGAGTAAAAATTGCTGGAAGATACTTCCAGGTTCGAATAACTGTAATTGGTTAAAAGGAGATTGGTTAAATCCGCCTGCGGTGGATCGCTAACCATTTACCATTCACTAAATCTTGATGAAGGAGCAGCAAAAATGCCAGAGA
>CAZFLY010000090.1:0-8271 GCA_964519995.1 uncultured Pirellulales bacterium | reverse complement strand
CTCGCTCGAAATGACACGAATAAGCGCACTAATTATTCTCAATTGGTATAAGCTGCGAAATAAATAGCGGGGCCTGCCTTCGTGATTATCGTTAAAACCTTGCCAATTTATCTAAAAAAACCGTGAGGTTATTACAGCGTTATGTGAATATTCGTAGCTTGATTGAGGCTAAAATTAGCTTGACTTTTGGAGTCTTTTTTCTTAGAATATAAATGTTGCGAGTGCAGACAGAGATCAGTTGGTCTCACGGCACCACCCGCGGTAATGTGCATCCTGGCACAGCGCAACAAGGAGACGGGCCTACAATTGATTTCAAATGCAGCCCACGTCTCCTTTTTTTTGCGCCGTATATTTTCATAGAGGTTTTCACGACTAAAGCTGCATTGGAATTTTCAGAGGTGACAGGGCGAATCAGCTTTTTGAAAGGGCTATTTCTGTAAGGACAGATTTTTTATGTGCCTCTTGAGTTGGGGTATGGAGTAATGAGCTCCTGCACTTTATTCGGCTTGCAATATGGCTTTGATATCGCTTAAAGTAAGCAGACCGATAGTCGCCAACTTTATTTTGCCTTGAGGATTAATGAAGAAGCTGGAAGGAATAGAGTCCACTAGATTGTACGGCGCCGGCATGTCGCTCGATTTGGCTGCAAGGACGGTATAGTTTATTTTGTTTTCTGCCACGAAGTCCCTGATCATCTCGAGGCTGTTTATCGGCGATATGTAGGATATTGCCAGCATGGCTAATTTGTCTTGCCCGACCGTGTTTCGCAATTCAATTAGATCCGGTATCTCCGCTCGGCAAGGGCTGCGCCAGCTCGCCCAGAAAATTAGCATTACGTCCTTTCCCCTATAATCGCTGAGTTTGTGCTGTCTGCCTGAGATATCGGTCAGAACAAAATCTGGTGCCGGCTGGCCACGCCAACGTGGAAAAGATGGTCCCCAAGTTTTTGCACTTCTGATGACGTCATCAAGGCTCATTTTTAGCCCGCCGAGAGGCCTGGTAGCCGGCTTTGAAAATTCGGATTCCGGCAGCGACGTCTCAGCACGGGATTCTTCTGTAGGCGTCTGGGGAGCCGGCTCCTTTTTGCAGCCCGATATAATCGCTGCCAAACTGACCATAATGAGCAGGCCAAGTATTATCTGTCCAAAGGCTTTCTTTCCACTCTGTTTAGCCATCGTCAGGTTCTCCATGAGTCAATCCCAGCAAACAACTATACCAGCGGCCGGCTGAGGCGTAAAGGCCAAATTGCCAAAAATCTTTTGACAAAAAAGGTCTTTAGGCTATTATGAACCGTTCTTAGACAATCGCGGTACCTGTTTGATCAGAGTGCCTGCGTCTTTCCCCACTCAGAAGTTTTGCATTTTTTGGTATCTTGTTTCGTATGCAATGGTTGAATTGGTCAAGACCGTAGTTGAGCAGAGCAGAGATTTGAACCTTTTACTTTTAATGGGACTGGCTGTCTTTGGCGGGACGATAGGCGCAAGGATAATACAGAAACTTCACATACCTCAGATAGTTGGCTATATAACAATAGGCATCATCCTTGGGCCTATCCTGAATGTTATCTCGCAACAAACCGTGCAAAGCCTCGAGCTGTTTAATCTCTTTGCTTTGGGGATTATTGGCTTTCTGATCGGTGGTGAGCTCAAACGTGACGTCTTTGTACGTTTCGGCAGGCAGGTTTTCGCAATTTTGCTGTTTGAAGGTGTGGTTGCATATTTGCTGGTGGGTCTGCTGAGCTTTTTTGCGCTTCGCTATTTCTACGATTGGCAAACTGCACTGGCAGTAGCAGTAGTGTTTGGCGCTATCTGTACGGCGACGGACCCTGCTTCGACAGTAAACGTACTGTGGGAATACAAAACCAGGGGGCCTCTAACCACGATGCTGACCGCAATCGTAGCTCTGGATGATGTGCTTGCATTGGTTTTGTACATAACCAGTGTAAGCTTGGCCAGTTTCCTGACCGGACATCAAGAAGTGGGTGTTTTGAAGATGGCCTTTCACTCGCTATACGAAGTGATAGGGTCATTGGGGCTCGGTGCAGCGGTGGGGTTGCTGCTTCGATGGATTGCTCTGCGAATCGACGATGATGAGAAAAATCTGGTTTATACTGTCAGCATCATAGTACTTTGCATAGGTGTGGCAATTGGCTTAAAGCTGGATGTGATCTTGTCATCGATGGCCTGCGGCGTCACCTTGATAAACCTCTCACCTCGCCGGAGTCTGAAATGTTTTGAGCTTGTGCGCAAATTTTCACCACCGTTTTATGTGCTGTTTTTCGTGATTATCGGGGCAAGACTCAGCATCCATGTCACCGGCCGGATTGGTCTGCTGGCGGCAGCTTACATTGTCGGCAATGTCGTTGGAAAAACCAGTGGGTCGTATTTAGGGGCTGTGTATTCCAAGGCTGTCCCGACAATTAGAAAATATCTGGGGTTTTGTTTGTATCAACAGGGCACGATTGCAGTTGCCCTTTTAATTATGGCCAGTCACCGATTCGAAGGGCCTATCAAAGATGTGATGCTATCGGTAATAATTGCAGGAATATTCGTGCTGCAGTTGGCTGGCCCATTGTTGGTGAAGGTTGGCATCAAAAAAGCCGGGGAGGTTGGCCTTAACATTACCGAAGAGGACCTCATCAAAACTTACGCCGTTGCTGAGGTGATGGACAGAGAAGTGCCGGTCATTCCAGCAGGCACGTCTCTGAGTGAAGTCATCAAAGTTGTTAGCAGTACTGACAGTTTCTACTACCCGGTTGTCGACACGGACAACAAGCTGATAGGCGGTATCACACTTGAAGGTATCAGAAATACCTTCGCCACTCAAGAGCTAAATGACTGGCTGGTAGCGCTCGATATTGCAGAGCCGATTGTCGCCCGTGTAAACCCGGACATGCGGCTAATAGATGCGCTCGAGAAGACACGGCAATTGGATATTGAATGTGTGCCTGTTGTGGCTACGAGTAACGGTGACACACTTCTTGGCGTCATGGACACGCGTGCTGTGCATCGCCGAGTCAGCGCAGAGGTCCTGGCTAAACAAAAAGAAGCTGATGCCATGTATGGTCTGAGAAGCGGTTAAGCCTGTTACTGACCTCTGTTTGAGCAGTGATTATGCTATAATTTTGCGAGGTTTGTCCATTACGAGTCTTTCGGATAGATAACCGAGATGGAGCCACGATGGTTTATTTCGCTGCCATAGCTGACATCGATATTGTTGAGCATCTGAATTTTGCTTTGCTATTTGGCCTAATTATTTTGGGTGGTGCTTTCGGTGCACGTCTTTCTCAGAAATTTCACATTCCACAGGTCATTGGCTGCATCGTTGTTGGCATTCTGCTCGGAGATGTTTTTGGGCTGATTACTCCCCGGACTATCGAGGCTCTTGAGCCATTTACGATGTTCGCTCTTGGCATTATTGGTTTTATGATAGGGGCAGAGCTTCGCAGTGACATCTTCAAGAAATATGGCAAGCAATTTTTCACCATTCTCATCGCGCAGGGAATAGGCGCATTCCTGTTTGTGCTTATTGGCAGCTCGCTCTTGGCCTGGTTTGCGTTGCCTACTTTGTTGCCAGGTATGCCTACAACTGACAGAGCCCACATTTCCATCGCCATTGGTCTTGTTTTTGGCGCAATCGCTTCGGCTACGGCACCGGCAGCGACAGCCAATGTTCTCTGGGAATACAAGACCAGAGGTCCTTTAACAGCAACAGTTCTGGCTATAGTGGCGCTTGACGATGCACTGGCGTTACTTTTATATCGTGGTGCTGCAACCGGAGCAAAGGCACTGCTCGGCACCGGCCATAGCTCAGTCACGGGCGCAACATTGGTACTACTCGGAGAAATCGTAGGATCGGTCATACTTGGATTTATGGCTGGAGTGCTGTTGTATTTTCTCCTGAAATTCGTAAGAGCCGAAGACAAAATTCTTGAGTTTGCCCTTGCCTCTTTGCTGCTGGTTGTTGGGATATCTATGATACCCCGGATCGATCCGATTCTTCCCGCCATGACTCTGGGCATTACGCTCGCTAATCTCATGCCTCGACAAAGTAAGGGAACCTTTGCCATTGTCCAGAAATTCGCCCCGCCGATATACATATCCTTTTTCGTTCTCGCGGGCGCACACATGGCGTTCGGCAGAGTGACCGGCTGGATGGTGGCCATGATAGCTGTATACATCCTCTGCAGGGCCGGGGGCAAAATGCTGGGTTCGTGGTTCGGAGCGGAATATTCTTCGGCACCGACCGTTGTACGGAAATACCTGGGACTTTGTCTGCTTCCTCAGGCTGGTGTGGCAATCGGCCTGGCGATATTGGCTGGTCAGCAATTTGGGACCGAATTGGGTCATGTTATTATCATGGTTGTTATGACAGGCACATTCATAATGGAGATTCTCGGCCCAATGCTCGTCAAAGTCGGCGTCAAAAAGGCCGGTGAAGTCGGCATGAATGTTACCGAGGAAGACCTCATAAACACATACGCCGTCGCTGACGTTATGGATGCTGAACCTATAAGTATACCACAGGATCTGCCCTTGCAGCAAATACTTGAGGTCTTCAGCAAAACCGACAGTGTATATTATCCTGTTGTTGATAATCAAACTCAGCTAATAGGCATAATAACCGTCGCGGATATAAAGGAAATGTTTGCAAATAGGGAGTTTGCCGGCTGGTTGCTCGCATGTGACGTAGCTGAGCCGGTTCATGATAAAAGCACGCCGGATAAACCTCTTGGTGAGACATTCGAGAATATGAAACGCTACGACCTTGAACATATACCGATAGTTACCGGTGATGATAGTAACAAACTGGCCGGAGTCCTAGATTACCACAAAGCGCTTCGCAAAATTAGCGCTGAAGTCTTGCACAGACGAAAGACGGCGGACGGAATGGCTTTGGCGACAGGTTAGCTAAACGGTTGGCTAAATGTGAAAAATACCAAAGTTGAGGATTTCGAAGAACGGCCCTTGGATTTCAATTTCACGTCTGAAATTGTGTGGTGGAACAGACTTGAAACGATTTTCTTTTCCTAAAAAGAAAAGGTTGTTGAGTAATAGAGAGTTTAAGGCTGTCTTAACGAATGGACTGCGCGCGAACGACGATTTGATTGTGCTTTACATGGCCGAGAATGATTGCGGATATCCGCGATTGGGAGTGTCTGTCAGCAAATGGTGCGGCGGCGCTGTTGTGCGCAACAGGCTTAAACGGTTGTTGCGAGAAGCCTTCCGACAAAACCAATATGAGATTCCAGCTAAGTTTGACTATTTGCTGATGATTTCGTCACAATGGGCGAAACAGTTTGATAAGCCGGGAAACATCAAAAAAGCTTTGACGTGTCTGTCTTTAGAGCGATTACGGGCTGAATTCTTAACTTTGGTAAGAACGGTGGTTGACAGGGCCGGCGTAAAGTAGGCGATGGCAATTAACCAAAAAATCCATTGTTGAAAAACTCGAAGCCATGCGTTAAACCTTATGTTCAATATTTGTCCAACTGCCGAAAGTGTGTACGAGGATGGCCTTGAGCGATAAGAGCGGATTGATGACGGTAGGAACAGCCGCAAAAAAAGCTGGCGTTTCTCGTCAGTCTCTGCAATATTACATTATGGTCGGGTTACTTGAGCCTACAAAAGTTACGCCGACGGGACGGCGCCTCTTTGACGAAAAGGGCGTCGAACGAATCAAGCTCATTAAAAAGCTCAACGAAAGTGGCTATCCTTTACGTGCCATCCGCGATTTGTTTCTCGAAGGACGAACAGATTTGAAAGGAAAAGGGCAGTGAGTGATTATGAAACCATCCAAAGGAAACGCAATATTTTCGTGGGTGCTTTTGTCATCATCGGTATGTGTGCACTTGGATGGCTCATCTTTAAGTTTGGCGATTTGCCAACCGCAGTTACAAAAATGGGTTCTGTTGGGATTTTTGTTCAGTTTCCAATGGCACCCGGTGTGCAGAAAGACACTCCGGTGCGATTTTGTGGCTATCAGATCGGCAGAGTAACAGGTGTAATGCCACCGCGGATACGCAAGGATCTTAACACAAATCAGGAATATCATCAGACTGTTGTTATTCTTACGATTGATAAGAAATATGTCGATATCCCCAGCAATGTTAACATAAAATTAATGACACGCGGACTGGGCAGCAGCTACATTGAGCTCAAGGTTGATCCGGAGTCTTTGCCTGCACCGCCGCGAGATCCCAATCGGCCGGAAACATGTTTTCTTGTGGACGGAATGTGGCTGCAGGGTTCAACCGGCATTTCCAGTGAGTTTTTTCCTGAAGAAAGCCAGAAAAAACTGGATAGTCTTGTTGAGGACCTTGGAGCTTTCGTAAATAACGCCGATGACATCATTGGCGATCCTAATAACAAAGAAAACGTTAAAAGAATCTTGGCTAATTTGTCCGGGGCCTCAGAAGCAGCTACGGAGGCCATACAACAGGCAACGCAGACAATGGAGGAGTTCAAAAAGTTTGCCACAGCCGGTACCAAAACCTTAGAAAATGCCGACGCTAAGGTGGACAAAGCCATTGTTGCTATGATCGACACCAGCGAACAACTGAGTAAGGCAACAGAGCAATTGCGGCTGATCCTGGAAAAGATAAACAGTGGCCAGGGCACGGCAGGTATGCTCGTTAATGACGGACGATTTTATGAAAGCCTTCTTGAAAATGCCGATCAGATGCAAGTCCTGCTGGAGGAGATGAAGCTGTTCGTAGCTCAAGCTCGAAATAAGGGTTTGCCTATAGATCTAAAGTAAGATGGGCTTTCTACTTCAAAGAGCACGCTGTTTCACCCACAGTTATCGTATCATACCTTTTTAGAAGCTGTCAGGTTTATATTCTTTTGCTGTAGTGTTTCGGACTTTACAAAAGGGTCATACCCTGTTAAAATTTAGTGACTTGTTTCTTGGCGTCGTGTGTCATTTGTGTTGCGATTAGAAGTTGCGATATGCAGCACGAAATACGCTATACGATATACGTAGTACGAAAAAATGGCTGGCAAAATAGTTATTGATACTGAGCGATGCAAAGGCTGTGGCTTATGTGTGGTGGTCTGCCCCAGGGATAGCATTATTATCTCCAAAAAGTCCAACAAAAAAGGCTATTTCCCCGCAGAGTCAGCAAACGCCGACTGCACCGGTTGTGCAATGTGTGCGATTGTCTGTCCGGATGCGGTGATTGAGGTGTACCGTGAGGATGCCGGTATAATCGAGATAGATACCAAACTGAGCAAGAATGTGAAGCGGCCCCACTCCTGTGAAAGCGGAAGTCCGAAGTGATAAGGATACAATAGATTTCTTTATGCGGGGTGTGTGTTTGGTCAAGAGGAAAAACAGATGAGAAGATCATGGGAAGAACAAGAGTTTGAAAAAGCTTGTATTGGATATCAGACGGCGATGGAGCTATTAGGGCTAGTAAGCCAAGAGATTTACAGTAGGTCTAGTGCGATGTTAATTGCGAATAGCATCATTATAGCCTTAATTAGCTGGACTTTTTCAAGTGATAGTGACTTGCCGCTGTTCCTGAACATGCTTTTACTTATCGTGGGATTAATCTTGTGCTTCTTGTGGTTCCTTTTCAACAATCATGGTGTTTACTGGCAAGATTTATTTAGGGAAAAGGCTATAGAACTGGAAAATAGATATTTCGCTACTACATTCAAACTAATCTCACTTGTCGTCACAGAGAGCCCTCAGGCTTCGCATAAGAAAAATTCAGAGATCCCAAAATTGGTACGTTGGTTCCCATATCATCGCACATCTCTGATAGTCATATTTATCTTTTCACTTGTTTATATAGTTATACTCTTATATCAATTAGTATGCAATGGCCCATAATACAATGCGGAAGACTATGCTTGCCCCGATATAAATTCGGCTTCGACAGACTTTTTATATCGAATACGTTATTTGATTTTCTTAATAGCCACTTTAATAGGCGAAGAAAAATGGACCAAAAGATAAAACGCTTGATAAATCAAATAAAAGAACATCTGGTAGGGCTGTATGGGAGGAAAGTCAGAAAGGTTATATTATATGGTTCTTATATGAGAGGCGAATACACGAAGGATTCAGATATTGATGTGCTGGTACTGGTTGATGAGTCTCTAAATCCATTTGAAGTGAGAGAAAGCTTGAGCGACCTTTTGTTTGATATACTTCTTGAAGAAGGTGAGCTCATTTCGGTTATAACAATTCCTGAAAATATCTATGAAAGTTACAATTCTCCATTTATTTTGAATGTGAAAAAAGAGGGACTAGTAGCGTGAA
>CAZFLY010000089.1:0-8832 GCA_964519995.1 uncultured Pirellulales bacterium | reverse complement strand
TATCGGCAAAAAGACCTTTATATATCCATCATATTATCAGTAATAAAGCACTAGAGCATCATAACACAGTTTTGTAAGGCCTTTTGCCCTGATATCATCTTGCCATTGAAGCCCCAGATATAGAAATGCAGCCTTAGCTTCCTCCGAAGTAAGTGAGCTTGATTTTGTGCTGATTATTTGTTCGCCGGCTAAATAGGGTCGGGCAATTCGATCGATCAAGAGTTCTGCGGCCCCCTCGTTTGCAGGCTTCTGATTCGCTCTCTCAATAAACCAGTTCCTGTCTCGGATATCTATGTGGATGTTGTGTTCCATCATTTGGGTACGTAGTGCGTCTGCTTTTGCGCCAATGATCTTATTTGTGACATAAATCAGAACCCTCACATCTGGAAAGGATTCATTCAGCCGCTCGACTGTTTGCTTAATTTTCCCTTGCCAACGGTCCGTTATAGAATATTGAAATGCTACAATTGCATCATCCTCATTATTGAAAAGTTCCGAATCTCGACCACCATCACCACTTGCTGATGCCATCGTTCTGAGGTTAGCGAACTCCGCAGCTAGGAAAGTTGAAGCTATTTCTTCAAAATAGGCCCAATGATGAGGTTCAAGTTTGTCCAGAGCCATTTTAAAGAGATTGATGTTCATTTTCTGATCTCCTTCCAATCATGCGCTTGATCAGGATAATTCGATATAACATAAATTCCGGCACCACCATACTTAATTCCAGCCGATGTCTGCGTCCCAAAGCTCCGTGTTCACCCAGTGAGATAGGCACAGCCGGTATCTCATCGGGTAATTTAGCCCAGCCGCTGTTGTACCCTCCTAAAATACAAAAAAATTCTGCTCTTTCAAGTGAAAAATGGCGAATAAATAGGTGGTTTCTTTCTAACTTAGGCAACGTTGTACTCAACCGTTTTAATCCTTGTATTATCACTTAATTTTGGGCAATTCGACAAACCAGTTGCATATAGGTTGCGTTCGCTGGCCGGAGCATGAAAAAGCTCGTAGTCATTTGACTATTCGCCTGGCACTTTGTCGCTGCTTAATATCTGTCGGTTTAAGCTGTTGGGTTAAGAAGAGGTTTCTGTAGATCAAAACACCCAAATGCCCGTAGTCATTTGATTATGGTTTATTTCACGACCTTTCGCTGGACGGAGCATGAAAAAGCTCGTAGTCATTTGACTATCCGCCTGGCGCTTTGTCGCTGCATAATGAGTGCAAATTTAAGCTCCTGGATTAAGACGAATTTTCTGGAGACCGAAACATATAAATACTTGTAGTCATTTGACTATAGATCATTTCACAATATGTCGCCGGACGGAGCATGAAAAAGCCCGTGGGTCGGCGCACCGGATGATCGTCAAACATGACCGGTTTTCCCCAGTACTCGGGGAGCGTTGCATCTATCTGGACATCAATGATCTTAAAGCCTTTGCCGACAACTGGCTCTCAAGCGTAGTACCGTAGGGGCTTTCAATCCGCGAAACAATCAGAGGCAATAATGGGGGACCGACTCTTGGCCTGAGCTCAAGTTGAATGAGCCGCCAGGCTATGATTCACGAGCGGCGAGCAACGGGTCAGGAGCAGCCCATTGAGTTTCCGCAGTTGTAGCACTTATAACAGGTGCCGTTGCGGACGGTTATTGCACCACAAATATCACATGCTGGGGCATCATCCTGAAAATGCTCAAACTGAGCGTTAAACTGCTGCATAAACCTTGTCTCAGCCTTCAACTGGCCGGAGCCGTCAGAGATAGCTGAACCAACCAGGCTCGTTATGCGATTGGCTAGACTGCTCAATTTGCCCTTTGGGGCTGGAATTAGCTTTCTTTCGGTCAACTCCTCAATCGGAATTTTTTGCCCCTTTTCCTGCGTTTTTGCTTTGACTTGCCCTTTTACCTCAGCAATCTTGTGCGCGAGGTCCTGGGTTTTTTCAACCAGTTCCTTTGCAGTCGTTGTGGTTTTATTTTCGACGGGCACAGGCGTCCTGTTGGGTAGGTTCTTATCGGCATAGCCTGGTATGAACTGACAGCCCAGCCAGCAGAAAATGTAATCAATCAAGCTTTTGGCAAACGGAATGTCTCTGTTTGATGTCATCCCAGACGGCTCAAATCTGGCGTGGCGGAACTTATCCACCAGCGTAATAAGCGGCACGCCGTACTGCAGTGCCATTGAAACTACCGTCCCTATAACATCCATAAGGCCCCCAACGGTGCTGCCCTCCTTGGCCATGGTGATAAACAGCTCACCAGGCTGCCCATCCTCGTATAGCCCCACCGTCAGGTAGCCTTCATGTCCAGCTACGGAGAATTTGTGCGTAATGCTTTGTCTGGTATCCGGCAAACGATGCCTGAAGGGCCTGGCTGGTGCCTCAGAAGAGGCCTTAGCCTTGGCTTCCTTGTGCTTTTTGGTGGAGACCGGCTGAAGCTTCTTTGAACCGTCCCGGTAGATTGCCACTGCCTTTAGCCCAAGCTTCCAGCCCTCCATGTAAGCAGCCATAATCTCTTCGGTCGTGCTTTCTCTGGGCATATTTATCGTTTTGCTTATGGCCCCGGATATAAAAGGCTGCACTGCCGCCATCATTTTCAGATGCGCCATGTAGTGAATGCATCTTTTGCCGATGCGTGGCTTAAAAGCACAATCGAAGATCGGCAGATGGTCTTGATTGAGCCTCTCTGACCCTTCAATAGATCCATTTTCGTCTATGTAATCGCAGATTGCCTTTATGTCCTCAATGCTGTAACCAAGCCTCTCCAGCGCCATCGGCACGGTTCTGTTAACGAGCTTGAGCATACCGCCGCCAGCCAGCAGCTTGTATTTGACCAGAGCAATATCAGGCTCAATACCCGTTGTATCGCAATCCATCATAAATCCGATCGTGCCGGTCGGCGCAAGAACTGCGGCTTGAGCATTACGGAAACCCACCTTTGAACCGGCATCGATAGCTTCATTCCAGGCGTCCTTGGCAGCATTGCGCAGATAGTCCGGACAGTGCACCTCAGGAATATCGTAAGCATGCTGACGGTGCATATTCATAACCCTCAACATTGCGTCGGTATTCTTCTCAAACTCCTCGAAAGGTTCTTTCATCGTAGCTATCTCAGCGCTGGTCGCATAAGCAGCTCCCGTCATTATCGCGCTGATGGCTGAGGCAAGAGCCCTGGCCTGGTCCGAATCATACGGAAGAGCCTCGCTCATAATCAAAGAACCGAGATTTGCATAACCCAAGCCCAGCGGACGGAACCGATGACTGTTGACGGCGATCGCTTTGTCAGGGTAGCTGCCACCATCGACGAGGATTTCCTGGGCGATGATGAAGATGCGGACCGCTTTTTTGAAAGCTTCAACGTCAAAAGAACCATCTTCCTTGCGGAACTTGATAAGATTGAGCGAAGCAAGGTTGCAGGCTGAATCATCGATGAACATATATTCGCTGCAAGGATTCGAGGCGTTAATCGGGCCGGAGTTCGGGCAGGTGTGCCAGCGGTTGATTGTGCTGTGATACTGGATGCCCGGATCGCCGCAAATCCTGGTTCCCTCAGCGATAAGCTCCATAAGCTCACCGGCAGAATGTTCTCCTATCTTCTCACCTGTTGTCACAGCATAAGTCGCCCATGTATCGTTTTTTTCCACCGCCTGCATGAACTCATCGGTGACGCGTACCGAAAGGTTTGAGTTTTGGAACATTACGCTGTTGTAGGCTTCGTTGTTGTGCTCACCGTCATAGCCAGCCTCTATAAGCGCCCAGGCCTTTTTTTCCTCCTGTGTCTTGGAGGCGATGAACTCTTTTATGTCAGGATGGTCTACTTTTAGCGACTGCATTTTGGCAGCGCGTCTAGTCTTTCCGCCCGATTTAATTACAGCGGCTACCTGGTCGTAAACACGCATAAAACTTAATGGCCCGGATGGCTTACCTCCGCCGGAGAGCTTCTCTTTGCTGCTTCGGAGCGTTGAAAGGTCGGTTCCGGTTCCTGAGCCGTGCTTGAACAGCATCGCCTCACTCGCCGCAAGACGCATTATATCTTGCATCGAGTCCTTAACCGACTGGATAAAGCAGGCGGATGCCTGAGGATATTCGTAGCTGTTTTCACAGGCAACGGCGTCCTTTTGCTCCGGATCCCAGCGATAATTATGTTGACTGCCAGCTATACCATAAACATCATAAAGTCCGACGTTGAACCAGACAGGCGAATTGAACGCCCCGTATTGATTAACACACAGGTACGTCAGCTCGTTGTAGAAGGCCTCCGCATCCTGCTCACTTGCGAAGTATCCATCTTTTTTGCCACGATCGGCAATTGCTCGGCAAACTCTGTGGATAAGCTGCTTGACTGAATGCTCGCGCTGGCCAGTCTCGATATCACCGTAGAAATATTTGCTGGCGACGACCTTCGCTGCCAGTTGACTCCACGAGACCGGTATCTCTACATTATCCTGCTCAAAGATCGCTTCGCCATTGTCGCCGGTGATCTTGACTGAACGCGTCTCCCACGTTATCTGGTCAAAAGGGTGGACGCCCGGCGTAGAAAATAAATGCTCTATCTTCAAACCGCTCGATTGCTCCGCTCTCTCGGTGATCTGTGCTTGCTGCTGCCCACCTGCAAAAGGATTCTCAGGGTTGAATTTCTGCGACATCTCAGCGCCTCCATGCGAAAAATCAAGGAGCACAATATATAGTCAGGATGAACGGGGATTACGCCAGATATAGTAGCAAAACCCGTAAGACAAGTATCGGCAAATTAATGACAATTCGATAAGGTGTAAAGAGCAAAACTTAGAAATTTCTGGACAATTTTACTGTTGCCTTTATTAGTCCTTGTTCTTGCTAAATCTACGAAGTGAAAATTTTTTTTCACTGCGCAGAATTCAATCACAAACCTATTGCTTGCAACCAGCATTTTGCAATCCAGGCGTGCGCCCAGACGTAGGGATGAACTGAATCAGACGACCATTTCTGCGGCTCGATGATCTTGATTTGCTCGTTTATCAGACTTTGCAAAGGCACTAAAACAGCATCAAATTCCCTCGCCAGACCATCAAGCTTTTCAATATATCTCTGCAGCAACTCAAACATGTGGCCTGCTGGGTCGCTGCAGAACATAAATGGCTCCATCAACACCAACTGACAGTCAGATGCCTGCTTCGCACATAAAAGTAACCGTTTGTATGTTAGTTCATACTCATCCGGAAGCAGACCGCGAGCCTGCTGCGGCGCTGTGCACACCCGCCAGAGGTCATTGATACCTATCAAAACACTCAGGATATCGGGCTTATGCGCGAGGCAGTCCCTCTCCCACCGCTGGCTTAGGTCCTGGATTGCGTTGCCACTGACACCCTTGTTTTTAATATTGATATTCAGATGTGGATACTTCGCCAGTAGCATATTGGCAACAAAATGCACGTAGCCGAACCCAAATGGCCTGTAAGCCTGCTTATCCCTATCAGCGTCAGTTATGCTGTCGCCAATGAACAGTATGGTCTGCCCGGTTTCGATTATAATCGGGGGTCGCATCGCCTGCTCCCGCCTACAAATCTTCCCTACATTGGAAGAATATTATGGTCTTGCTCAGACTACATTTCTATGTGGCTGATAATCTTTGGTTAAAATACTATAAGCCAAAGACTCAGTTAAGCGGCACCAAATCTGCGTTTTGCCTGTTCCGGAGCCAGTGCATAGCCAGAATCTGGAGATCATTGCGGTCAACTCTGCAATCGCCATTAATATCGCCTAAAACAGGCCGTGGGCAAGCACCCGGCTGGACAGCCTCAGTTAGCTCGATATGCTCCCCCGGAGAATCCCCTCCATAAGCCCAGAGCCGGGCTTCGTGCCAGGATGAACGAGAGCGGGATAGTCTATTTGAGTCTGTATAATATGGATTTACGTGGCCATATTTATTTATGACATCCTCCTCAATGTAGTCTATAATCGGGGCGAAGTGAATGGCAGGTTCAAGCCGTCCCTTCTTTTCGTTCGCATCCGGGTAGATAATCTGCAGGATTTGGCCCTTTTCCCATTCCTTAGGTTCAATTTCGAGCTTCAATGAAAATCCATATTTTGAGAGAAAATCAATTTTGGGAACCGGATACGGCTGAACTTCGACTCCCTCACATACAGAGATTGAAGGAACAATCCATGGCGTGACAAAACCATCATTCAGACCCACATCGAGATTTCTGGCTTTTATGTCAACGAACATCAGATCACCCGTATACCACTTGCCTCTCATCGCAGCGGCGGCACGCCGAGCTGTACGACCTGATTGAACATCCAATTTCTCAAGCTCACGGTCGATAGCCAGCGTCGCCGCTTCGTCAAACTCATGTTCGCCGTCCCGGAGGGCCTGGGCCCCAATATGACAGCCGAGGAGATTTGAAAAAGAGTCTTCCCAGGAAAATGCAGATGGATACTCCGGATAAAATCCTGCGTACTTGAAGCCAAACCAAGTAAGGATTTCATGCCAAATACTTGCAGTATACGCCACGTATTGCCCCAATCCGATCGAGACCTCGCGTGCAATGCGGTCTCTATCAGAATCGGACAACTCCGTCCAATCCTGCGGATAGGTAAGTTGCACCCGGTACAATGAGGGTTCTCTCATCCTGAACGAGAATTGAGTGGTATTTTGTTCTAAATGTCCGAGTATTTTTGCGGCGAAAAAACCCGTCCAATCAGCGAATTTGCGTAGATGAGTGATATCAATATGGCCTGCTCTGCAGGTATATACTATGCCGTTTCTTTCCCACAAGCTATATCTGTATCTATGTTGTCCAAGCTCTTCGGGACTCAAAAAAACAATGCCTATTGTGGCGGTGGCGTAGGAGGCGATTCGGCCTTTCGGTCGTACTTTAGCATCTTTCGGATTCAGGAACTTCGCCTGGGACAGACTGAATCCCTGTAGAAGCAAAAAAACACATAATACCAAGGTACTACTTTTTGCTGGAAGAAGATTAAAAGTCCTTTTCACTTACACCACCGCGTCCCAAAGATAATCATAATTCATTCGCGCCACTTTGAAGTGGGCGATACAAGCCGCTCATATCGCATAGCTCACATTTCGGTGCATTGCCATTTACAAAACTCGGACAATGCTAAAACTTCTATGGCGTTACAAAATAGATTCTATGAATAGCGGTGTGATTGGCAAGCATCTTTTTTATAGGCAGCCACTCTCCAGACTCATAGCTGTAATATGCTTTCTCAGCCGTTGGAGATGTCTTGGGTACTACCTATTGTTTTGCAGCCAATGTAAGGCCATGATCTCAAAGTCGGCAAAATTGACCTTACAATCACCGTTAATGTCTCCGGCGATGACCGTCCCGCAAAGGGGTTCGCCGAAGTACGACTTGCTTGCTTCGATTGTGCCGCCGTAGGCACCCATATTGATTCTACCACCGTTAGGAAACGACTCATAGCCAATAGGCAACATCGGATCACCAGCATCAATGCATGGGCTGGTGACGTCGTTTCTTACCCAGGACTGCGCATTTGGATCCCATCGGCCCGCTTGGGATTTTAAGTGATAGTCACCATCGACCCAGAAATCATCGCTGGCGTCTTCTGGTGTCCCATTCGGGTCCCAATAGCCTGGATCTGCAAAGCATGGATCAGCATCCATATTGCCAGCACCCCAAGTAAGAACGGGGTCTCCAAAAATTGGATCCTCTTCCACGGATATAACACCAAGGCAGGAGTATGAAACAGTAAGTTTTGTAGGCTCTGTAGTCCAGTCACCATTAGGAGGCATCACGAAATTGCAAACATAAATGTCATGACCCCTCTTACTACTGATATTGTTCCGCATAATTGAGTTTGTAAGAATAGTATCACCTGTAGATTCACAGAAGATACCTCCACCGACGCGGGCACTATTGCAAGCTATTGTGCAGTTGGTGATTGCAGCAAAACAATTGTCATGCGTAGCGAGCCTAATTCCGCCACCATAGGAGCCTGTGTTGCCAGTGATGATACAGTTCGAAATTGTAGCAGTCCCAGTACCCCGGACTGAAGCTCGAATTCCTGGACCACGGTTGTCAGATATTGTACAGTTAGTTATCGTTAATGCACCGTCATCAGAAGAGTCTATCCCGTCCATGTCGTTGTTAGTAATTGTACAATTTACTATAGTTGCAGAAGGGCTGTCCCAACAATCGATTCCTCTACCATCATTGCCAGAAATTACACAGTCAGTTATTATCACTGTAGTATTCCTCCAACAATAGATTCCACCTCCATTACCATTGGGGCTTCTATTTGCTGTTATGGTGCATTTGGTGATGGTCGGGCTGCTGTCTTTCCATGCGAAGATGCCCGCGCCCTGGATAGCCTTGTTGCTCTTTATGATGCAATCAGTGATGGTCGGCCCTGACTGCTCGCAATAGATACTGCCTCCGAATGACCATTCGGTGTTCGAAAACTGCTCGTCGAGGCCAAAGCCATTGACGATAGTAAAACCGGCCACGACAGAATCTGCGTCCTCGCCTCTGTGGAAGTAGAAGCCTCGGTGACGATCATTTAATGAGCCTTGACAGTCGATGATGCAAGTTTCGGGGCCTTGTTCGCTCCTAACCGTGATTGCCTTACCTTGAAAATCAATGTCACGATTGCCGTCGCCGGTGTAGGTACCGGGCTTAACTATGACAACCTCACCGTCATTAGCATCATCAATTGCTGACTGGATTGTTGCGAAATCGCTGGTGCCACTGACGTCGACATAAATAGTCCGTTGATTTTGGTATTCGTATGCGCCGATGTCGATGCGGCCGTTGCCGATGCGAGGATTTGTATCAAGATCGGTTTCGTTGGCTTCAGGTATATAGTCTGGATCGCCTGCGT
>CAZFLY010000088.1:0-8951 GCA_964519995.1 uncultured Pirellulales bacterium | reverse complement strand
AACATCAAAGCGAATTAATTCCCTAACCGTAATAATCTTAGCGAGCCTATAGAACTCCAACCAGGTTCGGTCATATGCCAACAGTCACTACCAACCGCTCCTTTTTGACCCACTAAAAAAATTTAAAAAACACGTGGTTTCCACAATCGAGTGGGGCAATGTATTTGACATAAGTGCTTGAAATGACTAAAATAATGTGAAGGAGGTTTAATCCGTCATCACAGGCTAAAAGCGGTGGAGACACACTGCGGAGATTGAATTTCAAATCGATGTAAAGGAGGAGTGGAAAATGAGCGTGGGGAGACATCGAAATAAAAGCTTCGTTGTTCTGCTTAGCTTAATTGGGCTGTTTGTGCGTTTGGGGAAATAAAAGAAGACCGAGTTTAGAGATTTAAGGAGGTATGAAATGTTTAGGCAGGTAATGATAGTTTTGTTGACTGTTATGTTTTTGGGGGCAGTAGCTCAAGCAGGATTTCGAATCGGTACGCGTTACGTTGATGGCAGGCCATTCGATCCGAATACGGACGTTCTGGATATCAATGAGAGACTGTATTTGAGTATTTCGACGGATGAAACGGTATGGGGACATATGGATGTATATGTGTGGGCACTGGTATGTGACAAGTCGCTAGCCAGCATTAGCGGCGGAGAAGCTGGGCCTGATGTAGAGTGGTGGGTTGAATTTTTCGGTGCGGCCAGCAAATTATGGTCTATCCCGGAGGAGGAAGATGGTCAATGGGGAGAAATTTTTGGCCTGGAGCTATGGCCTGGTCTCTACCTAGACAATTTCGTATATACACCTTTGTCTGCCTGTGACGCAACGGTACGTTTCCTACGCATAGATGACAGCAGCGGTGATATACAAAGCGTTCCGGATTCGATTGTTATTCATCAAGTTCCGGAACCGGCGACTATTACCTTGTTTGGTTTGTCTGGACTGCTTCTGCTTCGTCGGAGGCAATACAAAAGTAATTTCAAAGGAGTTCAACGATGAAAGGATACAAAATAATCTGCGTGATGGTTATAGTGCTCTTAGCTTGGATGAGCGGAGTTAGATGGGAGGCGCGCAATTGTCACACTTATTGTCCTATAAGGGCGTGGCAGGTATGAACTGTTACGCCCTTTTTTGCTTGAATCGGTCTCTTATTTTCTGTATAATACAAGCCGATATTAATACCCGGGGAGGATTGATGACTGGATGAAAACGCTGTTTTTAGCCTTTATCTCCGTACTACTGGTCGTTCCCTGTCAGGCAAAAATCATCACTGTCGATGATGATGGGTCTGTACAGTTCGATAATATCCAGGATGCAATCAACTTTGCCAGCGACGGTGATACAATTGTAGTAAAGCCCGGCACGTATGGCGGGAACATTTCCTTCAACGGCAGAGCCGTTACAGTCACCAGCGAAGATCCAAATAATCCAGGCATTGTCCAGTCAACAACCATCACTATAAACTCCGGCCATAGTGTTATTTCTGACTTCGGCGAGGATAGTAATTCTGTGCTTACCGGCTTCACTATCAGTGGAAGAGGCATCTACTGTTACGGCAGCTCACCAACAATCGCAAAAAACATCATCGAAGATTGCTCCGACTATGGCCTTAGCGGGCAGAATGACGCTATGCCAACCATATTGGACAATATGATAAGATATAACAGTCAGGCAGGCATATACCAATGCCATGGGCCAATTACCAACAATATCATTTCGCAAAATAGTGCCGGTATAGCTGATTGCAACGGACCTATAATTAACAACTTTATCTCAAGCAACCTGAACTACGAGCCGGGCTTTGGCGGAGCAATACACGACTGCAATGGTGAAATCACCGGCAATATGATTTCAGATAATTACGCCTCTTTCAGCGGTGGTGCAATCTCCGGCTGCGGCGGTGATATCAAAAACAATGTAATTGCCGGCAATCGAGCCGGCAGCTCAGGCGGAGGCTTGTATAACTGTTCCGGTTCGATATACAACAACACTGTGGTGGGAAACAAAGCAGGCGAAAACGGCGGCGGCCTGAGTAACTGTCCGAACCTTGTATACAATAATATTATTACATTCAACAGAGCAAACTCTACCGGCGGTATTCACGGCCAGTGCAGTAATTCATACAACAGCTTCTGGATGAATCAAGGCAGTAATTTGGGAGGTGGAGCAACGGTCGGACTCGGCGACATCATCATCGATCCACTCTTCGCAATCAGTGGATACTGGGATGCAAACGGAACCCCTGATGAAAGCGATGATTTCTGGGTGGATGGCGACTATCATTTGAAATCAGAAAGCGGCAGATGGGATTCCTTTAGCCAAACCTGGCTCGCCGACAGCGAAACCAGCAGTTGTGTGGACGGTGGCGATCCCGGTTCCGATTGGACAAAAGAATTATGGCCAAACGGCAAACGAATCAATATGGGCGCGTATGGCGGTACCGCTGAGGCAAGCATGTCACCGTCTTATATAGGAAATATCGCGGACCTGAACCACGATGGCTGGATTGACTACAGCGATTTTGCTCTTTGGGTGAACAAGTGGCTCTACAATGAAGCTCTGCTGGCCCAGGACCTCACCAGAGATGGTGTAGTGAATTTTGAAGATTTTGCTGTCTTCGGCAACAATTGGCACCAAAATCCGCCTACACCAACGCCACCCGTCCCAGATCCTATGACGTGGACGACAATGCCCTATGCGACCTCACCATACTCAATAGCAATGGTAGCCGCAACCGCCATTTCCACAGACGGCAGCGGTGTAGAGTACTACTTTGAGGATTACTTCTATCCGGACGTCAATAGCGGGTGGATTTCATTTGGGCCGGGCGAAGAGCCATTGTGGGAAGTTTCAGAACTCTTGCCTGACACCCTATACTGGTATAGAGTCAAAGCCCGCAATAAAGGGAATCTACTGGAGACTGAATGGTCGCAACGCCATGGCGCTACCACTTTACCAGAAGACACTACGCCGCCAACACCTAATCCCGCGACATGGCAAACTGAACCATACCCAACATCGCCCACCTCAATCCGGATGGTCGCGACAGAGGCACACGATGATAGCAACGTAGAATATCAGTTCGAGTGCACTTCGCATACGGCTCACAGCAGCGAATGGCAGGATAGCCCAGTATATGAAGCCAACTCATTGCCAAAAGGAATATACACTTTCGTGGCCAGAGCGAGGGACAAGTCGCCAAATCAAAATCCTACCGCACATTCAGTGCCTGTCACTATTGATCTTCAACCGCCAACGCCCGATCCGATGCGATGGGCTGAGGACGGCGAGCCGAAAGAAGTCGATCATGGAGGTGATTTCAACTACTGGGCAGAAATGACCGCAGCGGAAGCCACAGACGAAAGCGGCGGTGTGGAATACTTCTTCGTGTGCGAAGATTCGCGCTTTAGCAGTAAAGAATGGCAGTCCTCACCCTCATATAGTACCAAAGTCGGCAGAGCCGGGCTACGTCTCCGCTTTAGCGTCAAGGCCCGCGACATATACTATAATGAAACCAAGCCCTCAAGCCCACCCTTGCCAACCAGGTGATAAAAACAACTAATACACTTCCAGCATGACGCACCGCACGTTAGGCTCAATAAGAAAAGCCATCGTAGCTTAGAAATTGACAGTGAATACTATTATTCAATATGCTGCTTAGACAAAACAAATAGGCTTAGTACACAACAATGCAGGCTACAATTAAAAGATGAAGAAAATTGTCTCAGTTTCTCGCAGAACAGATATACCAGCTTTCTATGGCGATTGGTTTATGAACCGGTTAAAGAAAGGTTTCGCCGGTATAGTTAATCCATTGGGCGGCCAGAAATACATTATTTCTCTAAAACCCGCTGATGTCACCTGCTTTGTCTTCTGGTCAAAAAATTTCACACCATTTCTGGATAATCTAAAAATCATCAACGATTTGGGCTATAAATTCTATTTTAACTATACCATCACCGGCCTGCCGAGCATATTCGAAAGCAACGTGGACAGGCAACCAGCTATTAATACGTTAAAGCTCTTAAGTCGGATGTATTCGCCCAGCTATATTAATTGGCGATTTGATCCGATCATTATCTCCGACATCTGTGACCACGATTCCTACATAAAGGCCTTCGAGAAGCTAACAACTGAGTTTGAGGGTTTAGTCGAGCGTTGCTACTTCAGCTTCGTAACAGAATATAACAAGGTCAAATATAATTTTGACCAACTTAAAAAAACGACAGGTATCAAAGTCAGTGACATCACCGACTACCATAAAATTGAGTTGGCAAACGCTCTATCGGTCATTGCCAAGCGCCACGGAATTCAAATGTATTCCTGTTGCGGTGATTATCTGGTCAATGAAAACATTAAAAAGGCCCACTGCATTGATGGCAGCATCATTGAAGCCTTGTTTTATCCGCAAGGCCTGCAATATGTCGAAAAACCTACAAGAGAACAATGTGGCTGCACAGAAAGCATCGACATAGGTACCTATAACACCTGTCCCCACGGCTGTATGTACTGCTACGCAAATACAAACAAAGAAAATTCTTACGCTGCCTTTATCACCCACGACCCATCCTCAGCTTTCCTCGGTTACAGCAAATTTCAGTCCGAAAAATGGCTTGCCGAAATGCAAAACTCCGTCGACCAGCCGAAGCTATTTTGCCCGCCCCATTGATGAATAGTAAGATACTACTAATTGCTCCTTATAACGCTTTCGTCCACTTGCGACTCAGCAATCAGACCGAGCACAAATTGTTCCATGGCAATCGGTACCCTTGTTCGGCCTGTCTTTACTGCATGGTCAATCTCTGCCAGCTTCTGCAAGCTATTGCCAATGTGTGCCAGGGACATCCTGCGGATCTGCGAAAAGAATCTATCTTTGTTGCTCCAAATCCGAAGTCTTTTTGTAACTTCTGCTACGCTTACTCCCATGCCGAGCAAAACTTTTGCCTCGAACAGCTTGCGTAAGTGAAAAGCAAAAGCTCCGACCACCATATATTCAGCAGTTCTATCCTCGGCGAACATCCTTCTTAGCCGATCCACCGCTGTCCCAATATCATCCGCAGTAACCCTATCAATAACTTCAAAAGCACCGAATATTCGGTTGTGCCCAATTAAAAGCTCTATGTCACGCTCCCGTATGTTCTTTTCGTCCCCAACGAATAAAGCAAGCTTATCGATCTCGCTGTACAAACGAGCAAGGTCATCACCCACAAGTTCCATCAATAATTCCGCGGCCTGCTTTTCAAGAACTCTATCATGCGCATCCCTCGCATACTGTGATAAACGCTGCGGCAACTGCCATGGCTTGGGTTGCGTGACACTAATCAATTTACCAATCTCAGGCAGCTTCTTCGCCAGTCTCGTCTGGCTCGGCCAACTGCTTACGGCCAACACAAGGACACCTGTAGCGCAGGGATTGTCAAAATACCTCTCCAGCAACTGGCGGTTCTTTGATATAAAACTATCCGCGTTTTTGATGAGAACAACCCGCTTTTTGGTCAGAAAAGGGGTGGTCCGCAGCTCATCGAGTACATTAGCCGCTGAAGCCTCATCTCCATCGACCGTAAGCAGACCGGTCGATCTTTCCAAAGGCGCAAGCAACTCATTGATGACCATGCTACACTGTGCACCCACAAGACTGTCATTTTTGCCCGCAATAACGTAGATTAGCTCTGCTGTTTTATTCAGCCTAGAATTGCCTTTTGCCATGCCCGCTCAGATTCTCCCTCCGCATAGTAGGGAGCACTTTCCATTAACGTTTTTTCTTATGGCTCTTTTTCTTCGATGTCGCTTTGTTAGCTTTTCTGGTTTGCGTTTTTGAGACAGCTTTTGAACCTCGCTGAGTTTTCTGCCGAGTCTTGGTTGGCTGTTTGGATTCAGGTTCAGACTGCTGTTTTTCTTCGCTGGTTTTTTCTTTCTTCGTGTGGTTTGACTCTTCGGCCACTATCTTCTCTGCGGCGACGAGTTTGTCACTGGATTTAAGTTTAATCAAGCGCACCCCTTGTGTGTTTCTGCCAATCGAACGTATTTCATCGAGACCTGTACGAATAATCATTCCATTTGCCGTTATCAACATCAAATCATCGTTGTTTTGTACGGCTTCAAGTGCCACGACTTTACCGTTTCTGGCGGTCGTCTTGATATTTTTCAGACCCACTCCGCCTCGGCTCTGCGGCCTATAATTTTCGATAACTGTCCGTTTGCCATAGCCGTTTTCGCAAACAGTAAACAGCGAGGCCTTTTCCACGACAATCACCATTCCGACCACAACATCTCCGGGACGCAGCTTTATGCCTCTTACACCTCTCGAAGCCCGACCCATTGAGCGAACATCCTTTTCATCAAAGCATATTGTCATACCATCACGCGTGCCTAGTATAACGCGGTCCGAACCCGTAGTCAGTGCTACACCAATTAAATCATCATTGGGATCGAGATTGATTGCTATCACACCCGTCGAGCGAGGATTGCTGTAAGCAGTGAGTCTTGTCTTTTTGACAACGCCACTCTTCGTCGCCATAATAAGTTGACGCCCTTGTCCGTCTTCGCCGTCAAAGCTGCTTACACTGATCACAGATGCTATCCGCTGCTCGCCGAGCTTTAGCAGATTGACAATGTTTCTGCCTTTGCTCTGTCTCGACATACTTGGGACATCATAGACTTTCAGCCAATAACACTTGCCACGGTTGGTAAAGATAAGCAAATAATCATGGGTGGAAGCCACGAACAGATGCTTTATGAAATCTCCCTCTTTGGTGTCCGAGCCGATAATTCCTATCCCACCACGGCCTTGTCTGCGGTAAGTATCAATCGGCATTCTTTTAACGTATCCGCCGTGACTGACCGTGACGATAACTTCCTCCTCGGCAATCAAATCTTCGATAGCGAATGTCTGCACTTTCTCAGTTATTTTTGTGCGTCTCTCGTCGCTGTATTTTTCTTTAATCTCGTATATGTCTTCCCTAATAATATCCAGAAGGACTGCTTCATCGGCTAAAATTTTCTCGTAGCCCTCTATCTGCTCAGTCAGCTCGGCATATTCTTTAGCCAGCTTTTCAATTTCCAGCCCAGTTAATCTCTGCAACTGCATGGCCAAGATGGCATCAGCTTGTGGACCGGTCAGATAGTGCTTACCTTTGCTTTTTTCCTTGACGAAGGTCTTGGGCAGAATCCTCTTTAGCGTCGCCACCTCAGCCAGTCTCAACGGTTTTTTCATCAGATTTAATTTGGCCGTTGGGGCATCGGGGGATTTTTTAATCAGCTCTATGATTTCATCGATGTCACTGACAGCTAAGATAAGACCCTCCAGGATGTGGGCCCTGTTTCTGCACCTTTTCAGCAGGTATTTGGTCCGCCGGCGGACAACGGTCTTACGATGATCAACATAGCATTCGAGGAACTGCCTGATATTGAGTGTTTCGGGTCTATTATTAACCAGAGCAATATTGGCAACAGCAAATGTATTCTGCAGTGGAGTGTAACGGTAAAGCTTGTTAAGGACGACTTCGGTGTCGGTGTCTTTCTTTAAGTCCACCACAATCCTAATACCATGTCGGTCCGATTCATCCCTAATGTCGGCAATTTCTGGAATGGTGTTATTATGGACGCAATCTGCAATCTTCGAGACAATGGTTGTCTTGACAACCGTATAGGGTATTTCTGTTATCACGATTCTTTCTCTTGCTCTTTTGCTTGTCTCGATCTCCACCTTTGCTCGGACGGTAAGATGGCCTCGGCCAGTGGTGTACGCATCAATAATCCCCTTCTTGCCACAAATAATACCGCCTGTTGGAAAGTCCGGCCCAGGCAGAACCTTCATGATGTCTTTGAATCCACAGGCTGGGTCATTGATCATTAACAACAGAGCATCACAAATTTCAGCAATGTTGTGCGGCGGAATATTAGTCGCCATACCGACAGCAATACCGGTCGAGCCGTTGACCAGAAGATCGGGAAACCTCGAAGGTAAGACCGTAGGTTCCATCCGCGTCTCATCATAATTAGCGACAAAATCCACCGTGTCGTGGTTGATATCTTCCAGCATTTCCACAGCCGCTGAGGTCATTCTCGCTTCGGTGTATCTCATTGCAGCCGGCGGGTCTCCATCTACGCTGCCAAAGTTGCCCTGCGGATCGATCAGCGGATAGCGCATATTCCATGGCTGGCCCATACGTACCAGAGTCGGATAAACAACCCCCTCACCATGCGGGTGGTAATTACCACTCGTATCACCTGCAATCTTTGCGCACTTGCGGTGCTTGCTGCGTGGGCCAAGATTCAAATCATGCATTGCAACCAGTATGCGTCTCTGCGACGGTTTCAAACCATCACGCACGTCCGGCAGGGCACGCGAAACAATGACGCTCATCGCATAGTTGAGGTACGAATTCTTCAGCTCATCAAGAATCCGCATATCTTCGAAACGTTCCTGGACCTTCTGTACTTCTTTCATATCCTATATCTCGATATCTGAACTTCCGATTTCAGATTGATCGTCATTAGGTCAGAGCAAGTACGAGTGTGGCTGGATTTGCCATCTCCAATCAGGCTCTTTCGGGTGTGCAGACTAACCGCAATTCTGCGAAAAGTCAAGCATTACAATCACCTGGCACTTTGTGAGTCGCTTTTGTTTTGCTACCAGCCTGCCAGCCATCATAGTCACAATAATGAACCACCATAACCACTATATTCAGCCCCCTTCGGTACCATAAAAATTTGCCTTGGATTTTTTGCACCTTACAGGAAATAAGCTATACTTTAGGTAAAGGGGTTGAATGGACAAACAGTAGTGCATTGAACGTCCGCTACTCATAATACTCCTTCCTTCTTCTCTAGGGGGGGCGGCAGACCGGGTAAGCCAAAATCCAAGGGGGGTCGCTGTCTCCCTCTTTTTTTAGCACCCTTCGGATGATATCCGTGAGATAATACCAATTGTGATTAAAATTTGCGCTTATGTCAT
>CAZFLY010000087.1:0-9445 GCA_964519995.1 uncultured Pirellulales bacterium | reverse complement strand
CCGGATAAAACTAAAGAAATTATATCCATCAATTGAAATGTAACAAAGCACTAGTAAAGATTTCTTCAGCCGTGATATTTTGTCTGTATTTGACAAATATTATAACAAAAGAGTTTCGTAGCGATTGTCTCAAATTCCTTTGATGCAAATCAGGACATTCAGTTGGAAGCAAATCGACGAGATAATCGCCGCTCACACCGGCTGGCCAATAAAATAAAACAGAAGACAGATGACGGAGGACAGAAGGCAGAAGTCAGAGGACAGAAGACGGTCAAAATTGATTATTGATAATTGACTATTGATTATTTTTGAGATTGCCGCGGCTGCCGGGTTGCTCAAGGCAATCATAGGTCGGTCTGAGTTAAATACCCGTGAAAAGCTGCTGGAGATTGAATATCGTCTTGCCGAGCTTGCTGAACAGGTTAAAAGTAAACAATCTCAGTAGAGGATGGTGACCCTTAGGACAGAAAATAGATTAGTAATTGGTAACTGGTAATTGGTGACTTGTAGCTAATTACCATTTTACCAATCACCATTTAACCAACTATGGAATTGAGCATATCCAGATAATCGGAAAGCAGCCGGGTTATCAGGAACTTCTGTCGGACGGTTTCCTTGGCGTTTTCCCCCAGCCTTTTGCCTTCATCAGGATGCTTCAGGATATGGATAATTCTCTCTGCAAATCCTTCTATGTCTTTTGGTTCGAGCAAGAAACCATTCTTGCCATCCTTAATTTGAACCGGTATGCCCCCAACATTGGAGGCAACGACAGGTGTACCTTTCCAGAGGGCCTCGGTGACTGCCAGACAAAAACCTTCCTTTATTGACTTTTGGATTATTACGCTTGAAAATCTTTGTACGGAGTTTACGAGAATATCATTATTGCCCAGAACAAATAGAACATCCCCATTGTCTTTTAGTTTCTTGGCTTTTTTTTGCATTCTGGTGTAGATTTGTACACCTTCTGGGTCGTCACTGGCCAGGTTATAGAGAAAAACCAAGCGGCAATCGACCTTCTCTTTGACCAGTTTGAAGACATCCAGCACGCCTTCCGGGTCTTTCCAGGGATCCAGCCGGGAAACCTGAGTAATAATCGGTTTGTCCATAGGAATCCCAGCCTTTTTTACATATTTGAGTATTGTTTTTTCATCCAATTCCCTGTTTTTTAACGTCAGTGGATTGACCGCTGGCGGCATAAGCCTTTGGTCGATGGGCAAATCATCCTTGAAATATTTTTCGCTTGATACAACGATCTGGTCGTACTTTAGTAAAAAGCCCTTTAGGAAATCCCACAATCCCTTGTGTGGGTCGGTCAGGTCTATATGGCAACGCCATATCCATGGCTGGCGCTTTCTGTAGTACTTTATCAGCGCTAACGGCTGAGGATCATGTACTATTACGCAGTCATGGTTCAGATGTGTAAATCTGGCAAAGTTCTCATTTACTTGAAGATACAGACGTTTCTTTTGTTCCGATAGATTCAGGCTCGCTCCCTGCAGAGCATTATGAAACTTCTTGGTAACATTGAAAAAGTCGGGGCTTCCATGCAGTATTCTCCAGCCTGTGTCGATGCCGACATCGTTCATCAGAAGCACAAGCGAATACAGAATCTCTGCTACTCCACCACCTTGATAGGTGGAGTTTATGTGAACTATGTGCTTGCCATAGAGCCTTCTTGCTCGGGCGTAAATCTCTGCTAATGTCTCATCTGGAACAATAGTCCGAAAATTTTCAAGGCTGAGCATGCCCCTCTCCTGCTAATTCTCTGAGCAACGATCTGACATCACTCACAGTATCTACGTTGAACTTAGCTTTTGAAATACTTAAGCCTACTCTTATAGAGTACGCAGGTTCTGGCAAGGCCGTGAACATTTCTTCATCGGTATAATCATCACCCACCGCCAGCATAAAGTCCCAATTTTCCCTCGCGAACAACTCAGCGGCTCGGCCTTTGTTTACGCCGAGATTCCTTATTTCCAGTATTTTGTTGCCTTCGCATACACCTACACCAAGATTTTCTATCAGGCCCAGCAGAGTATCCCTAAGTTCCTGAGTTCTAACGTGGGCCAGTTCAACGTTCGCTCTGCGATAGTGCCAGACCAGTGAGAAGTCCTTTTCTTCGACTGTAGAACCAGGTGTTCGATCAGAGTAAAGCTCAAGGATGGGCCTGACTGCGGCTTTCCAGTCGGTACTGAAAGACTCCATACACTGCCAGTCTTTTCCCTTTTCTTTTATCCAGGCCCCGTGTTCGGCAACTAGGGCCACGTTCAGAGCTCCCAGCCATTCTGATAACGTTGTTTTGTCCCGACCGCTTATTATCGCTATGTTGTTCTTAGGCTCTTTTGATAGAGTCTTAAGCAAAGAGATGATTTCCCCATCTGGCCCTGCATTTGCGGGTTTGCCTTTGAACCCAACAAGTGTGCCGTCATAGTCAAGCAAAAGAAGTCTTTTACGACTTTTGAGGTAATTGCTGACTAGTTTTTGTCGTGAAATGTCTGACAGCCTCCGGACCGAAAGTTCTTGTTGTATTTTCTTCACCTTGCACAATGTATTTAGAAAATCACTGCTCCATCTGGCGACGTCATAACGTCGAAGTCTTTCCTGCATCAATCTATTGCGTTCAATCTGTTCAATTGTGGACATTTCAAGAGCCTGTTTGATAGCATTTACAATTTCTGCTTTGTTATTGGCATTGACTATCAAGGCTTCTCCCAGCTCACCTGCAGCACCGGTCATTTCGCTTAATATCAATACACCTTTACCATCTTTTTTTGATGCGATGAATTCCTTTGCTATTAGATTCATTCCGTCTCTCAAGGGTGTTACTAAGGCTACATCAGCTACGTTATACAGTGCTGCAAGTTTCTCAAAAGGCAAAAATCGGTACAGATACCAGACTGGCATATAACCAATTGTACCGTGTTCACCATTGACTCGTCCTACAAGCTGCTCAAGTCTGTTCCTTAGTATTTTGTAGTCTTCAACTCCTGTTCGTGAGGGAACGGCAACCATAACGAGTGTGACACGGCCCTTATAATCTGGATTCTCTGATAAGAATAAATCGAATGCTTCCAAACGCTGGATTATTCCTTTGGTATAATCTAGTCTGTCTGCTGAGATGATGATTTTGCAGTTACCAACTTTTTCTCGTATTCTTTCTGCTTCTTTCTTGACTTTTACATCATTTATAGCCTCGGAGTATTTATTATAATTTATACCCATAGGAAAAGCATCTGCTTTTACAACCCGGTTTGAAACGCTGATTTTTCCTAAGGTTTGTTCAAGACCTATTATTCTACAGACGCTACTGAGAAAGTGTCGAACATAATCGTAGGCGTGGAATCCTATCAGGTCAGCTCCGAGTAAGCCGTTTAGAATCTCCTCACGCCACGGCAATAGGCGAAACAGCTCGAACGAAGGCCATGGTATATGCAAGAAGAAACCGATCTGCAAATCCGCAAGTCTATCTCTGAGTAGTTGAGGAAGCAACATCAATTGGTAGTCGTGGATCCATACGTAATCTCCACTTTTGGCAATATTCATTACCTTATCGCAGAATATCTCATTGACCTGTTGGTACGATGTCCAGAAACGTTCCTCGAAGAACGTACGAACGGGAAAGTAATGGAAGAGAGGCCAAATCGTCTTATTGCAGAATCCCAGATAAAAGTGTTCTATTTGTTTTTGGGTCATAAAGATTGGCACGCAGTTTTCGCTGGTAAGTCTATCCTCGATTTTTGTTTTATCCTCAGGGCTTAGTTTTTCGCTTGTTATACCCGGCCAACCTATCCAGACACGCTCGAAAGACTCCGGCAGTGATGACAAACCGGTCGCAAGGCCGCCCGGACTGGGGCGGAAGTGATATTGTCCTTCCCGCCTTGTGATACTGAGCGGTAGCCGATTTGCGACTACAATGAGTTTTCCCATCACTGTCTTGCCTTAGTTAGTTGTTGATAAGTCCAATTTTATAATGCAGTTAATACACACGAGACGGAACGAACGACTCCCCAAGCCGATTTTCTCGCAGAAAAACCATAATCTCGCCTCAAGTATAGCCTATATACAGGTAATCGCAAGTTCAAATATGGCTTATAACAACAATCTCTTTCTCGGGATTCCAGTCCCTTCTATGGTTGCCTATACGAATGAACTATCTTAGGACGGAATTTGTATTGAGTATTTTCACAATGGCTGAAAATGCTGCCTTATTGTAAGATGTACCGCCATGATAAAGGAAGCAAAGCCTAAGATGTTGTTCCTAGGCAGGTAATATTGGATATTTTTCTGCAGTTTCTGGATGAGTAGGAACGAAACTCAATCGCAAGCCCAGACGCTAACAGGAAAGTCGCCCAGGCCGGCTATTATTGTATCAGCACACATGCTTGCTGAATATTCAATCTTCTTGGAGCACCTGCTGGTTGGCTTGGCGGATGAGTCGGTTCCTACAGCTTTGGTCTGTCCAACTCGCACCAGCGTGGATTCGGTTGTCTCCGGTACGGCTGATATTATTAGGGATTCAACCATCGATCTGCCATTGGTGAGGCATCTAAATGGGAGCATTCTTATTGAGCAGCTCGATAAGTTTCGGCCGAGTATTTTACATTGTCTGTGTGAGACTAAAGCATCGCTTGTAAGGTGGATAGCTCGTCAGTTGGATCTGCCTTATACATTGATGGTCAGTTCCCTGCGCAAGCCGTGGACAAGGCTCTCGATTTCATTGGATCGCTGCGCACGTGTCATTGTGCCGGCTGCAACTATTGCAGCCAATTTTACGCACCTTCATCCCCATTTTGCCGACCGAATTATTCAGATAAATGTCGGTACATTCACAGGCGACGACATCGTATGTTTCTCCGAACCTTCTCACCTAACAAGTATAGTAATAGCTCATCCTCTTAAAAGTGTCACTGATTTTCAAAATGTGTTTTCCGCGGCACGTCGTTTGATAATAGATGGATATGAATTTTTACTCGCTGTTATGGGTGAAGGGCCGGCAGAAGGAAAATTGTGGAAATTGTTATCTGAACTTAACCTCTCGCAGTCTGTAACAATTATTCCGAGATTGCAACCTTGGCGCTCTGTCGTTGCATCCGGTGATATATTTATCCAGCCGCAGCCCGTTTATAGATTTAATCCTATGCTTTTGGAGGCGATGAGTGTCGGAGCTGCTATCGCGGCCTGTAAAGGAGGAGTTGACGACCTTATCATTCCCGAAAGAACCGCTGTGGTTTTCAACCCTGAAGATGAAGTTAGCGTGCGGGCTACTTTGCAGAACTTACTTGATAAGCGTGAATCTGCCAGACAGCTCGCCAGACAGGCCCAGCAATACGTCAGAGAAAATCACTCTGTCAGCGAAATGGTCTCAGCTACTCTTCAAGTTTTTCGGGAAACGCAAACCTGCTCAACTTCTAAGACTTTCAGCTAAGTAAGCCGTAGTCCACAAGCGCCTGGTGTAAGATTTGCCTTCTGCTTTCTTCAAGCGGTGTCAATGGCAGTCGCAATTCCTCCGAGGCCATATCCAGCAATGCCATTGCTGCCTTTATGGGTATTGGATTCGTTGCCAGAGTCAGCATGCTTTTACTTAGGGAAAATAGCTTTTTATGCCACTGTCTTGCAGAGACCAGGTCGCCTTCCAGGATCAAATCAGTCATTGCCTTGACATCCGCGGGTACTATGTTTGCTATGACACTAATGACACCCTTGCCACCGATCGATGCCAGAGGCAGGGTCATTGAGTCATCACCTGAGATAATGGTTATATCGCAGCGCATTGCGATTTCGCTGGCTTGGTCTAGGCTGCCGGTTGCCTCTTTTATTGCTACTATATTTTCGATTTCAGCCAAGCGGGCAACTGTCTCTGGAGTCAATCCGGCTGCGCATCGGCCCGGTATGTTGTATAGTACAATCGGCAGATTCACCTCCTCGGCTATCGCTTTGAAATGTTGATAAAAACCTTCTTGTGTGGGTTTGTTGTAGTATGGACACACTTGCAAGGTGGCGTCTGCGCCGACTTTTTTTGAAAAGGCGGTTAATTCAATAGCCTCTGCGGTACTGTTTGAGCCGGCCCCAGCGATTACCGGGACTGCTCCACCTACGGTTTTAACAATTCTTTCGATGACCTTTTTGTGTTCTTCATGACTTAAGGTCGGCGATTCACCGGTCGTGCCTACAGGCACTATTGCGTCAATACCGTGTTCTACCTGGAAATCAATAAGTTCATCCAGAGTCTTAAAATCAACCTCGCCATCCTGAAGAGGCGTAACCAACGCTACCATTGCCCCGGTAAACATCTTGCTCTCCTCATTCATTCGTTCATAGTTCGTTGTTCGTGGTTCATTGTTCGTAGTTGTTCGCTCGTCGCTTGTTGTTTATGGCTTATGATTGTCTGTCGATGAACAAAGAACTCACAACAACGAACTATACTTGTTTATCAGATCTATCATCTCGGCAGTTGCCTGCTTCATGCCGACAAAAATCGACCTTGCCGCAATACTGTGCCCGATGTTGAATTCGCATAGGCCTTTGATACGTGCAACATCAGCGATATTGCGATATGTCAATCCATGACCTGCGTGGACTACGAGTTTATTTTCAATCGCGAGGTTCTTACCAGCTTCCAACTCAGTTAATCTTCTTTTGATAGCTTGTTCGCCCTTGGCATTCGCGTACATGCCTGTGTGCAGCTCAACAGCGTTACAGCCTGCTTTAGCTGAGGTAATTATCTGCTCGTGTTCCGGCGCGATAAATGTGCTGACTAATATGCCTTTTTTGTGCATTCTTTTAGCGACTTCGGCGAGACGTTTTTTTTGTTTTACACAATCCAGCCCACCCTCGGTCGTCAATTCAGCTCTTTTTTCTGGAACGAGTGTTACCTGGTCAGGTTTAATTTCCTCGGCTATTTTAACAATGGGCTCAGCCATGCACATTTCAAGGTTCAGCTTGCAGGCGACGGTTTCTTTCAATAGTCTAACATCACGGTCATTTATATGGCGTCTATCCTGACGCAAATGGACAGTTATTCCATTAGCGCCTGCCAACTGGCATTGCACTGCCGCCCAGACAGGGTCCGGCTCATCAGTCAGCCTGGCCTGCCTGACGGTAGCAACGTGGTCAATATTAACATTCAAAACGGCCATTTTCCTTTTCCCGAATTTATCAAATGAAATTGTATCAGGGCCACGATTCACATCAAGAAAATAACATAGCAAAATGTTATCTAAGGGAGCCGGGGGCCCATGATCCGTGAACAGGCCTTCCAAGGGTAAAAAGTTCTAAGAGCATAAGCCACGTATTCTTTTAGTCGCATGTTCTTGTGCACTTATGTTCTTTTATCCGTTTGCTCTTCCAGCCTGTATTCTGTTGCCAAATTTGATTAAGTTGTTTAACATTACCACAAGCTAAGAAAGTAGACTCGACGAGAGGGTGGTTATTATAACTTACCTGTACTTTGTGCAGATTTTGAAGGGCAAGCCGATCGTCAACAGCACAGTGTCTGGAAAGCAGTTGCTGAAGGAGAGCCTGCGATGAAGTTAAGTTGGGCCACTCGGATCACTATTTTACGAATATTGCTGATAATTCCTTTTGTCAGTTGTATGCTTAAGATGAACGATCCTGAGCTTACGCCGATTATGCGCGACTTGATACGATATGGTGCTGTGGCTGTCTATCTGTTTATGGCGATCAGTGATGGGTTGGATGGTTATCTTGCTCGCAGGAAAAGGCAGGTCACAAAACTCGGTGCCTTTTTGGACCCGATTGCCGATAAATTGCTCGTTACTTCAGCCTGTCTGTTGTTGGTCTCGCAGCGTGCGTGTGTAGAAGGCTTTTTGATACCACCGACCGTTGTCGTTCTGATAATTGGTAAGGACTTATTTTTACTAATCGGCTTTACGATCCTTTACCTTATAACAGGGCAGATTCGCATTGCACCGGTTTTTATTGGCAAGCTTGCCACGACGTTGCAATTGTCGATGGTAGCTGGAATTCTGATTGCTCCGGAGGTCTCGCACCTGTTGTCCGGCTGGATCTGGTTCCTGCGATTTTTGTGGTGGTCTGCAGCCGGGACCGCTATTCTTGCAACCCTTATTTACATTCGAAACGGAAGTCGCTATATTGAAGAATATGAGCGGGCAAATCCTTGACAAATGTAGACCCCACGTAAAACGTGGGGCTAAATATTTAGCCCCGCCTTTGAGGCGGGGTTGCGCGGCGAGAGAGTATGGCAGTGCAATTTAGTGAAATTCCAGAGGCGCTCGAAGACCTTCGCCAGGGCAAAATGATTGTCCTTGTGGATGCCGAGGACCGCGAAAATGAGGGCGATCTTGTCTGCGCCGCGGAAAAGGTGGCGCCGGAGATTATCAACTTCATGGCCAAATTTGGCCGGGGTCTTATTTGTTTGCCTCTTACGGCAGAAAAATGCGATTCGCTCGGTCTTTATCCGCAAACGATTGAAAACACCGCCAGGTTCAACACGGCATTTACGGTTAGCATCGATGCAGCGGAAGGCGTAACTACCGGTATCAGTGTCGCTGACAGGGCCAGGACGATTCAGGTTGCAATTGCCGACGATGCAAAGCCAAGTGACATGGTTCGGCCGGGCCACATATTCCCACTTCGCGTCAGGAAAGGCGGTGTGCTGGTCAGGGCAGGCCAGACCGAAGGTGCGGTTGACCTGATGCGGCTGGCTGGGCTGAAGCCTGCTAGTGTCATCTGCGAGATTATGAACGACGACGGCTCTATGGCACGGGTGCCGGAGCTTCTAGAATTCTGCGAAAAACACAAGCTCAAGATTGTTTCCATCGCCAAGCTGATAGAATATCGTCTCCAGCGTGAAAGACAGATAAAACGTGTCGAGTGCGTGAATCTACCCACCGACTATGGTGAGTTTAAGTTGATTGGTTATGAGAGTACAACTTCGCCTGAGCCACATCTGGCGTTGTGCAAGGGTGGAGTTGGTGACCTTGATGGAAACGGCCAGGTTATAGAACATAGCGAACCTGTCTTGGCGAGGGTGCACTCGGAATGTATGACCGGCGATCTGTTTCATTCACAGCGATGTGAGTGCGGTTACCAGTTAATAACGGCGATGAAGATGATTGAGAAGGCTGGAAAGGGAGCTTTGATCTATCTACGTCAGGAGGGAAGGGGCATCGGCCTTAAGGACAAACTCCGAGCCTACAAACTTCAGGAGCAGGGCCTTGATACCGTTGATGCAAATCTGCGCCTTGGTTTTATGGCTGACAGGCGGGATTATGGAATCGGTGCTCAAATCTGCCGCGATCTCGGATTGATGAAGATAAGAATACTAACTAATAACCCTAAAAAGATAAGCCGTCTTGAGGTTTACGGTATAAAGATAGTCGAGCAGATACCACTAAGAGCCAAGCCAACAAAGCACAACATCGATTATCTGCGGACGAAAAAATATCGCCTCGGTCACATGCTT
>CAZFLY010000086.1:919-9633 GCA_964519995.1 uncultured Pirellulales bacterium | reverse complement strand
ATTCTCGAGCCGGGTAAAAGTATCTGCGCCAATGCCGCGATTCTGCTGAGCCGGGTGCTCTATACAAAGACAGGAGGCACCAAAAAGTTCATCATCGTCGACGCAGGTATGAACGACCTTATTCGCCCCGCTCTGTATGATGCCTTTCACTTTATCTGGCCTGTGCAGGTGGACGAACGTTTCGTTCCGCCTCACCGAAGCAAAACTCTGCAAATGCCCGGCACCGAAGTCGTGGACATAGTTGGCCCAATCTGTGAAAGCGGAGACTTTTTCGCAAAAGACAGAAACCTGCCGCCCGTCCAGTGCGGCGACCTGCTTTCGATATTCACCACGGGAGCCTATGGGTTTGCGATGAGCAGCAACTATAATGCCCGATGCCGAGCTGCCGAAGTGCTTGTCGACGGTGACAATTTCTCCGCCATCCGAAAACGCGAAGGCTACGAAGATTTGATCGAGTTGGAGAAGTGACTCGTGGCTTGTGACCCGTGTCGCGTATTGCGTTTGAAGCTGAATGTGCTATAGAAAGTTTTTAGCCATACTTGTCCAAATAGGCTTTGGTGATACGCTCAATTGTCAGTCCGTACAATTCCTTAGCTAATCCCTTAAGCCAGTTTATTACCTTCCTCCATTCGTTAAGAGCAGCGCTTTGCTCTGTTTCTGCTGGCTGTTCATTTCTCACGGCTTTACTTGCCAGATATAAGCACGTATCCTCAGATGCCTTTGCTAACTGATGTCTTGCTTTCTTATCACCTTTCCAAGATCTCATACACACATAAACGAGGAATTCCCACACTGAAAGCCCTTGCAGTAAATATTTCTCAGGATTTACACATCGTATATCACCTGGAAATGTAATACCGCTTGTTGGCTTGTTCTTAGTCAACCAGTTGATTGTATACAACCAGTGCAAGCCCCAACTGTGAAACTCAAAGTCCTTAGGCTTACCTTTGCCATTATCACCTGTCCTTATCCCTTTAGGTTCGATCATAAACCAACGCGGAATATCTCCAAGCTGGATATCTGATGATTTGATAACATGAAACAAGGTTTTGCCTGCAGTATCCATCACGCTTTCAATATCATGACTATCTGTTTCTTTGTCACTTATTGCGTGTCTGGTATTTAGAGAACCGTTCAGCAAGCCGTTTAAATACAAATAGCTTTTCCATATCTATAATTTTTCACGATTTTGGCTCAAAAGTGAATATTCAGCTCTGCTTTTCCTTGCTTGGCAGAGATAAAAGAGGAGCGATTAACGCGTGCTGGGAATAGTACAAACCGCTTAATCTTGCTGGCTGGCTTGGGTACAGTGGCCTTTGGATACCCATTTGCGCGGGTACGAGTTTTCAATACCCACTCCTTCGATCATTCGATCCCGATGAATGGGGCTCAGTGAAGGCTTTGCTTAGGACAAGTCCCGCGGTGTAGTAATGACAAGAAGGCTGAAGCGAGATACGCAGTACGAGATACGAATTTAGAAATTTCGCTCCAAGAAGCCTGTATCAATTTGGTTTTTGACAAAAAGATTATGTGACAGGATGTCGAGACAGGCAGGTATGGTTGTCTTGATTGGCTCGATGACAAATTCCCGCAGGGCTCTTTTCATCGTCGCGATGGCTTCGGTCCGCGTTCTTTGATGAACAATAACCTTGGCAATCATCGAATCATAATTTGTCGAGACCGTCCATCCCTGACAGACATGCGTATCGACTCTCACGCCTGGCCCGCCGGGCGGAATATACCTCGTGATAGTGCCCGGTGAAGGGGCAAAGTTGTTAGCAGGGTCTTCAGCATTAATCCGACATTCAATCGCTACCCCCGTATGTTTAATGTTCTTTTGGCGGCATTTGATCGTATGACCGCCGGCTATCTTCAACTGCCATTTGATCAGATCATGTCCGGTTACCATTTCGGTGACAGGATGCTCTACCTGAATTCGGGTATTTACCTCAATAAAGTAAAACTCTCCGTCTTTGTCTAAAAGAAACTCGACGGTTGCGGCGTTGACATATCCGGCATCCTTTATGAGCCTAAGGGCAGCGTCCGCAAGTCGCTCTCTATCACGCTCATCCAGTATAGGACACGGTGATTCTTCCATCATCTTTTGGTGTCTTCGCTGAATGGAGCAGTCCCTCTCATAGAAGTGCAATGCATTACTATCGTTGTCAGCTATTACCTGTACTTCCACATGTCGCGGCTCAACTATGAACTTCTCCAGATAGACTCTGCTATCACCAAAAGCCATTTCGGCTTCGGTGCGTGCTGCGCTAAATGCCGAACGTAAACTAATGTCGTTATGCACAACTCTCATACCGCGTCCGCCGCCGCCAGCCGCGGCCTTTATTATCACTGGATACCCCATATCATCTGCAAGTTTCAGCGCCTCGGCCTCATCCTGGACAGCTCCATCTGAACCAAGCACTATTGGTACTTTGGCCTTGTGCGCCAGTTTACGGGCTTGAACCTTGTCACCCAGAAGCCGCATTGCCTCAACAGGAGGACCAATGAACGTTATGCCACAATCTCGACATATCTGGGCAAATTCTACGTTCTCAGCTAAAAAACCATATCCTGGATGGATCGCGTCTACATCGGCAACTTCTGCAGCACTAATGATACGCGCGATACTAAGGTAGCTCTCGGCACAATCGGCTGGTCCTATACAAATGGCCTGATCGGCGAACTGCAAATACGGAGCATCTCTGTCCGCCTCGGAATATACTGCCACAGCTTCAATTCCAAGCTCGTGACAAGCACGGATGATGCGAAGCGCAATTTCACCTCGATTTGCTACAAGGATTCTCGACAACATTTTCCCGCAATCAGCAATTTTTGGACACAGTACAGATGCATTTATCTCGCGTCGGTCTTAACAGATTGCCAATTATAAATCAGTCAGGTCTAACCTTAAAAAGCACCTGACCATATTCGACAGCCTGGCCGTTAGTCACCAGCCTCTCGACAATCGTCCCAATAGTCTCAGCCTTTATCTCATTCATCACCTTCATTGCCTCGATTATACAAACAACCATCTGGGGACTAACGTATGAGCCCAGTTCAACATAAGGTTTGGAGTCAGGGCTCGGAGCTTCGTAAAACGTCCCAACAATCGGCGATTTTATCTCAACCAAATCCTCCTCGTGCGGAGCGGCCAGAACCTCTTCTAAAGTCTCGGATACATTTTTTACCCGGGAACCAGACAATACTCCAGAAGTTTCAGGCCCAACCGACCGTACTGCAGATGACCCAGGCCGGTGAGGCTCGGCTCGCTTCAGAAGAATTTTGTTATCACCCTGCTTGACCTCAATCTCGACCAGGCTATGCTGTTCCATTATTTCAATCAGTGCTTTTATCTTCTGCAGATCGGCGTCTTTTTCCGCCATTGTTGCATCCTTCCCTTTGCTAAAAGGAGCGGCTTACATAAACATTGAGCCCTATCCACAAAATACTCTTCTGAATACTAAAACAAATCAATTCTTCAAAGATGTCTTGTATTACACTCGAGAGCCTCACAAACTGAACGTATACATCGCTCTCTAAATGCGGTAAGTATAACTGCAAATAACGTTTTTGCAAACAATTTCCAGACAACACAAAGTCACTTCTGAAACGTTCACTCGCCGTCAAATTAGCAATCACAAGAAATGTCATTACGTTGACTGTCCTCTATGTTCACGGAATCCACAGTTCGAGTCAAAAGCCGGCCCGTTTACTTTATATTTCTGGGGTACTGCTGTCAGAGAAAAGAAAGGCCGTCGTGACCAATGTTAAAATTGGTTCCGAGTCAATGAACAGCTTCTTCTCTGTAGAATGAATCCAACACTAATGGCAGGTCATGAAAAGGCACCATGGCTTATATAAAACCGCGGCGCCATGACTTTTTGTTATAAACTATTACTTATAAAGATGAGTTGCTTCGGTTTCTTCAACGGGACGAACAAGCTGATCGGTATTCATAGTGACCTTAAAGCGTACGCCTCCCGGTCTTACACCTCGGACAACGACGCGCCAAGTTGCTTTTGCCATAGGCTCGAGACTACGCAGCGGCGCAAAGCTCACAGTGCGACCCATCATCGAGCCAACCGTCACACCAGTTGAGGAGACGTACTGGATTTTCTCCTCCAATGTACAAACAATACGTATGTTAGTATCAGGGGCCGAGCCTTGATTCGTTACTGCGATCAAGTAAGTCGTCTCCCCACCTACTTCGATTGGGTCCTGTAGGTCTACGACTTCAAGCCTTACTGCAGGAATTCCTGCAATCGATGTCCTTGAGTAAGCAGCCACACTACCAGCACAATAGGCCGAAGCGATAGCGTTACTTGTCAGCTCACCCACCTGTGTAGGTAAAAAAGATACTCGCACATTCTTAGATTCACCTGGTGCCAGAGTACCTAACCTCCAAATCAGCTTCTGCCCAGAAAATTCTGCACCGGCTGTTGCCTCTACTGAGGTCACCCCTAAGGGAATACTATCTTCGACTACAGTGTCTTTTGCCAGTCCATTTCCTTTATTAGTAACTAAGATTTCATAGCTTAGAGATCGACCAAGGTACAGTAGGTCAGGTCCAGTCTTGACAATCTCCAAGACCGGTTGGCGCACAGTTATTGTGGCTGATGGCGATTCGGCTTTCAGGCCAGAGGCCGAACTGGCCGTAGCCTTGCTAATATATGTGCCGGTCTGGGTAGCACGCAACTCAGCCGTTAGCTTCCGGGATTGACCTGCCGTCAAGTTTCCTGCATCAAGTACCAGCGTGCTCTTGCCATCAACCGTCTGTAGTCCCGTAGGAAGGGCATCTACAATCTTAACATTCTGCGCCAATCCTGTTCCTGCGTTTGTCACAACAAATTCTACAGGGATTGAGTCACATAGCAAAACCTCGAGAGGAGTTACTTTTACTATCTCTAACCTTGGCTGGACAACTTCAATGTTCGCACAAGCTCGAGCAACATGCGTAATAGTTGTGCAGTATTCAAGGCCATAAGTATCGATCGCCATACCAGAGACAGTAATCTGCTGGCTGGTTCTCGGTTCAAGCCGGGCTAGTAACCATACAAGGCTGTCTGCATTTCTTTCTGGTATTGGAGCAGCCCCTGTGAAGCTAAAACCCTTTGGAAGAGTCTCGGCTATGATTACGTCGGTGAGTGTTACATCTATCAGATTCGTAATGTTAATAGAGTAGTTGAAAGGTCTGTTTAGGGGAACTTCTTTTGGCATGGTTTTGTCTACTCGAATAACACCGTATTCTACGGACGGATAGACTATGGAGACGGTGTATGAGCCAGCCGTACCCAAAACAATCAGCTCTGGTCTCACGACAACCGAACTTTGTAGGGGTTCGGTACCTTTTATTGATACCCGTCTCGCTGGTGATGCTTGCCTTTCCTGTAATACCGATCTTTCCGTTGATGCGGGCATAGGCACAGTTATAGGTCTTAGGTCTTTACCCCAAAAGACCCTTTCCGAAGGCTCATCCGCTGATGGTCCAGGCGTCTCAGAGTAATCCTGCTTGTTCGCGATGCGGCAACCAAATAAAACAAACGTTAGAACAAGCGAGATAATCAATAACCTTTTCATCTTAAATCCCCCTTTTTCATACCTCAAAACTCATCCGAAGGAGATTTGAAATCCCTCACCTGCCTTCCTCCCCGGTAAAATTAGGTTTATTGCCATCAAAACATACTACTCGGGGCGGTTCTTATTAGGACATTGTGATAGACCGAAATGAAACTCCTTCCTTTCATAAACAAATAGGCCATAATCCAGCAGCCGGTACTTCCAGAATCCCAAGAGGATCAAACAATATTCGTACCTAAGCTAATCTCTTGTAAATTATACGAAATAGTGACCCGATTGCATAATTTTAAGGCCACAGATTACAAACTCCCAATTTTACCAGATTACCCATGTTCACGTCAAGCAAATGTTCTCTGAACTCAATGAGCCATACGCAAGTCTATCTGGGAACCTTTAGCTCCCTTACCTGAAAGCTCTTACAACACTTTCTGGGATATTTAGGTATTGCTCCTATTTGGATACACTGAGAGTCTATACAGAAACGGTAAATTCAAACGCATTATGTAAATCGTCTTATAAAATCACTGTCAGCATCGAAATACCAGAATATCGTCCATAAAAGCTATTTCTCAAAAAAATGAGATTTTACCCAAAAGCTCACTGAACCATCATTAACAATTAGTCGGGGCCCTATTTTATAGGCTTTACGATATCAACACAGTACACTAGTAAACAGGCCCCTGCCTGAACAGATTATTACTATGACGATATTAAAGCCAGCTTACTAAAGCACTTCCAGACCGACAATAGTTATGTCATCTATGCCTGAGTGGTCAAGCTCTTGACTTTTCGCACGAACTTTGAGTCTGTCCACCAAGTCGATTATAGACAAATCCGCTATTTCGCAAAACTCCTGCTTGAAACGAAAGCCAGCCTGGTCGTCGAAGCAACCAATGAATGGTTCTGCCCCGTCGGAGTAGACCAGAAGCTTGTCACCAGGCTGAAGTTGAATGCTGTGCTCGACATATTCGGTCTCCTCGAATACACCCAGTAGTGAACCTCTTGTCTCCAACTGCTCAGGCTCTCCTTCGGGCCCAATAAGAAGTGGATAGGGATGCCCCGCACGGGCATACGTTAGTTGTAGCGACTCGATGTCGAGCAGACAATAGCAACAGGTGGCAAACTGATAACCAGAGAGTTTCTGTGACGCCATCCGTACATTAAGATTTCTCATGACCTCAGATGGTGATAGTATCCTGTAACTGTGGTCGGTTGTCTCTCGCATAGCAAGAGTCTGCTTCAGAAAAATCGTCAGTAGCGCCGCGGGCAAGCCATGCCCAACCACATCAGCCACATAGAAACCTATATGCTTGCCATCGATGCGGACGATATTATATATGTCGCCGGAAACCCACTCAGCGGGATAAAACGCTGCCGCCCAGCGGATTCTGTCGGTGTCCGGAAGCTCGTTGGGCAAGAAATCCTGCTGAACGAGACCGGCCAGTCGGAGCTGCTCCGAGAGGCTTTCGACAAGGGCACCAGCCATCTGCAATTGTTCGGCCAATTTGTTCTTGCAGCCTATTTCATGTCGACTTGATGGCGCTGCGGGTTTTACCGCAATTCCAGAACTTCTCTTGCGGTACGCCAGATTGACGCTGATTCGGACCCATAGATCATCCAGGGAAATCGACTCCATCCTGTTTGTCATTGAAAAACTTGTGCTGGTTGGCGCCAGAGAGAAGCTTTTTATTGGCATTTCAATCCGATTTGTGAGCAAAATCACGCCAATATTCTCCATCTCGAACGATTCGATAATTTGAGCAAGTTTCTGCTGCTCCGAGCCATCCAAATCTTCCGCATCGATAACGACCGTTCCAATCAGATTTAGCCGCTGCCGTATCTGCGGATATTTATCCAGCGGCATCGTCAGAACAGACAGACGATTTTGCCTTAGCAGTCGCTTTATTTCAGGAGGTATCTGTGGTTTATCAGTCAGATAGAGAACATCCGTGTAAGTCTTTGGCAGCGTAATATCAGACTGCAATTGGATATCTTCCATCGAATTTACCTTTTCCAGCCCTGTTATTGGACTATGCGCACATACCGAGCGCTAAGTTACAACACATTTTAATTTCGGTCTATTAGAGGTGCTACTTTGCAGTTTTTCGTTTTTTCAGCAGTTGAAAAACTTGCGGTTTTTTTGAAAAAATTGGGTTTTTGGCGGAAAATTTGGAGGTGATTTTAAGACCAATCGTTGTTTTTCGGCTAAAAACGAAGGTGACAGTTTTAGTGTGTAGAGTTTGGGCGATATAGGCAAGAAAAATGCGGTAAAAAATGAGCATAAAATGACCAGAAATTAGCAAAAGTGCGCACGTTTTTAGCAAAAATGAACAAAAATGCGCACTTTTTGAACCATTTTTCACAGATATTACGGACTGCATTTGTCGTATATCGCCTTTTGCCTTTAGGATTGATAATATCGAAAAAAAAGCCGCATATCCATCTTCCGCAGTAGAACTGCTACGAAAGGATGAATTTCGCCAATTGGCACAGTTTTTTTAGACACGGACTTGGGATTGTGAGTGGTGATTGGTGAATTGTGGTTCGATACTTGATACTCGTATCTCGTGAATCGTATCTTGTACATGGAGATTGGTAAGATGTAGTTGATAATAACTTCGATACTAAATTTTATATGGTATATAGTCAAATATCGTTGCGGGATGTTTGATGCTAAGTATCCAATGATTAATACCTAAGATACTTAGGCATTGAATTTACCTAAAGGCTTAATGTTTGAATAAGTAATGGAACAAACATACTGTCACTCCTGCTCAAACAGAAGTCCAGAAAATGCTTATAACCCGGCTGGATCCCCGCCTTCGCGGGAATGACTCTTTGCTTCGCTTACGTAGAATATTCCATTTAAGATTCAAAAGTCAGTAATACCTAAGATACTTAGGTATTGTGATTACCCAAAGGCTTGATGTTTGATGATGCAGCGAAGCACAAGTCCGACGGAGATGGTCTCGATGCTTGATACTCGATACTCGTCAAGGCGGCCCATTCCGGCGGAGGCCTACGCCGAGCCTGAGAGCCAGTCGGAGCATGACTGGACACTCGATACTGAGTATTTGAATCTTAATACCTAAGATACTTAGGTATTGTGATTACCCAAAGGCTTGATGTTTGATGAT
>CAZFLY010000086.1:0-819 GCA_964519995.1 uncultured Pirellulales bacterium | reverse complement strand
TTGATACTCGATACTCGTCAAGGCGGCCCATTCCGGCGGAGGCCTACGCCGAGCCCGAGAGCCAGCAGGAGCATTACTTGACGCTCGATACTAAGCACTCGGATCTTAATATCTAAGATACTTAGGTATTGAATTTACCTAAAGGCTTGATGTTTGATGATGTAGCGAAGCACAAGTCCGACGGAGATGGTCTCGATGCTTGATACTCGATACTGGATACTCGTATTTCGTGAAGAGTGAAGAGTGAAGAGTGAAGAGTGAAGAGTGAAGAGTGAAGAGTGAAGAGTGATAAGTGATGAGTGATGAGTGATGAGTGATGAGTGATGAGTGAAGCGTATTTCGTATGTGGTGAATGGTTAATGGTGATTCGCGATTGGTGAATAGTGGCTCGATGCTTGATACTCTAATGTCGTGAATCGTATCTCGTATTTCGTATGTCGTATTGGGTATTGCACAAATGGTGATTCGTGATTCGTGAAGCGTAAAGCGTATTTCGTATCTCGTATTGCGTATGTCGTATTGGGTATAGATTCCTGCTACATGTTTTCGCTGGCTCAAAAGTTGAGGCTATTTGGTTGCGTTCAAGACTTTTGTATTTTCTTTGTTGGATTTCAGGGGTAAAATGAGTTGGCGGGTTTCGTGACTCGTCGCTCGTAGCCCGTGACTCGAATGACGAATTTAATTTAAGAGGAATTGCGGTTTTGGGTAGTGTAAGCGCATAGCGTAAAAAAGGGCAATTATCGGTTTTAGATTGTATGGGCAGTCCGAGTTTCAAAATAACGATTAGCGGAACTGATGTGCTACCGGAAACAACACGGA
>CAZFLY010000085.1:0-9651 GCA_964519995.1 uncultured Pirellulales bacterium | reverse complement strand
AATCGTATCATTCTTTTTGGTATGAAAGAATATACAATTTCCGCGGACTCAGCGAATGAAAAATAATCAGGGTAAAAGCTGTGAGCATTTGCACACCAGGTTCTTAGCTGCTTTGGTCACATTTTCTGCTGTGATGCCAAATTTTTCGAAGCAGAATCCCCGCAAATACTTGCTTTCAAGAACAGCTTTAGTAAGAAATTCAGTAATCCCCAGTGTATCGGCCTAGTTATTTAGATAATTGAAATCCAACTATATACATAGGCAGTTAAGTATCTCACTTGGTATCAAATCTATGCAGACTTCTGAAATTTCGGGAGAAGATCTTTAAGGCCAAAGTGCTCCAACGGGAACCTAATCACGTGAAATACGCTGCTAAGTCCCCAAGTATAATCGCAGTCCCATTCAAAAAGCACAGAAAGATTGGCCGAACCTGCTGACGAGTAAGCAGCTAAGGACTTGTTAAGTTCGGCTCCGAGAAATGGTAAAGCGATATCTTGTAACTATAGACTTGACGTTGGGCAAGCCTGCTTTTCACCGCGCTAAACCAAGGATCTTCCGGCAGATACCCCACGATGCGAACCTGCTTATAGTGTGTCAACAACCACTGACGTATGCGTTCAGAAGCACAGCCCACGCGCATCTGGTCGCTGGTTGGTGCAACTAGCCACACTCCCGGGGGCTGTACTCGCCCCAAGGAACGTATGATTGAGTCTGCATCGAACCAGTGCCGTTCTATCCAGTCCCCCATCGCTCGGTTGAGAGGGCCCTCGCGGAACCAATATAGGTTCTTGTCGGGTCCATGGTAGTATGGAAGTGCACTGTGCCAGTAAACGACTATATCATCTACTCCCTTTTCCGATTTGATGAATTGAATGATGTCATTTGTAGGCATGGCATGGCCATATTGCAGGAAGTGACGTCCTTTGAAATAGTTGCCCAAAGCGAAGACATCGGCCACTAAGAATAGGCACGTTGCCCCAATCATCAGCCCCTTTGGCAGACTCGTCAAGCCTCGGGCAAACCAAATGAAGAAGAAAGGAGACAAAAAGAAAACAAGCCGACCTACCGAAAAGGGGAATTTGGAAGGAAGTTGCCGGGAGATCAGAACAAGGAGAATCACTGTCGCCACAACGATCCACATCATTAGGCTCGTGGTACGATTGGTATTCACACGGCTCCCTCGCCGGGCGACCCAGTGTCCATATAGGCTTGTTGCGAAAGCAACTCCAGCACAAGCAACCGGCAGAATTTCACATGGGTATACGGTTTGCCCTAGCAGAAACACATACAAAACAAAAGCTGCTGTTTGGATCCATACTGCAAGGCTAACATGTGCTTGACCATCTACCAACGTAAATGGAACAGCCTGTCGCATTATAATCCACAACACAGGTAAAACAAGCAATCCAACAAGGCAATTTATGGCCATCCATGGCCAAATGAGATCTCTCCTTTGCCATACCATGAAGAACGTACTACCTAGGATTATCGCACCTGCACATAGGTAGTTTGTGTAGCATAAGAGTGTCGCCACAATCGTGTAACCGATCATCAGTCTGAGTGACATCCCTCTGCGATTCAGTTGAGTCACAAGGATTACCGCCACAAGTGCCAAAAATAACGTCATGGAGTAGTACCGAGCCATCCGCCCCCACAGAACCGTCTGACCAGCAAGCCCAAAGAGAACCATTGCCAGAATTGCCGCACCTTTGGATGCTACCATTCTGCCGATAACATAGACCATCGGTACACTTGCGACGGTGAATAGTGCAGACAATAGACGCGATGAGAAATCACTCGCGCCGACCCACCGTGTCCACATTCCAAGTAACCAGAAGTATAGTGGCGGATGCTTGTCTGCTGCCACTAGTTCAACTATACGACGCCATGAGTGACTTGCCACCCGTACCGACCAGACTTCATCTCCCCACATCGATAATGCTGAAAGCCGCCAAAGAATCACCGCCGAAACCGAGAACAACAGTGTAGCACCGCAGGCCAAGTGGAAGTAATCCCCCCATCCTTGCTCTCCTAACTTATTGCCAAATTTCATAAGCTACTCACACAAACAATTTGAGAGCCAGAAGCGCTGACAACCGCAGCACGCCAGCCATCATTCTGTATAGTCACAAAAAACCTGCCAACATGATGCTACTGAGAGACACCTCGATAAGGCCCTATACAAGATGGCACTCTGGTCCACAAATACTACAGCTGTTCTTTATTCACGCCCTTGTGCGATTCCTTCAGGCCTGCTCAGCCGTATCATTCTTTTTGGTATGAAAGATTATACAATTTCCGCGGACTCAGCGAGTGAAAATTATCAAGGTAGAAGTTGCTATCATTTGCACACCAGGTTCTTAGCTGTTTTGGTCACATTTTCTGTTGATGCTAAATTTTTCAAAGTATATCTCATAACATGTCAGGGTCTTGCTGATAAAGGTTTTTCAGTTCTTCGTACAAACTGGGATAGGACTTGCGCAATTCTTTTGGCATCTCGAAGAAGTACTCCGTGGCAACGGCAAAGAACTCAGCGGGATTCGTGGCAGCATACTCGCCTAGTACCGCGTTCTGGTTATGGCTGACTTGACGGCGTAGTTTCTCGTAGTCTTTTCGCAAAATACGGGCCCAGGTTATGTATGTAGACCGCCGATGAAGAACGGGCGTGCTGTCGCCTCTGGCACCGGAACTGTCAAGCTGGTGGGCAAATTCGTGAAGAACAACGTTGTGCCCATCATGAATATCTTCAGCACTTCGGCGGACATTGTCCCATGAAAGCACAACCGAGCCGTGACGCCAGGACTCGCCTAAACGCACATCCGGTCCTTCCACGACAACGCCGCCAATCAGGTGCTGCGTTTTGGGAACTACATACGAACACGGATATACAAGGATAGAAGAAAGACCAGGATAATAGTCGGTCTTGCGGTGCAACAACAAGATACAAGCCTGGGCTGCTATTGTTACTTTTATCTCATCCGTGATCTTTAGGCCTCCGCAGCCCTCAAAGTGCTTCTCTGAAACAAATATGAGAATATGTTTTTGTAGCTCTTTCTTATCTTCCGGGGGCAATCGTCTGTAGAACGGCACATTTCTTTCGATTATTGTCAGCCACTCGTCAGGAAATCGCCGGACGGCAATTCGATTCCGCCGCCATTTCTTTAGTCCGAACATATCGCAGCGTTTCGAAGAATATCCTTCGTGACTACCTACTTTCAGAGATAGCTTTTGTCAACAGTTCAGTAATACCCAGTGTATCGGCCCAGGTGTCCAGATATTCGAAATCTAATGTTTTCCACTGAACTCTCAGAACGCCAAGCACGTCATTCCATTGCACATCTGAAACACAACCTCCATCACGATACCATAGCAGTTTCAGCAGAATAATGTCCTCCGGCGAAATGACGGAAAACGGTCTTTCGAGCGAATCGGAAAGCTCTAATTGTTTTCGCCGGACAAATAATTGTTTCTCGAATCCACCTTCCTCTCGCACAAATAGATCGATCTTAAAGGCGGATTTCAAATGGATAATATTAAAGCTGCTGCGTTCTTTTAAGGCCTGCTCCATAGCTTTTTTGCTAAGGTAGTATTCGACTTTGAGCTTCTCGAATAGTTCGTCCGCTACCTCATCAAAAGGCTCAACAGTTATATCCGCATCCTGTGTGAAACGAACCTCCCCGTATATGGAACTTGCCATCGACCCACCTATGGCATAAGCAATGCCAAATTGCTCAAGGATGTCGATGAAATTACTCAATATCATTAGCTCTTCAGGAATGTTCATCAGGTGAAGTCCCGTAAGCTCTCTTGAAAAGTTTATCACCGAGATGATGTTTAGCCCACAGATACCATATCTGTTTTTGATTTACACAAGGGTACAATTCCTTCAGACCTGTCATGGCTAATATCTTGCCGGTACGATACGCGTCAAATATGCGCTCGACCTTTTCACATAACGGCATTTCACGATATATGCCGACTAATACTTTACGGGCCTGTTCACTCGTATCATTTTTTTTCATGGGAAAGATTATACTAACTTTAGTGAGTCTGTGAATGAAAATAATCGGCGTAAAAGCCGCGATCATTTACGCAATAAGCTCTTAGCCGCTTTGGTAACATTCTCTGTTGTGATGCCGAATTTTTCGAAGCAGACTTTTCCAGGGGCCGAAGCGCCGAAGGTACTCATGCCGATGAAGATGCCATTATCGCCAAGGTATTTGTACCAGCCGAGTTCGACGCCGGCCTCGATACCTATGCGAGCCTTGACGTTCGGCGGGATTACCGAGTCTCGATATTTTTTGTCCTGCTCGTCAAAGAGTTTCCAGCATGGCATACTGACAACCTGGGCTGTAATTTTCTCGGCGGCAAGTTTTTCCGCTGCCGTCAGTGCTACATGTACCTCGGACCCGGTTGCGAGTAGCAGAACATCCGGTTTGTCGGCGCTGACAAGCGCATATGCGCCTTTGGCAACATTTTCAGCCGAGGAGTATTTCTTCTGGTCAAGTACTGGCAGGCCTTGGCGTGTGAGGCAAAGGGCCACCGGACCTTCGCGATGTTCGAGCACATACTTCCACGCGTATGCGGTTTCGTTTGCGTCGGCAGGGCGGAAGACAAGTAAATTTGGCATAGCTCGAAGTGCGGCGATTTGCTCAACCGGCTGATGAGTCGGGCCATCTTCACCTATGCCGATGCTGTCGTGCGTCCAGACGAATATGCTGGGGTATTTCGATAGAGCGGCAACGCGGACGGCACCGCGCATGTAGTCGGAAAAGACCAAAAACGTGCCGCCGTACGCACGCGTAAGGCCGCTTGCAGAAATACCGTTTAGTATCGCGCCCATTGCGTGTTCGCGTATACCGAAGCGAATATATCTGCCATCGTGTGAGTTTTTCTGAAAGTCTTTCGCGCCGGCAAAACGCGTGTTATTTGATGGTGTAAGATCAGCAGAGCCACCAAGTATTAAAGGCAGCTTTGGCATGAGCGCATCGAGCACTTTGCCAGAGGCCTTGCGCGTTGCAACGGAACTGTCCGCCTCGAATTTCGGCAGAATTTCATCGAGTTTAACAGGCAGTTTTCCTGCGGCCGCATCTTTGAACTCGCGAGCAAGATCGGGATACTTCTTCTCATAATCGGAAAAAAGAATGTCCCACTTAGCTTGGGCTTGTTTTCCCTTCTCTACTGATTTTCGCGTATGATCAAGAACTTGTTGTGGCACCTCGAAAGTCTTGTCAGCATCCCAGCCGAAGTTCTTCTTTATCAGCTTTATTTCGTCTTCTCCAAGGGGGGCACCATGTGCCTCAGCGGTGTCCTGCTTATTGGGACTTCCGAATGCAATATGCGTACGCAGGTTGATAATTGAGGGCCTGCCTTTTTCTTTCTTGGCGTTCTCGACGGCCTTTTCAAACAGAGCCATATCGTTGCCGTCGCCGGGCACAATCTGTACATGCCAGCCGTATGCTTCAAAGCGTTTGGCGCGGTCTTCTGTAAATGCCAGTTCCGTGTAACCATCTATGCTTATGTGATTATCATCGTAAACGACGATGAGATTATCAAGACCAAGATGCCCTGCTAATGAGCAGGCTTCCGACGCGACACCTTCCTGCAGGTCGCCGTCGCTCGCTATAACGTAGATGTTGTAGTCGATGATAGGAAAGCTATCACGATTGAAGTAGCTGGCAAGATACTTCTGCGCAATTGCCATACCAACGGCGTTTGAGATTCCCTGGCCAAGCGGACCAGTTGTGACTTCGACGCCGAGGTCGGGATCATATTCTGGATGGCCCGGGGTTTTGCTGCCCCATTGTCGGAAGTTTTTCAAATCCTCGAGGCTCAGGCCGCCGCCGGTCAAATACAGAAGTGAGTACAACAGCATACTGCCATGACCGGCTGAAAGAACGAACCGATCACGGTTATGCCATTTTGGATCGGCAGGGTTGTATCTCATGTGTCGTGTCCAGAGCACATAGGCTGCCGGAGCCATACCCATAGGCATACCCGGATGGCCGGATTTTGCCTTTTGCACACCGTCGGCAGAAAGAAATCTAATTGTCTGGATGCAAAGTTCGTCAAGCTCGGAAAGACCCGGATTAGTTGTAGTTTTTTTCATCATTAGTTCCTATACGAGGTTCCAAATGCAATATTCTCTATGTAACGAGCAGGGCAGTATAACGCCAGGTCGCGTTTTTCGCAAGTGTCTTTGCTATGTGATAACTGTTTCTGTTCGAAGTCGGCAATGAGTTTGTGTAAAAGGAGCTGAAAAAACCTGCGCATCTTTGAACTTATCATCTTGTGGCGCATCTGTGTATACTGAAGGCACATTATGGATGCGAAAGAATGACAGCAGAAATGGAGAAGCAGAAATGACAACTAAAGCGAATATCGGGCAGGAACTGCTCAAACAGATGGATGATACATCCGCAGAGACTCCAGACTGTAAAAAAATTCCTATGATGAGAATTTTCGAGAGGGATACTGCCGGTGTCAGACGGCTAAAGCGGATAGTGATTATCTTTTGGCTGTTAGTGGTGATTAGCTTTATAGTCGCATGTACCTATACACTTAACGTGAGGGGTATCAAGAACGATTTACAGTACTTCAGTATGCTGTTGGGTGGCATCGCGACTATCACTTTCCAAGCTATGTTCCTTATATCGGTTATTCTAACGATCTCGCTTTTCGTCAGGTCAAGATCTCTAACTATGCATCAAGTTCAAGCGAGGCTCGCGGGAATTGAGGAGCAGTTGAAGAAAATATGCCAGGACAAGTGAGCTGTCGGATATCTAATACTAATTGTGATTAAAATTTGCGATTATGTCATTTCGACCGAAGCCCCCGTTCTTGCTTTCGCAAGAAAGCACTGGGGCGTAGTGGAGAAATCTGTTCAAATAGATTTCTCGACTCGCCTACGGCTCGCTCGAAATGACACGAATAAGCGCATTAATTATTCACAATTGGTATAATGCCGGCTGATGCAGCCCATCATTACTGCCAGCGCAGGTCTGGAACATACAACTATCAAAAACGGTAGATCACTTTAGAAAAGGCTCCACAGACCGCATTGCCAACCTATGACTTTGCCTTTAGGTGCTGTTGTGCCCAGATAGAAATGGCGGAACCGGCCAGCAGAATCATGCCGAAAAAGATTTGTAGGCCGTTCATCGTTTCTCCAAAAACGACTCTTGATATCGCAAATACCGCAAAGGGCTGAGCGAGTATGACAAGCATCGGGATAGTGGCTCCAACTCGCTTGATGGCTGCGTAGTACAGCGCGTGTCCAATAGCTATGGCTGTGATTCCGGAAAAGATTATGGCACCCCATTGGCCCGGCCCCATCTGTAAAGAGTCTCCGATATTTCCGAAGATTGTCGCCAGTACTAATAAGATAAGGACTGTGTAAATGCTTATCACTGCAAAGCCGTGGCGAGAGTCGATGTCACGAAATGCGATCTTTGCTGAGATTGTATATACGCCCCACGCAAATGCGGTCGCGAGCGCTATTATTACACCTGTGCTCGTGCCTGTTGCTCGAAAATCCTCCTTAAAATATAGAACGCCCACGACACCGGTAATGGAGAGCAATAAGCCGAACCAGAATCGCTTGCTTCTGGCAAGTGGTTTTTCTTCCTGAAAAAATATCAGTGAAAAGCCGGTGATCCATAGGATGCTCGTCTTGGATAGAAGTACCAAAAAAGCAGGCCCGAGATAATAAAATGCTGCTGCCCAGAGACTCTGCATAACGACGTTAGGTATCGCAGGCACAAGTGCCCTGCGCCAGACCTTGTTGTTAAGAGTGCCTTTGCATGCAGAAGAAAGTAAGAAGGGCAGCCAGAACAGACATCCCACCGCGTAGCGCAGCAGATTCTGTGTCCACGAATCTATATAATCTGTAAGGTATTTGATGAATATTGGGCCGAGCGCCCAACACACCAATGTGCCCAGACATGCAAGCGTTGCGGTGACATCGATCTGGTGGGTCTTGCCCTCGTTCAATGGATTTGTTCAACTCCCAAAAATAGAATTTTTAGCCAAGGCTTTAAGCCGAGACACTTAGCGAAGCATCTCTAAGGCGATCTTAGCCACCTCATCACGGGCCTTTTTCTTAGCTATTGGTTCAACCATATCAATCAAGTCACTGCTGATCCTTGTCAGCTCGTTCTTGTTCTGTAACAGTTTGTCAACAGCTTGCGCGATTGGTTCAATTGAACTAAAGTACGGCATAAACTCCGGCACCAAGTCTTTATCTGCTAAAAGATTGACCAGCGAAAAGTATTTCGGCCTTATCAGCCACCATCCCAAAAAATGCCAGAGAATCCTGCTGCATTGATACATCACTACCATCGGACAGCCGGCCGATGCAACTTCCAGTGTCGCGCTGCCGCTTGCCACAAGCGTGAAATCTGAATTGCAGGCGCTATCCCTCACTGCATCAATTAGGTATTCACATTCAAAGCCAGGTATTTGCGCTGCCTCCAACAATTTCTGTCTTTGTGTATCGACGGCGACGGCTACAAATGTTGCGCCTGGGTATTTCCTCCTCAAACGCAGTGCTATCTGTTGCATCGGCTGCCAAAGCGATTCTATCTCCGCTGCGCGTGAGCCGGGTATAAGCGCCAGTTTGAACCCTTCTTGTGGTTCAAAAGAGGAGTATTTTTTTTTGAATTTGCTCAAATCCGTCAGCAGGTCATTGAGAAGCGGATTTCCAACAAATGTAGTATCAACCCCTCTTTGGCTGAACCACTGCTGTTCGAAAGGCAATATGCAGCAAAGTTTGTCGCAGTACTTTCGCAGTTTGTGAATTCGCCAACCGGCCCAGGCCCAAAGCTGTGGCGCGACATAAAAGAGCGTTTTTATGCCTGCCTTTTTTGCTGCCTTTGCGACATGAAAGTTGAAAGAAGGCGAGTCGCATACTATGACTAAGTCTGCTCCATAGTTTCTTAAAAAACGACTTATGCGCTTTAAGAGCTTATAGTAGTGACCCACCTGGGACAAAGCTTTGTACGTCATGGCCGCTTTTTCAACCGTATTTTTCAGCAGGCCACAGCCGGCTTCGGCCATCTTTGGGCCGCCCACTCCGAAAAATTCGATATCTTGATTTCCCTGCCGAAGAGCATGTATCAAACCTGCACAGTGGGCATCCGCGCTCGGATCAGCAGCACTGATAAAGATATGATGTTTTTTGTCTTTGCCTTGCATAATATGGGTGTATTTGTTAACAGGATTTTGCCGGCACAGCAAGCAGATTGTGTTTTTTTAATGATTGCCCCCCCTATGGCTTTTGAGGAAGTACGTCTTTAGAAGCAGTGAAAAATATTACTGCGTTTATTGACACCTGTAATAAAAATACTAAAGAAAATTATATAGACTTGTCACTCCTGCGAAAGCAGGAGTCCAGAAAACGATGATGAAATAGCTGGATTCCCGCCTTCGCGGGAATGACATTTTTGTTCTATATCTCCTGCGTTGTATCATTAGTTATACAGGAATCAATAATTAAAAAGACAAGCTCAACAGCCTACAGTCATTATGGGCAGGCGCCAAGCCAGTTACCTGCCAGCATTTGGAGGTCTTTGAAATCCACTGTCCCGCTGTCATTTAGGTCATAGTCCAAGTCAGGCGCGGTTTGAAGCCATTGGGAAGCGAACTTGGCGA
>CAZFLY010000084.1:0-9744 GCA_964519995.1 uncultured Pirellulales bacterium | reverse complement strand
TTGTATTGATAAATCATTAAAACCAGCCGCCTAAAAAGTGCGAAAGTTGACTATTAGTGAGAAGGAATTATATGAATGACAGTGGCAGGTTGTGAAATATTGTGTACTAATTCTATATGGTGTTTGAGTCGATAAAAAAGTCTTGAGTGTGATTTGGTATAGAACTGAATCAAAGAGGTCTTACTGGTTGATTTTAAAGGGAGATAATAATGTTAAAATTGTTCAAATCTAAAAAGAAAACAACCCAGGCGAAGATACTTTTGGTTGATGATGAACCTGACTTGGTAGGAACCGTCCAATATCGTCTCAAGTTCTTCCACTTTGATGTTGTTACCGCTGCTGATGGGAAAGAGGGTCTTGAAAAGGCAGCCAGCGAAAAGCCGGACCTTATTCTTCTGGACACGAATATGCCTGTCATGAACGGCCACGAGATGCTTGAGCACCTGAGGAGTAGTCCTGAATTGAAAGACATACCGGTGATAATGCTCACGGCGCTTGCTGAGCCACAAGACATCGCTAAGGCTTCTTCCTACAGCATTGAAGACTATGTCACCAAGCCGTTCGATTTCAATGAGCTGATGGAAAAAATCAAGAACGTGCTGGAGAGCAAAGGTTCAGATTGATGTAGAGACAATATACTGTCGTTCAATAATAGGACGCGGTATTGCAGATTTGGGATCTTTGCGACGGTAAAAAGTCACGGGTTAGTTGTCTTATGTGCATGGAACTTCGGATTAAGGAAGGTCGTCCACGGGCGGATGTTGTTGGGCAGAAAAACGAATTTTTTGATGCCGAATAACAAGGCCTGTTACGCCGGGATTTGATATTCCAGTTCGGTGTGAACATTCGGCGCCGCTGTGGTATAGACGTTGACAATCTATGGGGGGTTAAGGCATGAGATTGAGTACTGCAGAACCGTTGAAAATACTCATAGTGGAAGATGATATCGTAGACAGAAAACTTCTGGAGAGATTGCTGTCCGAATCGTCGCTGCGTGTTTCTGAGGTAAAGTCTGCAGAGTATCTGTCTGTCGCCCTTGAGCTCTTGGACCGGGATCACTTTGATGTGGTTCTTCTTGATCTTGGTCTACCAGATGCGCAAGGGATTGAATCGTTTACGGAGTTACAGTCTCAAGTCCCGCATGTGCCTATCATCGTTCTGAGCGGCCTTGACGACGAGGATACGGCAATCAAAGCTGTACAGAAGGGTGTGCAGGACTATCTAATCAAGGGGCAGGTGGACAGCAATCTGCTTATGCGTGCAGTGCGTTATGCCATCGAGCGCAAAAAGGTGGAACGCGAGCTGCAGTTGGCCGAGCAAAGGTACCGCACTATTTTTGAAAATTCCGCTGTTGCTATCATGATGGTTGACGAACAAGAGTGTCTCATTTCCTGGAATCAATTCACCGAAAACCTTCTCGGCATGAATAGCGAAGATTTGCACCTAAGGTCTGTGAAATCGCTCTATCCTGAGGGCGAATGGCAAAAGATACGAGCCCACAACGTAAGACAAAAGGGTATGCAGCATCATCTTGAGACCAAGATGGTCAAGAAAAATGGTCAGATTATTGACGTCGATGTGTCACTGAGCGTTGTGAAGGATTCGGATGACAAAATTATCGGCTCAATAGGCGTTATACGAGACGTCACTGAACGTAAAACATTTGAAGAGGCCCTAAGGAGATCGGAGGAGCGATTCCGCCAGGTTGTAGAGAATGCAAAGGAATGGATCTGGGAAGTGGATGCCAATGGCCTATACACTTATTCAAGTCCGGTGGCGGAAAAGATATTAGGTTATAAACCTGAGGAACTTCTTGAAAAGACACACTTTTACGACCTATTTCACCCTGACGACCGAGATGAGTTGAAGAAGCAGGCCTTCGAAATTTTTGCGAAGAGGGACGTATTGTATGAGTTTCAAAACCGGAACCTGCACAAGAACGGCCAGGTTGTATGGCTTTCTACAAGCGGGGTTCCATTATTTGACAGTAGAGGCAATCTTCTGGGATACAGGGGCGTTGATATAGACATCACTGAACGCAGGCGGATTCATGAAATACTGGATAGTAAACAAAGGAATTTGGAAGCAATCTTCGATGCAACACCTGTTGGTATGCTGTTGGTCGGTGAGGATATGGCAGTAAAGCGAGCCAATGACGCTATTAGGCAGTTGGTCCAAAAGGAGTTTTCGCAGATTGTCAATCAATTACCAGGTGTTGCCCTCGGTTGCATCTATGCTACGCAAGACGTTATATGCAAGGAGCAGGGATGGAAAGATCATCCACATTGTGTGGGATGTCTGTTTCTAAAGACGATAAAGATTGCTATAGATTCGGAAGAGTCTGTTCACGGAGTTGAGATTCAACCCACTTTACAAGTACGTGATAAGGAAGTTAAACCTTGGTTTTCCTTAAGTGCTGAGCCAGTTATCATAGATGGTCGCAGGCACGCGGTTGTAGCAATAAATGATATAACTGACCGTAAGCGGGCAGAGGAAGAGCTGAAAGAGACGATGGAAATTAAGACCCAGTTTATATCTACGGTCTCACATGAACTGCGGACACCTTTGACGTCGATGAGGGAAGCCGTAGTTATAGTCTTAGATGGAGTGGCGGGCAAGATTGGTGACGACCAACGACGTTTTCTGGATGTTGCAAAAAGAAATATAGACAGGCTTTCCAGGCTAATCAACGACGTTTTGGATTTCCAGAGACTCGGCGCGGGCAAAATGGAATTTAGCATGCAAGAAAAGGATATCAGAAAGGTCGTTGAGGACGCCTATTCTACTATGGCTCCATATGCGAAGAAGAAAAAGATACACCTTGCCACTGAGTTTGATGGCGGGTTAGCTAAGGCTACGTTTGATGGTGACAGGATTATTCAGGTTCTGACAAATTTAGTCAGTAATGCAATCAAGTTCACGCCTGAAGATGGCCAGGTCACTGTTCGCGTCCGAAAACATGAAGATGAATGGGTCATAAGTGTCAGCGATACGGGCATGGGAATACCCAAGGAAGCCCTTCCAAAAATATTTGACCGCTTCTACCGTGTGCATAGGCCAGGCAAACTGATTAAAGGTACAGGCTTGGGATTGGCAATTGTTCACAAAATCGTGATGGCGCATGGCGGAAGAATCGATGTTGAAAGTGGGATTGATAAAGGAACAACCTTTACGGTTGTTCTGCCGTTAGTTCCCAAAACAGCACAAAAGGCCTTGTCCGAAAAAGCTGATCTAACACTCGAAGAAACCCTGACTAAGAACTGAACCTACATATTAGATACCATGATGACAGTGCCTTTTAGAAATTCTCATCCGGAGTAAATTATGAAAGTGATGAAGTTATGGCTCTTGGTCATCTTGGTTATTTGTGTTAGTGCTTCCACCGGCTTAGCGGCGATAGAGGACAGAATCGGTTTAGTGCTACGGTGGCGTGGGATCAATGAGAGCACCGGTGAAAAGGACTTTGGTTATGTCGAACTTGCTAATGTTACCGGTCGTGGACTCTGGGTTGCCTTTCAACAGGAACTTGCCCCTGCGTCTCTCGACGCAAGTCGGGGCAGCGGGAAAGAACAGAGTTTTCCGGGGATCTATTTTAACGGACAGTTTATTTGAGATAGTCAAGATTTAATCTGACACTCCCAGCATTTCGTTGTTAGCCTGTATGACCCGTTGTGCCGGAGCAAGCCGCCCGCAACGGGGACATTCCCCCAGAACCTGCTCAGAAAATGTAAATCCCGACTCTCAAGACTATGATAGCTGCCAAATGATCTCACGGAATTTCACAGGCTCGCTATTTCTCAGAATCTCTCTGCTGTTGTTCCTTGGTGTCTTTTTTCTGCCCTTGTTGTTCGGACTTCTCTTCTACGGACACGTTGCTTGAGCTTTCTGTGCCTTCGCGCAAACCCAAGGTGAATTCCGCGCGCATTTTGGCTTTAAGGGCTTGCTTTTCCTCTTCCGAAAGATTCTCCCATTGCTCAATCAATTTGGCCCTATCTTCATCTGAGAGGCCGTGAAAACGTTGGCTGTCGAATCGCCACACGCTGAATTGCTCTCGAGTCATAGCTCTGAATTTCTCTTTTTCCTCTTCAGACATATCTGCCATTTGTTTTATTTTCTTTTCCTTTTCCTCCTTCAGTTTCGCTCTGTCCTCAGCCGAGAGAGCACGTGTCCTTGCCCCGCTGCGGTGACCAGGCAGCGGCTGTTCAGGCCTATTCATTGTCGGCTGGTTTGACCTGATTGCTTTGATGCAAAGACCGATCGCTAAAATGGCAAGAATTGCCACCACAACAGTACTTACCAAAATTGCTCTTTTTGAATATCTCATACAATCTACCTCGTTCAAATCATCTGTTTATCAGAACCTCATTGCCCAATATTCCGGGAACAATAATGCTAGGATGCATCGTACTTATTTATGGACAGTTCGTCACGGCTAATATAGTCCGGGCCAAGCCAGAACGTCCATTGTTTTTTGTGTCTTAAAAAGAAAATTCCCAGACCCAAGTTTATACGAATAAGAGACTTATGTCAAGCCGAGCTCGAAATAGACGTAAGTCGTTGCCTCCATTATAAGATGTGTTTGTCAGGAACAATATTGCCTAAATACAAGCTAAAAATAATAGGAGAAGAGGATAAAAAAAATAACTCTGGCTCTTTTTCAATCGGCCGAAGAGCTCCTACGGATACCTGTTTTAAAATAGGCCTATCATCTGCCCATCTGTTTATTCAGACGCTTGAAAAAGCCATTTTGTTACGAAAAAAAGGTTTTTTGACGATAAGAGCCAATGACTTGGACAAGGCTTTGCTATTTAATACAGGATAGGTTATTAGAAAAGTTATTGGTACTATGACAAATAAATCGTTGACGTCCTCAGGATATCATGCCAAAATGCTTTTTGAATGACGATGGCAATGCAGGTACGAGGGTCAGCAGATAGTTTTTCTCCGGCGTTAGGTAGAATTATTATAGGGGTTCTTGTTATTATATGGGGCGTTTGTTCGCTGTATAACCTGTTCAGTTTGTTCTGTGCCAGGAATGATTGGTGTTTTCAGGGGGAGGATTGTACCAAGGAGTCTGGCTTTCAGGAGGTGAAGTAAACAGGAGGCTGTGTGAATAAAATAACGGGATGGAGCCGATACACCCCCTTGATGTTGAACATCGACCTGTTTTTGGCTGTCTATTTGGTCCCTAAAAGAATTTTCTTATTTGTGTAGCTGTTTATGGATGCGGTAGCAGTAAATCCGCCTTCAGCAATTGGTATATACTTGCCGATACAATAATATAAAGAGGTGGCTTGATGAGGCTGAAAAAGAGACAAATTAGCGGTAGGGAAAGTGGTGAAGAAGCTGTTAAGCTCCTCGAACAGCTCAGGGACAAGCTATACTCTGACCATGTAGGGATAGCTCGTCGCGCTGCTTTCAATTTGTCCTGGATGCAGGAAGATGGTTTGGAGATTCTTAAAGAGGTTTTATTTAGCGAGGCCTCAAAGAGAACAAAAGGTGCGGCTGCATATGGACTTAGGAAAATGCGCGGTCGGATGAAGAAGCCCGCATTAGAACTCCTATCGCAAGGTGTAAAGGATTCTGACAGTGCAATTGCAGAAGTATGTGTAAATGCCTTGTCAGTTACGAGTAAAAGCCAAGCCGCAAGAAAGCCTGCTTCTGCACAAAAAACCGTAAAAAGCAGATTCGCCATTAGAGAAGTTCAGGGCAGAGCTAAGCAGAGGCGGGTCCGTGAAAAGGTACGGAGGTACCCCAATCACTTTCGGAGATAAGGTTCTTTTCTGCGAAAGTGATCAACACATCACAGAATAGTGCTCTCTGCTACATTTTTCTTTTTTTAAATCAGAGGATTACTTGTTTAGGATTTTATTGTGGTCGTGTCTCCAATAGTTGATAGCCAAAAGACAATGCAAAGGTCGCAGTAATTATAAGGTGAGGCGATATGGTTAAGCTCAATTGCGTGAGAGTGCATATCCGGTACTGATTGTGACCGCGCTGGAGCAGGGCGGTGTAGCTCCGCAAGCCGGCCTGAAAACGGGAGACCTGATTTTACAGATAGATAATACAACTGTACGTAATCTCACGGAACTGGCAGTGGTCATGGAAAAAATCTCTGAAGGTGACATTGTAGATTTTTTGATTATGCGAATCACTGTGGGAGTTTTTGGCCAGGTTCAACAGAGGTTCTCTGTTCAGATGAAAGCCCAACTCAAACAGCCTCGTCGGCACATATTCTAATCACAAGATTTTCATAGCCTCCATCCGCAAGCAACCGTTGGAGATTTTTTCGCGGCTGGTCCTCTAATTTCAACCACTCACATAACACAAATCGCAAAACGCCCGAGAATAGGCCGCAAAATGATACTGTGAATTGCTTTACATCTTTCCATCAAGTGCTTAATGAAATCCGCCGAAGACAAAGTACAAAGAGGTTGCTACTGTTATCGTTCCAATTCTTGGCAGGATTGCTGTAAATCGAGTTAAGAACTGCAATACACTACGCAAGGGCAATACAATGAGAGCAAGATTGTGTGTGATACTACTGTTAACTATTCAAATTGCATTTCTATCGGTGCAGGTATATGCAGATACTGGTCGATTAGCTATTGGAGTGAAGAATAGCACGTTAGGCTTAGGCGGGGAAGTTACTGCGAGAATAACTTCAAATGTAAACGCCAGGTTCGGTATCAATGCATTCAGCCTGGGCCTGGATGGAAAAGTCAGTGACATCGAATACGACTTTGATGTGGACCTTCTTTCTTATTCTGCCCTGCTTGACTGGTATCCGTTCAAGGGCTCTTTTCGTGTCAGTGGTGGAGTCTTGGTAAATGAGAGCGAAGTGGGCCTAAGCACAACGCCGGTAGTTCCATTGATGATCGGAGGCACAACCTACACTCCTGCTGAGATAGGCGTTTTGTCGGGGATTCTCAACTTCGACAATGTTGCACCCTATGTGGGGATAGGTTGGGGCAATGCTTTCGGCAAAGACAAGAGATGGGGATTTATCAGTGACATCGGCGTTGCTTATATTGGGTCGCCAAATGTGAACCTGTCTGCAAATGGCCTGATGGCTGCAGATCCTACATTTCGGACAAACCTTGCAACCGAAAGGGCTGATATCGAAAAAGACCTGGAAGATTTCAAATTCTATCCTGTTTTTTCTCTCAGCTTTTTCTTCAGGTTCTGATAGATAAGGCACAGCAGTCAGCCTCATCCTAAAAGGCTTGCATTCTTTAAGCATCTCCGGAAGAGAGGGCATATCCAGCATCTCGATGGTGTCATTAAATAATAGCCCCTCTTACATCAGAGTGCCATTTTATTTTCGGGAATCGAGCGAGGAATAAAAATTGTCTTGAAGTAGCAGCGTTTTTCGGATAAACAACTTGCTCTGCAAGCTATTTACTCTGGCAAAGCCGAGTTGTTTAGAAGTCTTTTTTCAGGAGAAGGAACAGATAATGTCTAAATCAAACAAAATGGTTAAATTCGGTCGAGGCAACAAGTCCCTGTCTACGAGAGCCGTACATGCAGGCGAACCGAGAAAGAAATATGCCGACTCACTAACTACTCCCATTATTCAAACCTCTACGTTTACTTTTCAAAACAGTAAGGCAATAGAGGATTATACCAAAAAAGGAAAGGAACATTTTGAGTATGGTAGATATGGTAATCCGACTGCCAAGATTGCCGAGGCACGCCTTGCGGACCTCGAAGGCGCTGAGGACTGCGTTGTCTTCTCGTCCGGAATGAGCGCAATTACGACGACTATTTTATCTTTAGTTCAATCTGGGGATCATATTGTTATTACTGACGACAGTTACAAAAAGACGCTCGAATTCTGCAGGTCATACTTAAAGCAGTTTGCCATTGAGTGTACGATAATTCCTTTTGGAGACTATGGGATTCTCGAAAAAGCGATCAAAAAAAATACGCGTTTTATCTTTTCCGAGTCGCCGACAAATCCTTATCTAAACATATTTGACCTGGTCAGAATAGGAGAAATAGCAGCCAGACATAATGTCTTGACACTAATTGACAGTACCTTCGCCACACCATTTAATCAGCGGCCAATAGAGTTTGGTATGGACCTTGTCCTACAAAGTTGCACAAAATATCTGGCAGGTCACAATGACATTTTGGCGGGTGCCGTGCTTGGTAATAGAGAACTCGTCGATAAGATACGAAACTTGCACAAGTCGATGGGCGGTACCATAGATCCTCATTGTTGTTATCTTTTGCTACGAGGACTGAAAACGTTTCCTCTGCGGGTGAAGAAGCAGAATGAATCTGCTTTAGAGATTGCCCAATTCCTTGAAAATCACCCGCGAGTTAAAAAAGTCTACTATCCTTTCCTTTCGAGTCACCGTCATTACGAGATTGCCAAGGCCCAAATGACCGGCGGCGGGGGGGTTGTTACATTTGACATAAAGGGTAACCTCAGAACAGCAGAGCGTTTTCTCGATGCCTTGAAGTTGTGCTACATTGGACCGAGCTTGGGCGGAGTCGAGACGCTCATAACGCATCCGGCCTTGGTCAGCTATTATGATTATAGCCGCAGAGAACGGTATGAATTGGGACTAACTGACACGTTGTTCAGATTGGCTGTTGGCGTCGAAGATGTCGATGATATCATAGAGGACTTGGATAGGGCCTTAAGACTGTCGGAATAGGCGCTCGGCCTTTTACCCGCATGATACGCCGCGAAATCGCAAAGTACAATGAGTCGTGAGTTCCGCGTGGACATTGCTATGCGACGCCGAGTTTACGCCTTAACACTCGCAGATTGAGAATATCTTCGCGATTGTACTCCAACAGTGTAATAAGGGCGTGTTTATTGCTGTTATTGATGTAGTCGTACCAGAGCTTTACAGCCACATGTCCATCTACCTCTTTCAGATGTCTAACTATGTCCAGTTGTCGTTCAACAGCTTTCAGTCCGCCCTTTAGGCTATTCCGCCAACAATCATACATAAGGTCTGTGTGTTTGAAACAGGCTTTCAGGTCCACGCCGAGTTTGGCTTGGATAAAAGGCAGGTCAAAACGGCTCCCATTGTACGTATAAATCTCATCAATCCCATCGAGAACTATTAGTAACCGTTGCTCACACAGATCATTTTCAAAAAGCTGTACAACTTTAGTTTTTCTTAGCTTTTCGAGGACAATACCAATTACTGTCAGGTCGGCATTGTGTCTGCTAAGTCCTGTGGTTTCGATATCAAGATAGGCACGATATTTCATTTTCTGCTGTATTAGTATGCTTATTACTGAATGCGAATTTTGCCTCGTGTCCTATGATAATTGAACAAATTTATGTGATTTTGTCGGCATCCAGAATGAGGAATAAATGCTTGTTGCATAAACAGTTAACAATCCGGAGGTAATACAATGTAAGCTCCTCTTAAATTTTGTTGTCAGAATAAAAATGTCCTGATTACAGCAAATGTGGTGCAAAAAATCCGACCGTGTGTGGCTGGCTTATCAAAAACAGGCCTTTGTGCTCTCTGATTAAATGGTTGATCTTTCCAGCCGTTCAATCGTTATAGGACATAAGGATATTGTGAGCTTGAATACAAAATTCAAGTAAAAAAAATCTTTAGTCGATGATTATAACTTAATAGTTTTCAAGGGTTACAGAAAATTGCGTAACCGTAAGTAAGATAGATTTCGTTCGTTCAAAATCTTATTACCTCCCAACCATTAAAGGAGACACGATATGACACGCAAAAATATCTTCATTCACAAGCT
>CAZFLY010000083.1:0-9747 GCA_964519995.1 uncultured Pirellulales bacterium | reverse complement strand
AACCCACGACCTCTTGCATGCCATGCAAGCGCTCTCCCAACTGAGCTATGGCCCCAGGTGCATTATATGCTAACACAGTAAGGCTAAAGCAGCAAGCAAATTCCGCCCCTTTCTCCAGCGAGCAACCTCCGTAAGAACGAGCGATTGAGTTATTCGGGCAGCCACACTACAATACGTCCGAACAGCCAGCGTTTGCAGCCGTATGAAAAATCAGGTGAAAGTAAGAGGTTACAAACTTTGCTCAAACGACAAAGAATATTCATAACCGGACGTGTTCAGGGAGTAGGTTTTCGACCTGCGGTGTATCGGCTGGCCAGCCAGTTGGGTCTGACAGGCAGCGTCTGCAATGACACCAAAGGCGTCACACTTGAGTTGCAGGGCGAACAGCAAAAAATTGATGATTTCCTGACCCGGCTTGCGTCTGCTGACAAGCCACCATTAGCAGAAATCGTGTCGTGTGAGTCTTCCGATATGCCTATCGTCGAGGGAGAAAGCCATTTTTCAATTATAGAAAGCGACTCAGCAGGTACCCCCCTTTCACAGGTAACCGCCGACATTGCGACCTGCGGAGACTGCCTCGCCGAGATGAATAATCCGGATGATTTCCGCTACCAATATCCATTTATCAGCTGCACGAACTGCGGGCCTCGCTATTCAATCGTAAAGACCATCCCCTACGACCGTCCTAACACGACAATGTCGGCCTTTGTGATGTGCGACCGCTGTGCAGCTCAATATAAAGATGTTACCGACCGCCGATTTCATGCTCAGCCTGTTGCCTGCGGGGCGTGTGGACCAAAAGTCTTTCTCACCGACAGCAGCGGTAAAACAATCCTGTCGCAAACCCAAGATGCTATAGCCGAAACCGTAAAATTGCTTCGAGCCGGTAAAATCGTGGCTATAAAAGGTGTCGGCGGATTTCATCTGGCCGTGGACGCACTAAACAATGATGCCGTCCTGCGCCTGCGGCGGCGAAAAAGACACGACCATAAACCTTTCGCAATGATGACAGACTCAATCGAGAAGATCAGAAAATATGCCCTCGTCAGTGAAACCGCTGAGCGGCTGCTCACGAGTCCGCAGGCTCCTATCGTCCTGCTGCCCAAAAGAAAAAATTCCTCCATCGCACCGACGGTCGCCGAGGGTGTAAATACGTTCGGTTTTACGATCTGTTACGCTCCTCTGCACTATCTGCTCTTTGCACAGGGCCTGGAGGTTCTGGTTGCAACGAGCGGCAACATTTCGGAAGAACCCCTGATTTGCAAAAATGATAAAGCTCTTGAACGCCTCGGGGACATAGCTGATGCCTTTTTGATGCATGACCGCGAAATATACCGCCAGGTTGATGACTCCATCGTGCATTTAGTTGACGACAAACCAACGCTACTAAGGCGCGCCAGAGGCTACGTCCCTACGCCTATCATAACGGAAAAAATCGCCTCACAGGAAATATTCGCCGCAGGCTCAGACCTGAAAAACACCTTCTGCTTTGCCAAGCAGAACCAGCTTATCTGCAGCGAACATATAGGCGACCTTGAAGACGCCGAAGTCTACCACCATTACATTGAATCAATCGAACATCTCCGCCAATTGTTCGAGGTCGAACCCAAAGTTGTTGTCTGTGATCTCCACCCAGGATATCTTTCCACCAGATATGCCCTTTCCCTATCGAACGTCAAAGTCATCCAGGTCCAACACCACTGGGCACATGTCGCTTCTGTTCTCGCAGAGTACAATGTTGATGGTCCTGTCATCGGCCTTGCCTGTGACGGCACCGGCTACGGCACCGATAGCGCCATCTGGGGTTGTGAATGTCTAATCGCCACACTTGAAGATTTTCAGCGCTTCGGCCATTTGGCTTATTATCCGCTGGCAGGTGCAGATAAGGCCAGTAAAGAAGCTATCAGGCCTATCCTGGGATTACTGAAAAAAATATACGGAGAAGATTTTCAACTAAGTAAATTCATGTGGCTGCTTGAGCAAATCAAGGTAAACTGTCATTCCTGCGAAAGCAGGAATCCAGAAACCAAAAAGGGAATAGATTCCCGCATACGCGGGAATGACAACATTCTAAATTCTAAATTCATCCTCCAGCAAATCGAAAAGCAAATCAACACGGTCCAAACTTCCAGCTTGGGCCGTGTCTTTGATGCCGTCGCTGCGATGCTTGGCCTTGGCACCTACAACCATTTTGACGCACAACTACCGATGGCCCTTGAGGCAATTGCTGCTGACGACATAGAAGATCATTACGATTTTGATCTCATTTTGGGGAATGGCCAGCCAATGCAGCTTGATATATGTCAGACCATAAGACAACTCGTCACTGACATTCAAAAAGGTATGGCTGCACCCACCATCTCAGCTAAATTTCACAATACCCTTGCTATCGCCCTACTGGCGATGGCTAAACAAGCCAGGGAAAGCACGAAACTCAACACAGTAACACTTAGCGGCGGAGTATTCTGTAACCAGTATTTGACAAATCATTTAATTAAGCTATTGAAGGAAAATGGTTTTTCCGTATTATTGAACCGCGAAGTCCCGGCTAATGACGGCGGCATCGCCCTCGGCCAAGCCACAATTGCAGCAAGAGCCGTGGTCCGTGGCTCGTGACTCGTCGCTCGTATACTTCTGCAGTCCCAATCTAAGTTGTCATTCCTGCGAAAGCAGGAATCTATACATTCTTAATTTTTGAAAAATCCTGATGTTTCTTAACACTGGCGTCTAAAGTCACCTCTTCAAATCTACGATAGATAAATGGGAGATTTTCACTTTGTAAAACTAATTTGTTAATTCTGCTCATTTATTGAAGGGGGTGACAAAATGAATCCTGTCGATCAATTATTAGATGAGCCAAAGACTGAAAGTAGTGTTTCAACAGACATACAAACGATACTATCGCGTCGGTCCGATCTGAGCACGTTTATTGTCCACCTCACACGCGATTATAATGGCAAATCTGCTAAAGAAAACTTGGAGTCAATAGTTAACGACTGGAAAATCGAAGCAAGGTCCATATTCGGAGCCGCGAAAACAAAATTGGAACAAGACAACCATGATTTGGCTTCTCAGAAGTGCGTTTGCTTCACCGAGGCTCCACTTGAGTATCTATACCACATGTTCGGAAAGATTGATGACCGAGATTACGAGTTTGCTCCATACGGAATCGCAATCACAAAAATGTTAGCGAGAAAGAAGGGAGTAAATCCTGTCTGGTACATCGACATAACCCCAGGACACGATTGGTTGATGAATCCAATCAATGAATTCATAAACCAATCCGTCAACTTCGATACATCACAGATTTCGAAAATAACTCCGTTCATCGAACAAATGGGAGACAACCGTCCAAGCGGAGGAAAGCGCAAGGAATTCTGGTGGGAACGAGAGTGGCGATGTGTCGGCGACTTTCCCCTGCCTGAGCGGGTCCTTTTGCTATGTCCTGAGAATGAAGCTGGCGAATTTGAGAGATTAGCCCAAGAGCAAGATTACTCCGTTAGATGCATCGATCCGAATTGGGGCATTGAGAAAATCATTGCGCGGCTGGCGGGATTCAAAAACAAGGACATCGATATCTTGTGATAGTCAAGCTCTACCCAAGGTTCTACACAATTAAGCTTTACCAAAAAGCGTTTTCAAAAAATAGAGCCAGATTGTTCGACTGCGCCTAAGAATGACACTACCCCGTCTAATCTTTGTCAATTCCTGCCATGTGTTCTCAGCCGAACACCTTCCAGAAGACGGAGTATATAAGATTGACCCGAAACATATCAGGCAATAGAATGCGAACAAAACAAGTTATATGTGATGTTGGATGAGGGTAAGTAAAACCACTAATCACGAGTCACGAGACACGAGAGACGAATTATGTGTTTAGCGATACCAGCAAGAATAGTTGAACTCGAAGATGATAAGGCGGTAGTCGATGCGATGGGCAACCGCTTCAAGGCTAAGACTACGCTGATTCCGGAAGCAAAGCTCGGCGACCTGGTGCTCGTCCATGCAGGTTTTGCCATATCAACCGTCGATGAAGAAGAAGCCAAGAAAACGTGGGAGCTTATCGCAGAAATAAACGAATTTCTGGAAACGCCGAATAAAATCTCAGGATGAGTGAGTGGATGCGTGGATGAGTAGACTACGAACCCTAATAATGTCTTAACGCATTTACTCATTAACGCATATACGCATTAACGCATATACGAAAAATGCTCGAACGAATCAATAAAGCTCAACAGTCTATCAACGCAGCCTGCAAAAGGCTTGGCCGCCAGATAAACATAATGGAGGTCTGCGGCACTCACACAGTCGCGATCTTCCGCAATGGCATAAGGTCGATGCTGCCGGCCAATCTGAAAATGCTCTCAGGTCCAGGCTGTCCGGTCTGTGTCACCGACCAGAGCTACATCGACGCTGTTCTCGAACTTGCCAACCGTGATGATATTCTGATCGCCACATACGGTGACATGATCCGTGTCCCAGGCAAAACAAGCTCACTTGAAACAAGACAAACAAAAGGAAATGTCCACGTTGTCCTAAGTGCCGATGACGCCCTTCAACTGGCTAAGGATAATCCTGACAAGACTGTGGTATTCGTAGCGGTCGGCTTCGAGACAACCGCTCCGGCCACCGCCGTCACAACAAAAGAGGCCGCTGAACAGAGGATTGAAAATTTCTCTGTCCTCGCAGGCCACAAACTCGTTGTGCCCGCGATGCGAGCGCTTCTGACCAGCAAAAACGACCAGATTCACGCGTTTCTCTGTCCAGGTCACGTCAGTACAATTATTGGCTACGGCGCTTACGCCGAAATCGTCGGAGATTTTCAGCGGCCCTGCGTCGTCGCTGGCTTCGAACCCGTTCAGATACTCGAAGGACTGGCCGAGATTTGTCAGCAGCTTGCCGAAGATAATCCCCAATTAAAATCCGTTTACACTGCTGTCGTCAGTGAAAAAGGCAACACTACCGCACAAAAAATCATCGCTGAGTGCTTCGAACCTGCGGATGGTTTCTGGCGAGGCCTTGGAAAAATCAAAAAAAGTACACTCAAACTAAAGGACAAATACGCTCAGTTCGATGCTTTCAAGCAATTCAACATAACCGAATCACCTGGCCAGGAACCTTCCGGCTGCCGATGCGGTGAAGTTCTCTGTGGACTCATTGAGCCTTCACAGTGCAAGCTCTTTGAGAAAAAATGCACACCTCAGACTCCCATTGGTCCGTGTATGGTAAGCACCGAGGGCGCCTGCGCAGCGTGGTTCAAGTACGGCCGAAAGGAAAAAAGCAACTGATGGAATCAACCACAGATAGAATCTTACTTGCACATGGCGGCGGCGGTCAGCTTACCGACCAGCTTATCCGTGACCATATTTTGCTCAAGTTTCAAAACGACACGCTCGCTGCGCTGACAGACTCGGCAAAACTCGATCTCGACTCAACGTCGATCTGCTTTACCACCGACAGCTATGTCGTAAAACCGTTATTCTTCAACGGCGGCGACATCGGCAAACTCGCGGTCTGCGGCACCGTCAACGACCTTGCTGTTACCGGCGCCAAACCCATCGCGCTAAGCCTGTCTCTGATAATTGAGGAGGGATTTGAGTTTGAACTTCTTGACAAAATCTTAACCAGCGCTGGTAAGACCGCCAGCGTAAATGACGTCATCATTGTTGCCGGCGATACCAAGACTGTCGAAGCTGGCTCAGCCGACCAGATATTCATTAACACCGCCGGCATCGGCGTAAGAATTCCTGGTGTTGAACTTGGCTTCGATAAGATAATGGCCGGCGACAGAATCCTAATCAACGGCACAATTGGCGATCACGGTATGACGATTATGTCACAACGAAAAGACATAAAATTCGAGACGCCTCTTACCAGCGATTGTGCAGGCTTGGCATCCTTAACCTGCCGGTTGCTCAAAAACACCCGTGGTATCAAATTCATGCGTGATCCAACTCGCGGCGGCCTGGCGGCAACTCTCAATGAAATCGCAAGACAGGCTTCTTTGAGCATTGAAATCAATGAAGCCTCTATACCAGTTCATCCCACCGTCCAGACTGCCGCTGATATGCTCGGTTTCGATGTGCTCAACATCGCAAACGAAGGCAAATTTGTTGCCGTGCTCTCACCAGAGGCGGTCGAAGAGTGTCTTGAGATATGTCGCAATCACCCTCTGGGCAAAAATGTTAGTCTCATTGGAGATATTGTCGAAACAAAAGACGTGCCGTTGGTCGAGCTGATTACTAAAATCGGCGGAAAAAGAATCGTACAAATGCCCTATGGCCGCGAACTGCCGAGGATATGCTGATGCACGAGGGTATGATTGCGCAAAATCTGCTCGCGATAATATTGCAGCATGCCGAAGAGCACAACGCAAAACCGACCGCCGCGAGAATATCCTGTGGTAAGCTCTACGCCGTCAACGACGAGGCTCTTTGTTTTGCATTTGATGCCCTCGCGCAAGGCACATCTTGCGAAGGCATGCAACTACAAATAGAACACAAGCCACTCCAGGCTCACTGCAAAAGTTGTAGTGAAACCTTTAATGTTGACTTCGCAAAGCCAAAATGCCCAAACTGCGAAAAAGGTGATTTTGAATTATTGCCTGATGCACCACTGATTCTGGAAGAAATCGAATTCGAAGAATTACCGTGTAACGACTGGCAGAAAAACAAGACTCATCAGGAGTAAGCTATGCAGAAAATCAATGTTGGCAAAAAAATTCTCGGCGCAAATGAAGAATATGCCCTCAGGAACAACTTGCTTTTCGCCGAGAAAAAAACACTGTGCCTGAATATGATTTCTTCCCCCGGCTCCGGCAAAACCACAATCCTTACTCGAACGATAAACGAGCTAAAGGATAAAATCAGAGTCGGAGTAATCGAAGGCGACATCCAGACCGATATAGATGCCGAAAAGATCAGAACAACCGGTGCGCCGGTCATCCAGATAAACACCGAAGGTGCTTGTCATCTCTCTGCAATCCAGGTTAATAGAGCCCTAACGCAACTACCGATAGACGGTTTGGATATGGTCTGCATTGAAAACGTCGGCAATTTAGTTTGTCCTTCAGCGTTTTTCCTGGGTGAAAACGCAAAAATTGTTGTGCTCTCTGTTGCTGAAGGCGATGACAAACCCGCTAAGTATCCCGCCATCTTCGCAAAGTCAAAAGTTCTGCTGATAAACAAAATGGATTTGCTTACAGCAACGCAGGCTGACTTTGACATCGAGCGAGTGAAAACCGATGCGCGCAAACTAAACAAGGATATAGAGATCTTTCCAATATCTGCCAAGTCAGGTGAAGGCATGTACAGCTGGTATGAATGGTTGGAAAAACAGGTAAAGAATCTGTGATTGTCCTGGACTAATTCATGAATTGAGCTTCGACCCGTACAGTCCACGTTTACGAATATAATCAATCACAGCCGGATGCAACATATCCGTCACACTGAGCCCTTTAGCCAATCGCTTTCTTATCTCGGTACTGCTTATGTCTATTAGTGAGGTTGCAATAATGTTTCTCTGAAGCTTCTTGACCCGCTTCCGGCCCCAAATCGGCTCAAATTTGTCGAAGTCGGGCTTCCCGTGGCCTGCTCTGTACATCGTCGAAATTTTACACGAGTCGATCAACTCCGTAATCTTGTGCCAGTAAGGCAATTCGTCAACACTATCTGATCCTACTAACCAATGGATTACAGTTGCAGGTCCATAATGGTCTTTGAATCGGTTAACAGTCTCCAAGGTGTAGCTTAGCGCATTCCGTTTCAACTCGTAATCACTCAATTCAAATTTCTGATTATCTGCAATCGCAAGAGCTGTCATTTCAACTCGGTCATGGTCGCTGGCTTGAGGAAAGAAACCTTTCAGAGGCGAACGTTTTGCAGGTATGAATACAACCTTCTCCGCAGCAATCTTTTTCAGAGCCTCAGCCACAACAAGAGTATGACCGAGATGAATCGGATCAAACGTGCCGCCAAATAAAGCAATCCTTTTTTCAGCCATGAGACAATTAACAGGTAAACTGTGCGTTATTGCGAGAAATATATACAAAGAAATCAAAAAAATTTCGGACGACCAACCGCATCCCTAAAAGGCCTGCTTCATAATAGCAAATCAGCAACTGCTCAGTTCTTATGTTTCTCTATTATACTCATGTTCATTTCATTATGTAAATTCAGCTATATTCTTTATTATCCAGGAATGGGAAAAGCTGTTGACAAATATAATATGCTGCATTGTAAAGCAATAGTTTTTCTTCGTGTATAATATGCTGTATTGTAAAGCAATAGTTTTTCTTCGTGCCAATTTGATTTTGAACTTCAAACGAATCTTGCAGCAAGGTCGTAAGATTAGAAAAGCAATACAAAGATCTCTTTAAAGCTTTTATGACAAAAAAATTTGTGAAGTATTCTGAAACATTTAGACGATAAAGAAAGTAATAATATTTTTTGCTTTTTTCATAATTTGTTTGGCAAATTTTTCAAATGCAAAGTAATATTCTAATATTGTCATTGTCATACGCAAAAAGGAATTAGTCAACTGAAAGGAGACAGTAATGGCAAAGAAAAAAGCCAAGAAAAAAGTAACGAAGAAAAAAGCAACAAAGAAAAAAGCAAAGAAGAAAAAGGCAAAGAAGAAAAAGTAAAACTGCGGCTCAGTGATGCACAGAGTATAAAGCTTTTAGCATCGCTGTAGCGGCACACTGTACAAATACGAAAGGTTCAACTGGAGCAGTTGAACCTTTCGTATTTTATACCCCCACCTCAGAGTGCCCGAAAGCCATAAACTCATATCTTGCAATCGGACAACAATTTTCTATAATGTTCGCCTTAGCAGCAGTATAGCTAAGCTATTATGGTATTTTATGATAATGTGGTAACATGATGGACCAATTCAGCTACATAAACGGCAAGCTATTCGCAGAGGGTATTAATGTTGAGAAAATCGCTAATGAGGTCGGTACGCCGGTATATATCTATAGCAAAGCCACGTTCATAAACCATCTGCAAAAGATTCAGCAAGCCTATAAGGCTCTTGATACTACAATTTGTTACTCGGTAAAAGCTTGTGCCAATATCCATATTTTAAGGTTTTTAGCTGAGGCTGGCAGCGGATTCGACATCGTCAGCGGCGGTGAACTGTACCGCGTTTTGCAAGCCGGTGGTGATCCGTCCAAGACTGTGTTCGCCGGCGTCGGCAAGACCGACAAAGAGATTATCGAGGCACTGGATGCAGGAATTGCCTATTTCAATATTGAGTCCGAAGCCGAACTCGAAAATCTGATTCGACTAACAGAACAACAGGGCCAAAAGACTAACGCAGCCCTGCGGATTAATCCTGATGTGGAATACAAAACCCACAGGCATCTAAAAACCGGCAAAAAAGAGACCAAGTTCGGCGTAGACATAGAACGTGCGCTGAGAGTTTTTGACAACTATGGGACTAATTCAAATGTAAAACTTTGCGCGATCCACATTCACCTCGGAACTGGCGGCAAGACAATTGACCCTTACGTTGAGGCCGTGGAAAAAGTTCTGCCTCTGATTGACCAGCTTCGCAGTAGAGGTCACAGAATTGAAGCACTCAATCTTGGCGGCGGCTACGGTGCCGACTACGAGTCAGACACCGTACCTTCAGCAGCAGAATATGCAGCAGGCATTGTCCCGCTGCTGAAAGGCAAGGATCTCAAACTTATTCTCGAGCCGGGTAAAAGTATCTGCGCCAATGCCGCGATTCTGCTGAGCCGGG
>CAZFLY010000082.1:0-9764 GCA_964519995.1 uncultured Pirellulales bacterium | reverse complement strand
ATCGAGGCATTAGCTCACGCTGCGTAACTAACTGTCAAAAGTGCGAAAGCTAACTTAGTGACGATGAACGTATTATTTACGATATCGGCATAATCGCGGGATCATCTACCAGGTGTTTTGAGCAGAGTGACTTGATTGAAAGTGCCGGTCCACGGGAGAGGATATATTTTGAACCTTCCAAAGTACATGCAGCGATTGTAACCTGTGGGGGTTTGTGTCCGGGTCTTAACGATGTAATACGCGCCATAGTGATGTGTCTTTGGTATCGTTATGGTGTTAGGAAAATAAGCGGTGTTCGTTACGGTTATCGTGGTTTGATTGAGGGTTTTAATTTACCGCTCCTGGAATTAACGCCGGAGCTTGTATCTGATATTCACCGGAATGGAGGAACAATTCTGGGCTCGTCGCGTGGTTACGGTGACCGTTCAGGGCAGATTGTCAACATGCTCGAACGGTTGGGCATTAATATGTTATTTACAATAGGTGGTGATGGGACGCAGCGTGGAGCGCTAGGTATCGCAGAGGAGATAGAGAGACGAGGACTTAAGATCACCGTTGTGGGAGTTCCCAAGACAATCGACAACGACCTTAGTTTTGTTCAGGTTTCCTTTGGATTTCAAACGGCTATATCCAAAGCTGTTGATGCTGTCGCATCGGCTCATACTGAGGCAGTGTGTGCACTGAATGGAATCGGTCTTGTTAAGGTCATGGGACGGCAGTCAGGTTTTATCGCAGCCGGTACTGCTCTTGCGATAAATGATGTGAATTTTGTCCTTATACCTGAGGTTCCGTTTGAATTGGACGGTGCCAATGGCTTATTGAATCACCTTGATAACAGGCTTAAACTAAGAGGACACGCTGTAATACTTGTTGCGGAGGGTGCGGGTCAGAACCTTCTTGAGCGAAAAGATGCGGTTGATGCTTCTGGAAATATAAAACTAACGGATATCGGAGTGTATCTCAAGCAAAGAATAGAGCAGTATTTCAGGAACAAGGATATAGAAATAAACCTGAAATATATTGATCCGAGTTATATTATTCGCGCAGCACCGGCGAATCCGAATGACTCAGTTTATTGCGAGAGGCTCGGAAGCAATGCTGTGCACGCAGCTATGTCAGGAAAAACAGAACTCCTCATAGGTCTTTTGCATAACCGGTTCGTACATATACCTATGCGCATGGCCGTCTCGAGAAGAAACTGTATTGATCCAGATGGCGGCCTTTGGCGTGACGTTATTGACGCGACCGGTCAGCCGATGCTTATGACAAATTGATTGTCATGTAATCAGAATTACTATTAGTTCATTTGCTGAATTCAATTGATTCAGGCAATTAGCTGTGTCAAATCGAGTAGGACTACTTAAATTCAATCGAATGATTCACATTTACTTCACCAAGCATATAGCCTGATATTGAAATGGCTCGATCAAGTATCTCATCGTTGCGAATGTTAGTTAGATAGACGTATATTGGCTTGAGATTTTCGAAGTTTCTGTCCCGAGCCGACTTTTCTTCGACGTCTCCATACGTCAGGTCGAAAGGCACCCAACCGTATTCTTTGAAGTGGACCTCAGCCCATGCGTGCTGTGGCAAAAACACAACCTCGCTAACGTAGCCCTTGACGACTCTTGCGGGAATACCCTTTGCTCTGCAAAGTGCCACAAATAAGTCAGAATATTCCGTGCAGGCACCTTGCTTTTTTTGCAAAGTCTTGATTGCTCCCTGTTCCTGTTTGGGCTGGACATAGCGCACATTTTCAACCACGTAATCGTATAGCTTCCGCACGATAGCTGTTTGTGTAGTACCTTCGATTTTCTGCACAGCTTGATCAATCAGCGGAGCATTTTTTTCGATGTATTTTTCATCCATCAGAAATTGATTTGGGTCTTCCTCTTCAGGGAGCTGTTCTTTGTCTTTTTTGCGTGCGGTTGCCAGATCATATCTAAGCAACGTTGCTTTGACCTTAATTTCCAACCGGAACTGGTTGGGTGGTTTTCGGAAAACAAACTCAGCATATTTGGTTCCACTTTTATCGAAAATCCGGGTCGGTTCTTCGGAATACTCCACCTCATGAATCTCTTGTCTGTCAGGTATAGTCTGTGGGATGGGAGTTGTGAAACTCAGCTCAGACGGCACCGCCTGAATTGAGAAATCGTAGATCAGGTTGAATTCAACGCTATTTTTGTTTCTTAACGTCGTTTTGCGCGGTTGTTCCTGCTGTTCCCTTTTGGGCCGAGGCTGTGGCGTTCTGGGCCTGCGTTGTCTTGGCCTATACTGCCCAGTGGTTTCACCAAGGCACAATAGGCACAGAAAAATTGTGAACAAAATCAAGCGTGACCGATTCATTCTGGTTAATTCCTGAGTATCGTGTTACTAATTGAACAGCGCCTCCACAAATGTATCCGGGTCGAACTCAGCAATATCCTCCGGTTTTTCACCCAGGCCGACAAATTTCACGGGTATATCGAGCTGGTCTTTTATGGCGATTACGATTCCGCCGCGGGCAGTTCCATCTAATTTTGCAAGAAAAATCCCGGTGACATTTATTGCTTCGGTGAAAATTTTTGCCTGTGCGATTGCGTTTTGGCCGGTCGTGGCATCCAGGACGAGCAATACCTCGTGTGGTGCGCCAGGAATCTTGCGGGCCACTACGTCGCGGATTTTTGTCAGTTGCTGCATCAAATCCTTTTTTGTATGCAGCCGTCCAGCGGTATCGAGAATCAGCACATCCGCACTTCTGGCGACTGCTGCCTCGCAGGCGTCAAAGGCTACTGCTGCGGGATCTCCGCCGGTTTCGTGCTTTACGATTTGAACCCCGATCCGATCAGCCCAGATGCTCAACTGCTCGACAGCGGCAGCTCGAAATGTATCGCAAGCGGCTAAGATTGCTTTCTTATTATTCTGCGTGAATATATGGGCAAGTTTAGCGATGCTTGTGGTTTTACCGGTGCCGTTTACGCCCGCAACGAGGATAACGGTCAGGCCGGTCTGGGTTGTGTGCAATTCCCTGTCGCGCTTCGGCCAGTAGCTTTTCATGTGCTCTTTGAGGAACGGCAGTATCTGGTCGGTCGTTGCGATTTGTCTAGCGCGATAAGCCTCGCGCAGCGATGAAATGAGCTTGTCGGTGGTCTCGACGCCTATATCGTCGCTTATCAGTGTCTCTTCCAGTTCATCAAGCAGGGCCTCGTCGATATTCCTGCCTATACTGAGCACAGAGGAGAGCGAAGAGCTAATTTTATCGCGTGTCTTGCCCAGTCGGTCTTTGAAAAAACCGGCCGTCTTAGTAAAGATTCCCATTGATCTTCCCTAATATACGCAGTTAATTTTTCTTGACAAGTTTTTGATGGTATCGAGATTCTCGAAAATTTCAAGTCTTGTTGAGGTCGAATCTGGCGTACTGGACCATTTCACAAGATTTCTGATTTTCTTATTTTTTTATCGTAATCAAGCCCTTTTTCCTTTGACAACAGAGATTGCTCCAATAAAATTCATATTGTTATTTTTCACCCCACACCGAACCATACAAGCTCCAAACGGGTTTGGTGCAGGGGGAGGTTTATTTGGCCCCTTGGTGATAACATTTTTGTCCCATATGACTGCATGATCGGCGTGACTAGGGCTTAGGCATTGATGTTCAGGATGAACATTTGCCTTTTGCATAGAGCGCAGAAATCATAAAGGAGGATGATTTGGCGGCTCATGAAGTTGAATCTATCTTCGGCGATATACTCTGCCGGGCAAAGGCACTTGATCCGGCTTGTGCTCGCAAGTGGTTCGATAAGTTGACAGTCGTACACTTCACCGGCGGTTCACTGAAAATTGGCAGCCCTGATGAGGCATCCGTTCAGTTCCTGCGTGACAACTGCAAGGGCTCATTCACCAGGGCCGCTCAACAGATATCCGGCCATCTCGTCAGCGTAGATTTTTGCCTTGACAATCATCAAAGTCCACCGAGCCTTTCACGACGTGTCGGTAGTGAGCTAAAGTTGCACCCTGATTACACGTTTGATGATTTTGTTGTAGGCCCCAGTAACCGTCTTGCCCACGCCAGTTGCATTGCTGTTAGCCAATCGCTCGGTAAAACCTACAATCCCCTGTTTCTCTATGGCAACTCAGGCTTGGGTAAGACTCACCTTCTGCATGCTGTCTGTTTTGAAGTTCAACGCAGATTTGATGAGGTTGTGATTCAATTATTAAGTTGCGAGGACTTTGTCAACCGATTCATCAGAGCCATAGAAGAGGGGAATTTAGCCGGTTTCCATAGCCAGTTTCGTACCGTTGACATCTTGGTAATTGATGACGTTCAGTTTCTGAGTGAGCGAGAGCAAAGCCAGGAGGAGTTTTTTCATACATTCAATGCCCTGTATAATAACGGCAAACAGATTATTCTAAGTGCCGACAGCCCACCGTCTGAAATACCTTCCATCGAAGACCGGCTCATTAGCAGATTTAACTGGGGCCTGGTGGCGAGAATCGATCCGCCAAGCTACGAAACCAGGGTAGCAATCGTACAAAAGAAGGCTCATCTTCGAGGACTGAATATCTCAGAAGAGGTCGCTGAGTATATAGCGCGACAGATTCAGGCGAATATAAGGGAACTGGAAGGGGCCCTGACGACGATTTACGCGCTGGCAATGACTACCGGCGAGAGTGTCAGCCTTGATTTGGCACAAAGAGCCCTAGAAGGGCAGATCAGGTTGGCCACTAAGCACACCAAGATTACTGACATAATCGAAGTCGTTACAAGACACTTTGATGTACGACTGGCCGACCTGCAGAGCAAGAAGCGCAACCAAAGCATAACTGAGCCTCGCCAGATTTGCATGTATTTGGCCAGGAATCTTACCAAGCATAGCCTCGAAGAAATAGGTGGTCATCTGGGTGGCCGAGATCATACAACAGTTATGCACGCCTGTAATAAGATAAACCATGTCAAAGAATCCGATCCCCAAATGGATGCGTTATTAGGTGCTCTTACAAAACAAATCACCCAAGCTCCGCAAGCCTGAACCGCTGGAAATCGACAGATCGCCAGCCGTTTCTTTTTTACACACTTGTATTATGTTGCCGCACCCACTAATCTCGACTATGAAACTCTGTAATTAAGCCGTCTAAAGATAGGTCAATTGGACACTTGGTTATTAGGAAAAAACCAGAAAATTTTTATAAGTGCATAAGACATAAGCGCTTAAGTACAAAATCAGAAAGTAACCAAAATGAGCAAAAATTGACAAAAATGAACAAAAACGCGCGCTTTTTGAGCAAATCTGAGCAAAAATGCGCACTTTTTAGCACTTGTGAAATGGTGGACTTGACTTTGAAAAATGGGTCACTGGTCTGGCACCAAGTTTGCTAATACAACGATGATAAAATGGGCAAGCAATAGGCTTATAGGACGTTGCAGTTTTGTTGAGCTGTATAATTTTTTTTAGCATGACTTTTTTAGCGGGTTATTTAGATATAAATTGTTGAGTGGGATCCTTTTGTTGAGCGGAATAATTTTTTTGAGTTGGATACTTTTTTAAGAGGGAAACTTTTTTACGGGATATTTTGTTGATCGGGATATTTAGATATGACTGGCGGAATCCATTAGCGAGATACCGCCGTAAGGCGTCCTGTAGAGAGATGCAAGATACTCGTGATTGATGAATAGTGATTGGTAACTGGGATGCAACTTTTGGCTTTGGTTTGCTTATGTAGTCACCGTGAATCAGCTTGATTTTCTTTATATTGGGTGTTAGGTTCGTGTCATTAAGAGGTCAGCCCCGTTAGAGATTTATCTCTAAACGGCGTCAGCCTTATGCAGAGATAATTTAGGAAATGGCGAAATGGCTAACCCTAGAGTAACGGAACGAACCTTTTATGCTCCCATGATAGAAGTCATCCGATCAAAAGGAGGTCAAGGCGTTCAGGAGGTCCAATTTGATTCTGTTCCTGATATTGTTTTCAAGGTAAAGAGAAGATCTTGGCTTTTGTCTGTGAAGATAGGTGATAGTCCTGCGACCATAAAAGATGCCTTTTTGCAATATTTACGCCACAAAGAGGAGAGTCAGATAAATTTTGGAATGGTTGTCTTTCTGCCGGATGCATTCCGCAGCGTTCCTGCAGAGGAGATAGCTTTGCATAATATCCTTGCTGAACAAAATGTAACGGCATTAATCGATGCGGCTGAAGTAAAGGAAGAACTCAGAGACCGACCGTTTACCAAAATCATCGATTTTCTGATAGACGATGTAATAGCTCGCCTTGCCCGTAAAGAAGAATCTTATTACTCACTTAAGCTTGTCATAACACTGCTGCAACAGCAGGTTACGGAAATGATGCAGCAAATCAAAATGGAAGAACCGGTATTGCTAAGCATAATCACTGATAAACATTTACTTTCCGATCTCGGACATTTAAGCAGGCGACACGCGGATGACGTTACTCATTTTCTGGGGTCTTATATTTTCTTAAGTCAGGTATTATTCCTGCGATTGCTCACGGCAGCAAGACCAGAATTGATTCCCATTAAAACCCCAGCCACCCACAGCAGTTTACGCAGGGCCTTCTCGAAAATCCGCGAGATAAACTACCGTCCTATCTACAAGTTTGACGTGCTTGACTCGATTAATGAGAAGTATTTGAAAGATACTTTTAATCTGTTATGGGGATTGGAAATTGAGCGAATTCGCTTTGAATTGCCCGGACGTATCTTTCACGAACTTATGCCTCATGCTATTAGAAAGATGCTTGCATCTTTTTATACAAGACCACACGCAGCAGACTTGCTAACTCGGTTGACCATCGAAGATGGTGGGGAAACAGTTTTCGACCCTGCTTGTGGTTCGGGAACTATTCTTACATCAGCTTATCGGCGTAAACAAGAACTTTTCATTGAAGAAGACAGGGAAGGCAATCCACACAAGAGATTCTGTGAAAATGAAATTTTTGGCGCCGACATAATGCCTTTTGCTGTCCATCTTACTTCCGCAAATCTTGCTGCTATGGACGCGGGAACAATCATTGAAAAAACACAAATTATTCAGGGCGACAGTATCAAACTTAAACCCATTCTTTACACGTCCGGTATTACTGGACACCTGTTTCCTGACACTGCAAAGGCCGAGACAAGAAATGAAGAGTTTTACGATGTCAAGCTCAAACCGATGGATACTGTTTTAATGAATCCGCCTTTCACAAAGGTGGAGCGGGGCATAAGGCAGTTTGTTGATATGGAGCTCTTTAGGCCCAAGTGTGGCGGCGAAGTCGGCCTTTGGGGTCATTTTATTATGCTTGCCGATTCATTTTTAAAGGAAGATGGAACATTCGGTGGAGTAATCCCTATCAATCTTTTACGAGGACGTGAAAGCTCAAAGGTCCGCAATTTTCTGTTTAATAACTGGACGCCTCTTTATATCTTAAAGCCAACCTATAACTATGGCTTCTCCGAATGGTCAGAATATAGAGACATTCTTTTAATAGCAAAAAAACAAAAACCGCTTGACCACTACAAGGTTAAGTTCTGTCTTGTCAAAAAAGACCTGACTTTATTAACCAATGACGATGTTCAATCCATAGCAAAGCTCGTAAAGTCCAAAAATGAAATCCGCGACCACGAACTTGTTGAGATAGACACACACGAAATGGTGGAAATTAAAAAACGCCCAATGAATATGATGTGGTTCTGCGGAGTTACAAACTTTGGCAGTCGCGACAAGTTGGTAGGATTCATTGATAAGCTTGATGGTAAGTTATCGAGGATACCGCAGTATTCGGACTACTTTAAGACCGGCTACAGACCTGATGGCGGGCATTCGCAGTTCTTATTTATGACACGCGAAACCTGCCCTGAACGTGTCGAAAAGGCTTTTTTGCGATTTAAAAAAGAAAGCAAAAAAACAGTAGATGCAATTGCTCCACTAGGGAGTTCTTACGAAATTCCTGTTTCATGTTTAGTATCTGGCCTGCGTACCCCAGTAGGACTCAATATGTTGGACATAAGTGGCAGTTTTGATTATATAGCGTACAAAAAGTACCCTGATATTGCACGGGTGTGCCGTGCTGCTGGGGTGCAGAATCCTGACGAACGCTTTTGGGGAGCATTGCCCGAAAAAATAGAGAGAATAAAAACCAACTTGGTCGTCTGCCGGAGGATCAACCCCTTTTCGCCATCGCAAAACCTTATAGCTTTCTTTTCTTCAGAATTAATAGCGCCGTCAGATCAAGTAAACATAATTAGCGAATCTGACAGCAAAAAGACGAAAGCTCTCTGCGTTATTTTAAATTCAATAATATTCTTGTCGCAATTTTTTACATCTAAGGAAGAAAGCACAGGTAGATTTATTGATATCCGCGTCTATGATCTGGAAGAAATGTTACTGATTCCTTCAGCCGATTTTATACAACGGTTGAATTCGGTTTTCAGTGAATTCTCAGGCAAGAAATTCCCTTCCCTACGGCAGCAGTTTGACCAGAATTTTGACCAGCGATACGAAGAATTCTGGGAAAACCAAAGTGGCAACAATCAAAAGAGACTTTTCACCGTTCTTGAAAAACCGATTGAACCTGCACCTGTTCGGATTGAATTCGATATGGCGGTCAGCAAGGCCGTCGGCCTTGATATAACAAAGAAATACCTTATTCAACTTTATGAGATAATCGTCCGCGAAATGATTATCATAAAAGGATTGAAAAGGGACTAAAAACGGAACTGTAGGGTTATGGTGCTATCCTACAACACTACTTTTTTTATGTCCAGCGTCTATACCAATGGATCACGATATTAACCTCATAAAGATTTTTAATTTTCATCAGGATTTTCCTAACCGGATCATTGCACGGGAGAGTTCACGGATAGAATTTAAAGAGTCTTTTAATTGGGCCTCGAAGAGTAAATATGGCAAAACAATATCTGCTTTTGCTAATAATAAGAGCGGGTATATAGTTTTTGGGGTTAAGCCCAACCCAAAAGAACTGGTGGGTTTGCAAAGCAGTAATTTTGAGGATATTGATGAATCGAAGATCACTGAATATTTGAACAGTGTATTTTCCCCAGAGATCAACTTTGAGAAATTCACCAGAAATGTCCATGACAAAATAATTGGTCTTATTTTTGTTTATGAGTCGCTAAACAAGCCGGTCATATGTACCAAGACAGATGATGATATTAAGGAAGCAGAGATTTACTACCGTTGCAATGCAAGAAGTGAAAAAATAAAATATCCCGAATTGAGAACTATGATTGATAAGTCGAGGGAGCAAGAAAAAAAGGAATGGATGAAGCATATGGAGAGGATATCTCATATTGGCTCCACAAATACAGCTATTTTAGATATATCAAAAGGTAAGATTGAAGGAGAAGGCGGCACTTTACTAATTGATGAAAAGTTGATTTCAAAAATGAATTTTATCAAGGAAGGAAAATTTAAGAAAGAAGGAAAACCAGTATTAAAACTGGTAGGTGATGTCAAACCCACAATAGTTACCAAGGGCAAGGCCTCCGTTGATGTTGGACATGTCCGCATTACTGATAATCCTGAAGTTCCGGCAATACGAGAAGAAACCATACTTGAATATTATCCTTTGGATTATGGAAAACTTACCGCTTTACTTAGAGAACGGTATAGTGATTTCAAACAGGATAGAAAATACCACAGAATCAGAAAAGAACTAAGGGGACGTGGGAAATATTGTAAAACACGGTTACTCGATCCAAACAATCCAAAAGGTTCTAGTGCTTTATTACTGATAATATGATGGATATATAAAGGTCTTTTTGCCGA
>CAZFLY010000081.1:0-9985 GCA_964519995.1 uncultured Pirellulales bacterium | reverse complement strand
TCTTTGAATTCTGAAGGATCGTCAACATATCCATTCAAAAGGTTCCAACGGTGATTCACCTCAGCCCTGCTGGAAAAGCTAATCATGAGGACGATTAGCGGTAGAAAAATAAGAATCCATTTCTTTCTATTCATTTTGTCTCTCCTTAACAAAAGGCTTTTTTGAAATTTTGCAGCAGCGCTAATTAAGGGATTATAACTATAAAAACGGATACTGGTACTCTTTCATACCAACCATCCAATTCTAACTCTCCGGTGACCTTGTATTCGCCATGGCTTACAGGGTAGTCATCGTGTGGTGATAATGTGCCGTTATCATTTATCATATTCCAGACCTTCTCTAAGTCTTTGTGCTCGTACGGCTCCAAACACAACATTTTGTAGCCACACGGTGGTATAACCCGGAAATACTGCCAAATGTCGGCATTATCATCGTCTGTGATGGCAAAATGCGGCGCCCCACCACAAAGAATTTCTCCCACTTCTACAGGACCCTCTGTCAAATTAGTTACCCTATATAGCATATGGACATTTTCACCCGAATGGTAAACAGACTTATCTGTCTGCATGTAATATTTTATGCCGTCCTTAACCACGGAATTTGAATTGACCGGCGTATTATCCTCCATCCAATGCGAAGCGAGAATCGCCAAGTCGAGCAAATCAACACGGCAGTCTTGGTTCAGATCACCTACGGGATACGGATGATTCGGGTCACCGCAACAACCAGTGATCTTAGCCATGTAGATGTCACGGTTCCCATTCCTTTCGTCTACCCAGACAATAATATCATCATATATTTGGGCTCCATATGCGCATCCTGAATCTGTTATTTGTCTTTTTTTGCAAACAGGGTCCCATGTGAAAATGTCTACAATCGCAGGAGGCACAGCATCGTAATTATTCCATACGATACGATCCTCAAATATGTCTGGTTCCCCCCATATGTGTAGCCCAAGAGAAACATATTGCTGCAAATCTATGTCATAGTAACCTGAACCCAAATACACTATTCTTGCACGATATATAGCAGGGGCAATATATATATTCAATCCTTCGGGATATACCATTTGCTGCAGGCTTATGTTATAGTAACCTTTTGAATAAGACCAAACTATTTTGTCTTCGAAAATATCAGGTGCATAACCAACAGACAACCCCAGCGGGTAAACCATTTGTTCCAAGTCTATATCATAATATCCTCCTGAATTACTCCATACGACTTTGTTATTGTGTATCGCAGGCAACTTTCCTACAGAAAGCCCCTCAGGATATACAATTTGCTGTAAAAGAATGTCGTAGTAGCCATTTGCTACAGACCAGATTACCTTGTTGTCCCAAATAGCAGGAACACCATCAATAATTAAGCCGGGCATTTCGACTATCTTTTGCTGTTCTATATCATAAGCCTCATTTTCTGCTCCTTTCCATACTATATAGTTATCCCATATTACCGGATAAGTCTGGTCTCCTTCTGCTGTTGTAACAGGAATATTTTCAAAGAAAATGGCGCCTTGTACCTCTTTCACTCTGCCTGCTAAGACTAATAGAACTATTACAGCGTAGACCAGCCTCTTTAAATTTCTCTTGCACTTATCAAACATCTTTGTCTCCTTTTTTACTGTCTTGGCCTAAGAATTCGCATCCGCCAGCACATCCTGCAGATAGACATAGGCATTGGCCCACAATGAGCCATCATTTGCACCCGTAGCGTCGTCATCTACTTAAATGACTTTTCCAGCCGTAGGCAGTGTCAGCACAAGCAGAATTATGATTGGTATCTTGTACATAAGTTTGCCTCCTTTCTTCGAATATTCCTCGCTATCGTTATATAATGAGTTCTCTCAGAGTGTCCGCTTCGTTGTTGTGTTCTATAATAGCATCAAAACAAAACGAATTCAAAGGAAATTTTAGTATCAATAGTAAAATAAGCTTTTCTACATTCAGAAGTAGACTATTTTTGCGATTCATATTAAAATTCTGGAAGTTAAATGGATTCCAACGTAAGATTATCACTTACCACAATGCGGGACGGGAGTGACATTGGCTGAACAGTTGGATCACGAGGGGCAAGATGGGAAATAACGCTATTACGGCAATGCAAGATCTATTGGCAGTGGAGGTGTGATGGGTGCCGGTGTACTTAAGATTGCTACCTGTCAGTTTGCGGTGGGAAGAGATATTGGTCGAAATAGGCGGCAAATCTGTGAGTTCATGCGAAAGGCACGTAAAGCCGGTGCCGACATCGTTCATTTCTCCGAATGCGCATTGAGCGGTTATGTTGGCACAGATTTTCCAAACTTTAATGACTACAATTGGGAGCTGCTTAAAGACAAAACGTTGGAGATTATGGAACTTGCTGGTAAACTCGCCCTTTGGGTAGTACTTGGAAGTACACACCGTTTAACCAAGCCGAACAAGCCCCACAACAGTCTGTATTTGATAAGCCCCAAAGGTAAAATCGTTGACCGCTACGACAAAAGATTCTGTACGCCCGGTGATCTGCGAAGGCTAACGCCTGGCAGCAGGTTTGTAAACTTTACAATAAACGGTGTTAAATGCTCACTGCTTATTTGCTTCGATCTGCGCTTTCCGGAGCTTTATCGGGCATTGTATAAGCAGGGCGTGAACTGCATTCTTCAATCTTTCTACAATGCTCGCCAGAAAGGTCCGAGCATTCATACCCACATCATGCGGCAGACAATGCAGTGTCGCGCTGCGGAAAATTATTTTTGGGTGAGTATGTCCAATTCGAGCGGATACTACGCCCCTTATCCATCGTGCTTTATCCAGCCGGATGGTAAAATCGTTCAGCAGTTGAAATCCAACCGCGGGGGCATAATGGTCAACACAGTGGATTTGAGCCGGAAATTCTATGACCCTATGGCTAATTTCAGAGATGCGGTTATCAATGGAACTCTCACTAACGGCCTCGGGACAATTGATGATATCCGCTCGAAGGATAAGACTGGCCTTTAGAAAACCGATGTTTATCAAGACATTTTAATGTATCTTGTACTCCGTCTAAATTAGAAATTATAAGCAATGTTCAGGTTAAAGATATGATTTTCTCGAGATTGACCAAGAATGAAACGGTTGTTTTCTATGTTTTCATATCGGTAGCCTGTCCTAAGTCGCCAGTTCTTTTTAGTGAAAATTGTCAAGTCGACGCCAAACTGGTTGGTAGTCTGGCGCGGCGATGATGAAAGGTTTCGGTATTCTCGATCGAACTCAAAACCCACGATCAGGTCCTCTGTTAGATAGTGAGTCAGTCTGAAGTATAAATCGCTGGCATCGGTACCCATGTGGTGGCCGATCATGTTGCCTTTGTACGTGTATCCGGATTGGTAAAGAAAGTGGGTATAGAAAACATTCGGGCTGCCTGGGACGTGGGTGCTCGCATATTCAACGCGCAAGTCGGTTCTGCCTGTGCGCAGGATATCGTAAAGCTGCATTCCAATTAGCTTTCCCCACTTCATGGGCAGGCCGCCCGCCTCGTCCTCCCCGGCTAAATCTGCATAGACTTTAACAGACCTTACTGGTATTGTATCGCCAATCGGCAATAGAAGTGAGACATCAAAACCGGCTATCTGATTGTTCTGAGGCTTTTCTCGGCCGAGTGAGAACATCTCGATGTAGTCTATGAAACCGACACGTGGTCTTCCTGATCCATCAAACATAATGACCCTTGACAGGCCCATTTCTAAAAGAGGAGTAGGTTTGAAGTTGAGTCTTACTCCGGTAAGTTTTGCATGTGGAATGACTCTATTTTTCCCCAGTTCAGTAAGAAACCATACACTTTTGAATGGACCCAAACGTCCCAATATCCAGGGTAGCAGTATTGGACGAGGGTTGGAGATTTTAATCAGTTTGAAGGCTTCGGCATTATTGCTCATAAGAATCGATCCTTGATATCCTGGACCCCACCAGAGCGAATCCTTTCCTACTTCCACCTCGATGTTGTCAAGTGCGAGCTTGCCATAACCTTCAATCAATTCTATATCCCCATCCGATGATGAAGATGCATCGACGTATTCCGGATGAAGGTAAAAAGCGACGGTGTCAAATATCCTTCCTCTCGAAGCAAAGCCTACTCTGTAATTCGAATGCCTGTTGAATACATCACCCTGCTGGTTTTCAAGAAGAGGTTGTTTGTCTGCAAATACGTATCGTACGTAGGGATCCTCAATCGGCTTTATAAAGGTCCCGATATGCTGCTCGTCTAATAGGCCTATGGTGACTAACTCTGCTTTGAATTCTTCTTTGAGCCTGTCGAAGATGGCAAGGATTATTTCATTTTTCTCATCGAGTTGCTCAAGCTTGTTGGCAGCCTCTGCAATAAGCCTTGCCATTTCAAGTCGCGAGATCGGTTTGGTTGTCATCATGCTGCCCTCGATCAGCCGATAACCTACGAGTTTGTCTATCGCATCGTAACTCCAATGGTCAAGGGGAACATTCGTTGATACAAAACCAGAGCATAAGACAGCTAAGATTAAAAGCATTGTATGGGACAAAGTTCTTCGCATAGGGCCGAGCCTTCATCCATCTTGGAATGGCTAGCGAAATAATTAGCGAAAGGTAAAGGAATTCTCATATTTGGTCAAGTTTAATTTCCGCTTCCGTTCACCCGGCGAAAAAGCAAAAATATATTGACACTCGAACTTGATATTGTAATATTTATTTTTTGTAGGGTGGTGAGTGCGGATAGCAATTTGATTTGAATATGGGCCTTTGTGTGCAGTTGTACGCAACGAGCCGTTTTCTTCATTTTTATAGGTCTAAAACTCCGCAGTGCAACTTTGCCTAAGTTACAAAGGAGTGTAAGATGGGACCGACCGAGTCGCTGGGTGAAAGGAGGTTGGAAAGCCCGCAGGCCATCAAACCGTTTTTATCATATCCCAAAGGGTCTTCCCGTTCGGGAGCGGCGGACTTACTCACCAAGAGTTGTTTGACCAGAATAACATTGGGGTTCTTGGCTGTCTTGCTGTTGGCAATTTGCAGTCTACCGGCAAAGGAGAATTCTCTTTTTGACATACGTCAACCTGGGATCGGCAAGATAGATCCGAATCTCTTAATTGGAGAGCAGCTGCCGGATATTTTTCGTACTCAGATTACCGAGCAACCTAACGATATAAACGACCTGGTTGTAGAGGAGCAGGTTAAGCCGGAACAAAAGCTTCTGGAAGAGAAACCATCGTCTATTGAACTACTGTTGTCCGGTGAGGTGCCGCAGGTTATATCGAAGAGATTGACTCAGTTTGGGTATGATGTCTTTAGAAGACCCGTGTCGACATTTGCACCGGTTACGAGTGTACCTGTCGGACCGGATTATGTCATAGGTCCTGATGACAGCTTCACAGTAACATTATGGGGCAGGATCAATGCACAATACCCGGCTACAGTAAATAGCGCTGGTGAAATTATCCTGCCGGAGGTTGGCGTCTTAAAAGTCTGGGGCATGACTTTTGCCAAGCTGCAAGACTATCTTGAACGTGAGTTTTCGCGCAAGTATACCGACTATAAAATGGCTATTACAATGAACAGGCTGCGAACAATCAGGGTCTATGTTATTGGAGAAGCCAAGACACCTGGTAGTTACACGCTCAGTTCGCTTTCGACTGTGATAAATGCTCTTTTCTCTGCCGGAGGGCCATCAAAGAACGGAACACTGAGAAGTATTCGACTACTGAGAAATCAGCAGGAACCTGTTGTGATCGACCTTTACGATTTTCTTTTAGGCGGCGACAAAAGCGAAGATGCTCGTCTACAAGATGGGGATACTATTTTCATTCCCTTGATTGGTCCGGTGGTCGGAGTGGCAGGCAATGTCAAACGACCGGCTATTTATGAAATGTCTCGGTCGATGACATTAGCTGAAGTCTTGGGCTTAGCCGGCGGGGTGACTCACGCTGGATGGTTGCAGCGTTTACAAGTCGAAAGAATAGATAATCATCAAAAACGCGTTGTAGTTGACTTTGACATCTCTGGCAGTGTGGAGGTAAGTAAGATCGGACGAGCGGCAGATACTGCCATCAAAGATGGTGACCTTGTCAAGGTTTTCCCCGTATCGCCGTTTGAGCAGAATGTTGTATATCTTGAGGGGCATGTGGTCAGACCTGGCAAATATGAATTGAAACCCGGAATGCGGCTTGGAGATATCCTTACTTCATACGAGGAGCTACTTCCACAGCCGAATCTGGAGTATGGCGAAATAGAAAGGCTTGTTGAGCCGGATTTGCATCCGATAGTTGTTCCCTTTAATGTGGGAAGGCTACTTACAGGAGACGAATCTGAAAACATTGAGTTGGTTCGGTTTGACACGATCCGTATTTTTCGGTGGGATGAAAAGATCACCAGAAGCGTTTCCATTTCCGGCCTGGTTGATGACCCGGATGAATACCGCCTTGTACCCGGTATGAAGGTGAGAGACCTGGTTAGTGTCGCCCATGGGCTTGAAAAAAACGCGTACTTACAGACTGCAGAGCTCACTCGCAGACATATTAGCCAAAGTGGGATGTGGACGGAGAAAATTGACATCAGTCTTCAAAAAGCCCTGGCCGGTGATCCCAAACATAATATTGCGTTGTGGGATTACGACCATTTAACTGTCAGGCCTATTCCGGAGCTTGAGTTTGACCGCGTGGCTACTATCTCTGGGGAAGTCATGTTTCCCGGCACGTATCCGGTACGACGAGGTGAAACTCTGGGTTCGCTTATCGAAAGAGCTGGTGGTTTTACCGAACGGGCGTATTTGAGAGGCGCAGTTTTTGCCCGAGAAAGCGCAAAGATAATCCAGCAAAGAAGAATGGATCAATTAATCCGGCAGGTGGAGGAATCCATCTTGGTTAGTACAGAAGAGGCCTTGAGCGGCGCTGTGGATAGTGAGACGGGAGATAGGCAGCAAAAAGTTCTTGAAGCCAAACGAGAACTTCTTGGCAAGCTCAAAGCTGCCGGGATAGATGGAAGGGTTGTTGTCAAACTTGCTCCACTGGAGGGGTTCAAAGGGTCGAAGTATGATTTGGAGCTGGAGGCAGGAGATGAGCTTGTTATTCCTGAAACCCCGGGAGTTGTGCATGTTCTTGGAGAGGTCTTCAATCCTACATCTTTGCTTTATGAGAAGAATGCCAGCGTGCGATACTACTTGCGCAAGGTGGGAGGGCTGACTAAGGAAGCTGACAAGAAACAAGTAAGTGTCATTCGAGCCGATGGCTCTGTGATAAGTGTTGCACAGAACAGGCCGGGTATTGTGTCCTGGGATTCGGATTCTCATCGATGGTTTTTCGGTGGGTTTATGAATGTCGAATTGGACCCCGGTGATGCGATTATTGTGCCAAGGAAAGTGGATAGGTTTTTCTGGCTCAAGACAACAAAGGACATAACACAGGTGTTATTCCAGATAGCACTAGCAGCAGGGGTGGTGCTTGCACTTTAATGTAGGTGTTCTGTAAGGATAGTTGTTTATGGGTTGTCAAGATAAAGAGTCGAGCAAGGCACTCGTTCTTCAGGAAGTGCCCGAAACAGAAGAACTCAATATCTTTGATCACATTCAGATTGCTCTGAAATATCGCAGAATGATACTGCTGATTTGCATCGTTGCTGTCGTGGTCACGGGGACTATGTGTTTCTTATCGCCTGAAATCTATTCAGCTACGACCTCAATCGTTCCCCCAATGGAAATGCTGCAGAGAGAGCCTGGCTTGGCAGCGGGTTTCTTGGGAACCGGCCAAAGCGCCGTACTGCGTAGATTGATGGATGTCACTGGTATCGCTGATATGTATGTGGGTATTCTAAAAAGCAGGGCTGTTCTTGATGCTATTATCGACAAATTTGATCTGATGAACGTATACGAAGGCGCGAGAAGCAAAACAGGTGTCAGAGGAGAGCTGCAAGATAATACGACCGTCAAGGTTTCTGATGAAGGCATTGTTAACATAACAGTAAGAGATAGAGACCCCAATCGGGCAGCCGCCATGGCAAATGCTTACGTTGAAGAGTTGGACCGACGGAACAAAAGGCTTTCCAGCGGCCAAGCGACGAGCAAGAGAATCTTTCTTGGAAATAGACTGAAGGAAATCGAGGAGAGATTGAGCAGGATTGACAACATCCTCAGCCGAGAAGCGACAATTCAGGAGATGTTGTTTGAATTGCTCACGCGCGAATATGAGCTTGCGAAGATAGAAGAAGCCAAGAGTATGCCCACGATTCAGGTCCTTGATGAAGCGATTGTGCCCGAGGAGCGAATGGCCCGCGGTACTATTAGGAAGACGGCTATGGCCGGAGTGGGTTCGCTTATGTTCGCCGTGTTTTTGGCGTTTGCACGTGAATATTTTTCAAAGATGAAACCTGAGGCCACAGAACGAGGGCGACTATCTTTCATGTTTAGGCGGAAGCGCAACGGTGACGGCGACTTCGGTGAACTTGAAAGCAAAAGAAAAATTGTTGCGACGCAGAGGAAGAAGCGTGTGCAAGAGCATAAATCGTGCGCCCAGGAAGACTGAATTGCTCAAAAACGGCGATGTTGCTTTTCAGTCTATTTGTTCTTCATGAGATCGGCTAGGCGGACTCTGTGGAAAGTACTCGTTGGATTTGTCAGCAAACCGATGCAGGTGTTTTCTCCGGTTACCGGCGCAACCGACGGGGACGGAGTCTGTATGGGTTGAGAGTCCCTCAGTCGGTCGTGTAGGCACAAAACGGCAAGTAAAACTTGTGTCGGGGAGTCTGGCTGTCACAGAGTAATCTGGCTGCAAGTTAAGTAAAAGCCAAAGACCAAGAACAGATCATTTATCGCTTCCTTATCTTTCCTGTTCAGACTACCGATTGCTGAGAGTTGTCCTTTGTGATTAGAAAGCTATTCGCCAGCCAGCTCCGTATTAACATGTTCTCTGGTATAGTAGTGACGGTAGTTAATGGGGCTGTTTTAGCTGTTGCTTATCCTGTTTATCTACACTTTCTCGGTTACGAAAAATATGGTGTTTGGCTGGTTCTTGCTACGGTCTTGGGTTTTGCTCAGCTTGGCAATCTGGGTATGGGTCAAGCTGTCATGAAGTTGGTCTCAGAAGAATATGGCAGAGGAAATATTGAAGCAATTCAACAATATGTTACCACTGCAATAGTCATTTTGATGGTCAGTGGCTTAATTGCACTTGCTCTCATTCTGATGTTGAAGACTCAGATAATCAGCATATTTAAACTTACAGGCGACAATGCGAAGATCGTAATGTGGTTATTGCCCTATGTTGGTGGTTTAACCATTTATGTATTTCTTGTCCAGATATTGAATGATACCTTGTCTGGTCTTGGCCGTATGGACTTGGCTAATTATGTCCGCTCCATCGGTCGAATCACAGCTGTTTGTGTTTCGTTTTTTCTGTTGTATAGTGGGCAAGGTATCAAGAGTTTGCTCATAGCAAATATGCTTTCCTACATACTCATTCATGTAGCTAGTGTCGGTTTTGTGTGGCGTATAGCTCCTGTACGGTTGCTCCGATTGGACAACTTGAGTGTTCACCGCTGCAAACACCTATTGAGTTTTGGTGGCGCGGTATTTGGAGGGTCGCTTATAGCCATCTTGTTTGATCCTTTTAACAAAGTGATGCTCTCTCGATACGTAGGAGTTTCTGCAATCCCGGTTTATGAAATTGCTTATAAAGTAGGTCTACAAATCAGAGGTCTGTTCCAAGCAAGTCTACGCCCGATGATTCCCGAGGTCAGCCGCCTCTCGGGCGCGGTTACTCTGCACGCTGTCGAACGCATCAGATCCATAAACCGACGCCTCATGAAATACCTGATGCTCAGCGCGTTTCCTTTATATGTCATTTTGCTGATATCGGCCGAATGGCTATTACGCATCTGGTTAGGGGGGCAATACAACGACCGCATACCACTGGCCCTGCGTTTGTCCTTGGTCGGCACCTTCTTTAGTCTATTCGGCATCCCCGCTTACTATACCCTCTTGGGCCTCGGAAGACCAAGCTGTTCGCTTGTTA
>CAZFLY010000080.1:0-10081 GCA_964519995.1 uncultured Pirellulales bacterium | reverse complement strand
CACCCCTCCTCACTTTCGCCCTCCTCACGTCAAGCCCTATATGAGCAATCCATTACCTCAAGAACGTTTCCTTTGGACAACAAGGGTCTGATACACTTGTCTCCTGTTCACTAATTTGTCCAATTTACCATTTTCTTGTGTATATGTCAAGATTCATTTCTAAAATTTCTTTCTTTTGCGCATCTAACCAAACCTCGCCACTTTAACTAATTACATATCCAATGTCAATAACAGGACGTATGTTTTTAATTTATTCCAATCCAATTTTTACTATTCTAACCAATCCCTTGTAGAATGTCAATGCTATTCTTATCTATATTCTCTATGTTGTGCTTTTCCAAGAACTTCTGGATTTTTCTTATTCCCATCTTAATTCTAATAATGCCGCCGAACTATCTGTTGTAAGCTATTGTGATAAAAGAACATATAGCATATAACATCTCCGTTAATCCTTGCTCTGCCCCCAAAATTCCATAAAAAACCCATGAATATACCAGGTTTAACAAATGATCATTTTAGCCTTATTCAATAGTTTTTACGTAAAAAAGCCCCATTTAGCTGCTGCTGATCTCATGATTGACCAGTCGCAATTATACACAATTTTTAGGATTTACTTCGAGCGATTATGGCTGGGGTTATTGTACTCAACAAGCCGACGTGTTAAATCAGGGATTTGAACGTGTGTATCTTCTTCCGGTTGTACAATCTGCCGCACACATACGAAAAACGGCGTATCTCCCCGAGTAGGGCTCGAACCTACAACCTAGCGGTTAACAGCCGCTCGCTCTACCAATTGAGCTATCGGGGAATTCGCTGATATAGAAAAAACATAACCTCACATTGTATGCAAGTGTTTCAGCACACATTATCCCCGCAAATTCACAAAAATTCAATAACTTTGTCAAGATTCAATAAGTTTAGCCGATGATTGTGAAATATACTGTTCGCGGCTGGACAACCAAACTACTTTGCTGTATGTTAAACTTTCTGCCAGAGCTCGTTTGACCAGTTTCAATTTCTCACAAATCTTTGTTTGGAATATTATAGTTTACAACCGTTTAACGCCTAGGCAAAAATTGGTAGAACAAAAAGACATTTTGGCGCATCTTAATTAAATTATGAATTCATCTCAGATCATTAGACTTTTAGGTTCTTTGTACTAACATGGCTAAAGATATACTCAAAGTGGGAGGCTTTACTATAAACAAGCGTATTGGAAATGGGGCTCGAACTACAATCTACTCCGCTATCAGTGATCAGGATAAACAAGAAGTAGCTCTTAAACGAGTCGTGTTTGAAAGGCCGGAAGATTCACGAATCTTTGAGCAGACCGAAAACGAATATAAGGTTGCTCGACGAATAGACCATCCATATATCCGCAAGTGCTATGAGCTAAAGAAAATCCGCACTTTGTTTAAAGTAAAAGAACTACTGCTTTCTATGGAGCTATTTGACGGAACTACACTTGAAGATAGTCCCACTTTGAGTCTGGGAGATGTACTGCTTGTGTTTAGAATGGTTGCGACCGGTCTTAATACAATGCACCAATGCGGGTTTTTACACTGTGATATAAAGCCGAACAATATACTCCTGAACAAATCCGGTTCGGTTAAGATCATAGACCTCGGCCAGAGCTGCAGAATTGGAACGGTCAAATCACGAATTCAGGGCACACCAGACTATATCGCGCCAGAACAGGTCAGACGCAAATCACTCGGTCCAAAGACGGACATCTTCAACCTTGGAGCTACGATGTACTGGGCACTTACCGGGAAAAACATCCCGACGTTGATACCTAAAAAGAAAAATGGCATTGCCCTTGTCGTAGCCCAAATTTGCCGCCCACCTCATGAGCTAAAAAAACAAATTCCAGTTGGAGTCTCGAACCTCGTAATGGACTGTGTGAAGGATGATCCGGCTCAGCGACCGTCTAACATGATGACGGTCATATTAAGGCTCGACTTGATGATACACGATATCTTCGGCAGCAAGATAAAGACCAACAAAAATGGCACAAACAATAATTGACCTGCTGAATAAGGGAATTCAAGCCAACAACGCAGATAAGTTACGACGTGGTAATTTAATTCACTTACCAGCTAAAGGTTCTCTGATTGCCACAGGTGACATTCACGGACATCGCCGAAATTTTGAGAGAATAGTCACGTTTGCTGATTTGGCCAACAATCCTGATAGGCACATCGAACTACAAGAAATCATACATGGCGGCCCACAAGATGCTGAAGGAGGTTGTCTGTCTTACAGACTTTTATTTGATGTTGTCCGCTACAAATTAAACTTCCCAGACCGTGTTCACATTATCATGGGGAATCACGATATTGCTTTTATCAGCAGTTCCAATGTGATGAAAGACGGCAAAGAAATGAACCGCGCATTTTCACTTGCCCTGGAACGAGAATATAAACAGGCCAGCGCTGATATAGGATTTGCCATAAAGCAATTTTTACTTTCACAACCTTTGGCAATCAAATGTGATAACAGAATTTGGCTATCGCACTCCCTGCCCAGCGACCACTTTGTCGATAAATTTGACCCTCAGATAATGGACAGGCAATTGCGTATGGATGATTGCGTAAGGCGAGGATCAGCTTATCTTCTGACCTGGGGCAGAAATCATAGCCAGGAACTGCTCAATAGGATGGCCAAGCTCCTTGATGTCGATGTCCTCATACTGGGCCATCAGCCACAGCATCAAGGATGGCGCAAAAAGGGCGAAAATCTGATAATTATCGCCTCCGACCACAATCATGGCTGTCTGATTCCAATCGACCTGGCAAAATCTTACGATATCGATGAGCTTGCACGCTCGACAGTTCCGCTAAGTTCGATACAATAAGAGCACGCCAAAAGCCGCAAATCGAAGCACACGACAGCTAACATGAGTTCGTAATGGATTGGTATTTTTATATAGCACTGTTGGCAATTGTCACCCAACTACTTTCTTTGTTCCAGTCATACTGTAACTATCGTTATGCGCTGTCCAAATACAGGAAAAAACTACGGTCATATCAGCCCAGCGCAGTTTTGATTGTGCCCTGCAGAGGCCTCGATGAGGCTTTTCAGAAAAATGTCAGCTCCTTTTTCAATCTGGATTACGATGACTATTCGCTGTGGTTTGTCGTTGCTGATAAGTCAGACCCCGCGTATGCTCATCTTTGCAAATTGAAAGAACAATTAGCCCAGACTTCTGAAGCTAAGGACGTGCAAATACTTATTGCCGGTCACACCCAGTCTTGCAGTCAAAAGATTCATAACCTGCTTTTTTGCTATGAGAGAATCGGCAGTGATGTTGAGGTTCTCGCCTTTGCTGACTCCGACGTAAACGTCCGTACGGATTGGCTACGTCGTTTAGTTGATCCGCTCCGGCTAACGAAAAATGGCGTCGCTACCGGCTACCGCTGGTTCATACCCAAAAAGAACAATCTCGCCAGTCTGGCTCTGTCGGCCATCAACGCCAAAGTCGCGCAAATGCTTGGCAACAGTCCTTTCAATCAGGTTTGGGGCGGTTCCATGGCTATCCGTGTGGAAGTCTTTCGCCGGCTGGGTATCGACAAGGTCTGGCAAAACGCGCTGAGCGACGATTTGTCCCTGAGTCGAGTCGTAAAGAAAGCTGGTTTGAAGGTAGCGTTTGTTCCAGCGTGTCTTGTCGCTTCATACCAGTCCGCTAACTGGCGAGAGCTTCTTGAATTCGGCCGCCGGCAGCTTTTGATTACGCGCATAAATACGCCGAGCACATGGTGGTTCGGTTTACTTAGCAGTTTTATCTCAGTCCTTGGACTATGGGTGGGAGCTGGTATAGCCATCTACACAATTCTTGAGAATCTTCAAATACAGGTCCTTGGTGCTGAATTCTCGGCCTTACCTGTATGCGTCGCGGTGCCGGTTTCATTCTTCGTCATCCAACTGCTCAACGCAATACTCCGCCAGAAAATGGCCAATAAACTTCTGCAAACAGAAAGACTGAGATTAAAGTACGCTACGGTTGCCGACATTTCGGCCTTTGGGCTCTGGTCACTGTTGCTGCTGTTTTTGACTTTCTCTTCAGCGTTTGGAAGAACAATCCATTGGCGAGGAATACGCTACAAATTGCTAAGTCCAACCAAGACAACCATCCTTGACAGTTAATATATTGACAGCATTTGAGAGAATTGAAACTTAACACGATGATTTGGCCAGGAATATTATACAAGAGCAATACGCAGAGATTGTATGCGAGATGCGTATTTATTCAAGATCGGCGACGTCGTTTTTTGGTTCACCGACCAAATAGATTCTATTTTTACCGCTGCGCTTAGCCTCCAGCAATGCTTGATCAGCCTGCTTGAAAAGCTGTTCGATCGTTGAACCATCCCGAGGGAAACTTGCCAGCCCACCACTTATCGTTAGTACACCCTCACCTTTCGGACCTAATAAACGTAGTTCCGCTTTTTCGAATTCTCTCCTGAATCGCGTTGCTATAAAAACTGCCTCTTTTGGGTGGTCTGCTGTCGCAGAACGTCTGTCAGCTTCTGGCCCAGCAGGTTTTCGTTGAGGATCATCCCAGAAGACAACCGCAAACTCATCGCCGCCAATTCTTCCCACAACATCGTGGCCACGACAGCAACGCTGCATCAAAATTGCTGCTTGCTGCAAAATTTTGTCGCCGGCTGAGTGACCGAAGAGGTCATTGTAATGCTTGAAATTATCAATATCAAAAACCAAGAGTGTGACCCGACCATTCTCTTTCCTTGCGTGCTCCAAAATCTGTCTGGAAAACTCCCAAATATATCTTCTATTCTTCAGGCCTGTCAGATCATCTTCCGTGGCCAATTTCTCAAGCAGTCGAATTTTCCGCTCCAGCTTCGCACTGACGGCAGCAGAAACAGCCGTACCAGTACGAGCCTCGTCCTTACGGGAAACTACGAACTCATAAAGCCTGTCAAATCGAGTCGGACAAATTACATAATCATCCGCCAAGTATCTTCCATCAGAGCCTGAATCGACCAACTGTCTGGCTATCGGCTCTTCATACATCTGCGCAAGCAGGATGATTTTGGAGGCCGAGTTGGCCTCGCGCAGGGCTTTCAAGGCAGAACTTAGCTTGCCCGACATCCCGGTCAAGACAACACCAACAGCCGAGAAATCGTTTCTTGCAGCCAACTCAATTGCTTCGAGCATATTCTTGCGAACCTCGCAACGCCCACTTGCCATCAAGTCGGAATCGAAAAAGGCTTTACGAATGTCACCAACCAGCAAAATTTTCTGGGGGTTACTCATCACTATCGGTCCAGTTTGAAAGTAGAGCATCAAGCTCAGCTTCAGATGTAAGATATTCTTGTTTGATGTAGCCTTGCGTTGTGTCTCTTTGTGAAATTGCCTGGCCCTGCTGCAGCAGTTCCTCTATTACATCCTTAATCTGAATCGGCTCATTCACTATATACGCGCCCTTCTGCATTACTGTAAGAATCTCTTTGCGTTTGCTCACCGCATCCCCGTCCACAAAACAACAGCAGGCAAAGCCATTCCTACCGGCCAGGTCGAGAAACAGACCTTGTTCTATGACCAAATCTGTAAGACGCCCTATAACCAGTGTATCTGTACTTTCTTTCTTGGCCAATCTGCCAACAGCAGAATATACATCTGTGCAATGTTCGAACTCAGCCCCATAATCAGCAAGCAGTGACATCGCCTCTCTGACGAACTTATCGGCAGAATGGCCAATAGTCATCACATGCAGACGCGAATTGACATCAGACCCTGCCACCGAACTATTTCTCCCGCTCGAATATGAACAAAACGAAGAGCCAAAAGTGTAAACTTATCACCCGATTAACCTTATGCTACCGAAAACTTACAGAAAAGTCAACCCAAATCCATGCTTCGAAGTGCTCAATCAGCACAGATGCCACAGATCGTAGTTATATTAGCAGCCAATTTTCACTAAGGAAACTCTGTTACCGGCCCACTGTCCAAAACTAACCATTGGCCAACAAGGCAATGTTTGAACGTGCAGGGCTATGCTCTACTCCACCATTGGCAGGGACTCCAGATTCTTTTTCACTTGCTCGGCATAAAAACAATCAGGATATAAGTCCAGAAAGTTCGAAAGAGTTACTCTTGCGTCAGATAGCAGTTTCTTTTTCTGTTCGGCGTTTGACTCATTCTGGTATAAACCGATCTTCAAACGCGCCAGCTCGTACAAAGCCTGCATCCCCCCATCCGTCTGCGGGAATTTTTTATGTAGCTCGGTAAGCCGCTCAGCTTGCCGTTGTGTATCAGCAATAAGCTTGGCTTGTGCCAAAAGGACATTACCACGAAGTGGAGCTTTGTCATCCATTTCCTTCAGCAATGCGTCAAGCTGGTCTGAATAGTCAAGGCTGTGCGGATTTAGGATAACAAACCTGGCCAACCACCCTGCTGACTCGGGCTTATCGGATATATTCTCCGAGCTTATCAGGTTGCGCAGCTCGCTGAGTCTTCTGTGCAACTCGTTCAGCTTCGCCTCCGTCATTACTGAATCAGCAGGTGGACGAAATGCGCTGAAAATACTATCACTGTGTACGTGTTCGCGCTCGAGCATTTCCAGACGTCTCTGAATCGCGGCCTGAGCCTCAGATATCAGTTCATCAGCCAGCTCAAAAAGACCTCGACCTGCATAATGTCGCGCGATCCGCCAGCACGCTTCCAGCGATTCCGGACTGTCACCAAAATTCTCGTACAACTTATACCAGATCTCACGAGACCTCTCCTGTGGGTAGTCGCTGTAGAAATGCAGCAGCTCTTTTTGTTCGAGCAGCTCGATGTCAGGACTATATTCACTCAGCAAAGCCTTATAGTAAAGAGCAATGGACATACGCTTGCTCATCGAACGCCTCTTGTTCAATGGCTCGTGCAAAAATGTTGGCATCCACCACGGCTTAAGGGGATTCATGAACAGTTCGTATTGTCGATTGAGCCACTGTTTTTTGTCCTGATATCTCAACTCATCCGACAAAATGAACCAGCTCGGCCAACGATCATAGCGTAACTGTATCTGGATTTCTTTTTTCAGCTCTGCGCGAAGTGGTATTGGTTCAGTGGGATAAAAGAATCCTGCCAAATATCTCCTAACAGCCGGATTCTTGATGGTTCTATCCAAAGCATCAGTTATACTGCGATCATGGAATTCACTCGCCTGGTCCGGATCATTCTTGGCTACATAGAGCTGATAATCCAGTTCATTAAAGCCAATCTTATTTTCAAAGATAGCAATCGCCATTAAAAGAACAGCCGTCGTAAATAACCAAACCAAGCCTGGACGATAGCGCGTATAGTGGCCTATGCCAAGAACAAGCCCTGCGACGGCCAGGCCGACAAGCCACGCACAAATCCACGGTGCAAAAGAAAATCCCCATTCAACAGGCTCAACTCCCCTCGCACCGCCGAGGCAGCCCCAATAGATAAGTTGAGGTGCCGTACACAAAGCCACTGCAATTATCCGAGAACGAAAACGAAGCGGCCGACATGCAATCCCAATACAACTTACCAAAAGACAAGCTGCCAAACCGGGCATATTCGCCAAAAAGAACACCGCCAAAATAAAAACAAAGCTGTAACTGAAGCTCAATAGCTGTGACACCAGCACTGGCGTGACTGCCAAAACACCCATTAACAGACCGAGTACAAGAATCTGCCATGAATACTCAAATATGTTCACGCCTGCCGTACTCAATCTGCCAAGTCGCCAGAATTCAGGATCATTCAACACCTCAAAATCAAATGACCAAAATGAACCATTGACTACTCTTGACCAGAAAATGCAACACAAACAAAACGCTGCAACTGAAAGCAGCCAACACCTTTGAACGTTTCTGTGGCTGTAGTGAAGTGTGGGACCAATAGCCATAAAGGATTTTGGGGCTACCTTGGGCGTCTTCTCGGTTTCGTTGTTACCCTTTGGCGCCATTAGCGACTCGTGATTCCTAATCACAGAACCCCACGTAAAACTTGGGGCTAAATAATTAGCCTGCGGTTTTACCGCAGGTTCTCAAGAAATCCGCCGTCTATGTACCTTCGGCACTGCTGGAAAGATAAGCAACCTGTTCAGGTGTAAGCTTGTCTATTACGATTGACATTGATTTGAGCTTGAGCGTGCACACCTGTTGTTCGATTTGCATGGGGACATCGTGCACCCCAACTGCAAGCTTACCCTTTTTCTTTATCACATATTCCGCCTGAAGCGCTTGTGTCGCAAAACTCATATCCATGACGCAAGCTGGATGGCCCTCAGCCGCTGCGAGATTGATCAGGCGTCCCTCCGCCAAAAGGTAAATCCGTTTGTTGTTACTTAGCACATATTCATCAATATGCTTTCGTACATTGCGAATGCTCCTTTTACTGATTTTCTTTAGAGCAGGAATGTCAATCTCAACGTTGAAATGTCCGCTGTTTGCTACGACGGCTCGGTCCTTCATCGCGCGGAAGTGCTCGGCACGTATCACATTCTTATTGCCGGTAAGTGTCACAAATAAATCACCGACCTTTGCGGCCTCTGCCATCAGCATAACTTCAAAACCATCCATCGCCGCCTCGAGCGACTTGATTGGGTCAACCTCCGTTATGATAACGATCGCTCCCATTCCTCTCGCCCGCATCGCAAAACCACGACCACACCAGCCGTAACCGGCAACGACAATCTTCGTTCCCGCCATCAAAAAGTCCGTCGCACGGATAATCCCATCAACGGTCGATTGGCCTGTTCCATAGCGGTTATCAAACAGGTGCTTGCTGGCAGCGTCATTAACCGCAATGACAGGAAACATCAATCTGCCCTGCTTTGCCATCGCACGCAGTCGAATCACTCCCGTTGTCGTCTCTTCCATGCTCGCTATGATTCGGCTGGCATCCTTTTTCCTGCGTGCGTGCAGCTCATTCACTAAATCAGCGCCGTCGTCAAAAGTGATAACAGGTTTATGGCCGATGGCGGCATTGATGTGTCTGTAGTATCTGCTGCGGCTCTCACCACAAACAGCAAAAACCGGTATCTTGAAATCCTTCACCAAAGAGGCAGCAACATCATCCTGCGTACTCAGCGGATTCGATGCACATAGAACAACACTCGCCCCTGCTGCTTTAAGTGTACGAGCAAGGTTTGCCGTCTCAGCGGTTATATGCAGACAAGCAGAAACATTTCTGCCCTTCAATGGCTTGGTTTTTGCGAACCTTTTTCGGATCGTCGCCAGAACAGGCATATCATTATCTGCCCAAAGAATCCGTTTTTTCCCCTCTGGTGCCAGCCTCAAATCAGCCACGTCATATTTCATCTACCAATCCTTTCAAAGAAAATCGAGCGAGCATTTTAGAATACACAGATAAGTTCTGCAACCTCTTATTTCTCGCGATGCCCTTTTTGAAGAGAGATTGATTCTAATTACCGCAATTAGAAGAAGTTGTGGGATTCTAAAAGGATTCATTGACGAAACGTGCTTTGGATTTGGATGTTTGAAAAACAAGATGACACTGGTTCAAATCCCAGAAACTCGTCTTTGGCAGCTTCTGGACACATAATCCCCACTAAACCATCGCAAATTAACTCAGAATAATCTGAAAAACACGGCGCATCAGCAATACAGCGCAGCCAAATGAATATTATACCAATTGTAACTTATTTCACTAAATAGACTTAAATTCCAAATTCTAATATCCAAGTCCTAAACAAATTTAAACCTTAAAACACGTTGCCACATAAAGTAATAGTTAATTTGGTTATTTGTATTTAATTCCTCGTGCTTGGAATTTTAGTTTAACAAAATGATTTTTGATATTCCTTTGCGCTGTAATATTAGCCGCATGCCCTTATGTAATTATCAGCTTTTTAATTCCATAACCTTGTTCTCAACAATCATTTAACACATCTTAGTATCCAAATTGTTAGCCACGACCGATAACAGTGTAATGTGATATAAGGCGCCGGTGAAAGTTATGCTATGAGTTGTTGTGACACCGAAAAATACACGAAAATGGGCAAAAAACAACAGAAATTCTGCTGTTGATCTGATAAAATAGAATATCGGGAGGTTTTAGGAATGTAACTACCATCATT
>CAZFLY010000079.1:0-10601 GCA_964519995.1 uncultured Pirellulales bacterium | reverse complement strand
AATTGTGCAACACTGATCCTAATACTCTGTCTTACACAAAATCAAAAACTGTCATTCCGAGCGGAGCAAAGCGGAGTCGAGGAATCTATTTTAACAGACCCCTCGAGCTTGCTCGGAGTAACGATGTTTCTCAGCAATGCCAACAGTCAATTCGGCTGCGACAGAGCACTAGCTACAATTACACAGGTACTCTTCCGGCACCTCATCAAGACTGAAAAATACATCTTTTTCAGGAAACGCAGCACGCGCCAACGGATCCATCAACTTCCTGTCCCGTGTCAAAATGCCATCAGCCCTTGATAAATAAGTCACATATTGCATATCATGAAAATCATGGGAGGCATATTTTAATTTTGGGAAACTTCCACATTTGGCCTTTTGCCAAGCCCATTCTAAACTCAATGCAATGCGAAGGCGAATATCACACCAATTATACCAATCTGGTGTAAGATAAGAAGCAATATCAGGTTTCAGCTTTTTTATAAATTTATTCATTGATTGATCCGTAGCTTGAACCCAACTTTTAAACCGAGAAGCTTTATCGACCATATCTTCTTTACGCATTCCATTTATCATATCTCTTTGAATATTAGCATAAAACTTTTCTCCAATTCTAAGTAATCCTTTAACGATTGGTTGAACCGTTTGCCAATAACATTTGGCTTCGTGTTTAAAATAATCCCCATCATCGCTAAGGATACCTGTTCTAATTGCGTTGGTACTATTCTCATCGATGATTGAGTCAACAGGTAAAAAAGCCTTCTTTTCTTTTTCGCAAAGATTAAACGGTGAGTAAGCGTAATATGCTCCTGCTCTAATTATCTTTTGAATGCGACTTAGTAAATCCAAAGAATCACGATCCTTGCTTATTAAGCATTCAACACATAAAATATAGGTTAAAACAACATGATAATTCTTTACAAATTCTGAAAGTATGTTCTCCGAAATACCTTGAAAACAATTCTTATCAATTACCAGTAAATTCGACATTTTACTACCCCCAAATTTATTCAGGTCATAAGAATTGTACAACGGTTTTTTTCATAAGCTTAGAATTGGCGTTTTGGCCGGTGAATAGGCGAAACTGTGCCATAGCTTGGTTGACAAACATCGAAATGCCGTCGATGGTTTTCAGGCGTTTTCTTTTTGCCTGCTTCAAAAGCAAAGTCTTTGCAGGATTGTAAACCGTATCGAAAACAACCATTCCCTTTTTCAAAAACTCCGCAGGAATCGGCGTCGCATCGACGTTCGGGTGCATTCCGATACTCGTGCAATTTATCACCAACTTCGCATCCAGTCCTGCTAATTCATCCAGGCCCGCGAACTCACAGCAGAACTCACCAGATAGTTTCTCAGCCTTTTCTACTGTGCGGTTATAGATTTTTATTTTTTTTACGCCCGCATCAGAAAGGCCGGCTACTATCGCTCTTGCGACGCCACCTGCACCGATAACAGCAACCGCTGTACGCTTCAAATCCCGCCGTTTAATCCCAGCCCCATCTGTGATTGCATCCAGTGCTCCCGCATAGTCAGTATTGTACGCCTTTAGCGTGCCATCCTTACTGATTAGCAGCGTATTGACCGCTCCGATCTTCTCTGCCAAAGGCTCCACAAAACCAGCGATTGCTCGCACAAACTCAAGTGCATTTTGCTTATGCGGAATCGTTACGCTAAAGCCGCCAAAATCGAGCCACTTACGCTGCAAAACACCGCGCATAAACGCATCAAAGCCATCCTTGCCATCTTGAATAAGAAGCGGCAGATACAACTTGTTCATCTTCGCCTGGGCAAAACACGCGTTGTGAATGGCAGGACTAAGCGAATGGCCAACCGGATCAGCAATCACACCGTAAAGACTTGTCTCGACATCGATGGAATCGTAGTGGTATAAATTTCTAAACCGCTCGATAGTCAACTGCCCCGGAGCCGTTGTGCTTTGTTCATCGATGCTTGCGTACGTAACGAGGCTGCCTAATTTCTTTGCAAGAATTCGGCTGATTAAGCCAGCCTGGCCCATACAAAAAACAATTCGCTCATCACCCGTCTGGCGCAACAAATCAAAAGCCTCGAAACAGTCATTGATATGGTATACGGTGTAGACAAGCTTTGGTATTGCTACTGGACAGATCGCCAGGATGTCACGATAAAGTTTTTTTATGTTTGCAAACTTAGATTCGAAGTCGTGAGCAGACAAGATCAGCCGGGTCTTAGAACTCTGCGACAACGCCAGGCGAATTTTCTCCTGATTCTCCGTTTTCAGAAAATTTTGATATTCAAAATCAATAAACTCAACGCCGGCCTTTGCTGCCTCTGTCAATACACTCACCCGCAAACTCACAGGATGCTCCCCTGCGCCACCTTCGCGCTTATCCCGGCACGTTACTATTATGGGCACAGCTTTAGTACAGATCGTCCTGGCCTGAGCGATCAGAACCCTTACAAGCTCTACACTGAGTGCCTCAAGGTAATCAGTACGCAGCTCAAGTGCCTCAGCGCCGGCAGAAAAGGCCTGCTTGATATGCCTTTTTGCCTGCTCAAAATCCGTTGCAGGTATTGGAACCGTTAAATATGTCATAGCAATATGAAAATATACAACCGAAAAAATTCAAAGGCAACAGGATGAAACAGAGATTGTGCAGAAACCTTCATCACAAATAGCACATGCTTGACAATTGCCACACAACTTTGTACAATTATAGCTGTTTTTCGACACTTGCATACACCGGAGGAGGCAAAAACAATACAGTTCATAATACGCGGGTTTCTGCTGGTCCGGAAAGAACACTCCTGAATTCGGGGGTAAGCGCGAAGATCAGCTTGCCGATAAGGATAAAAAAATAATATTCAGACACACTAATTTAGCATTTGTGACAGTGGTGCTGCTACTTGCTTGCAGCAGAATCTCTGCCAGACCAACAACAGAGTACGAGGCTGAACAGGTTGTAACCGGCTGGCTCACAGCTGACATCCGACCTCTCGGCACAAACCTCGGCAGATATGTTGTCGATGTGCAAACATTCACTAACAACTACGGTGAGCCAATCTACTATATCGTCCATCTGTACCCTCGTGGCTTCGTCATTGTACCAGCCGACGACCTGATTGAGCCTATAGTTTGTTTTACCGTCGCTGACACTTACGATGCGTCATCAGAGAATCCCCTCACAGCACTGGTTACTCAGGACCTGGCCGGGCGCATCGAGACGGCAAGGATCAAGAATAACCAACAAATAGGGATTAGTACTTTTGAAGTTTCTGATACTCAACGTAAGTGGAATCACTTTCTCAGTCTCGCCGAAACAGCCACGGGCAAAATCACAATTATGAGCATAGTTTCTATACCCGATGTCCGCGTAGCCCCGCTGGTGCAGAGCAAATGGTCGCAGCTCGATGTATGCAATGCTAATTGCTACAACTACTACACGCCCAACAACTACTATTGCGGTTGCGTCGCCACCGCGATGGCCCAGATAATGCGCTATCACGAGTACCCAACCACAGGAATAGGTACACACGACTTTCCGATCAAAGTGGACGAAAACTCCCAAACGGCATCCACAATGGGCGGCGATGGCAATGGTGGCCAATACAACTGGGCCGACATGATGCTTGTTCCCACCTGTAGCATAACCGAAGAACAACGACAAGCCATCGGATCGCTCTGCTACGACGCAGGTATTTCCATAAACATTGAATACAGCGACGATGGTTCCAGCGCCGACGCACTCGATGTTAAAGATGCTCTAACCGATACGTTCAAATACGACAACGCGGTAGCTAGCTATAACGATGGTGACGATATTGGCTCAGCCTTGATTGAAATGATTAACCCTAACCTCGACGCAGCCCTGCCGGTTATTCTCGGTATCTGGCGCGATGAGAGCGGCCACGCAGTCGTCTGCGACGGCTATGGCTACAACACATCGACACTGTACCATCATCTAAACATGGGCTGGGAGGGACACGATGACGTATGGTATAATCTTCCGAACGTAGATGCTAATCCCAGTTACACATCGGTTATCGTCTGCATATACAATATTTTTCCAACGGGTACGGGTGAGATAATCAGCGGCCGAGTCACTGACAGGGGAGACCGTCCAATTCGCGATGCAATGGTTGTTGCTCAACGCAGAAGTCAATACTACACCGCCACAACCAACACCAAGGGTATATATGCACTGGCTGAGATTCCATCAGCATCAAGGTATACAATCACCGTAACGAAGGCGGGCTACGTATTCACAAATAAGACTGTGACGACAGGCACTTCCAGAGATACGAGGAGTATCACCGGCAACAAATGGCAGGTCGATTTTGTGGGCTTTACAACCAGCGACCTGGATGGTGATTATGTTGTTGACTACTCTGACTTTGCCATTTTTGCGATGTCATGGCTGACCACGCCAGGACAGCAAGGATGGAACGCTCGTTGCGATATCAGCAATCCCGCCGATGACTTTGTAGATGTCCTGGATCTCGCCGAGTTCGCTAAAAACTGGCTTGCAGGCACTGAGTAGTCATGCCTTAACCATTCCCCTCAGATAGGCTGCTCGTGTAAATTCATCTGGGCTAATCTGAGGTCCGCCACCTTACGGCTGACTTTTTTCTTGCTTTTTCAGCGCAATGAAGTAGATTTCTCAAAAGATTTTTCGTTGGAGATTAAGCAATGATAGGCAAAAAGATTAGACTCGAAAGAATAATCGACCGCAATTCCAGCAGAACCGTAATCATTCCGATGGACCATGGCGTCACCGTTGGGCCTATCGAAGGCCTCGCTGATATGCGCACCACCGTTGCCAAGGTGGTCGCCGGCGGAGCAAATGCAATCCTTATGCACAAAGGCATGATTAGCGCAGGCCATCGTGGTACCGGCAAAGACGTGGGATTGATAATTCATCTTTCCGGAGGTACATCGCTAAGTCCTGACCCGAATGCCAAAGAGCTGGTCTGTACCGTCGAAGAGGCAATCAGGCTCGGAGCCGATGCGGTCTCTGTTCATATAAATCTTGGTGCACCGACCGACAAGGAAATGCTGCACCAACTGGGATATGTAAGCGAGCGATGCTTCCAATGGCAAATGCCGCTGGTTGCAATGATTTACACGCGCGGCGTAAAAATCAAAGATGAATTCGATGTCGCTAATGTCAAGCACGCTGCCCGTGTCGGAGCTGAGCTTGGTGCCGACATCGTCAAGGTTCCCTATACCGGCTCAGTCGAGACCTTTAAGCAGGTTGTTGATGGTTGTCCGGTGCCGGTTGTTATAGCAGGCGGGCCAAAGATGGGCAGCGACGATGAAATCTTTAAGATGGTTGAAGGCGCCTTGGCTGCCGGTGCGGCAGGTGTATCGATTGGCCGAAACGCCTTTCAGCACGCCACACCGGACAAAATGGTTCAAGCCCTATCTAAAATGGTTCATCACGGCGCCTCTGTCAAAGACGCCATTGAAATACTACAGACCTGAATGCCTCATACTCTACAGGGCAACTCCGGAATCTGTCGCTATCTTCTTGCCGGTCGCCTTTAAGATGCCTTTGTCATTTAATTACCACTTGCCTTGGAGTCCGAAGCCGGAGCCACTGGAAGTGCCTTTTCGACCTTCTTGCCTGTGACGTCGCTGATGCTCATGTCTGATATGAGCTGTCCCTCGAGTTTCGCTCCATCGAGTTTGCCTTTGAAGTCCATCTCGAATGTCTGGTCGCCCCAACCCATCTCAAGTTTAAACGTCAACTGGTCGCCTTCGAGCTTGATGTCCTTCATCGGGAGCTCACCATCAAAGAATCCGTACCTGCCGGTCAAGTCTCCAAAAATCTTCATCATGCTTGTATGCGTGCCCCAATCGGAGGTTGTCGTAAGTTCCCATTCTCCGACAAGCTCTGCGCCAAATCGTTTGCCACTAACCTGCCACTGGCCCATTTCGTTCTTGAACATTCCAGTCAGGTCATGGTCTTTGAGAACGCCTTCATAGTACGTCTCAAACTCGAAGTCACCGAGCTTGCTCTCTCGAGTGAAGGTGAGCTTTCCATCCTTGAATTTGACATCGGAGATTATGTGCTCGCCCTCCTCTTTGGTCCACTCGCCCGTTAGCGTACCATCCGGCTTCTGAGAAATTATTAGCCTGGCATTGATGTCCCGATCACTGACATTGAAGTTCATATCCCACTGACCCAGGATCGGACATTTGGGTTTTGGTCGGGCTCCAACAGCAGAGAACTCGCCCCAATCACTTGACATTGTGAGCATGAGCTTGCCGTCTTTAAGGGTTCCCTCGTAGTTTACTGTTGATTCCCGGTCAGGCGGACCAACTGTGCGATTAAAAGTGAGCTTACCATCCTGGAATTTTACATCGGATAGCTCCCTGGGGCCCCACGTGCCGGCGAGCGAACCATCTGCATTTTTAGAAATATTCACCATGGCAAAGCTCTGCCGGCCGTTAAATTCCATCGTGATTTCCCAGTCACCTGTGATGTCTTCAGCCGCCCAGGCCAGCGACGTTTGCACCAGCAACAAAACAGAAACGACCACCATAGACTTGATACTTTTTTTGCGAATTAGCATCCGATTCATAACAGAACTCCTAAATAATGGATTTGTCAATTAATCCCTGCTCCGCGATGCAGCAGTAGTATGGCCGAAAGAATACCGCAAAGCAGTCCAAAAGGCAACTACTCTATCGCAAAAAAAAATTGCACAAAAGAAGAACCGCAACCATAAGTGAGCGGTAAACACCAACCGATTCATAGCGGATATAAATCCTATTCCCACCGGCGCTACGAGAATCCCATGTAGTCTTTACAGTAGGTGGTACTCGACACGCTAATTTTTTCATTTTGATGTATATTTTGCTTTTTGCACTTTGATTTTTAATTTGCTCTTGGCTCCGCCGGTCAAAACAACTCCACCCCCATCCTCCAAAGACTTCTCAGCGTCAATAATCCACAGCAAGGCTTTGTAAGTCGCCCCGCCTGGAGAGAGACCACCCAAGCCATGCAACTTATCACTTAATCGGCATGTCGCTACTCAAATCTTGCGCGAAGCTTTATCCATCCTTATCCGGCGTTTCGGATACTTCTAGCAATTCCAATTTGAAATCCAGATCTTTACCCGCCAACGGGTGGTTCGCGTCGACGGTTATGTTGGAATCAGAAACAGCCGTTATCGACACTATCATCGGCTCACCGTTTGGCTGGTCAACTTTCAGACTCTGCCCGACTTGAGGTTGCATTCCTTCCGGCAAGTCATCCTTGGGGATGTCCTTGGTTAATTCTTCCTGACGTGGACCGTAGGCCTTTTCAGGTGGAATGGTGACCGTTTTAGACTGGCCGGGCTCCATTCCGTGTACCGCCTCGTCAACCCCCGGTATGATCTGACCTGCGCCAAGGGTAAACTCAAGAGGCTCACCCTTCTTTGAGTCGGCAAATACAGTCCCATCGTTCAATTTACCTGTGTAGTGGATTTTCACACTGTCACCTGATTTTGCCTGCTTCATAGCGATTCTTTCCTTTCTCTTCTCTGACGTTCAAAAGCACACACTTCTTGCCAAGGTCGGCACCTGTTGTAGACATATCGCTCCAGGTGCCCTTGGCCGAGCCAACAACCCCCACGTAAATCCAATTTAAGGGACAATGTACAGTAATGCAATCCTACAGACCCCAAAAAACCAAAAAACTATTCAGAAACTTGCCTGTCTCCGGAGCAGATGCATATCTTTTAGGGCCTGCTGAGTTGAAACATTGGAATCACTCAAGAATGTATGGCAAATCCGACAAGTCTTAAGCACTATGCAGCCAAATATATTGACAGAGCTCGCGAATTGGCGTTAAATCTCGTTCAGAAAAAAGTCTGGATTCCTAAAACATAAGGATAGATGCCATGAAGAAGCTATGGGTAAATTGCGTTCCATACAAAAAGGAAATCGCTATTGCTGCGCTGGAAAGCGGCGCTGAAGCTATTGTTCTGCCCGATGGGCAAAGCGATACTGTGCGGCAGTTCGGCAAAATAAAAACAGTCGAAAAAACCGGCGATATCAAGCCGGGCGCCGATTTCGAGTTCATTGATATAGCCAGTAAACAAGATGAAGATAAAGCTGCTGCGGTACCAACCAGCAAAATCGTCGTCTTGCGAATGCTCGACTGGACGATTATCCCGATTGAAAATCTTCTGGCTCGCCGCGGCGCCAATCTGATGGTCCAGGTCGAAAACTCTGAACAAGCTAAGCTCATGGTCGAGATTCTTGAAAAAGGCGTCGATGGCGTTTTACTCAACACCAACAACGTCAATGAAATCAAGAAAACCGCTGAGATAATTCACGGCATCGGCGAGAAGATTCCGCTCGCAGAGGCCACCATTACCGCTTGCAAGCAGCTCGGCATGGGTGACCGCTCGTGCCTCGACACCTGCACGCAGATGACACTTGGTGAAGGTATGCTTGTCGGCAATACTGCATCGGGATTCTTTTTGGTGCATTCTGAATCCATCGATAATCCTTACGTCGCTTCACGGCCGTTCCGCGTCAACGCCGGAGCAGTACACGCATACACACTCACGCCGGGCGGCAAGACAAAGTACCTGTCAGACCTGAAGGCCGGTGACGAAGTCATGCTGGTTGACTTCCAGGGCAAAACACAGGCTGCATATCTTGGAAGAAACAAAATCGAAAAACGCCCAATGATGCTCGTAGAAGCCGAGGCTGAAGGGCATCCAATAAGTCTGGTCCTGCAAAACGCTGAGACCATCCGTCTTGTCAGCCCTGATGGCAAAGCTATCTCGATTACAACCTTAAAACCCGGTGACAAGGTTCTTGTCCACATCGAAAAAGCCGGCAGGCACTTCGGTATGCAGGTCGATGAAACATTGATAGAAAGGTGAAATCGTGCTTTGGCCAAACGAGACCCCCGGCGTACTTTTAGCTGTTGTCTTGGGCGCTATAGACAGAGAGACAGTATCGCAGGTCCTGCCGAGGGGCAGAATTGACCAAACAATAAAGCAAAACAGTAAGAAAAAAGGAGGCAGAAAATGAAACGGAAAAAATTATCACTGGCTGCATTGCTTATTCTGGCTCTAATACTGGGCTATACGCATGAGTCTTGTGCAGTTGAGCCACTAGACCAGGCCGCGACCCAGCAAGCAGTCTCGCAGAAAATCGACCTCATCGCCCAGGATGCAAAGGTTGAAAAACTCTGCAATGATTTCAGTTTCACTGAAGGCCCAGCAGCCGACGCAAAGGGTAACATCTACTTTTCGGATATTCCGAACAACCGAATCCACAAATGGTCCCTTGATGGCAAACTATCTACATTCCTTGAGAACTCAGCCGGTTCAAATGGTTTGTACTTTGACAAAGACGGAAACCTGCTTGCCTGTCAAGGCGGTGGGCGAAGATTGGTCTCGATCGACCCCAACGGCAATATCACTACGCTCGCAGACAGATATGAAGGAAAACGCTTTAACAGCCTTAACGACCTCTGGATCGACCCAAACAGCGGAGTTTACTTCACCGATCCCCGCTATGGACGCGACAGAGATGATATGGAGCAGGACGGCGAGCACGTTTACTACCTCGCCCCTGACCGCAAGAAGGTTATCCGAGTCATCGACGATATGGTTAGGCCTAACGGCGTCATCGGCACTGCCGACGGCAAGAGTCTCTATGTCGCAGACCACGCCGGCAGAAAAACTTTCGTTTATACTATCAATAAGGACGGCACCTTATCTGGTAAAAAGCTCTTTGCACCGGAAGGTTCCGATGGCATGACCATCGATAACCAGGGCAACATCTACCTGACAACAAATTTGGTGTCTGTCTACAATTCGAAGGGCAAAAAGATTCAGGAGATAAAAGTTCCACAGCGCCCTGCCAATGTCTGCTTTGGCGGCACAGACAAGCAGACTCTTTTTATTACTGCCCAGACATCGCTCTACTCAGTCCGAATGCGCATCAAAGGCCTATAAAGGTGAGCTGAACAAATTAATCAAACGGACAATGCGGAAGAAAAAATAATAAACGGCCAGGTAAGGTTAACACCTGGCCTTTATAATTTTATCCCGAGTGTAATCGCGGGACCTGCCTGTTCCGCCCAAAATGGTCTTTATTTGGTGCGGGGGCGATGACCATAATAACCCTCAGGGTAAACCTGTGGGCTAACCATTTTTATTGCGCTGGTCTTTAACATACCTAATCTTGCTTTTCAATTCCTCCCGGTCAAAACAGAAACGCTTATCAAAACCCTTTGTCCAAACTCTTCCAACAAAACCTCTGCCTCGAAGAGCAATGCGGGCAGCGTTCTTATAATAACTCACAACCTTCTCGATGGACTCATTTGTGCGCTCAGCCACTATGTGGACGTGACTGGAACATACCGAAATTGCACATATCTGCTGCCGAATTTCTTGAGCTTTGTTAAGAATAGCACGTCGAACAATAGCACGATGCTCGGTGTCAAATCTTGTGGCGGGATTTTTCAGCCTTTTCAGATTTGATTTCAATAGAGCATCATTTTTCCCGGAGAATTTTCCCATCCTTGACATACCCACGCTTATCACCTTGCAGCCAGCTTCCGTATGTTGTCCAGGTAATCATGCATCCGATGATTTCCCTCATG
>CAZFLY010000078.1:0-10609 GCA_964519995.1 uncultured Pirellulales bacterium | reverse complement strand
AGAGCGAGCTTGCCCTTACTTTCTGTCAAATCATCCAGAGCACTAATTGCCTTGGCAACAAATTGCTGTGCAAGACTTTGCGCATATTCAAGGCTACCATAGGTAGTCAACATATCCATCAGGGCTTTCTCACGTCCCGCCCCGTCTTTTAGCTCGCTCTCGATTTTCCGTCTATTAGTCTCATCTACGCTCCTTAGCAAATGTATGACAGCTAAGGTAAGTTTACTTCTATCAACGTCGTTTCCAACTGTCTTGCCCATCTGTTTTTCATCACCAGTTATATCAAGCAAATCGTCGATAATCTGAAATGCAATACCGGCATTGAGGCCAAAACGAGCAAGCGACTGGACCTGAGTGTCACTCGCACTCACTAAAATCGCACCAAGGCGACAACAGCCGCTAAAAAAGGCAGCACTTTTTTCCGTGATTGTTTCAATGTATTCGAGTTCGCTTAGTTGCATCTCGTTTCTTTGAATAACCTGTCTTAACTCACCTTCACAGACACGAACCGCCGTGGCTGCAATTAAGCTGGCTACATCAGGCTCCAGTTCGGCACACATCTTGAAAGCACGGCTCAAGATAAAGTCCCCAAGCAGCACAGAAGATTCGTTGCCCCAAAGGCTGTTGACCGTAGGATGACCCCGGCGCTTTTTCCCATCATCTATAACATCATCGTGCATAAGCGTAGCGTTGTGAATCATTTCGACAATCGCCGCCACATGGATGTGCTTCTCTGTGATTTTTCCACAACACTCACCAGACAGCAGAACAAGCCCGGGGCGCATCATTTTGCCGCCATGCGTACCTATATAATCAAGCAAAGGTTGGATTTTTGCTGCATTAGCCGGGGCAGATAGCTGATCCATGATAAGTTCTCTGACCTGATCAAGCTGGCGTCCGATTAACCTGAAGGTGGGAACCTCAATCCGCGGCAAAGATACTGATGCATCCTTTCGTACGGGTGACTGCATAAGGTTTGGCGCACAGCTTTTAGCATATGAATCCTGGCTGTGTCGCTATTTCTCCTTCCCGTGGGCGTATCTGAAGAACTTCTTTCTTAGCAGCTTCGTAATAGGCCCAGGTTTACCGTCTCCTATAACTCGACCGTCAATCTCGATTACGCCGATGACCTCGGCGGCGGTACCCGTGAGGAAAAATTCATCGCAAACATACAAGTCAAATCTCGTCAAGTTCTTCTCAACGACCTCAAGATTTTCCTCCTTGGCCAATCTGATAACAACGCTTCGCGTTATCCCTTCCAGGGAACCGGCCTCGACAAGCGGTGCATAGATCACACCATTTCTAACGATGAAAACATTGTCACCCGTTGCCTCAGCGACATATCCCTCATGGTTGTACATTACCGCCTCAGGCACATCGTTGTCCAGTGCTTCGATCTTGGCCAGGATATTATTCAAATAGTTCAGGCTCTTAACCTGAGGCGGAATCGCCAAGGGATGATTGCGAACTGTAGTCGCACTGACTACCTTCATGCCCTTTTCGTAGAGTTCCTCCGGATAGAGCTGAATATTGTCGGCGATAATAAACAGGCAGCTATTCTCACAGACGAAGGGATTTAATCCCAAATTTCCCACTCCGCGTGTAACCACCAAACGAATGTAGCCATCAACTACACCATTAGCCTCCACAGTCTTCTTAACGGCTTCGACAAGTTCGCGCCTGCCCAGCGGCACCTCAAGGCGAATGACCTTGGCTGATTCATAAAACCTTCTGAGATGAGCTTCGAACTCAAATACTCTGCGGTTGTAAACACGAATGCCTTCAAAAACACCGTCACCATAAAGAAGGCCATGGTCAAAAACAGATACTTTGGCATCAGCCTCATCAACAAGCTTACCATCAAGCCAGATCTTTAATCCCATAAAAAAAACCTCGTATATCGTATTGCGTATTGAGTCATGCGTATTTGCCTTTTCGCGATACGCATCACGCTTCAGGCACGACGAATTTTTCCGTCCGCCAGCGTGATTATCCGCCCTGCGCTTTCGGCGATCCTTTCATTATGCGTAACCATTACAATCGTTTGTCCTGCCTGATTCAACTGCTTGAGCAGACGGAGAATATCATTTCCTGTTGCCGAGTCAAGGTTTCCTGTCGTCTCATCAGCCAACAGCAGTCTTGGCTCATTCATCAAGGCCCTTCCTATAGCCACCCTTTGCCGCTCTCCGCCAGATAGCTGGTACGGTTTATGGTCAGCTCTATCGGGCATACCAAGCTGCTCAAGCAACTCTCCGGCTCGGTCTTTTGCCCATTTGCGACAGGCAAACCAAGCAGCAACACTTCTGCCGGCCATTGCCGGCAAGGAAACGTTTTCCAGTACATTTAATTCGTCCAATAAATGATAAAACTGAAAAACAAATCCTACCATTTTATTGCGGAATCTATTTAGTTCGCCGGCGCTGAACGTATTCAAATCCCGGTCTTCAAATCGCACAACACCATTATCGGGCCTATCCAACCCACCGAGTATGTGTAACAGAGTACTTTTACCGCTGCCGGAGGCGCCAACTATGGCCAGGAATTCGCCTCTATGTACCGCCAGGTTAACACCTTTGAGCACCTTAACATCTGCGGCACCCATTCGATAAGATTTATAAACGCCCTCAGTCTCCAGTATGATATCGTTCTTGCTCATAGCAGACTCACGCGTAAAGCCTCAACAGGCTCCAATTTGGCTGCCTGCCAACTCGGCACAAGAGCACCAGCCAGACAAGCCATAACAGCCGAAAAGACAATGACAGCCAAAACCTCGAATGACACCTGGTTTGGAATGTCACCTATAGCATAAATTGTCCTATCCCATAATTGAAACTGAAAGTTCTCAAAAAGCCAGTTTTCTATCCGATTTATCTGTAGCAAAAACAACCAGCCTGCCAAGGTGCCGATACACGAACCCAAGAGACCGACCGAAAAAGCGAAGCCCGAAAACAACTCAACAATGTCTAAATTCGACACACCCATACTTTTAAGTATGCCTATATCTTTGCTCTTGTGGCTAATAATCATGTAAAAAACTACAAAAACTATGAAAACTGTCGTGAGCCCCACAAAGGCAAACATCACAATCATAATTGTCTGCTCTTTTTCCATAGCCGCAATAAATCCACGCCTGTAATCCTTCCAATTCTGGACAGCTACTGTCTCAAAGAGATGAGCCTGACTTTCACCAGCTTTTCGACGTGTGAACTCCCGCCACATCGACCTGACTTTTTCACAGCCATCCCAAAGTTTAACGCCCGGCTTGAACTTGATATGCAAGCTGGAGACCCTCTTAATAGGTCCAGCCATTCCACAAAGCAATTGAGCCTGTTCGAAGGGCAAATAGATAACTGAGCTGTCCACCCGCGCCAGACCGGTTTGTGAGTGGTCGTTAAGGTAAAAAGTCCTTATATTAACCAATCCTGTGCCGGCCTTAGCCAAGGCGCCCTTTGCAGTCAACGGAAAACAGCTCACTGTAAGCTCAATATTGGCAGGGGCTAAACTGTAGGCATAATGGCCTTTTGCATCACGCACCAGTACCCTATCGATACCTACAACACAGCCCCAGATATTTGGGTCTTCAATCGGCTCAAACACTCTCGATACATCATTCTTGTGGTAATACAGCGTATCTCCAAAACCGGTGGCCTGACTGTGCCTAACCGGATATATTCCCATAACCTCAAGGCCGATATTCTGCTCTGTCTGGCGAGGATTCACTAACGCGTAACCTCGCACAACAGGTGAGACAGTCTTTATAAAATCAGCCTTCTGAAGAATCTTCATGAAATCTTCGTAGTAAGCAAAGCCAACCAGCGACTCTGTACCGACAACGCAGTCTCCTACAAAATCATGGTTCTTCTGCTTGAAGTCACGTACTAAGCCCGTCATCACAGTCATGACTATAACAACAATGAAGACACAAAGGCCAACTGCCAGCACTGCAAAATACGTTATCCGGCGTTTCAACAGATACCTTGATGCAAGAATAATCTTATACATATTTTGGTTTTGAGTTTTTAGTGATGAGTTTTGAGTTAACTAAAAACTGCAACTTCAAAACTCAAAACTGTTTATGGTTATTCATATCGCAGAATTTCTACAGGCTTAGTTATTGCCGCAACAACAGCCGGTATCACGGTGCCCACGACCGCGGCAATTATCGCCAACAATACAATGCGAATAGCTGATGTCCAGTCAACCTCATTAGGTATCTTGCTAAACATATATACACTGCTTTTCCACAGCTTCAGACCGAAGATTATTCTTATCCATTCTTCGATTGTGTTAACATTTTTGGTGACAATATATCCTAAAATAACTCCAAGAGCTGAGCCAACAATCCCGACACAAACTCCGAATCCGAAAAAAATCCACATCACCGCGCTACTCGAAGCTCCACAACTTTTTACTATGGCGATATCCTTCTGCTTCAACCTTACAATCATATAAAATATGCAGAATATGAGCACAATAACACTGAAGCTCACAACACCGAAGATTAGCAACAGAACGCCCATTTGCTTTCTTAACTCAACAACGTACCGGTTCTGCATCTGCCTTGCTGTAGCAATTTCTGTCTGTGATACGAGATACGTACTCCAGCCGAGCTGCTCATCAGCAAATACCTGCCATGCACCTCGGATCTGCGCAACAGCCGCATCCGGATCGCTGTTAGGCGTGAGCTTGATCTGAATATGTGTCGCAAAAAAACCATCCTCGTTCGGGTACAAGATATCTTGCAGCTGCTCTATTGGTAAATACACAAAACTTTTATCAAGATCATAAACCCCTGTGAAGATAACATCTGCAACTATCAGCTTCATAGTTCTTCTTTTAAATCGATTACCGCTGGAATCTGGTAACGATGTCTCTGACTCGAGCATCGACCCTGTAGTAAGAATAATTTGTTGGCCGATCACTGCTTCTGCTGCTGCAAAGTCATACTTATCTGTTTCTTCGTTGGGCTCTGCGATCACACCGATTCCCAGAAAAGCTCCAGTCTGTTCTGAATAACTGTCGAGATAAAAGGATGGCTCATTGAGCAAATGTTTTTGCTTGAGTAGAGACTGCTTATAGGTTGTTACTCTTGCTCTTCGGCCAGGCTCGATCCCCCAAACCTCGACCGCACGCACATTGCCTTTGCCTAGATGTAGTAGGCCGGGCACTGAAAGCGCCGCCGTTGCAGCCTCTACGGCAGCAATTTCTTCCAAACGCTTGATAAAAAGAGGATACTTAGAAAACTTGTTTGGAGTCTCAAGGACAATATCGCCTATTGTTTCAACAGCGCTCTGCTCAAAGGCATCGATAAAACCAGTGAACAGACTGGCTACGACGACCAGCAATGATACGGATAAAGCAACCGCAGCGATGCTCAGGTACACAACCTTTTTCTTGCGCAGATATCTTAGCCATAGGAAAAGTTTCAACATTGCATTAGCCGTGAGTCGTTAGTATATTGCCCACATTTAACATAGAGTTCAGTTCTAACCTTGCGTGGGCCTTAGAAGCGGAAACAGTACAACGTCGCGGATACTTGGAGCACCAGTTAGAACCATTATGAGTCTATCAATTCCAATACCTAACCCCCCTGCCGGAGGCATACCGTACTTTAGAGCAGTTATATAATCAGCATCCATCTTCCTTATTGATTCTTCCTGGCCACGGAGCTGAACAACGAAGTTTTCATACTGCTGGGCAGGATCATTTAGCTCTGTATATGCGTTTGCCAATTCCATTTTACCGATGAATAATTCAAATCGCTCAGCAAATCCAGGATTATCTTTTCTCCGCTTAGCTAAAGGACAGAGCACCGCAGGATAATCAATCACAAAGACGGGGTCAATGAGATTGCCCTCAACAGTCGCCTCAAAGACCTCATTGACAACAACTGCATCATCCATGGCAGCTTCATCTAATCCAAGCTCTCTTGCTTTTGCTCTTATGGCCCGGATATCATCAATCTTACAACCGCTGTATTCACTCAGCAGCTCCACATATTTAGCTCGTCGCCAAGGCCGAGTAAAATCGACCTTCAAATCTCCAAATTGGATCCGGCTACTATCACAGTATCTGGCCACACACAGGCCGATAAGTTCTTCCGTTATGTCCATCATCACATCATAATCAGCATAGGCCTGGTAAACTTCGAGCATAGTAAATTCAGGGTTGTGCTGTCTGCTCAATCCCTCGTTTCGGAAGTTTCGACTTATTTCAAAGACTTTTTCCATTCCGCCTACAAGCAGTCTTTTTAGAAACAATTCGGGTGAAATACGCAAAAAAAGGTCCAAATCCAGGCTGTTATGATGCGTGGCAAACGGCTTTGCCGCGGCTCCACCTACAATGGTCTGCATCATAGGCGTCTCAACCTCCAAAAAGCCTCTTGAGCCAAGAAACTCCCGAATAGTCGCAACTATGGCACTGCGTAGTTGAAACCGCTCCATCACTTCAGGATTAGCCCATAAGTCCACGAACCTGTATCTGTAGCGCTGATCAATATCAGCCAGGCCGTGAAATTTTTCCGGCGGTTGTAGCAGACATTTACTAAGGAATGTAAGTTTTCCCTCTTCAATCCATATCGTAATCTCTCCGGTCTTGGTCCTGCCCAGTCGGCCTTCGGCACCGATTATATCACCAGTCTCAAGTAATTTGGCAAGCTGCCACTGCTGACCCAGCAGGTTCTTGCTCAAGCCAACCTGAATGGTTCCACTACGATCTCGCAGGGTTATAAAAATCAGCTTTCCGATGTCCCTCAGCAGCACAATTCTTCCGGCACACTTGGCGTGTTGAGTATCGCTGCCGTCTTTGTTGAATCTGCGCTTAACATCTTCAGCAGGCTCAGTCCCCTCATATCTGCAACCATATGGGTCGATACTCAACTGTTTAATACGGGACAACGTCTCCTGCCTTTGTTGTTCAAATTTATCTACATCTTCTGCTTTGGCCAAAGCTACACACCCTTGAAATGAAAAACATCAATATGCACTCGAAGCAACAGCACTATTTTCGATCAGCTTAGTCCTAACTGTCAATACAGCTATAGCAAGTTGCGGATCTGCTGCGAGGGTTTCTTCCGCCGTGTGCCTTTTCAGTGCCATGCCACCTTCGTGCCGGTTCGCCTGAACGAGCACATCGTTGTCCCTCTGGACACTGAGCATCTCTCGAAGCTCATCGCTCCGCAGTTTGACTTCAATATCTGGTGCAATGCCCCAGTCCTTTCGATCCTGCTTTTCCATCTCGTCCCTGCTCTTGACCCTTTGGCCGGAAGGTAAATGATAGTGCGCCATCGTGTATTTTAGCTGTGCGTTTCCTCGCGGATAGTTCCTTATGCTTTGTACACTACCTTTGCCGTGGGTCCTTTCACCCACTAAAATTGCCCTATTATACTTTTCGTCTGCCAAAGCCCCTGCCACAATCTCCGAGGCGCTGGCTGAGCTGGAATCTATTAATATTACAAGAGGATAATCCGGATGCGTTCCTCTTTTGCGTGCCATCTCGTATGTCGGTATTCTTCCAAAGCCGGGTTGTGTCTTTACTATTAAACCCTCATTGATGAACTTATCAGCGACCGCAACAGCACTTTCAAGAAGCCCTCCAGTATTAAATCGCAGGTCCAGAATCAATCCCTTCAAGTCAACTTTCTCAAGCTGTTCTAATGCTTCCTCAAAGTGTGAAGCAGTCTCTGCTGAGAAGCTGGTTATACGAACATAACCAATCTTGCTCTGTTGATCAATCATGTATAGCCATTTGCCGGCTTCGTCCCTTTGCCAACCGCGAATCGTTGGAACAGTTATTCTGTCTCTTGTTATGATAATATCTCTGGTCTTTTCTTCACCAGGCCGTCTGATCGTCAAAGTCACTTTCGTACCCTTCGGGCCGGTGATCTTGCGAACCGCGCAGATAAGGCTCATGTCTTTAGTCTCAATACCATCTACTGCTTCTATAACATCGCCCGCGTCAAGTCCGGATTTATATGCCGGCGTATCAGTCAGCAAGCTTGACACCGTTAGCAGGCCCTTTGGCTTGGAGATTTCTATTCCAATGCCAGTAAATTCATTAGTCATCAACTTTTCAAAGTCCTCCATCTGTTTGGGCCAAATCAAAACAGTATAAGGATCCAGCGCAGAAAATGCCGCCTCAACGAATTGGGCGATTACCACCTCACGTGGCAACTCTGTAGATGCATCGTTCAACGCCAATATCTTCTCAAAAATCTCCAAAAACATATCTTTAGTAAATCCAGCTCCTGACTGTTTAATTTGATCCGAAAGCCCCGCCAGAGCAGCGGACCAGGCAGCCAGTTTTTCGGGATGGGGCGGCACAAAAGAGCTTTCGGGCGTCTCTGCCTTTGCCCGTTGCGAAAACAACACGGCCAAAACATCCGCCAACATCTCACAGCGTTTGATGGCTTTGGTTGCCATTTGGGCGTAATCAATATCTGTGACATAATACACGTCCAGCGCATCAACTGCCTGGACAAAAATCTCATCCTTCACTCCCTCATAACGCTGCTCGCTTGTCTCACAAGGACTGTCTTCAAACGAGGCTATAATGCTGGCTTTGTCCAGAAGCTTCTCGGCGTGGTCTGAATACGCCTCATTATTTGGGTCAGCCATTTGAAGCCAATAGTAACAGCTTATATACGCGTCAAGCCATTTGCCCTTGGACTCATACTCAGCGGCCATTTCTGCCGCCTTTTGGAAGACCCGCGTTACAGAGGCTGTTGAAAATAGCTCGTCTCTTTTCGCATCATCTGCAAACTCACTGGCCTTGGCAATGACTGAGAGAGCAACAGAAAGATTGTTTACATCGTTTATGTCTCTTATATCGTTTACGTCACATATATTATTAGTATCGGCGGTATCCTTATACTTCTCTATCTCAGCCAACTGTTCTTGGTACGCCGCTTCTTGAGCTGTATGACGGCGCTGACCTATTTTTTCGTATTCCTGAACAATCTCTTCTAACTGACTAAGTTGGGATTGTGACTGGCCTGATTGTATTATCAACTCACTGGCAGAATCGAACTTGCCGCCATAGATTAGCTCAAAAGCTGTCCTGACGACATCTGGCTGTGCAGACGATTCTTCAACTCGATCTGCGTTGGATTCGGTCGATATAGCCTCGGCGACTTCAACAAACGAATATCGCGTTAGGAAACCGTAGGAGAGAAGCAAACACAGCAAAAAAATACAACAAATACAAACCAGTGCTACTAAGGAACTGACTCTTGAGCACGCAACTTTCTTTCCGGCAGCTTTACCACCTATTCTGGCAATTACTTTTTTTCGCATCCAAAACAGCAAAGAAGCACTCCTTAAAACGATGAAATGACATAATTTTGTTTCAGGACGAATAGCCACAAATCGTTCAATGTTGACAGAACAAAAATGTGCAGCGCGTCTATTGCCTGATGATCTGTCACATACACTCTGATGCTTTTCCAGCACAACCCAAGACGTGCAGTTTGTGCCTGACCATCTCTTTGATGGCCTCTCTGCCGGGGCCGAGGTATTTACGCGGATCAAATTCCTCTGGCTTCTCGGCAAAAACCTGTCTGATCTTAGCGGTTAGAGCCATCCGCAGGTCTGTATCGATATTGACTTTGCAGACTCCCGTCTTTGCCGCCTTGCTGATGGCCTCTTCAGGCACACCCATCGCATCGGGCATATTGCCGCCGTATTTGTTAATCAGGTCCTTGAACTCCTTCAACACACTGCTCGAGCCGTGCATTACCAATGGAAAACCAGGCAACTTTTTCTGTATTTTCTCTATCACATCGAAGGCCAGCTTCGGCTCCTTCTTGAACTTGTACGCCCCGTGACTGGTCCCTATCGCAACCGCCAGCGAATCAACGCCCGTTCTTTTGACAAACTCCTCAACCTGGTCAGGTTCAGCCAAATGCTTGCTAATGTCATCCGTGTCTACACCTACAACGTCATCCTCAATACCCCCCAACTGGCCAAGTTCAGCTTCTACTACAACATCACGTGGGTGCGCATATTCAACTACTTGCTTGGTAAGCCCAATGTTCTCTTCAAAAGGTTGCGAAGAAGCATCTATCATCACCGAAGTAAATCCATCATCCACAAACTGCTTGCACGTCTCAAAGCTATCGCCATGATCCAGATGCATCACGATGGGAATGTCCGGATTCTCCTCGATTGCGACATCGATAATCGCCTTTAAGTAGCTAATTTTAGCATACTTGCGAGCACCCCTGGATACCTGCAGGATTAACGGTGCCTTCTCCTCAGCTATAGCATCAATAATGCCCTGCGTTATTTCCATATTGTTCACATTGAACGCACCAATCGCGTAACCATTTTTATAGGCCATTTCAAACATTTTCCTTGTATCGACCAAAGCCATAGCGATCTCCTTCAAATTAAGAACTCAACATCAAAAAACAATTTTTCAATAGCATTGTAGTACCGCCATTATACACATTTTGTTTGAGATTCTAAGCTTTCTTGCTTGCCAATTCAACTTCCAGAAATATACAATCTTCTGATATCACATACTTAAGACCTAACTTTACTCTGTAGAAAAGATGTCATTTCGACCGTAGTGAGCGCAGCGAACGGAGTGGAGAAATCTGGGTTAGCAG
>CAZFLY010000077.1:0-10807 GCA_964519995.1 uncultured Pirellulales bacterium | reverse complement strand
CGAGCTTACTTCCGGGTTCCGTGCCGGCCAATACAAAATTAGTCTTTTTACTTACATTACTGGATAGTTTTCCACCAGCCTGCCTGATTGCCTGCTCGACCTGTTGGCGAGTAAAGCTCTCAAGTGTGCCGGTTACAACAATTGTTTTTCCTGACAATTTGCTCGATGGTCGCGCCTTTTTGGGCGATTCAGGCTTTACACCTGCGGCCAACAATCGGCCAATAACTTCGCAGTTCTTGGCGTTTCGGAAATACTCATAGATGCTCTTTGCCATTGTCGGGCCGATTTGGTCAATTGTTTCCAGCGCCTGCATATCTGCGTCCATAATCGCATCAAGTGAGCCGAAATGGTCGGCCAAGATTTGAGCTGACTGACCTCCGACATGCCTGATGCCAAGTGCAGCAATTAGCCACCACAAAGGCCGGGCCTTGCTCGCTTCAATAGCCTTTATCACATTGCCGGCACTTTTTTCAGCCATTCGCTCCAGAGAAGCAAGCTGAGATTTCTGCAACTTGTACAGGTCGGCAAAATCGTTGACAAGCCCGCTATCAACGAGTTGGTCGATAAGCGAGGTTCCAAGGTGTTCTATATCCATTTGGCCGCGGCCCGCAAAGTACTTAATACGCTCCTTCAATTGACCCAGGCAATCCGGATTGAGGCAGCGTATGTAGACGCCATCTTCATCCTTGGCCACCGCAGAGCCGCAATTTGGACATTTCTTAGGTATTTTAAATGGGATGGCACCGGCTGGTCTTAATTGTTTCTTCACCTCGACTACCTGCGGTATAATTTCGCCGGCCTTTTCGATAACTACGGTGTCACCACAGCGAACATCAAGTCGACGCACCTCGTCGAAATTATGCAGACTGGCACGTTTAACCGTCGTACCTGAAAGTTGAACAGGTCCAAGATTCGCCACCGGCGTTAAAATCCCGCTTTTACCCACCTGTACATCGATTGATTCAATGACAGTCTGAGCACGTTCAGCCGGGAATTTATAGGAAATGCACCAGCGAGGCGCTCTGCCGGTTGCCCCGAGGATGTCACGCTGGCCTAAGCGGTTGACCTTTATCACCAGACCGTCGATTTGGAAGTCCAGATTGTTCCGTATTTTATTCCATTCTCCGCAAATCCCTATTACCTCATCTATGTCTTTGGCGTGGTGGGATATATTAGGATTTACTGGCAAACCTAATTTCTCAAACTTCTTCAGGCTCTCAGAATGATTCTCTGCGAATGGCTCAGATACCTCGCCCATTGCGTACGCGAAGAATGACAGATTACGCGTTGCAGTTATTCTTGCATCCAGCAACTTAAGCGAACCGGCGGCGGCGTTTCGTGGATTGGCAAACAATGGTTCGCCTACCTCCGCGCGGAGTCGATTCAATTCGCGAAAAGACCGAATCGGCATATACACTTCGCCTCGAACCTCAAGCACAGCGGAGATTTTGCCCTCGCCCAGTAATGCAAGGGGGACGGCCTTAATTGTCCGCACATTAGCTGTTACATCATCCCCCACCTCTCCGTCGCCGCGTGTGGCAGCGGTAACAAGTGAGCCATTCTCATAGCGAAGGCTTATAGCAACACCGTCTATCTTCGGTTCCACAACATAATTATAATCACTGCTTCCTAGTCCTTTTCGCACCCGCTCGTCAAACGCCTTGAGCTCTTCGGCATTGTAAGTATTATCGATACTGAGCATAGGCACGGCGTGTCTGACGGTGGCAAAACCTTCAAGAGGCTCACCGGAAACACGCTGAGTAGGCGAGTCCGGAGTTATCAGGTGCGGATTGGCCTGCTCTAATTCCTTGAGCTCAGCAAAGAGCTTATCGTATTGACGGTCGGTGATTTTCGGCTGATTTAGTACGTAGTAGAGATAATCGTGCTTTCTAATTTCATCACGTAATTTTTCAATTCGCTTTTTAACATTCTGAGCCATAGCAGTAAAATATATATGCTGTTTCGTCACATTTATCAAGGCCTATTGAGCGCAAAGGTTACCCTATACGGATCATATAAAATAAATGCGCTTTGTCCGTTCATTTCGTATCCATTACCAGGCCGGATAGTTTCCTGTATTTAGCCCCCATTCTTGCTTTCGCCTGCCCCCGATTCTGTCTTCGACAGAAGACTCGGGGGAGGCACGCAAGAAAGCATGGGGGTTACGATCGGCAAATATTCGTCGCTCGTGTCTCGTGACTCGTCGCTCGAAACTCATTTTGTTTTACGAGTCACGGGCAACTGGCGACGAGCGACGATCCGTCCGGGCAGCAGCGCATATACTTTTTATGATCGGTATAAGACGATTGTGAATGATTTGATAAAAACGATAGGAATTGCACAAATTAGGACACGTCAGAGCTGCTTCAATAATTATGACCGAGGTGAATAAACACCGTTCATCCCAAAATTACCCCTCTTCAGATCGTAGATGAAGCTACCCCTTAGGCGTGTAGTGATAAAGATATAATCACTATTAACAGCAAAAATGGCCTCTACCTTCTTCTTCCTCCTGACTTGTACCGCTCCCGAAAACAAAAGTCCATCACGCACGTCCGGCCCAAGTTCCATAATCTGCCCATCAGAGAAACCAGCCTGCCGCATAATTAACACTATGTCATCAGCACTAAGCTCAGCAATATCCCTGTTGCTCATAGCCACAACTTTGAATCCTTTGGACGATTTTTCGCGTCGCGAGCTAAGACGCTTCCATTCAACACGCGGCCAGGTTATGCGCGCACAGCCAGCCAGACCCATCAAAATGCTAAACGCAAAAAGCAAAATGCAAAATTGACGAACTCGTTGCCCTAAAAAGGCAACTCCACAGTTTCGAGTTTTGAGTTTTGAGTTTTGAGTTTTCATCTTAAACGCAACAAGCTATCCTGAAGATTCCTTCTAAAATCGCCTTCCTGCTGCGGTCTGGTTGGCACCTGGGGTACAGATGGTGTATATGTCGGTGCTGTATATGCTGGCGCTGTAGGTGCCGGTGCTGTATATGCTGGCGCTGTAGGTGCCGGTGCTGTATATACTGGCGCTGTAGTTGCCGGTGCTGTAGATGCTGCCCCGTTCACAGGAGTTACATCATCACGCACAATACGCGCTGTCACGAACACAGCTACCTCCTTGGAGGCTTGATCGCTCTCGGTACTTTGGAACAATGCTCCGACGAATGGCAGATTACTGAGACCCGGCACTCGTTTTTCCTTCAGGCGTCGACGGTTTTCCGTCATGCCGGCAAGCGCTACCGTTCCACCATCTTGGACACGCACTGTATTGGTGGCCAGACGACGTGTTACAACAGGTAAATCGCTTCCTCTGCCGCGAGGTATGCTGTCACTAACCTCAATAGAAAGCTCCAGCGTGATATCATCATTATCCCCGATGCGAGGTGTAATAGCCAAGCTGGTACCTGAAGTAATTGTCTCAAGCTCAGATCTTGCGTAAAAACCACCTGTGATTTCGGGGGCGGTCATCATGAAGTACTCCTCGGTCATGACCCTTATTTGAGCAGGCTTGCCATCCTGGGCCAGAACCTGAGGACTGGCTACTATGTCTGCCTCGCCATTCTCAGCAAGAAGGTTCAAGGTTAACTCAAGCGCATCTGTAAATGTCGCACTCGGCGAATATCCCATTTGTACGCCCCACGGCCAACTGCTGCCACCGAAATCGGTTGTTGTATCACCTTTATCAAAGTGGTCTGAGCCAAAAAATCCAGCTCTCATCGTAGGCCAGCCCCACTCGACACCAAGATTGAGCAGATCGCCACGCTCCATCACGACTACGCGTGCGTCCAGCATAACGTGACGTGGGCGTTTATCGAGCTTTTTCAGGTCCGAAACGATACGCTGTACTAAATTTGGAGGCGCTGTAACAACCACCGTATGGGTGCCAACTTCTGCCTGCACATAAGCCCTAAAAGCGCTGGACAGAAGGCCTGCCGCAGTATTAGCCGATAAATAGTTCATCTCCACGCGACGTGTCTCACTCACTGCCGGAAACGCCGCTCCCTTCGGATCCGATGAAGCAACCAAATAGTAGTAAGGAGTCTTCGTTACAGAATAACCAGTACCTGCCAAAACGATTTCGAGCGCCGTTTCGAGCGGAATGTCCTTCAATTCGCAAGTTACATAGCCTGCAACGTTCTCATCAGGAACAATAACAACCCCAACCTGCGACGCAATGTCCTGCAGTGCCTGACGCATGTCGCTCTCAATAAACACATTATTCACAGGCGCAAAAACCAAATATGAATGCGGTATCTTCTTCGCAATATATCCTGTATCTTCAAGAACAATTTCAAGGGCTGTTCCAAGGGGCATCTGCCTGAATTGGCACGTGACAGTCTTATCCTTGACAGTATCATCAACGTATATATCAACGCCCGCCTGCAGCGACAGTGCCTGCAGAGCCTCACGGATATCAGTATCTACATACATCGCACTGACAAATGGTCCTTCAAATTGTGACGCCCTCGGAATAAACCGCTGGCCAGGAGTTCTCACACTTAACGGTTGCTCTGGAACCAGTCGCCCTGTTTCAGGAGCGACATATGGCTCTCTGGACAACCTTGAAAGCTCCTCCATCTGCCTTTGATGTCTTGCTAGCTCCTGCTCGTATAGCAGTCTCCATTGATCAACCTGAGGCTGTTCAGGTTCTATCCTGCTTGGAAATCCAGGAGCCTCAACTGGTGGCACCTCCGGTCTTGCAGGTTCAGCCGCAGGAATTGGTCTTCGTTCGGCCCTCGGTGGCAGTTCAGGTTCACCATCCTTTATATTCGTGGTAACGTTAGTATAACTTTTGCTCGGAGGGTCAAAAATGTAACCTTCCTTTGTCGGCGCAACCTCACCGCTCCAGCCGTACGGCACACTTATGCCGTACTTACCTTCTGCGTCTGTTGTATCTGATCCTCCGCCATTATTTGCTGTTACAAGTACACCTTCTATCGGCGTTCCTCCGATAATTACCGCACCAGATATGGTAAGCATCCTAATGTTTGCAGTATAACCCTGTACGTCTAAATCCCTCGTCACTCGTGTATACGTCCTGTTGAGTGGTTTGAAGGTATATCCTTCCTTTGCTGGCGCCACTACACCTCGCCAGCCGTAATCCACACTTAGATGGTACTGACCATCAATATCGGTCATAGCAGTGCCTTCACCGAGACCTGCTGAAACTATTACACCTTCTACAGGACCACCCTCGGAGCTTATCGTACCGGAGATCGTAAGTCTCAATAGCGCCGAAGTATAATTCTCGTCTGACTGAGGACTGACAACTTTTATATATTCCCTATTGGGTGGATCGAACGTATAGCCTTCCTTTGTCGGTGTAACTGTCCCGCTCCAGCCGAACTGTACTGTGGCGCTATATCCGCCGTAGCTGTCGGTAACAGGTTTACCGGGCAGACCATTTATTACCACATTATCAATGCCCGCCGTGCCAGATATCACAAACGTAATATGCAATGCTTTGTAATTTTGATTTGTCCGGTTAGTCGAAACGGAGCTGTAGACCATATTTGGTGGATCAAAAGTATAGCCTTCCTTTATCGGCGTGACAGTCCCGCTGAAGCCATAGTTAACTGTCACACTATATGAACCATTTTCCTCTGTGACAGGATTACCCGGCAGACCATCGATAACTACACCTCCCATGCTTGTTGTACCGGAAATAGTCAAGGTAATTACTGAGGAACTATAGTCTTGATCATTGTAATCAACCGTGGTTTTGCTATATGTTCTTCTGGCTGGCTCGAAAGTATAACCTTCCTTCGTAGGTGTAACGGCGCTGCTCCAGCCGTAGTCAACACTCGCACTATAATAGCCGTCTTCATTTGTGATAGGATCACCAGGCAAGCCTTTCATCAGGACGCCGGCCAAGTTCGCCGAGCCGGAAATGGTGAAAGTCTGGACCGTAGCGGTATAATTCTGGTTGGTCTGGGCACTGATAAGATCAGAGTATTCTCGGCTCTGTGGATCAAAAGTATGGCCCTCCTTTGTAGGCGTGATAGTTCCGCTCCAGCCATAGTCAACCGTGGCGCTGTAAGCACCTCCCTCACCAGTAACAGGATTGCCCGGCAGACCTTTCATTACCACATCACCTGCATCGGCAGAACCAGAAATCGTAAATTTAATCCGCGCCGCTGTGTAGTTATTGTTCGCTTGATCTCTGTTGACCTGGGTATATGTTTTTGTAGCTGGAGTGAAGGTATAGCCCTCCTTAGTAGGTACAACAGTGCCGGTGAAACCATAATCGACCTCGACGCTATACGCGCCACCTTCACCGGTTATAGTATCACCCGGCAGTCCGTTCAGAACCACACCTTCTATGCCGGTGGTACCGGAAACCGTGTAGGTGATCAGCACAGGAGTATAATCTTCATTAATTTGATTATCAGTAATTTTACTGTATGTTCTTCTTGTCGGTTCAAAAGTATAGCCTACCTTCTGCGGAGTAACTGTTCCGCCCCAGCCATATTTAACCGTGGCAGTATAATAGCCGCTGTCGTCACTAACTACAACTGGACCTGGTAGGCCCTTCAAAACGACACCGCCAAGTCCACCAGTAGAGCCGGATATGGTGAAAGTTAGCATTTGCCCTTTGAAGGCCTGGCCTTTAGCGTCTAGCGAGCAAGCTAAAACGATGCCGACAAGGATCACACCGCCCGATAAAATTCTACCGATATCTTTCCGTGCCATAGATTAACATCCCTTTCATCAGCCGTAGGGCAGAAATCCCACGACTTTTCGTAACTTGTATCGGCAATCCAGTGCCTTGCTTTAACAAAAATCCCTTCACCACCATACTACCATTTAACACCTATCTCCTTCTCAGCCTCCTCCGGCCGAATGATTTCAACGAGCCTAAAACCACCCTCTACAGTAACTTTTATAGGCACTTGCTTTTTTGATATCTCACCAGAGGCATACTCCAAAGTGGCCTGAAGACGATATATGCCGGGATTAAGTCCGCTGAAGTCAACGACTTGTGAAAAATCCCGATCCTCCAGCGGCAACATCAGAGCATTGCTGCCACTGAGTACTATCTCTCTTAAGGTAGAGCCCGTTGGGCTGAAAATCGCCCCCTTGCATCTGGGCTGTAGGTGAACGTTTCCTACATTAGCGAACCTAGCTGCAATAACATACTTGGACTCTTCTATAATGCCCAGGTTCAGCTTCAAAGGATAGACAGCAGGTTTTGCCTCGGCCTGTTTGTTTACAACACAAACGTAGGCAGGTGTCGTACCGGCACGTTGACCATCAGGAAAACTTGCTTGGAAAGATACAAGTGCGTAATAATTGGCTTGTACTGCCTCGGGATTTGGAATGTTTGCAATAACACGAAGGTTCTGTCTCGCACTGGCACGGAGCGTAAATTCTTCTGGTTCGACTTTGACCCATTCGGCGCAGCTCAAATCTGTTCCTTTCAGATCACCAATTCCCATCTGTGTAAGAACAGGTGGTGTTGTTATGACTGCTTTGACATTGACGGTCTCATCCAGCGATGCGTTGAATACCCTCAATCCTCCTACGCGGGTGGCTCCAGGCAGCCCTTCTATGAAAACCTCGACAGGGTCCAGTATAAGTGGCGCGTCAGTAACAACCGTCGTAACAGCCGGATCTCCGGCAAAATCTACCTCCTTCTCGATCGGCCTTGTACGTCGTCCATCTACATAAAGTGATCCCGCCACCTTGTATTTCCCCGCCGGAAGAGAGCGTCCAACATCGCTTTTCAACTTCAATCTCGCATCAGGAAGAATACCAACTCTTTCAAATTCTATAGTCGTAATTTCCCGCCAGTAACCCTGAAAGAAACCATTGACTTTTGCAAACGCTGTCAGACGCGGGAAGGTCCCGCCTTCATTCTCAACATTCATTGTGACTAATGTTGTCCCCTGTACTTTTTCCGTAGGCTCACGGAACTCCATCCCGACATCCATTAGTTCCACCTGCTGCCGCATGGTCCGACCTGTCTCAACCACAATAGGAATCAGGTACCTGACGGCAATAACAATTCCAGTAGCCTCAGGTTGCTCACGTACCATGGCACGAATCCCCGCGAAATAAAACCCACGCTTGCCTGGAGGCACTCTCAAAGTCACCTCAACATCGGCACTCCGCAACGGTCTTATGCGAACATTGCGCCGGTTCAATCTTACCCAGTCATAGCACGAGGACAGCTTTGACCTGTCAAAATCAGAATTAGGGTCAATAACTTGCCACCTCCCACTTTCCGCTTGTGTTAGCTCAACTAACTCCAAGTCTATTGTCTTAATCTCCCGAGGATGGTGGTTCTCAAGTTTGACAATAGTTCTGACCGCCCTGCCAGGCTGGACTGTGAGCTCTATCTTCACCGGCTGAACCTGAAGCTGTGCAGTTGCAGGCCCAGATAAAAGAAATACACCAATCAAAATCCCCACAACCAAAATTAGCTTGGCACCGATAGTATTGTGGGACTCATTCACCCCAATCCAAGAGAAATGCAAATCCCTCCCATCTTCCAATCTTCGCATTCCGTCACCTCTCACTTCTGTACGAGAATATCCGGCACTTGTTGCTTAATTTGGCCTCAACAAACAGTTCAACAATAAAATACCAATATAATCACTTGCTACTTTTTCGGCATTTTAATACGCTTACTTGCCCAAATTATCACAAATTCATGATGAGACCAAACACCGGCACAACACCTGATTACCAAAAAGATTCTCGGACCTACCAACCAGGCTATTATAAGACATTATAAGAGTAACAACTTGGAGTATAAATGTCAATACCTATTTTTCTTAGATATACTATACTGACATCTATTCTATGCCGTATTATTCCTATTCTCCCACCTCCTTACTCTTACTACGCTGCACCTCATGCTGGGTTCAAGACGTACTAAAGGCAAGGGCTTAGTTACTACAGACATCACCGGCACATCAACGATCAGAGATTTCATCCGCGAATCCTGTCAATGACTCTTGGTTGTAGTACTGATATTTGGCTCTTACTCCGCACTGGTATGTCTATGCCATAAAAACATAGGGAGGGGTGAGTTTCATCCACCCCTCCCTTTTATCATCCTTACTCAGCAGTCACTGCTCTGCAAAACGTCAATACACTGCGTCGACAAATGACTGCTCTTGCTTCCTCCCGGAGTGACTACAACAACTTACACGCAAGGCTCTACTTCAATCACAAGCACTCCGACCAGTATGTCGTTCTCCCCACCGACACCGCCCAGGCTATGGAGATCCAACTCAGTTACATCAACAGTGATTGTCGTATCAGCACCACAGGAGCAGATGCAAGCAGGATCAAAGGTGACTGTCCACGCACCTGCTGGATCCGTGCCGAGAACAGCGTCTGACAAGACATAGCCGCTCAGTAGAGCATCAAAGTTGCAGTCAACTGCGGTAGTCTTGCTGCCTGCCCAGTGATGAATCTCATCACCGACCTGGAACAACTGAATCGGTTCCTGATCCACAATGTGAATCCAGTAAGGAATACACATAACGAGGTTAATGCGACACACCTCTACCTTGTTATAGGTCCAGTGGCCGGGCCATCCTTTTTGATCTTCTGGGTAGTTTACTGGATATATTTTTACTTCACCTGCCAGAACAGGACCCGCAAACATCGCTAAGACTGCGATTGCAATTAAACTTCTCTTTAGCATTTTATTTTCCTTTCTCAAGCTTCGCTCCGATACAGTCGATATTAGTGTTCGGAGCTAACCCAGTTCTTCAGTCAGGCACACAAGTGCCTGAGCCACACACGGCAAGCGGGCGCCAATATCTTTTGCTGACTCCTGAAGGTTGCCCGCTTTGTTATCTCCCAGAGTCAGGGCCAAATAATCCACTCACGACTTCGATCTGTGATTTACGTTTCCACTCGGCAATCGATAATCGCTTAGCCGCCTTTAAGACCAGGCCAACTTCTCCAGGCGGCCCGCAAGCCTACATCAGCCTGCGAATTGCCAGTCTCTTACAATAAGCCAAACCTCCTTTCTCCCCGTCCATCCGTCATAGGGGATCCTTCGTATGGCCCTCCTTCAAAGTCCTGGGCAATTTAAAGTCATCTACACAACAAAACTTTTTTCGGCAATTCTGCCGCGGAATCCTATTTTTCATCACCCTCGCTCCGGAATTCAGAGCCCTGGCATCACCGTTAATGTTAGGACTCCACCGTACTTACCCGCAGGGTATGAGATAGCGTTCATTACGGTGAAATCCAACTCCAACGGAACCTCAACACCTCCCACAGGGGTGGATCGAGGCGAACTCAATACTACAACACCGTCTCTATCAGTCTTTACCATTGCACCATTTATCGTTACTGTCACGTGTTCCGGCAGTATGGAGCTTTTATTGTCCAGATGTGCAAATCCGTCAAAAGATGCCTCGACCAAGTGTGGACAATTCGCTACAATATGCGCCTTCAACTTTCCAAGCAGTTGGTCAACATGAGGGTCTTTGACTGCACCCAGATCAACCTTATCAGGACTAACAGATATACTCACAAACGGCCCATTGTGAACCACTGCTTCAACGTTTTCAGCCAAGCTGAAACACACGACCATTACCACAAAAACCGCTGCTATTCTTTTCATTTCATTTCCCCCAAAAACAATCCCTGAAAAAAATTTACGTTCCTCCTGGCCCTAACGATTAAGACGCCTCCTCCGTTAGAACCATTGGTCTCTCAGCCTTTTAGGCTCATCTTCTTGGTCTGGGTCAAAAGCAAGGTTGACAGAAATGACTGCCACCCCTCCTCACTTTCGCCCTCCTCACGTCAAGCCCTATATGAGCAATCCATTA
>CAZFLY010000076.1:0-11102 GCA_964519995.1 uncultured Pirellulales bacterium | reverse complement strand
GGGCCGATTGTGGGTTTTTCGAGGCCTTTTTCAAAGAAGAACTGGCGGATGGATGTGCAGAGATGGCATTTGGTTGCGTAAGCATTGAGGGCTTTATAGTCAAATTGTTTTGCTTTAACGAGTAGGCCGAATGGGCCGTGGGTGAAAAGCGTGTGGATAGGTTCATTATTGTCAGGGTGAAAATTCTTCCATATATCTTCAAGAGGGTTTTTGTTGATATTGCCAAAAATTATGCCGCTGCATGTGCCACTAAAGACATTCCCGTATGGGTCGATGTGAACACCTTTTGCGCCAAGAAAGTCGGGTTTGCAACTCGTTGACGAAAAAGCTTCTGCTGGTTTTGATGCGACGAGCTTGGCCAATTTGCCTGCAGCTCGGCCGGTTAAACGACAGGGATAGTCTTGCATTGCTTGGATGTACTGTTTGTCGCGGTCGGATTGGGAAAGTGACTTCATATCAATGGAATTATCAAGATACTTTTGCCAGCGGACAAGGACGCGAGCTGGGCCGAGAATTTCCGTGGCAAGTTGTGCGAGCAGGCGAACCGGTTCGAGGTCGACGAATTCCTGATGAAACGGATCAGTGCTGATTTTCAGTCGGTGCATACCAAGTGCATCGAGTGTTTTCAGTCGCTCGATAACTGCTTTTTCACTTGTTGCCCAGAAGCCGTTTGTCTCGATGAGATCGACTTTGCCGAGGTTCTGTTTCTGTCCTTCTTCGAGAATTTCGCAAAGGTTCTCCCAGTAAAGAAAGGGTTCGCCACCGGTAAGGTGTATCTTTGCATCGTCACCGGCGATGGTCTTTAATGACAGCCAGGCGCTGATGGCCATGTCGGTGGGCATGAGGCCGTCTTTTTCCGGTGAGCAACTATAGTAGCAAAACTCGCAGGCGCAATTGCATTTGTAGGTTAGAAGCAAGCCTGCTGAGCGCCAGAGTTTGAACTTCGGCTCGTTGCGTTTGAGATTGCGGTTGTAGATGTTGTCGGAGAGCTTGTACATAAGGTCAGTAGTACTTTTTAAGGTGAACTTGGATGACAGTTATGTCGGCTGGTGTGATGCCGCTTATTCGTGAGGCCTGGCCGAGTGTGGCGGGGCGAAAGGCTGAGAGTTTTTCCTTTGCCTCGATGCGAAGGTGCGAAACTTGATTGTAATCCAACTCGGACGGGATATTTTTGTTATCGAGATTGCGCATGCCGGCCATGAGACGGTTCTGTTTTTCAAGATAGCCCTGGTATTTGGCGTCAATTACTGCTGCCTGAATGACATCATTAGCTAAATTCATTCGCTTTATGTCTGGCTCGTCGGAAAGTCTGTCGGCGAGTGTGTTATCTGGCTGGCGGAGTTGCTCCCATAGATTAAGACCCTGTGGGCGAGTCTTCTGCAAATAGTCCTTGAGCCTGTTAATATCATCGAGCTTCTTGGAGAACCTTTGCCAGCGCTGCTGATCGACAAGGCCCACGGATTTGCCTGAGGGAGTGAGCCGACGGTCTGCGTTGTCCGAACGCAGAGCCAGTCGATACTCTGCTCGTGATGTAAACATGCGGTACGGTTCGTCGATTCCCTTAGTCAGCAGGTCGTCTATCATCACGCCAATGTAAGCTTGGTCTCTGCCGAGGATGATAGGCTCTTTGCCCTGTAATTTTCTCGTGGCATTTATACCAGCCATAATCCCCTGACCTGCGGCTTCTTCGTACCCGCTGGTGCCGTTTATCTGTCCCGCAAGAAACAAGCCGGATATATCCTTTGTTTCAAGATTGGGTTTTAATTGAACTGGCGGACAAAAATCATATTCAATCGCGTAACCGTAGTGCACGATCCGCGCATTTTCGGTGCCTGGAAGAAGTTTTAGCATTTGTTGTTGAACATCTTCCGGCAGAGACGTGCTAATACCGTTGCAGTAGATAGTAGATTTTTCAGTGTCTTCGGGTTCCAAAAATACCTGGTGTTGGTTTTTATCTGCAAAGCGAACGATTTTTGTCTCGATGCTTGGGCAGTATCGAGGACCAATAGATTTAATCTGGCCTGTGTACAGGGGGGCACGGTCAAGGTTGTCGTTGATTAGCTTATGAATGCTCTCATTTGTGTAGGTTATCCAGCAGGGAATTTGCTGCTGGATTATTTTGTCTGTCATGAATGAAAATGGCACAGGCTTTTCATCTCCAAGCTGGATATTGAGTTTATCGTAGTCCACCGTTTTTGCATCGAGCCTTGGCGGCGTGCCGGTTTTAAGTCTGCCAAGCTGTAATCCAATGTGTTTTAGACTTTCTGATAGCTTGTTAGCAGGAGGTTCATCAAGTCGGCCGCCTGGGAATTGATTAGTGCCTATGTGCATAAGGCCACGCAAGAATGTCCCTGTGGTCAGCACGACAGTAGGGGCGTGATAGGCTATGTTGTTGTTGCAGAGCACGCCACGGACGGCATTTCTGTCCGTCAATATTTGCTCGACGATTGCCTCAATAATCGTGAGGTTCGGCGGATGTTCGAGCATTGTCCTGATGTAGTCTTTGTATCTGTATTTGTCAGCCTGTGCTCTTGGAGACTGGACAGCCGGGCCCTTTGACCGATTGAGCAAACGAAACTGGATGCCGGTTGCATCCGCAGCCAGGCCCATAAGACCACCCAGCGCGTCTACCTCTCGCGCAATCTGTCCCTTAGCAAGACCACCGATAGCTGGATTGCAACTCATCTTGGCTATCGTGTCTTTGCTTATGGTAATTAGACATGTTCTGGCACCGATCTTTGCAGCAGCGTAGGCCGCCTCGACGCCTGCATGACCACCACCTACTACAATACAATCAAACTCGTTTGTTTTTGTTCTATGAGACATATTTAGTCCCGCACCAATTGTATCCATAGTAGCGTTACCAAGCAATTGCTGAGTGATCGTATTGCTATGGTATAATTGGTGCGGGATAGCTTTTTGAACCTTTTAATCAAGGCAAGTTCGGTGTTGCCTCGGCCACTTGCATTGGCATGGCAATGTTTAATATGTGGTTTGTGGAGCGTGATTCGTACTTCGTATCTTGACAATTGATGTCATTTTTCTAATACTATAGGTGGTTTATATTGCAGAACCGATAAGTTCAGGTTCTTATACAGAACAATATAACCAATAGTTATGCGCACTTGATACAGAGCGGGCAGGTAGATGAAAGACAGGATTGGTTATGTATTTTGAGATAATAGGCGAGATTGAGAATATTGAAACGATAGCCATCAGTGGGAGAATTAGAGATATTATGCGGCTTCGTAAACAATATAGCTCCGCTAAATGGTGAAAACTTAAAGGCGTTGCTAAGGTCCGCCTCCGGAGTGGAAGGATCTGCAATGCTGAGATTCACTGGTATGAAGCCCATGGCATAGGCAGAAAGAAGTTTAAAATCAAAAGATTACTGGATTAAAATTATGGCTAAAGAAAGCAAAGAACAGTCATTTGCGCTTTGCATAGAGAACAAGGAATGTGAGGATTTGGAAAAGCGTAAGATTTACAAAGTCCTGCCGGACGATGAGGCAGCAAAGGAAGGATACCTGAGAATCGTTGACGAGTCTGGTGAGGACTACCTATATCCTGAGTCCTACTTCATTCTTGTCGAACTGCCTTGCGAGGCGCAGGACGCCTTACAAGTGGCAAGCTGATCGCTACATTCCAAAAACATCTTGATAAAAAAAAGTCATGTTTGCTTGTGAGGTTTAACCACAGTGGTTTATATTGCAGAATTCGCTGAGTTTGGTTTCTTATACGGAAACCATATAAGCAATAGTTAGCACTAAACCAAAAATTGAGATAATTACTAAATCAATGAAGAAAAGAAAATTAGTATTGGTTAATCCAGTTAATCCAGTACGGAATGGTTTAACTATTAACAAAAGCTCTCGTTTTCCTCCAATCGGATTGGGTATAATTGCTTCTTTAACACCTAAATCATGGAATGTTTCGCTGATTGATGAAAATTGGACCCCTTTTTCATATCAAGACGCGGATTTAGTTGGTATTACTGCTTTTACGTCCTCAGTAAACAGGGCTTATGAAATTGCAACAAAATATCGTAATAACAATGTAAAAGTCGTGATGGGAGGTATACACGCTTCATTATGTACTGATGAGGCTCAAAAATACGTTGATAGTGTAGTAATCGGAGAAGCAGAAACTGTTTGGCCCAGAGTAATTAAAGATTTCCAAGCAGGAAATCTCAATACGCTTTATAAGGGGAATTGGATTGATTTGAAAAATACGGTGATGCCACAACGCGATTTATTTCATCCTGAATATCAATTTGCCTCAATTCAGACCTCACGAGGTTGTCCTATGGATTGCGAGTTTTGTTCGGTAACAGCATTTAATGGCAACCGATATCGTCGTCGTCCTATTGAAGATGTACTTGCCGAGTTGGAAACAATACCTCAAAAGATGATATTTTTCGTTGATGATAATATAGTAGGTTACGGAAAGAAATCACGTGAACAAGCGCTGGCTCTTTTCAAAGGTATGGTAAAATTAAAGCTTAGTAAATTGTGGTTTTGCCAAGCTTCTTTAAACTTTGCTGAAGATGATGAGTTGTTATACTGGGCAGGTAAAGCTGGTTGCAAAATGGTATTTTTAGGGATTGAAGCAGAAGAAATAGACACTCTAAAAGAAATTAATAAAAACATGAATATAAATATAGGTGTCGACTCCTATAACAAAGTATTTCGTCGAATTCAAAAGGCAGGGATCGCTGTTCTTGGTGCATTTATTTTCGGTATGGATAATGATGATCAAGAAAAGCTTTTTCATAGAGCTCAATATTGCATAAAAGGTGAAATGGACGTAATCCAAACCACATTTTTAACTCCTTTGCCTGGCACCAGATTGTTTCACCGATATAAACAAAACAACCGATTGCTTTTTCATAATTTTCCTAATGATTGGAATCACTATGACATGACAGAGGTCGTTTTTCGCCCATTAAAAATGACAGCACAAGAATTAGGAAAAACAATGGATAATTTGAATGAACAAATTTATTCGTTGTCGGTCATATTTAGGAAAGCACTAAAGACACTATTAAAAACAAGAGATTTCACATCAACCATGTTTGCTTTTAACTCGAATATTAACTACCGTAACGTTGGCAGAAGACTGCGTAAACATAGATAAGGGGCTAACAACGGTTTCAAGGTGACTGAATGGTTCTGTGCGAATTTAAATTTACAGATCGCCACAGGGATTATTTTGAAAATCCGAATGTTTGGTTCACCGCAACCTTCGACGCCTTAAATCAAACGTTATGTGCCTTGAAAGATTGAAATTGAAGACGATCCGCTCCGCCTAAGGCGGAGAAATCCGAAATTCCAATTTCGAAATCCTAAACAAACCTGTCCTGAGCAGCGTCGAACGGATTCCAATTACCTAAATTCAAAACCCAAAACGTTTTTGTCATTTTGTCATTTGGATTTGCTCTGTAGAAAAGATGTCATTTCGACCGTAGAGAGCGCAGCGAACGGAGTGGAGAAATCTGGGTTAGCAGCACTATTGCATGCAGATTTTCCTTCGGGGCTCTGCGCTTAGTTACGTGTCTTGACTTCGTCTCCTTTGGAGCCTCCACTCGAAATGACGTTGTTGTGAAGATTTCTACAAATCAATTTGAATTTTGAAATTGTTTAGTGCTTCGAATTTCGGATTTGAAGAGCTATTCCTTTTTCGCCAGCGCCACTGCTGATGCTATCGCAAAATTGGCTGTATGTGTGATGCTGATACTTATATGTTTTATGCCGAGCTTTTCGGCGATTTGTTTGACCTGGCCCGTGAGTGTAACTTCCGGCTGACCTGCGGAGTTGTTTTTGACCTCGATGTCCGTCCAGGCAATATTACCTTGCCAGCCGGTTCCCATCAGTTTCAGAATAGCTTCCTTCGCTGCGAAACGACCTGCCAATTTCTCCACTTTATTTCTGTTCGCCTCAGCGTAGGCCTGCTCGGCAGCAGTAAAAATCCTCTTTATAAAGCGATCACCATGTTGCTTTATCATCTGCTCTATTCGAGGACAATCAACAAGGTCAATACCATGTGCTACAATTTCCATTATTTCGTCTCTGGTCGCTCGTGACCGGTTGCCTGTGTCCCATTGCCCACTATTCGAGTCACGAGTCACGGGGTACGAATCACGAATTATTGGTTGCTCATTTTGTAAATTTTATCCAGGCATACTTCCACAAAAAGGCTGGTGTCACCAAGTGCCGCCTGCTGCATAAGTTTGTCGTTGAGCTTATCGATCGCCTCTTTACGTCGGTCGGCAATAATCTTTCGTTCTACTTGGGCTTGTACCTTTTCGAGCGGCTCATAACCTTTGTTGCGTTTTTCTTCGAGCTTCATTATAAAGATGTGTTCTGCAACCTCAATTAGCCCAGTGACCTGACCTGGCTCCATACTCTCAGCCTCGCGAGCCAGAATGTCATAGGGTGGTGCTAGCGAATCAGGTTCTCTTGGCTTCCACAGCCCACCAAATTCACTCTTGTGTCCGTGTGAATATTGCTTAGCCAATTCACCAAAATCCTCACCTGTTTCTATTCGTCGCAGCAAGTCCATTGCCAGCCAAATCGCCTGTTCTCGCCGGTCTTGATTTGGATCTGCTATCTGCAGTTTTGCTGGCTCGATATCAATTAGACGAAATCTTAACATGGCAGGTTTGAGAAAGTACTCGTCTTTCATCTTGTTGTAGCATTCGACCAGTTCTTTGTGAGTAATAAGCCTGTCATCAGGTATCTTAGACACTATATACGACTGAGTGAGAATACCTTTTCTTTGGTGTTCTTTGAAGCTTTGACGATCCAAGCCCATTTGTCGAAGCTCATCTTCAGCTTTGGCCTCATCTGCTCCGAAGCGTAAAATAAATTTTTTCCACTCTTTATCTACTGCTTTTTCAAGAACTTGGTCGATTTTGTCACCCGCCTGTCTCTTGGCCTGCTGGTAAAGCAGGATATTTGATACCTTGCCCATGACAGCGTGCTGAACCTGTGGCCGGGCTTGTTCCTTGAATTGCTCAAAAGTGCTTGTCTTGGCAACTGGCTCCAGGAGTTTTTCCAGCGATATCAAGCTGCCGTTTCGTTCCAGTGTCATCTTAGCTATCTCGTCGCAGGTTATTTTCTCACCGGATACCATCAAGGTGTCAGGAGCAACTGGCCGCTGTGCGAAAGCAATACGCTTAAGCTCGGTTTCGGTCAAGACAGCTTTGTTCTTTTTTCCGCAGCCGGCAATAAGAAAGACAGCCGAGAATATAATTATCATAATTTTGCTGAACCAACGATGACTTTTTAATTCATCCATCTATAACTAATCTCCTGTTGAAGGAAGGATAACTGCTTAAGTATCCGCATTACCCTTAAGACCAAGTTCGTCTGCTATTTCGCGCATACCCATAATTGTGTCGGTGATAAGCTCAGTCAGTTCTACATCGAGCATTTCAGCGCCTTTTTCAATTACACTGCGGTTTACACCAGCGGCGAAGGCCTTATCTTTCCACTTCTTCTTGACGGATTTGGCCTTCATATCAAGAATGCTCCTACTGGGCCGGACCAGCGCAGTGGCGACAATCAGGCCGGTAAGTTCGTCAACAGCGTAAAGAGTTTTTTCCAAGTCGGTGACCGGTTCAACATCAGTGTGCATGCCCCATGCGTGTGACAGGACTGCGCGGATGTATTCTTCAGGCCAGTTATTATCGTGGAGGATTTCTTCGGTCTTTTTGCAGTGCTGGTCGGGAAACTGCTCATAGTCGAGGTCATGCACTAAGCCGATGGTGCCCCATTTTTCTTCATCTTCGCCGCGTTTGCGAGCACAGTACCGCATTACAGCCTCAACGGCCAGTGCGTGTTTAATGAGACTTTCATTTTTGTTGTATTCGTTCAGTAGTCGCCACGCTTGCTCCCGCGTAGGCTCGTTCTCTGACATATATATCCTCTCGTATAATGTATATACATATCATCGCTGCTTTGTTGCGCAAGACTTGCTGCTTAACAGCGAATTTCCGCTGGTTAATCTAACCGTAATTGAGTCGAATTGCAAATCTGATTTGCTCTGTAGAAAACATTAGGCGTTTAGAGTGCCGATTGCAAGATTGGCTGCGGCACAAGCAGCTATAAAAGAAAATTAAAAGTAAAATTGCAAAGTGTAAAACTGAGGAATCGCACTCAGGGTGGCAAATTCACCGAATAGCTCTGGGGATAGGCATTGACGTAAATGGGCAGGACCGATAGAATTGGTTTTTTGGTGGACAAGCCAACGATGTCTTGACGATAATCAATAATCAATAGTAAATAATCGATTATTGTGGTGGGAGTAGCTCAGTTGGATAGAGCACCAGATTGTGGTTCTGGGGGTCGCGGGTTCGAATCCCGTCTCTCACCTTTTTCTTATAGAAGGTATCAATTTCTCATCTGCCGATGGGAGTAACTATGGCAAAGCCCCATTCGAGTGCGCATGTCTCTGTCATGCGAAAAAAAGTCTCAAAAAGACGTTATCGAAGTGGACTGAGTGTTTTGTTTACGTGTATTGGCAGGCGGGTCTCCCTGCTTAACTGTTTTCGTCAGGCAGCAAAGCAGCTCAAGGTGGATGCTTCGTTCTTCGGCACTGACACCAGTGAGTTGAGTTCCGCACTGCAAATGTGCGATCGTGAATTTGTTGTCAAACCTATTACGCATCCTGGCTATATCAGTCAACTACTTTCAATTGTCGAGGACAACGGTGTGAAGTTGCTTATTCCAACTGTTGATTTAGACTTAAAACTTTTAGCCAAGAATAAGCCGAGGTTTGCCAGGGCGGGCTGCCGCATACTTGTATCAAGTCCTGAAGTAATCGATATTTGCCAGGATAAACGCAAGACATGTCGTTTTCTGGCCGAGAACGGTTTCGAGACTCCAGCGACAGTGAGTATTAGCTCGGCGTTGTCGGGTAGGGCGGAAGCTAAGAGGCTCGGTTGGCCGCGATTTCTAAAGCCTTGGGACGGTTATGCCAGCAGAGGAAATGCTGTTGTGCGCAACCAAAAGGAGTTATCTTTTTTCGCCGGAAGGATTCCTAATGCTATCTGTCAGGAGTTTATCGAAGGTACTGAGTATACGTGCGATGTATATGTTGATTTCGGCATGAAAGTTCGGTGCGTTGTGCCGAGAAAACGCATCGAGGTTAGAGCCGGCGAAGTAAGTAAGGGACAGGTAGTGAAGCATCCTCGCATCATGAGCGAGGCGACGAGGTTGGTTGAAACACTTCGTGCGGGGCCTGGTGTGATAACTCTGCAATTATTTCTGACCGTTGAAGGTAAAGTGAAATTTGTTGAGATAAATCCGCGGTTCGGGGGCGGCGTTCCATTGTCAATTAAGGCAGGTGCCAACTTTCCCAAGTGGATACTTCAAGAATTACTTGGCAAGCACCCCAATATCCGTTTCGATGGCTTCAAGGACGGTCTGATTATGCTGAGATATGACGGTGAGGTTTGGCTTCAACGGCCTGATTTAAGGGAAACAAAAATCTGATGTTCGAGCAGTTAATAGGTGACAAACGACCGATAGGCTGGGTAATTCACTTTTGGCCCGTGCTGGTGGTGTCGTTTGCTGGTTCGTTGGCGGCTACCTGGTTGTGCAAGCGAGTGGCCATAAAGTTCGGAATCGTTGACAGACCCGATGACCTTGTCAAGACACACAAGAAACCGATAGCATACCTTGGTGGCGTGGGGATGCTGATTGGGTTGATAATCGGAGGGCTGGTGGGCATTGGTTGTCTATCGCACGAAGAATTCTCCAGCCCAGCGCTTAAGTGGCTCCTCGGAATATTAGCAGGGGCGGCGATAGCGTGTTTCGTGGGGCTCGCCGACGACATATTTGACATGAAACCACGCCAAAAGTTCTTTGGCCAGATTTGCGCCGCTGTTATTCTGCTGATGGTGGGCATTATACCGAACTTGTACCGCATAACTGATCCATTGAATATATCTCTGTCGAACAGCATTGCGATGATTTTCAGTGTTGTTATCGTAGTATTCTTTGTTCTTGGTGCGACAAACTCTCTGAACCTTCTGGATGGACTGGATGGCCTTTGTGCCGGGGTTACGGCAATAATAACCATGGCGATGTTGTTGTTGTCAGTGCACCTGGCGACATGGGGGTATAGCGAGGTCGGTGACCCAGTCCGCATTATAGTCTGCCTCGGTCTTGTTGGCGGGGTTTGTGGATTCTTGCCTTTTAACCGGTATCCAGCCAAGATATTCATGGGTGACGCCGGCAGTATGCTCCTGGGTTTTGTGGTCGCAGCGGTAATGCTTCTGTTTGCTGAGAGGGTTCCGCGATGGTGGATGGCTTCGATAGTTGTTTTTGGCTTGCCAATTCTCGATACGGCCGTCGCATTAGTCAGAAGGCTGCTAAACCACAGGCCTTTGTTTGTTTCCGACCGTGGCCACATTTACGACCAAATGATAGACAGGGGGATTCCATTAAGAAAGACCGTATCGATTAGTTATGGGCTGGCTGGTTTATATGCTGTAATTGGCTTAGTGATGAGCCAGATAAGAACGTGGTATGCTGCAGGAGTGTATGTTTTAGTTTTTCTTATCTCGGGTTTGATTGTATGGAAGAAAGGATACTTGAAAATGGAGGGCCTGCGCGGTGCAATTCGCGAGAAATCCGATCCTTAAACTGATTAACCTGTATATTTCATAGAATTTTGCCAGTTTTCAGATAAGTACATCAAAAATAAATTCTTACACCAAAATCTCAATGTAATGTACAGGAACAGTCTGTTTTAATCGCTGAATCTTGCCAGGCTTCTACCCAATGTTTATCCTTGCCCCTTTTCGCTGTGTCTTCCATTTTCTTTGTGGTGCTGAAGTTCCACCGTGGGCAGGGCTGAAGCACTTTGCTTTTTTCTCTGTAACTGTCCCAAGATTTGTGGTTAAGGTATAAAAAATAAGCCTCTTTGCCGATGTTTAATAAAAAACACAGCAAGGAGGCTAAAATTGATTCGTTATATCATTCCATCGGTTGGTAACAGCTTAAAACTTGAGAGACGTTGTCAACATTGTGGTCGATTCATAACTGTCCCAAAGATTGTGGGAGAGTTTTTCAAAGCCAGGCCTAACCAGTGGC
>CAZFLY010000075.1:0-11129 GCA_964519995.1 uncultured Pirellulales bacterium | reverse complement strand
CGCCTGCTCCGGTCATCGTGTAAGTTTGTGTCGCTGCATTGTAGGTTATGCCTCCGACATACTGTCGCAAGCCCTGGAACCAGATAGTCAAGGCTGCAGCTCCGTTTTGCGTCCAGTCCTGTGGTGTATCCCACACTCTCTCGATCTCTGAATAATAGAGATTGATTGGCTGGTCACAAAAATTCTTAGTGGTAGCAGTGTTGTCGTAATAAATCGGCATCGATTTGCCGGGCACGTGGACGACAGAGGTCTCTATGATATTGCCCTGATAGTATGGGCTATCCGTACTCCAAATGTCGTGACCGATAGCTGAACCGGTGCCGTTGCCGCAGAATGTACCCACCTCATTACCGTTTTCATCGTAGATCGTGCAGCCAAATCCACCTTTCCACGTATCTAATACCCTATCAGGTGGGTTGTTGTTGTAGTCCTCAAAATCATCTACGAAGATGAAATCGGCAGTCGTAAAGCTCCAGTCTTCGCCTATCCATAGAGTGTCGGGGTGGAAATCATTGGTCTCATCGATCCGCCAATAGTAAGTCTGGTTGAACTGAAGCGGTTCTAAGATGTCATATTTCTCCTGCCCTAATCCCTTTGTCGCGACCAGGTCCAGGGCGTTTGGATCCGTGCCGAAGTATACATTATGGGCAGCAGCAAATTTTCCAGTTTTCCAGCGAAGAACCGGTGTCAGTTTCACATCTGCGCTACCATTTTTGGGGGTCGGACTATAGGCCATTACGGGCTCGTACGGCGAGAGGTAACTTCCTTGAATGATCTGGAAACCCTTGATGCCAGGACCTTCCCAGGCCACCTGGCAGTGGTCCCAATTGTTGTCTTCCTTCCATATCGCCATGATGTAGTATCTTTCGCCGCCGATAAGCGGGATAGGATCGGACTTGTGAGTAAAAGCGTCGTACCACCCCCAGACAAATTCAGAAGTGAGCAGTTCTACGAAATCGGGGGTATCATCGGTGCTCAGCCACAATTCGCCCTGATCGGCACTCGTGAAATAGAACGTATATTCTCCGGTCAGAGGTACGTAGAGCCAACCGTGAATTCGGCCGCCGTAGCTGTCGCCGTAGCTGTCCCCTCCTTCGTCAGCCTGTGTGCCGAACTCCGTTAACAATTCACTAAAGTCTGGATTGCCCGGATAGTACGCATAATCCTTGAGGATGTCTATAGTATTGCCGGCGATATTCTCCCATATATCGATGACGACAGTACCCAAGTCTTCAAGAGTAGTGTTGAAGCTCCAGACATCGCCTGTATGTGTATCTGTGCCATCGTACTCGTCGATCCGCCAATAATAAGTCTTATTAAGTTGGAGCAGGCTGGGCATCGGATAGTTTGGTTCTGTAAAGGTTCCTTTGTCTGTACCTCCGGTGCCGGCTTGTACATCCTCGAGGTTATCGCCGAAATATACATGATGCTCAATCGCATCTGCACCTGCATCCCATTGTAGTGTGACGTTTGGATCGGCAAATAGGGAGCCATCGACCGGGTCTGGATAATAGGCTTCCTTTGGGGGAACTGTGAAGCTCCAGACAGGGCCTTTCCATGATTTGTCTGGATGCAGGTCATTTACCCCATCGATACGCCAATAATACGTTTGTGCCACGGAAAGACCCGTCGGATAGGGATTTCCGGGGCTGCCGACAAGGAAGAAATTGTCGGTGGTTGAGCCGCGGAATATATCAGTATCCTCTGTAGTGGCATTTTCTACATCGTCATAATCCTCGCCGAAGTAGACATTGTTCGAGACTGCGAGCATTCCTGTTATCCACTGAAGCTGTAGCGCGGTAGTTTGGACAGTTACCCCGTCTTCCGGTACGGGATTTGTAGCCTCCGTTATCGGGGCAACTGAAGCTATCACCAAGGCGTTGAGAAAAGTGTATGGGTTATCCACACCCGATTGTTGAGTGGTGTTTTCATTAGGGTAAGACTCCAGGACGATTCTACCGGTTGCATCTGAATCGGCAGAGCCTGTAAAGGCGTAGCTATATTCATCCGTAGGAAAAGTTGTAGCGAGGAAATTAGTTGTGAGACAAAATTCTCCATTGGCATACCAATCTGCGATCCGAGCACCTCCTGCAGAACTACCCTCGTCGAATGCCCACATAGTTATCTCGTAGCTCTGATTGGGCCAAAGCCCCGATAATGTAAGCCTTATTCCACCCGGCCGCGAAAAAATAAAATCGCGATAGATCTGCTCGTACGGTATTCCGGTTGGATTGCCGCGCCGGCGTGCGTCGATAACAGCGGGCCTGCCTGCAATAGGGGGATCAGGCTCAATTGGCTCAAGTGTGATGGTAATACCCTTTATCGTCGAGCCACTATCACTACTGGTAAATGAAGTAAAGCCAGGTTCTGTCAATTGAACCCTATTTAAGGTGTTAATATCCAGCTTTAGGATGGGATAGGACGCGTTTGCCACCCTTTCGGTCAGACCAATGGTGGTTATCGCTACAACCAACATAAACAATAATTTTGCAAAATTCTTTCTCATTTTTATGCCTCCTAAAATCTTAGTAATATCACAGGACACATCACAGTAAGAAACTGCATCCCTGTCTATATAACCTCCTTTTGTATATAAAAACGACCGATAATATTCTTTATTTATTCAACACATTTTATCTATATTAGCCCAGGATTTTTCTGAATTGGCACATCCCCTTCCTTCAAAACCCCAGCAAGCGTCGTTGACAAACGCGTAGAAAGCTGTTTTTTTCAGCCCAATGGTACTATGATAGTTTAGCACATCGCGTTGGTAATTTCAAGTCTTACGTGATTTTTTTGCATAAACCAGCTACCCAAGCTGCCGAGCACCATAAGTCTCCTTATCCTGCCTATCCCAAGACAAATTTTCCGTCTTCTCGTCAAGAGGACCCTCATAATTATCCCAAGATGCGCCAAGCTCTCATATCCCTAAACCACCTTGAGTAAACCTTTAACCTTAGAGAATTGCAATGTTAACGTGGGGATACTATGATTGATATCCAACAACCGCTACAGCCTGTTTTGCGAACCTCACAATGACGACCACAAATAGCTATGTCTTACAAAGTACTCTTCTGCAATCTCTTACACACGTTCCGTCTACAAAAAGATAGAGCCCATGCTCAGTCGCCTGCATAGGCTCTAAATTATTGCAACAAAACAATTTGCCAAACGCCTTTTTTCTTTTAGCGTTTCTTACGAAGCAGCGCTAAGCCACCCAGGCCTAACAGAGCTATTGTTGCTGGCTCAGGGGTCAACTGTATATTATCGAAGTAAGTGAACCCCTCGGTCTCCCAACCTCCACGATTCGTGACAACAACAAACTCATTGTAGCCACCCGGATCAGCGGGGTTGATGACGACACCACTGTAGTCATAGGCCAGGGAATTCGTGCCCAGACTCAAGCCTTGGGCTCCTAATGATACCCAGCCGCCCTTCTCCGAATTGCTAATGATCTCGAGCTGAGCCCAGCCACCGCCTGTCCACTCGTCCGCTGGCATCGTCACGTCTAATGAAATGGTGTCATTGGCAAAAAACGCTCCATACCCGTCAAAGCCTACATTATCTCCAGGGGCACCTTCGGGAAGGCATTCCTCTACTAAATACTGAAGCTTGATCGCCATCGTTGCCTGCCCTCCGGGCTGATTTTTGACTCTGAGGCTCTTATCATTTAATGTAGCCCCAATACGGCTGTGAGTAAACGTAGCATCTACGGGGTCAAGATCTGGCCATGACACTGATTGCCTCCAATGGTCAAAGCTGCCGTCTTCAAAGTCACCTATGACGACACCGTAACTAATGGACGCCAGTGCCAGCACCACAGCAAAACAAAACATTCTTTTCAACATAATCTACTCCTCCTTCTTCTGTAATAAAACTTTATCTCAGACGTATTTCACGCCTATCTAAATTATTTGGGGGGCTGACTTAAACCTCCTCCTAAACAGAAGGCTTGCCAAAGCCCATATATTGCCCTTATTCTCTGACTTTGTTTATATCATATTGCCTATATCCACGTCAAGAAAAATATTTGTTATTCTTTCAATTTATGCAGGTCGAGTATGTATTTTGTCAATGAAAAATTTCTTATAATACTAAGTTCTTGTAAATTATAGACTTGCATTAAAAATGAAAGATTCATTTGGTGAACTTAAATGTGTAAGTTATTTCTATTTAGGTACTTACACCAATAATGAACAAAATAATCCAAAGGAATTGGTATATAATGCTGAATTAAAGGTTGGATTTCCGTTTTCGTAAGAATGAGCAAGGCCGGAAAATCAGCACCAAATAGAAGAAATTTGGTATTACCCTAGAGAAAAGACTAAAAATACGCTATTTAAAAAAGTCAATTAGGATAATAACAAGGATGTAGGCCAGAATCCTTAATAAGCACTCGGAAGATATAATTGTTCCAAAGTTTGTGGGCAAATTTTTGCAAACTTGGATACATATCGACATGCAGACAAAACTGAGGCTTGACTTCTCAGCACAAGTTCCTTTTTGGAACAGAGGTTGCAAAAGTGGAAAAGATAAAATGGGTAATAAAGAATGTTATAGGACGTAAAATATCGTGGCGGTGCAGCAGGTAGAAGGTGTAGGAGAGAGGCGCGGGGGGAGTGATCAGTAGTAGCAGGAGAGGTCGTGGTACGGACGGTGGTGGAAGTAATAATGAGTAAATGCGTGGATGAGTAGATGGGGGGGGATTAAATAACGGATAAATACAATCCGATATATGAAATAAATACCATGGGACGAATGGCATAAATAACAAGGGCCGAATAGAAAAAATCAAAAAAGTAGGGAGCGATTGGGAATGCAGAAGACGGAAATAGAAAAGCAATATTAGATGTAAGCTCAGAAGCTACATAATTAAATGAAGATGTGACCCATCTAATACTCCCTGCATGGGTGCTACTTATTTCAGCAATTCAAGGTTTTTTCGCACTTTCTGCGTTTTTGAATGGTCCGGTCCCAGGCTATTTTCTAAGATATTAAGCGCTCGACGCATCAATGGCTCGGCATCGGCCAAACGGTTAGTGGACGCAAGCAACAGCGCCAGGTTGTTAAGGCCTCGTGCAACGTTCGGGTGCTCAGGGCCGAACGATTTTTCATCAATCTGAAGTGCCCGCCGATACATCGGCTCAGCCTCTTCAAAACGACTAGTATCACGAAGCAACTCCCCCAGATTATTCAGACAAATAGCAACGTTTGGATGGTCTGGGCCAAATGACTTCTCATGTATCATCAACGCACGCCGATACATTGGCTCCGCTTTCGCAGAACGGAGCGTATCTCGAAGAAGCTCCGCCAGATTATTCAGAGCGACAGCAACCTTAGGATGATCCAGGCCGAAGAAATTCTCATCAATTGCCAGAGCCCGCCGATACATCGGCTCAGCCTCATCAAAACGATTCGTCTTACGAAGAAGCACCGCCAGATTGTTAAGGTCATTAGCAACGTTCGGATGTTCCGGGCCAAAGGACTTTTCATCAATTGACAAAGCCCGCCGATACATCAGCTCAGCCTCTGCGAAACGACTCGTCTCACTAAGCAAACCAGCCATATTATTCAGACATGTAGCAACGTTCGGATCGTCTGGGCCTAAAGATTTCTCGCATATCGCGAGCGCAAGCCGATACTTCGACTCAGCCTCTTCAAGACGGTTAGTGGCTACTAGGAGCAGCGCCAGATTGTTATAAGCACCCGCAACTTTGGGATGATATGGGCCCAGGGACTTCTCGACGATTTCAGCAACCCGCCGATACATCGGCTCAGCCTCATCAAAACGATTCGTCTTACGAAGAAGCTCCGCCAGATTGTTAAGGTCTCTGGCAAAATTGGGATGGTCTTCTCCGTATGATCTCTCATCTATTTCAAGCGTACGACGCATCAACGGCTCTGCGTCCTCATACTTGGCATTATAAAAAAATACAATAGACGCCTCGAGACATGTCACATGATCATCCGGCGCCAAGTATATGGCCTTCTTGTACCAACCTTCCGCATTTACATAGTTTCCTGCATAAAACTCCGTTTCTCCGCGTGCCCTGTAGATTTCAGCCAACTCCGTTTCTTTCTGTTCTTGGGCTTCATCTAAAAATCGGTGGGCATCCTCGAAGCGTTTTTGGGCGATTGCTTTTAGGGCCAACGCATATGGCCTTGCATCGTCAGGTACTTGTTTCGCTAACCGCCGCGCACGCTCGGACGGTGTTAACGCTCCAAGTCTAGTAACTTGTCTTTGAAGAAACACTACTTGTTCGTTCTTGATACTCAGTTCTTCTCGCAGCATCTCCACGATCTGCGACAAATCACCCCTTATTTCATAAGTACCTCCCTGCGATACACAAAAGAATACAATCGCAATAAGAATTCCAACAATAGAAGAGACCGCACCCCAAAAACCAATCTTGTTCCAGATATTTAACCTTTTGTATCTCGCAATAATATCCATGACAAGCTCGCTAAATGTGGCAATGTTAATGCTCGACTTTAGAATCTTAACGTTTTTCCCGTACATCTTCAAGACTTGTATTCATTTCCTGGCCTAATTGGCAGTCCCTAAAAGGCCGTGGCTCTTCACTTGTGGCTGGCGTATCTCGTGAAAATTAAATTGAAGGTGTGGATTCCTGCCTCATCGGGTTCGCTCTCCTCAGTCCTTGGGACTCCTAACGGAGAACGCCTTACGGGCGGGGACAGGTTTTGTAGGAATGACGGCAGGGGACGCCGCAGTGAATCGCGGAAGCGTGCATATATTGGTTCAAGACCCCCAGGTAAACCTGGGGGCTAAACATTTTGGGGAAACACCGTGTGATAAGCGGGGCGAAGAGGTCCCCCTCAATAAATTGAGGGGCTAAGTAATATGCCTGGCGCTAAACAAAAACCGCTTGATAAATCAGGAGGCTAAAAAAACGCGTGAAACGCGGAGCAAAGAAAATCCCCAAATAAATTTGGGGCTAAACATGGATTCCGTGTCAGGCGCGGAATGACGAAGGAAAACACCGCGTGAAATACAGATTAAATAGGATCCTCTCGGCACAGGTCCGGGGGCTAAACGAATAACTTACGGATTTAATGGAAGTGAGACAGTAAAAGTTGTGCCTTTGCCGGGCTCGCTTTCGACCTCAATTCTTCCTGAGTGCATCTCGACTATTTCTTTGACAATAGCCAGGCCCAGGCCTGTTCCAGGAACCCTTCTGCTGTGCTCCTTAACACGGTAGAACCTGTCAAATATTCGGGGCAAGGCATGTTTGGGTATGCCCACGCCTGTATCGCTGACCGAAATAAATAGTTGCTTGTCGCGAAGTAAGGTAGAAATGGACGCACAGCCAAGTTCGGGCGTGAACTTGATTGCATTAGTAAGGAGGTTTATGAGCATTGATGTGATCTTGCATTCGTCGACAGTTATTCTGCCGAGCCCATCGTGTAGATATGCGTGCAGTTGAATATTCTTTTTATCCGCCAGCGGCTTTATAACATCCATGACCTTGTTGATAAGGTCGTTGATACATACGGATTTTCGCACAATCTCGACGGCTCCGGATTCAACCCTGGAAATTTCCAAAAGGCCTTCTATCAAGTCTTTGAGACGGTCTGCCTCTTCGTTGATTATGCTTAGAAACTGGTGTCTTGTTTGCTCGGACATATTTGGGTCACGCAAAATTGTGGCTATGTGAGCTTTGATTGAGCTCAGAGGTGTGCGTAGTTCATGTGATACGGAGGAGACGAAATCTGTTTTCATTCGGTCGATTTCGCGTTCGCGTGAGACATCGCGAAGCAACATCACAACTCCGATTATGCTCCCATCGTTTCTGTGAATCGGGGCGGCTGTAATGGAGATAGGACACTGGCTGCCATCTTTTGCAGTAATGACGTCACGGTCGGTTCCCGTCTGCTTGGTGCCGGAGCTGAGTACCTCATCGATGGGACTCTGGATACTTCTTCGAGTCTTTTCATCGATGAGGTGTAAGACTTCATCGGCCGACTTGCCGTGGACCTCTTCAAACTTCCACTTGGTAAGATTTTCAGCGACTCTGTTGAACAAAACAATCTGCTTTTTGGTATCGACGGCAATAAGGCCATCGGTCATACTTAAAAGAGTGACGTTTAGAAGCTCCTTTTCTTCGATGAGCTGTTCTGTGCGTTGTTCGACGAGTGCCTCGAGGTTGTTGCGGTAGTTTGACAGCGCATCTTCGGTCCTTTTGTGCATGATGGCTTTTCTAACAACCTGCGGCAGAACTTTTAGATAGTTAGATTGAATATCCTTTATAAGGTAGTCGTAAGCGCCTGCCTTCATTGCGTTGACAGCGATTTCTTCGTTTCCCGCGCCGGTAGTGAAGACGATAGGTGTATCCTTTGCCAAGTCCATGACATTAAAGGCAGTGCCGTCACTGAGTGAGTAATCTGCAATTATGACATCAAATCTCTCAGAAGTCAGAATTTGTTTGGCCTGTTTAATTGAGGTAGATACTCTGTAATCGTAAGGGAGTTGCTGCAGCTTGATCAGTCGTACAAAGGCCATTTGGTCAAGCTTGTCGTCCTCGATGAGCAGGATTTTGTATCTTTTGGTATCCGTGTGAGCTTGCTCTTATGAGGGTACTCTGCTCAGCTTCCAGTACGTTTCAATGGTCCGGATTGTTTCGACAAACTGCATGTAATCGATGGGCTTGAGCATGTAACCAGCGACGCTCAAGTCAAAGCTCTCGAATATGTCACGTTCATTCTTGGATGTAGTCAGTACCACGACTGGAATCCTTCGAAGCTCCTCATCGGCCTTGACGATTCTGAGAAATTCAGCGCCATTCATTTTGGGCATATTCAAATCCAGCAGAATGATGCAGGGCTTTTCATTGTTTTCGGCCCTTAAATATTCGAGCGCTTCTTCACCATTGGTTACATGGACAACGTCGTTCATGGCTTTGAGCTCTTTTAGTGCTCGTTTAACAGTCATGGCGTCTACAGTGTCATCTTCAACCAACAAAATTGGCTCTGAAGTTTGCATCTCTAACCCCCATTCTCTTATCCGGCAGTTCGCTCAGTATCCAGTATCGTTTGATTGTGCTGATTGCCTTGACGAACTCTTCGTAATCGACGGGTTTAACCAAGTACCCGGCAACGCTGAGTTCAAATGTATCAAGTATGTCACATTGCTTTCTTGAGGTTGTCAGCACTATTACAGGTATCTGCTTGAGCTGCTCATCAGCCTTTATGATGTTGAGAAATTCGACGCCATTCATTTTAGGCATGTTCAAGTCCAGAAGGATAATGCATGGCTTTTTGTTGTTTTCATCCTTTAAATACTCGATCGCTTCTTCACCGTTGTTTAGATGTACCAAATCGTTTGTAGCTCCCAGGTCTTTCAGTGCCCGTTTGACGGTCATCGCATCGATATTGTCATCTTCAACTAATAGTATTGGCTTGTGGTATTGCATTTTTCATCTCCCATTTGACTGCGTGTGTGAGTCGGTCAATATCCAGCACAGGTCAGTTGTTCTGACTGCTTCGACAAGGTTTTTGTAGTCGATGGGCTTGGTAAGAAAACCCGTAATATCCAAATCAAGCGTTTCAATTGCCCTTTGTTCCTTTGCCCATGTTGTAATCACTATGATCGGAATCTTTTTGACTGTTCTGGACGACTTGACTGTTCTGACGAACTCGACACCATTAGTTTTGGCCATATTGAAATCCAAAATAATGATGCACGGCTTTTTACTGTCGCTTTTCTTCAAGTACTCAAGGGCTTCTTCGGCATCAGTGATGTGAACGAGTTGATTTAAGACCTTAAGTTCGTCAAGCGCATTCTTAAAAGCCATCGTGGTAAGGCGGTCATCTTCGACCAACAATATTGGCTTGTTGTATTGCATCTTTAACCCCCATTTTCTGTATCGGCAATGTGAAAAAGAATGTGCTTCCCTGGCCCGATTCTGATTCAACCCAGATACTGCCTCCATGCATTTCGACGATCTTTTTTACAACTGTAAGGCCTATGCCTGTGCTTTCAAAATCGTCTCGTGTCGAAAGTGTTTCAAACATTTTGAATATTTTCTCGAAGTATCTTTTTTCAATTCCTGGCCCATTGTCTGTGATGCTGAATTTCCCAAAGCCATCCTCTTCGGTACAGTCGATTTTTATCTGTCCTTGGTCTTTGTCCATATACTTTATGGCGTTGCTTAGCAGGTTCTGGAAGACTTGTATAATGCGAGTCTCTTCACACAAAAGCGTGGGCAGTTGGTTTTCTATGGTTATCTGGATATTGCCCGGTGGTGCGAGCAAATCGACAATTTCAGGGACAACCTGGTTGAGATTAATCCGAACTTTCTTTTCCTGGTCGCGGCCGAGTCTGGAGTATTGAAGGATTCCATCAATCAGATTGCGCATACGCTGAGCCCGGTTGAGAAGCAAATTGAGTTGCTCCTTGCCGTCTTCATCGAGCTTGTCTGCGTAGTCTGTTAATATCCAATCGGCCACTGTTTTGATACCTCGCAGCGGAGCTTTTAGATCATGCGAGACGATGTATGCGAAGTCCTTTAGCTCTTGATTTGTCTTTTCCAGTTGCTCAAGCAGTTGGGCCTGACACTGCTCTGCCTTTTTACGCTCGGTGATGTCTCTGTCTGCTCCCCGATATCCACAAAGGTTTCCTTTGTCGTCTACTATTGGTGCGCCAGTTGTCTCCAAGATGACTGTACTACCATTCTTATGTATATTAGGATTAATAAAACCTATAAAACCTTCTCCCTTGTCAACAGCCTCAAAGGCAGCTTTCTTTAACTTTTCCTTTACGTCTGGGGCAAAAAAATCATAAAAATATTTCCTTCCGACAATTTCTTCCGGCTTATAGCCAAGCACTTTTTCTACAATAGGGCTTGAATAAGTATATAATCCTTCGGCATTAACTTCCCAAATCCAGTCACCGGCACTTTCAGCTACCTGCTTAAAGCGATCCTCACTCTTTCGAAGAGCTGTTACTGTCTTCTTGCGCTCTGTGATCTCTTTACTTAAGATCTCGTTACCCTTCTCCAGTTCTCCCTTTGCTTCTTTCAAACGCCGGTTTGCTATGGTTAATTCAGACGTACGTTCTTTCACTCGTTCCTCTAATTCGTCATGGGCTGACTTTAACGCATCCTCTCTAT
>CAZFLY010000074.1:0-11148 GCA_964519995.1 uncultured Pirellulales bacterium | reverse complement strand
CTAAGACTAGTTCAGACAAGGTCTTATATGGAATAACACAGAAATTACCCACACGGATTCTACTGCCTGTGAAAATCTTGTAAAGTTGTTTATAAAAACCGTAAAAAAACTTGAACGCAAGACCTTCAGATCGCTTTGTTCTTTGAGCAAAAACTATCTTTGTTTGCCCATGCTCATTATACTTATCAATCAGTTCTGGAATATATTTCGGGTCGTCCTCACCGTCTGCATCCATTACAACTACGGCCTGGCAGGGTTCGTTTTCCTCTATATAACTTAGTGCTATTGCTATAGCCCTCTGATGTCCGAGATTTCTCCCCAACTGCAAGATTTCAAATCTTCTTATCGCCTCATACCGCTTTGTCCGGTCAACTTCTCTTTCAAAAGACATCGTCGAACCGTCATCCACGACTAAAACATCCACCTGGAGATTATTGTCGAGCAAAACCTCATCCAAAGATGCGAGGAGCATTTCGGCGACTTTCCAGTCATTAAAAACAGGGAAGACTACAATAGTACGCCTATTATCACTTGCCTTTGCTTTGGGTTTCATAGGGCGACTCCAGCTCAGCTACGGCCTGACGAAGATGGTACGTTGACCACATCGTGCTATCCCTTTGGACTTTAAACCTCCTAAGGTCTCTGTAAGCCAATAAATAATTGAGTCCACTCTAAAAAGGCAGGGTTCGAAACGTCAAAAATATTGCAATCGCAAGATGTTTTGTCTTGTTTTTAATGATTGTCTCAGGGAGATACTTCGCCTGATTGTAGGAAGGAGTAACGATACTCACGAGAGGAAATCGCATTATTTTATACTCCCAGATGTTCAGGCACTATAGCAATTGTACCTGCTCTTGTTCACGCAAAAGATTATCGAAGTACTCGATCGTTCTGTTCAGCCCCTCTTCTAATGTCACTTTCGGGTCCCAGTTAAGTCTCTGTCTGGCAAGAGAAATGTCGGGCTGACGCTTTTTGGGATCGTCGCTTGGAAGAGCCTTATGAACCAATTTAGAACTCGAGCCTGTAAGATCAAGGATCTCCTTTGCTAACTCCATAACGCTGATCTCGTTGGGATTACCCAGGTTCACCGGTCCAATGAAATCGTCCGGGGTATCCATAAATCTGATAAATGCCTCAATCATGTCGTCAACATAACAAAAGCACCGCGTTTGGCATCCATCTCCAAAAACTGTTATAGGCTCGTTCTTAAGGGCCTGAATTATGAAGTTGGATACCACCCGACCATCATTGGGATGCATTCGAGGACCGTAGGTATTAAATATACGAGCCACTTTTATTCGCAACTTGTGCTGTCGGTAATAATCAAAAAAAAGCGTTTCCGCGCAGCGTTTTCCCTCATCATAACACGAACGCGAACCTATAGTGTTGACATTGCCCCAGTAGCTTTCCGGTTGAGGATGGATTTTCGGGTCACCATACACCTCGCTTGTTGAAGCTTGAAAGACTTTGGCCTTCACCCTTTTGGCAAGACCAAGTATATTGATAGAGCCATGAACGCTGGTCTTGGTTGTCTGAACAGGGTCGAACTGATAATGAATCGGAGACGCTGGACATGCAAGATTGTATATCTCTTCAACTTCGACATAGAGAGGGAACGTAACATCGTGACGCATTACCTCAAATTGATAATTGTTCATCAGATGCACGATATTGCTCCTTGTCCCTGTAAAGTAATTATCTACACAAAGTATGTCATGACTTTCTTTCAAGAGTCTCTCGCAAAGATGTGAGCCAAGAAATCCAGCTCCGCCGGTTACCAAAATCTTTTTCATCATTAGACTCCCAAGATTTTATTTTGAAATTCTAAAAAAATAGCAGGTTGGCTGAGAGGTACATCGAGAGGTCTATCTTTACCGGTGGCATTAGTCGTATAGAGTGTAACCGATACACCCTGTTTTACAAGCGCCCTGCAAAGCGTGGACACTAACGACACCACGCCTCCTCCGAGACTGTAGGCAGGCTCATATACGGGCAAGACAAAAAGCATTCTCATTCGCTGGCACCCTGGCGAACAAGGGTCATTGCTTCGGACTGACAACCCACAAGCAAGCACCATACATACGCTGTGATCGTGGCAATTCGAGATGCCATTTGCGCCTCCTCAAAGAACTTTGACATTGCAGACGAACCTAACGAGGATAACAAAGCATCCTGCGCGAGCTGCCCCAGAAACATGAGGCGTTCTCATGGTGAGTTCTTCAATAACACAAGCATGTTGCCGCCAAAGACACGAGTGCTGGCCTGTGGCATGAAACGATAGCTCCAGTGTCGAATCCGCTGCATTGCACGATATTTCAATGAACCAAAAACTGGCCCACGATCAACACAATCAAATCTGTGGGCGACAACTGAATAGCCGCATTCTTGAAGCATCACCTTCAGACTCGACTACGACCAGAAGTGCAGATGTCGACCGGTTCGAAAGGCCGTTGAGGCGCGTTGAGGAGAATATGTGCAATGCCATGCTCGATGGGAACGTGCAACCAGATGTACTGCGATAGTCCTCTAAGGTCAGCCAGAAAACCATATTGGTCATAGACATGTTCCACAACATTGTTGAGGCAAATCCAATCAACCGGCTCAGATAACGCGTCACTCGACCCAATCGCAAACTGAATTCGGGATCCCACATCCTTTGCATGCTGCCGAGCAACGTCTATGGACTTGCTCGCTACGTCATATCCTCAGAATCACATAATCATGTATCCTTGCGCGAAGCATTTCTTCAAACGGGAAAAGGTATCCGCCTTGGCCACATCCTATTTCCACCACAAACAAACCCTCAGTAATCGGAATGCGCACTTCGTCAGCGAGCGTGAAAACGAGTCCTGCCTCGTAGCGTCCGATTGGAACATCAAAGATGTTGCGCTCCACGCCACTGGATGTGTGGGAAATTCCCTGGCTCTAAAGAATAGGGATGATGCGCAACGTGCTATGTCTTCACCGGAAATCCGCCTACCCTCCGGATTTCGGGATCTGCATCAACTCATACAGGTACTCGAAGGCCGGAGAAAGTCTGTCCTCTGGACGTTTGAAAACTCGAGGTTTCTTGAACACGCGCTTGAAGTATTGCGGCGACGGAACAAGTTTGGAGCCAATGAGATTCTCCGACATCGAGCCATCTGGGTTTCTCGAGGAGAAGGGCGTGTCCGCGTTTATGTGGTTGAAATACTTCCTGCAAACTCGTTCGATTATCCTCAAGTATTCCGTAGAGGATACTTTGTCCATCTCTGAGAAGCTGCAAGAATTGTGAAACAGATCCACCGAACGGCTTTCTAGTTGAGGAATTGCAAAGTGAGGAAAAACCGCGATATCATATTCTTCGGATGGGGCCACTGAGACGTCACCTTCGCCGAATAGCCGGATGCGTTTGTCACGAAACGCGGAAATGAGGAAGAACGAAGCAATGGTTACCACCTCCGGGATATCGAACAGGACATACTTGGCGATCGCCCCATCGGCCAATCGCACTGTTTGGTAGGCTTGGCCTCCCAGCCCCCCCTATCTCAACAACAATAGAGCGTGGGAGATCTCGCAACCAATGACGCATCTCGATTGCGTGATAGATGTGCCGAAGAGTGTCTGCTTGGATCACTTCGTCGTTGAAGAAAACCCCTGCAGGATTTCCCACTAGAGGGAAATGTATATCTTCCGGGGAGAAACCAAGCGACAAAAGATTGTTACGATACGTGCACCACAGGTATCTGAGGTGAAACCTTCCGATGAGAGACGTCCGGTACATAACATAGTCGTCATAGCCGCCGCCAGTACCCACAGCAAACTGTTCCCGATTGAGATTATCGAGCAAATCCGAGGTCTTTCGGATGTCCTCATTGTTCAAAGCGCTCATGAAGTCCCGGTAGTTGACGTCTATCCACTCCGCCCACAGCCCTCTGATTCGGAAGGCCGGGTCCACGACATTGGACTGGGCCTCTTTCATCGCCTTGTAGGCGACGATAAGCCTTTTCGCAAGATCAGGCGAGCAGTTTCTCGCTTCCAGCTTCATTCGATGATCCGCAAATCCATCCGAGAGGCGAATCTTTCGGTCGGCCCTTGACAACATTGGATACCCGACAATCACCTCGGCTCGGCTTCGCAGATTTCTCTTAACGAAGTGAACGATCTTATAGAACAAGGTTTTGTCCAACCATGCTCTCTTTATCTTTTGGGAGATGTACTTGACTCGATCCAAAAACATGGCGTCCTCTTTCTGCTCTTCTTCTTCAGTCGTCATTGACTCCTGGGCTCATCGTGGCTTTGGCGCCGCGCATCGGAGTCAGGCATGGTCGACAAGGGCCTTTCTGAATGTTCGCGCGATGTTGGCGGTGTAGAATCGCAGGGCTTCGACGCGTTCGGACAAGCGTTTTCTCTCCGACGCCAAACGTTCGGGGGCCAGGGAGACGCAATTGACTGCACTACCCCCCACAACCGCCCCTGACGGCGTTGGCAACAGGCGAGGCACAAGATAACAGACCTTCAGACTCAAGCCTTCTCCACTTCCTTTGGCTCAGGATGCAGGGGGATCAACCTATCTTCCAAGATGCAATCGTATACAGTCAGGAACATGAGTGCAACCTGGTCCCACGTATAGCGTTCTCGAATCAGGGCAGACCCTCTCTCGCCCATCTGCTGCCGCTGCGACTTGGACATGCCCAGCAACTCGCGCAGCGCTAGGCCTATATCATCTTTCGTCGCGGGTACCCACCGCCCTGCATCCACCGTATGCAACTGCTGCCATGGAGAACCTGTAGTAGCTATAACAGGCGTTCCAGAAGCCAATGCCTCCGCCACGACGATCCCGAAGTTTTCCGAATAAGACGGCAAAATAAATATGTCTGCCCGTCGGAGAAGCGCCATTTTCTGCCGACCTTGCACCATTCCCATCATACAGATTTGCGAGCCAACATTGTATCTACCAATTATTCCTTCCACCACCTTTCGATAGCCTCGGTCATCGGGGCCAGCAATAACCAGCATAGAATCTTTATAAGCTGGAGATTTCACTACGTCTGCCCAGACGGGAATCAGTGTATCCAGACCTTTTTCTGGGCTTAAACGCGACATGAACAACACTACCAGTCTATTCCTCAGGCTCGGCCAGTAAGCCTCGGCCTCCGAACCATCTCCGCTAGTAAATTCATTGATGTCGACACCATTTGGGATAACGGTTATAGGGCCGTGATAACCTGCTTGGCAAAAATGTTCACCCTCCTGTACTGAAGCTGCATGGAGACAGGCTGCACCCTGCATCATAGATTTACCAACGAGATTAAGATAAACCATCTTTTTCAACCACTTTAGGTGACTGCTTCTCAACCGCCAAGGCTCAAGACTACCTGCAGGTCCGAGTATGTACGGAACATCATTGGCACGGGCTACGCGGCTTGCGGCATATACTGGGTGGGGCCAAAACTCATTAAAATGCATAATGTCAATTGAAGATATGCCAGCCGACAGACCGCGAACAAAGTTTCGCGACCGGTGCCACGAACGAGGCCAAGCAATATCATAGATATGAGCCGAATCTATCGAAGCCAGCTCTTCACGGTCACTACTGTCGGCGGTAGCCCAATAGGAGACATTGTGCCCAGCACTGGTAAGCGCTCCGCCAACATTCTTCACGACTGTGACCGGCCCACCAAACCGCTCAGCCAGATATGGCAAAACAAACGCAATGTTCATGCTTCTCCACCAAAGCAGTGGTGATGAAGGTCAGAAATGCCACCTACAATGCACATGGTAGGTAACATCCGGCTAAGGTTATGTACCTTCCCAGGGTCGTCTGCCTCTCCACCGCCTCAAAAGCAACCATGACCGAAAATAGCTTCCGTCCAGCACGCGCCAAGATCGCATCTTCGCGCGTGCGACTTTGGCACAGAATGGCCCGATCCGATACTCTTCGAAAACTCTTTGTGCCTCAGGTCTCCACTCGGCTTTTCTCGCTATGCCCTTTGCGTCTGGGTGCTCCCTTATGACACCGACCAATCCGTTTACGCGAACAAACGAACCACGGGCCGAAAAAATCCGATAATAAAGGTCTGCATCCATAATACAATGCAAATCTTCACGAAGTCGGCCGACGCGTCTGAGTGTCGTAAGTGAGATGAACGTCGATTGCTGCCCTACCCAAAAGACCCAGCCGCTAGGCTGCATAGTCAATCGCGAAGGCACGGCACTGACCCTGATAATCCTACCCTCCGCGTCACTGCGAGCACTATCCCCGATGATGAAATCCGCATTAGGATTCCAAAGAAAAGCAGCCGCGATCCGATGGAGTGCCCCGGGGAAAAGAAGGTCATCCGAATTAATCCAGTTAAAGAGATCGCCCGTCGCCCTTGCTATTCCCTTATTGATGGCCTCCGACTGGCCCGAATCCTTTTCACTGATCCAGTAGGCCAAATGACGCTTGTACCGCTTGATGATCTCTACGCTGCCATCGGTGCTGCCGCCGTCGATAATAATATATTCCAGATTAGGGTAGTTCTGGTTCAGAACCGATTCAATTGTCTCACAGAGAAACTTTGCCTGGTTCAGAGACGGCGTGACGATACTGATACGCGGATAATTACCCGATATTTGTGTGCCCATATATTCCCAGAAGCCCCTTGCCAAATGCTGACCAGTTCCACCGCTCTACAGTCCGAGAATAAGCGTTCTCTCTGAGTCTGCTGAGCAATTTTTCGTCTTCAAGAAGCCTTTCAATTGCACAAGTCAATGCCAGTTCGTCATCGGGCGGGATCAAAAGACCATTTTGTCCGTCGTGGATGACTTCCCCATTCGATTCGACGTTCGTTGCGATTACAGGAACCCCCGCATATAGAGTCTCCAGAATCGCCATTGATGGATTTATAGAAAGTAAACGAAAGGGCTCAACGACAAAAAGAGCTCTCTGCAAAAGGCTCGCTAATGATACTCCAGTCCTGTATGGATATATGTGTACGTCAACATTTGGCACGCGCCTCTCCAGATCGAGTAATTGACTTTCAAGAACATCATACGGTCGAACTGCGAAAACAAAGCGGATATTAGGATACTTAGGGGCCAATTCCTTGAATGACCGGATAGCGATATCAACACCATTGGCATAGCCTGCATTGCGCCAAAACAGAACTGAGTTCCTGAAACCGTTTACCGGCGTCCTGGGCATCTGTTTCATCACACCCGGCTGAAGAACCGTCACCTTCTGGCGGTCACATAGGGAGCTCCAGCCGGTATGCGTGTAATCTGTCATGGCAATGATTTTGTTAATTCTACGGCATGCCACTCTCAAGATTCTACCCTCGAGTCCAGACAAGTCCGTACCCGGACTTTTGATGGGAGTAAAAAACACTGGCTGGTTAATGCCGAGAAATCTTAGAAAGCATATGAGTAAGACAAGGTTCCTGCCGCCAAAAAAATGAAGAACATCAAAACGTCTCTTCTTGAAAAGAACCAGCAATTGATAGGCCTGTCGGAGAGCTTTGCCTAAATATACTCCTTGCTCGGGCCAATCCCGCGCGGCGTGTTCAACAATACAAACCGGGATAGTTTTCGGTATACTATCCGGCAATAGATCAGCACCACGTGGCTTTGTAGTAACAAGCGTAACTTCGTAGCCTCCATCAGAAATCAGTCTTGCCGTCATAAGCGGTATTTGCACATGGCCAGAGATTGCGTCCAATTTCCCTCTCTTACAAAAAGCAGCGGTTACAAAAATGCCAATCTTCACTTCGTGTGTCTCTTTCCGACCTCAGTGTTTTCTCAGAAGAATGTAGCCTCTTGAAGCCCACCTCCAAAGACGGCGCTTGGCCCGATTTGAGCTTGGAAGATTGGTTTTGAAGATGTCACTTTCCTCCCAACCTTCGCGAGTGCGTCTGGTGCTGAGGGACATCACGGTCTTGGAGGATTTGTGCCAGCGAAATCCACCGAGGTAGTACGGCACATGGGCAACCCTCGCTCCAGCTTTCATCATACGCATCCACAGATATAGATCCATAGACAAGTGGTATTTCCTGTCTACCCCGCCGACGGCGCGGAAAAGCGAATACTTGTAGAAGAGCGTGGGAGCTACTACATGCCAAGCTCCTCGGTAGAAGAAAAATCTACTCTGGCGCGGAACACGAATAAGACGGGTAATCTGACCATTTGAATCAAGATAGGCCACATTCGTATGAATGATGTCTGGCTTGTTGTTTTCGATATAGGACTCTGCTACTAACCTAAGACAACCCGGAAACAAAACGTCATCACTATCAACTCAGGCCAGCAACTCACCAGTGGCGCGGTCGAATCCCTTCATTATGGCATCAGACTGGTCATTGTCTTTCTCACTGCACCAGTATGTGAGCTGTTTTTCATACCGGCGGATTATATCCAAACTGCCATCGGTGCTGTCGCCATCGATAATTATGTACTCAAGATTCGTGTAGTTCTGGTTCAGAACCGATTCGATTGTCTCGGAGAGATACTTTGCCTGGTTAAAAGATGGCGTGACTATACTGATACGCGGGTAATTAACCGATGTTTGTGTTCGCATATATTCGCAGAAGTCCCTTGCCAAATGCTGACCAGTTCCACCGCTCAATGGTCTGAGAATAAGAATTACGTCTGAGTCTTCTGAGCAATTCTTCGTCCTTAAGAAGTCTTTCAATTGCGCAGGTCAATGCCCGTTCGTCATTGGGCGGGATCAAAAGACCATTTTGTCCGTCGTGGATGACTTCGCCATTCGATTCGATGTTTGTTGTGATTACAGGGACTCCCGCATAGAGGGTTTCAAGAACGCTCATCTGGGGATTTACTGAGAGCACACGAAATGGAAGAACAACGAACAGCGCTCGTTGCAAGAGGCTCTCGAGGGACACATCATCCCTGTACGGATGTGTGTATACGCAAACATTTGGTAAACTTCGTTCCAGTTCAAAAATCTCTCTTTCGAAAACATCGTGTTCTCGAACTGCAAATACAAATTGATTATTCGGATACTTTGGGGCAAGTTGTCGAAAGGCACCAATAGCCAAATCTGCTCCATTTCCGACCGACGCCTGACGCCAGAAAAGGATGGAATCCGCAGGATTATCACTTTTGGACAATGTGATTCGCTTGGTTATTCCTGGTCGCAGTGTAGTCACCACCTCGGTCCCGCACGCGAAGGACCATCCGCTCCCCACGTAGTCTGTCGTTGCGACTACGCTATCAATCCGCTTGAATAGTTTTTCCTGAATTTTCCCCTTGAATCCGTTATGATTATTTGCTGGTCTTTTATGCGGCGTGAATAAAGCCCGTCCTCGAACACCGGCGTATTTGAGGACAGACAATAGTAATCCTGTCTTGGGATAACCGAAGAAGTGCAGTACATCAAAAGATTCTCTTCGCAAGAAATTCCACAACTGCCAGCTTTGCTGCAGGACACAGCTAATCAGAACGCCATGCTCGGGCCACGCCTGGAACGGGTGTTTGACTATATGCACGGGTATGTTTTGAGGTATCACCTCCGGCAAGAATCCAGGGCTTAGAGGCTTCGTAGTGATCAGAGTAACGTCATATCCTACATCAGTGAGCATTCGGACCGCCATGCCTGCGAACTGCACATGCCCTGGTATAGCGTCCAGTTGTGATTTATCAAAGTATGCAGCATTAACGAAGACTGCTACTCTCATATACTGGCCTTCCTAAATTCCACATTAGTTCTTCTTCAGCAGAACATAACATCGAGAAGCCCACCGCCAGAGCAACTTCGATGATAGCCACTCAAGTACACTCCAGATTGGCACCAACATCCGTGGAATTTTGTTCAAGAGAGTCTGTGAAAAAACCAAAATACCCGCCCTTCGTTCCACAGAGCAGTTGTGCTCACGGGCAAAAGTAGCTAATTGAGAAAAAGACAGTTTGACACAAGCAGACCTACCCGGCAGAGGTCTGTTCCTGTTAGAGAACTCGATAAGAATGTGCCCTTTTTGTTTAGCAACGCGTATCATCTCACCTATCATTTTCAGTGCGTATACCTCTGACTCTGTAATATTCGTTACTCGGATAGCAAATACAAAGTCGAAACTCGAATCAGGAAAGCTCAGATTTGCACCCTCCTGTTGGCTAAATGTCACGTTCGGAAGGCCTTTGCATTTTGCCGAGGCTACTCGGATCATATCCAAAGATGGGTCAACCGCTCTGACGCGATAGCCTCGTTCCGCCAAATATTTCGAAAAACGACCCGTGCCGCAACCGACTTCCAATGTGTACGCGTCACGTGGAATATGAGCAATAGCTCTTTCGAGCTCCTCAAATTCTAATGCTGCAAAGAGACGACCCTGTCTTGTCGTGAAACGCCGGTCGTCATATTGTTCGGCCGCCAAGCCACTATAAGCCGTAGGCACAAGATTAATCCCTTCCTCAAGCATCACATCGTCTCTCCAAAAGAAGATTGCAAGTCAAGTTTCTTTCTCCCGCTTCGTGACAGGGACCACATGGAACCATAAAGCACAGCCGGCCCAAAGTAGCCCGGAGAAAGAAATTGTGCACTCATAGTAAACATAATGGATAGGCAAATGACTGATGCAGTTCCCAACAATCCCACATAACGTAGTACCGGCAAATCACCAAAACGCCATAGCCAAAGTCCACTACGCACGACCGTCAGTGGAAAATAAAGGCCATAAATAAGAAGCCCTATAAGGCCCAATTGAGACAGGTATGTTACATAGCCAAGATGGCCAAATGCGATATGTTTCTCATCTTTGGGATTTTCTATTGTCTGAAAAAAACACAATCCTCGTCCCAGAATCAATGTCCCCTTTAGCCAACCGTCAGTTTCAGCCACAAAAGCCCTTTCCCGAGTAGCTGTACCCGTGGTCGTTGCATCACGTTCCAGAAGGCGCTCTATCCTTTCAGTGGCAAGTTCAAAAACGTCCAGCCCTGGCAACACGCGCTGGCACACTAATCCCATGACAAAAAAGATTGCAATGATAAGTACACCCAACCTCACCATACTTAGCAGCCGGTGTTTCTTTTTGAAAAGTACCAACAGTAAGGGCACAGTAGCCACAGTAGCAATCCAGAGTGATCTGGTCTGATTTAGAAATATCGTCGCCAGAAACAACACGCCTAGTGACAGAAATAAGGCCTTTTTGACAGGATCGGCCGGCAATTTCCAAA
>CAZFLY010000073.1:0-11560 GCA_964519995.1 uncultured Pirellulales bacterium | reverse complement strand
TCAAGGCAGGATTGGAAAGCAATGAATTCTGCATGTGGGTCACTTCAGAGCCTCTTAGTACCAAAGGGGCCGACGAGGCGTTAAGGAAGGCTGTGCCTGATTTTGACCAATATCTAGAAAAAAGGCAGATCCAGATTATCCCACATGAAGAATGGTATCTTAGAGGTGGTGTCTTCAGTTTGCAAGGAGTTCTTAATAGTTGGATCGACCAATTAAATCGAGCTCTGGCCAGCGGTTTCGCTGGCATGAGGGTAGCAGGTGATGGAAGCACATTTGAGAAGACAGAGTGGAAACTTTTCACCAACTACGAAGAACAGGTGAATAGGACAATAGGCAAGTATCAGATGATTGCTGTTTGCAGTTATCGTATTGACCAGTGCACTGCATCTAAAATAATAGATATTGTTAGCTGTCATCAGTCTGCTCTTATCGGGCAGGAAGGTAAATGGCAGCTTATCAAAAGCAGCGAGCGCAAAAAAGCACTTGAAGAGCTGCAAGCAAGTGAAAGTAAATACAGAACACTTCTTGAAAATCTCCCTCAGAAGATATTTCTTAAAGATAAAGACTCCGTTTACGTCTCCTGCAATGATAATTACGCCAGGGATTTAAAGATTAAGGCCGATGAGGTTGCTGGAAAAACAGATTATGATTTCTTCACTAAAGAGTTAGCTGAAAAATACAGAGCCGATGACAGAAAAATTATAGAATCCAGGGAGACAGAAGATATCAATGAAAGATATGTTCAGCAGGGACGCGAGGTATTCGTCCACACTGTCAAGACACCTATTAGGGATGAACACGGAAATGTTACGGGGATACTGGGCATTTTCTGGGATATCACAGAACGCAGACAGGCCCAGAAGAAACTCTTGGATTATCAAAAGCGACTTCGAGACCTCACCTTACAGATGGCACTGACAGAAGAACGTGAGCGTAGACGCATTGCTGTAGAGCTGCATGAGCAGGTCACACAGAATTTGATTTTGTTTAAAATCCAGATAGGTTCACTCCGTGAGAAGAATCCCCCGGCAGAGTTGACTAAACCTGTGGACGAAATCTATGAGCATCTCGACCAAATTATCCAGAATATGCGGTCTTTGACATTTGATCTGGGTTCTCCCACTTTATATGAGCTCGGCCTTGAAGCTGCGGTACGGGAATGGCTCAACGAGGAATTTCAGCAGAAACATGGGATCAAGACAGAGTTCGAAAATGATGCTCATCCCAAGATCTTGGACAAGGAGATAGCTGTTCTTCTATATCAAGCCGTGCGGGAATTGTTGGTCAACGTTGTCAAACACGCTCAAGCACAGCATGTGAGGGTTTCTATTTGCACAGACAAAGGCAATATCCGCATCAGCGTTGCAGATGATGGAGCGGGGTTCGATCCCTCCGTAGGCGACTTTGGTTTGAGCCAAAAAGGCGGTTTTGGACTTTTTAGCATTCGTGAGAGGCTAAGTTATTTTGGTGGTAGTGTTGAGATCAAGTCTGAACCGGGCCGTGGTACCCGGATTACATTGGCCACACCCATGAGTAAACCAAAACGCTTATTCAAAATGGGGCAAATATGGGCATAAGAATTTTGTTGGCAGATAATCATGGGATTCTGCGACAGGGCATCCAGGCTTTAATTGAAAAACACAGTGATATGGAAGTAGTTGGCCAGGCCAACAACGGCCTGACGGCGGTGGAAATGACTCGCAAATTGCGGCCAGACATTGTTCTCATGGATGTTACTATGCCGGAATTGAATGGTATCGAAGCAACCCGTAGGATTAGAAAGGAACTGCCAGAAGTTAAGGTATTGGCCTTGTCGATACATGCCAGAAGAGAGTTCGTACTGGATATGATCAACGCCGGGGTATCGGGATACATGCTCAAAGAGTGCGTGTTGGATGATTTGATTCAAGCCATCAACACCGTGGTGGCCGGCCAATCCTACTTGAGCCCGCGAATCACCCGCATCGTTCTTGAGGGCATTGCAGAGAGCAATGCTTTCGCCATGCGGGATCGTCATTGCGAAGCCCTTACCCCGAGAGATCGGCAGGTCCTTCAACTTTTAACCGAAGGCAAATCGGCAAAACAAATCGCCTCACAACTGGCTTTGAGTGTTAAGACCATTGAAGCAAATCGCAGGCAGATCATGGAAAAGACCGACAGTAACAACCTTGCGGACCTTACCAAATACGCCATTCGCCAAGGATTAACGACAGTCTAACCAACGATTTGAATTTGGCAAGCCAATCAGTTAGTAACGCCCTTTTTCCCTCCATAGGAGCGCGTCCTATCCATTGGTTACTATCAATAGCTCCTTTGGATAATTGTCGTTTCTAATCTCAATCTTGAGGCTAAGTGGAAATATCAGTACCATAAAGACCAAAAATTTTTCGTCATCAGACTTGCTTGTCCGGTAAAGACATATTCAGGCCTCTGGGCTCTACAGATAACTTCTAACTATCCCGTCAGTTTTTAAGTTCAATCATCCTAAGGCTGCTACAAAGTTAGGAATAAACTTCTTAAAGCTAAACGCTGTAAACGCCGAAGCTTGTTTTACTAAGAAGCATAGAAAAACACAGTATGGCTTAGTGTGTGAGATGCTTCTGTTTATACTTCTGCTCCTCCAGGGTAAGAGCGGACTCCAAAATGGGGGTTGAAATGGAGACACAATGTGGGGTTGATAAGAAACGTGTCCTGACGTGTAACATGGCGGTGAATGTCAGATTCATCAAAAGACCTTTTGCAGTCTTAAGTGGAGACGCACGTGCGTAGCGTGCATTTCTTGATTTCGTTACTCTTTTGATTCTGTGAAAGCAGAAAGAAGGGAGACTGAAGATGGCAGTCGAAAAAGCAATTGGTTCCAGCAGTCTGGTCGAAGTTATCGACCGAATCCTAGACAAAGGCGTCGTAGTTGATGCCTGGGTGAGGATCTCTTTGGTGGGTATTGAAATACTCGCTATCGAGGCCCGAGTGGTAGCTGCCTCGGTCGAGACCTACCTGAAATACGCCGAGGCAATCGGTCTGACTGCGACAGCGGCCTGAGCTTCGGTCGAAAGGTAAAGGCACATCCTTCAAATGGGGGGATTATCGCCGGTAGAGGATTCTTGCCGAGTCATCCTTGTGGTGCTGGGAGCACAAAAAGCATGTCCCGCCAAGAAAAACCTCTCTTCGGGAAGGGAAAATGGAAGCGATGCTCTTGACTGTAAATACGGAAGATGTCCTTCAGAATATAGTCTCTTCCTATGAAACCAGAATACAAGGTGTTGAGGCACTCTTCGAAAGTACCCACGAAATCCTCCAGAGTTTTCAAGAATCTGTCCTTGACGCAAGACAAGAACGACAAGAAATCAATGGCCGGCTCAGGGAAAGCCTTGCCAAAAACGGGTCCCTGAGGAAGAAAGATTTTGATGGCATGATGAACGTCATCTCATCTCATCAGGATCAGAGGGAGCAAGAAGTAAGAAATTTATCGAAAAGCTATCTTAATGAGCAAACGAAGCTTGTTCAGGAATTAAGAGAGGGTCTGAGAAACTTTACGGATGCCTTGGCTAAAGGTGAAGCTCAAAGGGTCAAAGAGTTCCATACAGCAATTAAGGATATCCTTGATAGACAGGAGCAGAGAAAACGCGAGGTGACTTCCAAGCTGAAAGAGTTTCAAAAAGAGCAACAAGAAACGGCTAAAATGCTTAAAGATCTTTCAGCCAAGGGAAGGAAGCTCAGGATAAAGGACTTTAAATTAATGCTTATCGAATTCAAGAGGCAACGCAAAGAGCGAATAGCCCGTCAGGAAGAAAGACGACAGGAAGTCAAAGATATGCTCGATGAATTCAAGGCCAAACGCACAGACGCAGAACGAGCTCGTCTTGCTGAGCAGCGGGAGGCCTGAAATGCAGATAGCTCATTATTATGAGAGGTGTCATAAATAACATTATAGATTTTTACCAGATACAAGCAGAGGCTTTGAATGTTTTGCTGGATAATACACAGAAGGCCCTGGAACAATCGGAAAAGAAAAGAAAGGCTAATGAGCAGATGCAAAGACTGGAAAATTTCGTAAAGGATTTGATCATGAATTTGAACAATATACTGACGAAGTTTTACTGGCTTAAAGAGCGTAAGAAAAGACGACATGAAGAAATGAACCCAGACCAGGTAAACGCTATGATTGATTTTGCACACTGGGTCAAGTCTCTAACCAAAAAAGTGCAGCCCGTGTTGGAATATTTCCGAAAAAGCCCAACATTTGCGGAAAAGGTCGACAAAGACATTAAAGAGCTGGAAGCCCATATAAAAGCCCAATTAAAAAAGTTTAACGAAACTCTTGATGAAACACCTGATACCTTAGCAATTCGTTTGAGCAAATATGCTAAAGCCCTGTCGGGACGTGTGTGGAAAATTTTTACAAATGGCGGTTTTAGTATTGTAAAGTCAAATCAAGTTACGCCTTCAAAGCGATCTGAAGGACAGCCATATGGCAATAAAGATGGAATTTCCGCTTTTGTTGCAAGTCCTCCTGACGAAGAGTTAGAAAATCTTGTCCACGGCTTAGACATAAGCTCGGCTCAGAAAAATAATAACAAATCAAAACGTTATACGTATTCGAAAATATAAGAATGAACGAGACACAAAGTCAAACTGTTTTAAAGCATCTGAGCAGCGAGCTTCATCGATTTATCGATACGATTGGTGAAATTCCTTATGTTGCCCTACCTTCGGAAAGGCCGGAGATTATTTGCTTTTCTAGAAAAATCAAGGAACTGACCGGCTATGACGTTAATGAAATCCTCGCTGATAGACAACATTGGGAAAATTTGATCCACCCCTATGATCGTGATCAGGTTTTTGAGGCCTTTGGCAGATGTAAGAACGAAGGCACGCCCTTCAATATAGAGTACAGAATTGTCCACAGGGATGGTTCCTTGCGGTATGTTAGTGATAGGGGTGAACCGGTCTTCGATAACAAAGGTAAAGTAAATCGGATCGAAGGTTTACTCACACCTCTCGGGGAGAGTGGAGAACCTGCAGATATACCGCTTTTGGAAATTAGGGAATTGTCAAATCCGAACAATGTAAACTCAATTCATTTACAAAAAGTTTAGAAGTTCAGAAAGGAGAATCAAAATGGTAATGGCGATAGCTGAAGACATGAAGAAACTGACAGAGAACATCATTACTTCCCATGATGTTCGGGTAAAAGCACTGGGTACATTGGTGGCCGATACCCATAAGACCTTGAAAGGGTTCGAACGCGACCGGAAAAAGATGGCAACAGAACAAGCTAAATCATTGGCCGATTTCGTAAAGGAGCTATCCAAGAATGTTGAATACATGCTCAAAATGTTTGAAAGAGACCACAAACAAATGAGCAAGGAACAAGCAAAAAGCTTGAGCGATTTTGTGGTGAATCTTACTGAAGAGATAGGATCAATGCTGGAGGGTTTCCAGAAGAGCCGAAACGAGATGTCAGAAGAACTCAAAGACAAACTTGCGAAAGAAGTGAAAGAAATTGAGTCTTATGTTGCAAACAAGCTCAAAGAATTCAACAAGGCTCATGCTGATATGAGCGAGGAGCTCAAAAAAGACCTGGCTAAGTATGTGGAAGGTATCGTTAAGGAAACCAGAAGGTTCTTAAAGGAGTGTAGCTCTGATATGGCCCAAGCAAGAAAAGCCTGGCAAGGCATGTCTGCTACTATGGCCAAGGCAAGAAAAGCCGGTTTCGTGATGCCTAAGATCGACGCCGGAGAAAAGGTAAGCACAGTAAAGCAGGCAACTCGTAAGGCCCAGGGCAAAAAGAAAACCTCAACGAAGAGCAAAAGCCGCAGGCAAAAAGTTGGGGCCGGCGTCTAAGCGTTTGTCATTGCGAGCCAACAAAAGGTTGGCGTGGCAATCTGATTCATTAAGGTTTAGATTGCTTCGTCGTCCCGATGAATCGGGGCTCCTCGCAATGACAGAAACAATGCGAAGCTGCATCGGCCGAAAAAGCCAAGGAAGTGAAATATAAATTCAGGGAGGTATTAAATTATGAGCCAGATAACACACACGATAGCCCAGCTAACGTGCGGGTTCTGTAAGGGTACGGGCAAAGACCCTTTCGACTTGTTGAGTGAACATGCTACCTGCCAGGTCTGTGGTGGCGCAGGTAAAGTTGAGGTTAAAGAGCCGGTAATCAACTGTGTCTATTGCAAGGGCAGCGGTGTTTATCATAATACCCGTATTACGTGCACAGTATGTAACGGCAAAGGTATGGTTACAACTCCTAAGGGCGAAACTATCTCATGTCCCGAGTGTAATGGTACAGGTGTAGCAGTGGATAGTGGAATGCCCTGTCTTAAGTGTAAAGGCAAAGGGGTTATTTCGAGATAGAAGAAATGACAAGATTGGATTCTCCCAGAAAGGACTTTATCAAAAAGAGGGCTGAAGCGCTGACTAAATTTAAATCGCTCAGACAAAACTTTAGAAACAGAGAAAAGAAGATAAGAGCAGAGTTGGAGAAAGCGAGCAAAATCTGGAATAAGTTAGGCCAAAGATTCAAATGGTGGGGTTTGTTGCCCTGAAGAAAAAATAAGAATTAAAAAGACAGGAGGTCTGTCAAAATGATTGACGAGATGACAACAGTATTGGAGCCAAGTGCTCTGCCGGACTTTGTGGAGACAAAGTATGTAAAAGATATTACCGACAGGGCTCTTTCCTTTATTAAGGCGGGCTTTCCAGTCCATTTCAGGGGGCCTTCCGGCACGGGCAAGACGACACTGGCTATGCACCTGGCAAGCAAAATCGCACGGCCGGTGGTGATGATTCACGGAGATGAAGAGTTCAGCACCTCTGACCTTGTAGGCGGTCAACAGGGCTACAGGTTTAGAAAGGTTATCGACCGCTTTGTATCCCGAGTTTTGAAGGTGGAAGAGGACATGGTCAAGCGATGGGTAGATAATCGCTTAACTGTTGCCTGTAAATATGGGTTTACATTGATCTACGATGAGTTCACACGTTCTCGGCCGGAAGCTAATAATATCCTCCTTTCTATACTGCAGGAGAAGATGATGGATTTGCCGGTCGGACGTGGTGGTGAAGAGCCGTATTTAAGGGTTGATCCTAACTTTACAGCTATTTTTACAAGTAACCCGGAGGAATACGCAGGAGTTCATAGAAGCCAGGACGCTTTAAGGGACAGGATGATAACTATGGACCTGGACCACTTTGACTACGATACCGAAATGGCTATAACCTTGGCCAAAGCCAAGCTGTCCAAGCAAGACTCTCAGATAATAGTGAACATTGTAAGGGGGTTGAGGGAATCCGGAAAGTGTGAGTTTGCTCCCACTGTTCGCGGGTGCATTATGATTGCTAAGACTCTCAAAGTGCGAAAATTAACACCTTCGAGGGCAAATAATGTGTTTACGCAGATGTGCCAGGATATTCTGGCATCGGAAACAAGCAGAGTCGGTTCAAAAACAAACCAAGACAGGGTTAAAGAAATAGTAAGTGGACTTGTGGCAAAAGAAATCGGGACACAAAAAAACACAGATATCCCCCTAAGAGTTGGCCAAGGGGATGTTGTTCTAAGTCAGGAAGAAATAGAAAGTCTGGTTGGTGTATCCAACTGACAAAAAAATATGAGAGGATAGTCAAATGACACTTATGCGAGCATTTTCAAAGGTAGATAAAGATGGCAAGATTAAGCTTCCGAACAACATTCAGCGAGCGGCTCAAATTAAGGAAGGACAATTGGTCGAATTGAAGGTTACGGGAGCGAGCAAAAAGAAGAACGTTTTGATTTCAGCAAGAAGTTCCACCAGATAGCACTATAAGTCTCTCATTAAAGGAGTGAACAATGAAGGATGTTAATAACCTGAAGGGAATCCATGGAGTGGGGACTATGCAGAGCAGAAAGAAACGCTCTATCTCCAGGGTTCAAAGCTCGGCTTATTTAGATTTATATATGCTCAACAAGGAAAAAGAAAGGCTCTTAAAGGAGGACAAGAGATTGTCAATGAGACAGGACTGCATCCGAAAACGCCTCGAAGAAATAGAGCATGAAATGAATAAGATTCAAGAGGCTGAAGCTACCTCGAAAGCCGGCAAAGACACAGCATCTCCAAGACGTGCAATTGCTCAAACAAACGGAGTTAAAAAAGAGTTTAAAACGATGGCTCTAAGTTATTAGGCAAAAGAGATTATTGTTATGGAATGGAAGACAATGGACTTTAAAGGTGGCAAAACAAGGCTGGGGTTAAAGATTGGCGAGATCTTAGAAGGCAACAATTTTGGATGCTCCTTATGTTCAGGTAAGGGGATATTGCCCAGAACTAAAGGTATAAAATGTCCTGTATGTAGAGGCGAGGGTATGGTTTCTTTAACCGGCCCGATTGTAGTATGTGCATATTGTAAAGGTAGAGGCGATTACCCACCCAGGACAAATATTACTTGCACCGTTTGCAGAGGAAAGGGATTAGTCAGTATTACAAAGCCTATAGAGATATGTGCTTATTGTCGTGGAACCGGTGCCGAGCCTGGCAATAAACTTCCTTGCTTAAAGTGTAAAGGTAAAGGCGTAGTTACAAAATAGAGGCATTAAAATGGCTGAGCAAAAAATGATGCATGCCACCCAGGCGACCAACCTTGCTGATATCTTGGAGCGGGTTTTAGATAAGGGTATTGTTATTGCCGGAGATATTAAGATACAACTTCTCGATATCGACCTTCTCAATATCAAAATAAGGCTTTTGATTGCCTCTGTGGATAAAGCTATGGAAATGGGAATAAACTGGTGGCAGCAGGACCCTTATCTTTCCTCGAATGCGAAAGAGGAAAGGTTAGAGAAAGAAAATAAAACCTTGAAGAGCAGATTAGAGCGAGTAGAAGCAAAGATAAGATAACAAGAAAAGGGGATTCGTCAATGGCTAAAGATAAGAAGAAAAAAGATGAGGAAAATAAAGGGCTGAATATCGATTTTGGTATAGGGAAATTGAGCCTTGGTCTAGGAGGACTATTAGATGGTATTGGAAACCTGGTTGACCTGGCTGCTAAATTAAAGGAAGCAGGCGGTGAAATCAATAAAGAAGGCGAAATTGACTTGAGCAACCTTAAGGAAGGTATGAAAGGAGTATTTGGATTCTCAGTGAAAACTGCCGTGGGAGGCAAGCCCGTAGTTGAGTCATTCGGAAACGTCAAAAAGACTCCTGCAGGACCTAAAGTCGAGGAAGAAAGAGAACCTATCACCGACGTCTTCGATGAAGACCAGGAGATTCGAATCTATGCCGAGATGCCGGGAGTTAACCAAGAGGACATAAAATTAGATTTGAAAGAAGACATCCTGGATATTTCAGCCCAGACCGGAGACAGGAAATATCACAAAGAGATCTTACTTCCGGCAAAGGTACAGGCCGACACAATGACTTCTTCTTACAACAACGGCATTTTAGAGATTAAGGTGAAAAAGTGAATGGGATTAAAAGGGCTAAAAGAGACTCCACTGAAGTTAATCCTGTTTGGTGGAAAAGGCGGTGTAGGAAAGACAACCTGTGCATGCGGTACTGCCCTTTATTTGGCGAAGGATTTCAAGACACTGATTCTTTCAACAGACCCGGCTCATTCGCTTGCTGACAGCTTGGGAGAGAAAATCGGCGACCAGATCAAAGAGGTCAAAGGAATAAGAAATTTAAGTGCTCTTGAAGTAAACGCAGAGAAGGCTCTTTCAAAATTCAAAACAGAACACGAAGACGAAATCAAAAAAATTGTAGAGACCAGCACTAACCTGGATGCTGGAGATATTGATTCGGTCTTTGCGTTGCCTATCCCAGGGATGGATGAGGTAATGGGTTTTAAGACGATGGTTGATCTAGTAGACGAAGCAAGCTTCGACAAATATGTGGTAGATACAGCACCTACCGGTCATGCCTTAAGGCTTCTAACCTCTCCCAGGCTGTTAGATGATTGGGTTAAGGTAATGGCGAAGATGAGATGGAAATACAGGTATGTGGTCGAGACATTTGCCGGAAAGTACAGTCCTGATGAGGGTGACGATTTTCTGCTAACTATGAAGAAAGCTGTGAAGAGAATAGAAGGTTTGCTTCGTGATGGAAGCAGGTGCGAATTTATAGCGGTTACAATCCCGGAAGATATGGCAATTTTGGAAACGGGGAGATTGATAAATAGTCTGGGCAAATACGGGATAAAGGTCAGACAGTTGGTAATAAATAATGTTTTACGCTCAAATGGTTGTGAGTTTTGCAGGGAGAAAAGAAAAGAGCAAGATAAGTATATAAACCAGATAACAGTGAAATTTAGCGGATTAAAAACAACAATTATTCCCTCACAGCCTCGAGAAATCAAAGGGATTGAGGCATTGGCTAATTTCAAAGAACAGTTGTTTAATTAGCAATGAAGAAGAGAGGCGATTACATGAAACAATTGAAAGTAAAGGAGGCTTTACCAAAAGACGCGGGCAGAGCTATTGCCAGGATAGACCCTGAAGATATGAAGAGTTTGGAACTTGAAGTGGGCCAAGTAATAGAGATAGAAGGTAAAAGGAAAACTGCCGCCAAGGCAATGCCCTGTTATGCCGATGATAGAGGGAAAAAGATTATTGAGATAGACGGCGTTACAAGAGAAAATGCTAAAATAGGGCTTGATGAAAAGGCAACGGTTCGGGGGGTAAATAGCAGGCCTGCCAGCAAAATTACACTTTCTCCTTTAACTGCAACGGGGGCAGTTCAAAAGGATAAAGACGCTCAGTACATCGGTTCTCTCATAGAAGGGCTGCCTTTAACCAGCGGTGATAAAGTAAGAGCAAGATTATTCGGCACCAGAACCTGCGATTTTATAGTTGAGGGTACAATCCCCGATGGGGTGGTATTAGTTAGTCCTAATACACTAATAAGAGTAAAGACAAAAGAAGGCAAAATTGAGAAAGCCAAAGTATCCTATGAGGATATTGGTGGCCTTAGCACTCAGGTTCAAAGAATAAGAGAAATGATTGAGCTGCCTCTGAAGTATCCTGAAGTTTTTGATAGGCTTGGCATCGAAGCACCTAAAGGCGTCTTTATGTATGGTCCACCAGGAACAGGAAAAACATTGACTGCCCGTGCTGTAGCCAATGAAACCGAAGCCTATTTTACCAACATAACCGGCCCAGAGATTATGGGTAAATTTTACGGCGAGTCCGAAGCTCGCTTACGGAGTGTATTTGAAAACGCCCAGAAGCACACGCCAGCTATAATCTTTATCGATGAAATAGATGCTATAGCCCCCAAGCGGGAAGATATGGGCAGTGAAAAACAAGTTGAAAGGCGTGTCGTAGCTCAGTTATTAGCTCTATTGGATGGATTGGAATCTCGTGGACACGTTATTGTTATTGGTGCGACGAACATACCTAACACCATAGATCCTGCCTTGAGGAGACCGGGACGCTTCGATAGAGAAATCTCTATTCCCATACCTGATAAAAACGGTCGATTGGAGATATTAGAAATTCATACAAGAGGCATGCCTTTGGCAAAGGATGTCAGCCTGGAGAAATTAGCCGAAATTACGCATGGATTTGTGGGAGCGGATTTGGAGGCAT
>CAZFLY010000072.1:0-11654 GCA_964519995.1 uncultured Pirellulales bacterium | reverse complement strand
CTTGCTCAGCAATATTGCCCCGTCCGATCAAGCGGTCCATACGCGGGTCCCGGCTCCTTTCAGAACGTGTTTCAGACTCGACAAGTGTACCAATGACCTCACCAGGTTTAACCGCAAAATCCTCGCTATACCAATAACCTAATACGTACTTTGAGATCTCAACGGTGACAATCTTGGCTGTCTCCTGTATAGATTTTGCGAACACGTATAGTCTTTCCGGAATCACAACTGTATCAGTGACCTCAGAGAAATCGCTCCATAAAATGACCTGGCTATTCAGCGAATCGTTCTGGTCCTTGTGTTGGTTAATCCCAGCTACCGGATTGAAAACACCTAATCGAATCCTGTAACGATAACTCATGCCGGGCTCAACTGTGTCATCGTGTGCCCAGAAAGTCAAAGGCTCTCGCATCTTCGTAAGGTCGATCACTAAAGTGAGCGAAATCTCATCATATTTTAAATAAACTTCATCTAAGGCAGAAAGACGCCTCGAAGCATCTGTAGCTGCCATATAGTACTCTGTCTCGATGTCGCCCTCGCTGGGTGTTCGTCTACCTGGAGAACGTAAGCCTCCCAAAGACCGGTTTTCGCGCGTAAGCCCTCCTGTTTCTGTTCTAGGATCGCTCCGACTTCTCCCCCGCACGCCCCTTCTATCTCTCTCCCCATAAAGGCTCGCTGCGTCCCCGTATCCATCATAAGACGCTCCACTGCCAGCTCTTCCGCCACCTGGCGATCTCCCAAGCATCGTACCACGTCGTTCACTACGTCTGTCGTCACGCTCACGCTCTTTCTCCTCCTTTTCCGCCTCCCTGGCCTCACGCTTCTCCTCCAGAGCCTCTTTTCGGCGCTGTTCGATATATTCTCTATGTAGTGTTGGTGGAAACCACTCTTCTTGGGCAGAGGCAATCTGATAAGGCTGCGGTTGCAGCAGGTCCATTCGAACTTCAGGTTCTTTAAAATGAAGCAGGCGCACTTTTATCCCGCCGGCCGGCAGACTGTCAACATCTTCTATGATCTCAAACATCCTTTTGCGATGATCAATCGCGATACGAGGCACCCATTGCCAATCGCTCCAGGCACCGTCGTCAAACTGTTCTTGTCTTTGCAGCTCCACAGCGGCAAAAACCGGCTCGGCCAGACACGGGTCACGCCATTCCTCCTTTACATCTATCCCGGTAAAACTGTTCTGAAATCTCTTGTACATATCAGCAACATCCACCTTCGCTTCAACGGTAACCAAATCGATATCATTTGGCTCATGAGAAGCATCCTTATAAAGCGTTTGATCAGTGATAGGCACAGTAGGTACATAAGCAACTGCACGAATGTGCTCTACAGCTACATCTTTAATCTCTCCAACCTGCGGTAGCTTATAAGCTCTCTTAACACCCACTTCGCCCTGACTGTACCGGGGTATCGGCAAAGCAAGAGTAGAATCAATACCAATTATCGATGATTCGAGCAGGCCAGCAAAACCATTACGCAGGTCGCCCCATATTCCGACCCTCACAGGGTCGTTCGAATCTATCGGACCATCGAGCCGGGCTACATATTGCCCCAGAGGTTTTGGCTCTTGCTTGAGCTTATCCTGCAGGGCTTGGACCTGCTTGTATATATAGTTATCAATTTCATTCGGACTTAATCTCTGACCATCATAGTTGATAACATCGGGACTGAAAACAACCCACATAATCAGAAGCCACAAACACACCAATCCCAAAACACCAAGCACTATCTTCTCAATATGCTCTTCGAAGAAGCTGCCTATCTTTCTGATGATTTCCCGCATCTCACATTTCGCCTTTAATGCATAGTCTGGTTCTAATTCTTTTTCGCTACATTATCGTCGCTTGCCGGTTTTTTCCTTTTCTTGCTCAAGCGCCTCTATAACAACTTTGGGCTTAATCTGCTCATAGCCCTCCTTGTCAAAGATATATTCGCAAATCAAGTTCAGTTCCACCACCGCATCCTCACCATAGCGGTATAGACGATGAGCCAGATTTTTGGGGTCAATCGCTTCTATGTTGCTCTCCAGAATACTTATTTGATTGTGCTTGAGAGACTGCTCCGGGCCCTCGCCAAAGAATCCCTTGAACTTGTGTTCTTTGGCGCTGCACAGTTGCTTCATGAAAGGAAAAACCGAGTCCGCAACAACAACGACAGCCACGTTGAAATGCACAACATCTATATCATCGTTGCTAAATCTTCCAGTGCAAGGTGGCGCAACAAATCCATCGTAAGCCGACATAACATATTTTGGCTCATTATCGCCTTCCGGACTTCTCGATACAGCCCTGGTTGGGCGGGGTCCTGCCCGCCTTCTGCCGACAAGTGCAAAATCTATATTTAGAAGCCGTTTGACCGGCGAGGTTAAAATGCTGTTCGAGCCGGAATTACACGCATCTATCGTTGCAATTACATCTTCGATAATCAAGTAACCCAACTGCCAATACCAGCAGTCCTTGACCGCTTCATCTATACCAGAATACTCATATTTGTCCCAGAATTCATACCCACCTACATTTGTCGGATTGGCATATACACGACCAGACTTTGCCTTATCCAGACAGACTTCATCTACTATTGTGGCATCGAGCTGGCTGAAAAGCCCATACGAACTTTGACCCATTCTATCACCCGTCACGCTGAGCGTAGAGCGCCGTCCAAGGCGAGAACGTCCTGCCGACCTTTCAAGAATCCTTTCCAACTCGGAATCTGTCGGACTTTCAGAGGCATTAAGGTCGACTAATAGCTGCTTTACTTTATCGCGAAACTGCTTGCCGAACTCCTCAAAAATCAAAGCTGATTTATCTTTCGGTTCAGGAAATATCTTATAACTGAGCAGCTCTCTTTGTGTACTCTGCTTTGCTAAAAGGGCTATCTGATTTGCATCATCTGCATAGGCCTGCTGGTACTGTTGCTGCAATTTCCATTGCTCAGCAGAGACAGCATCTATCCGCCGAATTTTTTCTGCGCCGGTAATGCTCTGCTTTTTAATCTGTTCCTTAAGTTTTCCACTTATCAACCTGGTAGGGGCAAAAAGAACAACAGCAACTATTATTATGATAATCGAGACTAAGAGTGATGGATTGTTCTTAAGAACACTTATCTTCTGTAAAACATCTTTGAAATTTAGCACTTTCATCTTATCTTTACCCGTTTATTCGATAGCCCCCGTTCGCGTTGTAGAACTCCGCGAGCCCCCGACTCCAGCACTCCTGCTGCGACCAGGCCGAGCACCTCCTACGTCAAGGATGCCGGGGCGTCGGCTCTCCTGCTTGGGTGCATCGTCCCAGACAAATTTGGCATTCAAAACAAACCAACGGTCATTGATTTCATATACAGGCTCGCCCTTTCTGTTGACCTTTTCTTTGCCGTACATGTCCAACTCCGGGACCCTACTGACAACCTCTTTAGTCATAGGGTCGATCAAAATCCACTTATTGTTCTGAAAGCCCGTCTTACCTACTGTTGTCTCCACCGCTTTCATCACGCCTATACCGGTGGGCATGTCTGCATCCAGATCTACTTGTCCCTTTTCAAGCTTGAAATGCGCCGTGTCGGTCTTTTTGTACAGATTAAATGGACTATTTCCATCAACAAACTCATCGAGGTTAAGCAATCGAGTCACGAATCCCCATTGACTTGGATCTTCTGCTACTCCGATAGGATCCAACAGTTCACCAATATCCTCGTAGGGACTGTACCCAGCTATAGTTACTACAAATCCAGCATCCTTATCAGCTTCATCACCCACACCCATTAAAGGAGAATATCCCGCAGCTCCTCTATACTGTCTCATCATTTCCATTTCCATCATCCTTTGCTCATACTCATAGCCGCTTAAGTCCCCTAATTCTTCTGTCGCCGCGCCCGAACCTCTTCTCATCATTGCTGTTGTACCAAATTGGGCGGTCTCAATGTCATCTGAAAAATAAACCGACATACTAGTAATAAAAAGCTGTTTGCGCTTCTTGCGTGGAATCTCCAGAACTGCCTCCACATCACCCTTGTCAAAGGCTTCATAAAGTCCTTTTTGCTCGGTATTGTTCTGTGTGTTTGGCAAGGCCGAAAGTATCACTTCGTGCAGTAGCGGAATTACTTCGCGATATTTAAAGAGCTTAAATTCCTTTTGCATAGCAGCTTGATAAACTGAACCTTTATCCTGCTCGCTGCGCAACTTGGTGTTAGCATCCTCAGCAGCGCGAATAACGCCGGCAATTCTCTGGCGCAGCTGATTGTTCTTGGCGTAGCCGACCTTATCCATACCAACCCGTGCCAGACACATAAGTGAAACCGCAAGTAACATACACGCTGCGGCGATGAAATACTTGCCTTTGCTCGCCCAGGCCATCGATCTGGCAACACTGCGAGGCAGCAAATTGTTTTCTATCTTGGCCAGACCCAAACCCTGTAGGCCAAGGCCGTAGACAACTCCAAAATCACAAACGTTCTCATGGAACTTTGCCGCTGAGACGCTGGGTCCCATCGCAAGTCTCTTAAACGAATCCGGTCGTTCGACAGGCATCTGCAACGTCTGCTGCAAATACTTCAGCAGACCACGCATTTTCGTACCACCACCAAGTGCAATAACTTTTGTAAATTTCACATTTGCGTGCGAACTTGTATAAAAACCCAACGAACGCTGAACCTCCGAGGCCAAGTCCGTAAAAACCGGTTTCATAGCTTGGAATATTTGCCGGGCGTACTTGCTCACCGGAGCTGTCCGTTTGAGCTTTTCAGCTTTCTCAAAGGTAAGCTTAAATGCATCTGCTATCGCCTTGGTAAATGTATTACCACCCATCACGATGCATCGCTGCCAAACTATAGACTTTGTGCATACAACCAAGTCTGTGTTTTCCGCACCTACATCAAGAATAACAACAGCCCGCTCGTCAGAATTTACAAGGTCAGGACGATCGTATAATAAATAGTTATACAAAGCCATTGGAGCCATCTGAACGTAACTTACCTGTATATCTTCTCTGCCGAAGTGCTCCAGTGTCGAGTTAACGACTTCGTTCTTGATGGCGAAAATAGCTACCTTCTTTTCGGGACTGTCCATCTCCGTCATTAATTGCCAGTCCCATTGCACCTCATTGATGTCAAATGGAATCTGTTGCACTGCCTCGAACTTGACGATTTCAGGAATTCGCTTTGACTCAACAGGTGGAAGGTTCACGAACCGTGCAAAACTATTTTGGCTCGGAACAGAAATAATAATATTTTCTCCCCTTACATCACTTCGCTGTACAAATTCTCGCAAACTAATCGCTATGAGCTCATCTCGCTCGGCTACTTTTACTCCGGCTCCTGTAAGGACCTTGCCATGCTGAATATTATCAAAGCCCAGCACCTTAACCGCACCGCCAGCAACAGTCAGATGCAGAGCCCTAAGTGAATTGTTTCCTAATTCTATCGCCCAAATCGCATCCGATGCTGGTACCATAACGTACCTCCCGCCTGATAGGCCAGCCAACAATAGTTAGACTTGCAGACATTTCCAAACATAAATAGATTATACCATATTATGAAGACTTTTTCCATATACACTCTCGGCTGCAAGGTCAACCAATATGAAAGCCAGCAGATTCGCCAGTTTTTAGAAAGCCTTGGACTTGACCACGTTGAAACGTCCAAAAAACCACAATTCATAATTGTCAACACCTGCTGCGTAACCCAAAGCGCCTCCGCAAAAAGCAGACAATACGTCCGAAAAGCTAAAAGATTGAGTCCTAACGCTGATATTATCGTCTGCGGATGTTTGCCTACTGTGCAGATAGGTGAACTAAATGGTCTGGGCAAATATGCTCATATTATTGAGCGTCGCGACAATCTGTTTGACGATCTAAAAAAATTAGTCGCAGACCATTTTGGACCCGCTGACCCAAATGCATCAACGTGTTCGCAAAGAATTCCACGAACAAGTCTAAACTGTAAGCTCAACAATAAGAAAAACTTAGAGCCTTCAACAAGTCCACCACAACTAACATCATACACTGGCCAAACCAGGGCATTTTTAAAAGTCCAAGATGGTTGTGATGGATATTGTACCTATTGTATTGTACCGAAAACAAGACCCGTTGTTCAGAGCAAAACTGCAGATGAAGTCCTTTCTGAAACAAGGTCTCTTGTCGAGGCGAGCCATAAAGAAATTGTCGTAACCGGAATATTTTTAGGCGCTTATGGTCAAACAACCGTGCGAAGAAAAAACTGGCCTTGCACCGAAAATTTCAAACTCTCCGACCTTCTTGACAAAATAGCAAAGATACCAGGCTTGGCGAGAATTCGCTTAAGCTCATTAGAGCCCGGAGATGTTAATGATCAATTACTCGACGTTTTCTGTCAGAATCCTAACATTATGCCACACCTGCACTTATCACTACAGTCCGGCTCAGACAATATTCTTAGAAAAATGGCAAGACAGTACACCACCGATGATTTCAGAGATAAAATCGAAAAAATAAAATCCTATCTGGACCGTCCCGCCATAACGACCGATATTATTGTTGGTTTCCCAGGTGAAACAGAATCTGATTTCGAGCAGACTGTCGAGCTGGCAAAGGAGATCAGCTTTGCAAAGATGCATGTTTTTGCCTTTTCACCGAGAAAAGGCACCGCCGCAGCAGAAATGCAAGATTTTGTGGAAACAAGAGTTATAAAAGAGCGTTCCCGGATATTACGCAATTTTGATTCTGAATTGCAATTCAAATTCCGCCAGCAATTTGTAGGCGAGGATGCAAAAATCCTGCTCGAAAACGAGGGACCCAAGGCGGCTGGCCGATCGGAGAGATATTTTATGGTCAACGTTTGCACAAATCATAAGTTGTTAAAAAAGAACGACTTAGTGAAAGTAAAGCTAATTTCAGATGAACAGAACTACATGACGGGCGAGTTAATATAGGCAAGGCATATTTTATAGGACGTAACTTTATTTAATCTATATTTTTTGGGGGCTGATAATTTAGGTTGAGTTGTTTCGGGTATCAAGAGGTGTCAATTGTGTTTTAGTTGGCTGTATGTTTAGGTCAGTTCCTTGAATTATATAATGGGCGAGTTAATATAGGCAGGAAAAATATTATCGGACCCAACATTCCTTTACTCAAAACAATTATTAGAATTCTGCTTGGAGGAGATCCATTTGTTAGGAACTTTGAGTATTTTTCAAAAGAGGCAAAGTGGAGTTGGTGAGTCCGGTATATGACCGATGTAAAGGGTGGAATTGAGGCCATCTTTTGGACAGTTGTTTTTCGGGACTTTTGCGTGAAATTTTTATAAGTACTGCTGTGACAAGAGCATGTGCGCAAAAGAGAAAAAGTGCAAAAAGTGGCAAAAATTAACAGAAATGAACAGTAATTAACAAAAGTGATGCAAATCTTTGCAGAAATGCGCACTTTTTGAGCACATCTCAAATGACGGACTTGACTTTGAAAATTTATGCGCTGATCTGGCATTGATTTTGCTTATGCAGACGCTTCTCACTTGTCATGATTCATAGTGCATCGTGCGGATTGGGTATTATGGAATTGAGTTTCTAATTGAGTAATGAGAAGATAGGCAAGTAATATATTATTGGACGCAACATTTTGTTAGTCATGCTATTGTTATTCATTTTATTGTAAGTCACGGTATTGTCAGTCATGGTATATATATTTTTTCTATTACTTGGTAGGTTATGTTCTATTTTTTGTTTGATGTTTTCTATTAACTATTGGGTCGGGTTTTGATCTACTGAATGAAAGTGTCACAGCTTGAAAGATATTCTTGAAGGTAGAACAAATAGGCCGGTATAATAACGAGTAACGGTTGGGATTGCATCTGCGGAAGGGACAACGCCAGCATTATTATGGAATAAGGGAGGCATATTATCTAGTTTGGAGTTCGTTGTTCGTGGTTGGCGAATCGTGATTCGTGGTTCGTCGTGGCAATAGTCAATTGCCTGCACCTGCCCGCCGCCCCGCTTTGCGGGAAACGCAGGGTCAGGTGATTGAAGCAGGCACAGAAGAAATTTATAGATAATCAATTACCGAAAGCAATCCAAAGATATGACTTACGAAATACGAGATACGAAATTTAATTATTTAACCGAACCAGTGACCGCTGATTTGGGTCATTTTACCTTCTCAATTGGGAATTAGAAGGAAACATTGCAATGAGTAATAAATTAGCAACCTCAAGAAAGCTATGGAATAAAGCTGCTTGGCGTCTAATAGTCAATTGGATTATTGTGATTGTCTTTGGCGTCCTAATGCACCAAGTGCCATCAGCTCCTTCCGACGCGCATATTTCGTTGGCCGTTTTGGCAACAGTACTTGGTCTTCTTGCAGCAGGAATATTCACGGCTTATAGTAGTCTATCTATCGAAGATGCCCCAGAACAATCATCGTCATTATACAATTTAATCAATACAGTTGTTTTCTGCTGCATGTATTTGTTGCTCTATCTATCTGTCTTCTGCCTGTACCGGATTGGCGTCCAGTCCGCGGTGGGTGGTGGAATTGAGGTTATTCTCCATATGACCTTAGGCCTCCTTCTATCAGCTATGCACCTCGTGGATGTTTGGGATCGTATTCAGAACTCTTAAGGAACAGCGTCCCACAAAGAGAAATCAATACGATGAGATTTAGACCATGCAGATTCTTAACTTAAACCATCGGCTGCATACGGGCGCCACGTACATGGCGCTGCTGAGATTTTCATTATGCGGAAACCATATAAACAATAGTTAGATAACGTTGGAAGATGGGATACTATGAGTGAGCTTGTGTGCGACAAATGCGGTTCCAAGATACCGACAAAGGCCAAGTTTTGTCCTGAATGCGGTGATCCGGTCACGAATGCAGATCGAGTCCGACCGGTCAGTTCAGAAGTTGAGCATGTCCGATTGGTATGTCCAAAGTGTGAGCATCAAAATCTGTTCCAAGCTCAACTAATATCGACAGAGGAATTCATCTGCCCTAATTGTAAAACTCAATTCATTAGCCGCATTGTCAGAATCCGCTCCAAAAAATCACGAGGATCAAAGAAAGAAGGCAAGAGGAGCTTTTCGATAAGAGTAACAGATTCTGGAGGAACTGAGGACCTTATTGAATTCGATAACGCCAGCTACGAAGATTTTGAATTAAGAGCGAAGGATGTTGCAGCATTCTCGTATTTAAATAAGCATCTACGAATCGTTCAGAATATGACTATCAATCAGTACATGAAGATATCTCGGTCCTTATGTATTGTTGCAACGCTCATATACGGGACTGATAGCATAGAGGTGCAACTGCTTAGGCAATGGCGTGACGACAAACTTCTGACATCGAGAGTCTTTTCTCGATTGGTGACATTATACTACCGAATTAGCCCATGGTTTGTTAGTCAATTTGGACAACTGAAAGCTCTTCGGACATTGGCAAGGTGGTTTCTGACGCCAATTGTGCTTGTTCTAAAGATTCGTATTAATAACGATAGGCAATCCATTTAATAAACCACTTTAGTTGGACAACAAAAAGTAGCAATGTTGAGCTTTTAGCCATGTGGAAACTATGATAGACAATAGTAAGGGGAAAATTATGAAAAAAGAAGATCTTACCAGCACGCAAAAAGGAGTAATAGCAGAACACATCGTAGCCAATGAATTAATGATTGAAACCAATGGTAGATTTTCACCTTTTTCGCCCTCAGCCGATGAAGGAATAGACTTGCTTATTTATGATAAAAAGATTGGTAATGCACTACCAATCCAAATAAAATCCCGCACCGGAGGAATTATCAAGAAAGGCAAAGAAAGCAATATAATCCATTTTGAAATACGCTCTGTTTCACTTAAAAACAAAAAAAATGTCTATTTCCTTGCTGTACTTATAACTAAAGACATAAAATCCGTCGAAAGAGCATGGCTCATCCCAATGAAAGACATTTCCAACCTTCTAAATATCCGTAAAAAGCAAAAAAAATATATAATGAGGGCAAATAAAAGCCCGAGTACTAAAGACAAATTCAGCAAATATCAATGCGAAGATATAAATTGTGTCACTCAGAAGATTGAGAAAATTCTTGAAAACAAAATTAGATAATAGTGACAGCCAGCTATTACTAGACATGAAAGAGGAAGGCACTCTAAAGAAGACTCAATATGATTGAAGCGAAAGAACTATGGATTGTGGAATGGACATACACCCCTGCTGACTACTTTGAAGAGACGTTGCAAATCTCCAAAGTGAATTATGAACTGATTGCGCATAATGGAAAGGTAGAAGCAAAGATAGACCACGATCCTCAAACTGAGCTTTGCGACCAACTGGACAAGGAATTACGGCTCAGATTCCAAGGAGTTCAGTTGTTGTCCCACAAGCCATATAAGCTATCATGTCCCTCAGTCAGTTGCCGACATGCGGATGGGAAGAGGAGTATCTTCCTTAAAGCAAAGTCGGATGTTATTAAAATATCAACACATGCTGACATTACAATAACTGACAAGAACGGTAATATCGTCGCAGATACTCGGGCAGAACGAATAGAGCGCAAGCGATCCTTGAGCAACCTAGCCGCAAAGTATGGCAATGACTCCGTTGCTGGAAAGATCCTTCAAAGTTTCAACAACGCCATAGAAGATCCTAAGAACTGCCTTGTTCATCTGTATGAAATCAAAGAAGCTTTGGCCAAGCACTTTGGCAGTGAAGAAAAAGCAATGAATGAATTAGGGATGAGTAAATCAGAGAAGAAAGAGTGGAAGGAGCTTCGTAAGCTAGCTAACCTCCCAGTGTTGAGACAGGGACGTCATAGAGGTAAAATGCTATCAGAGCTGAGAGACGCTACTAGTGATGAGTTGAAAAAAGCTATGAATATAGCAGCGGCAATGGTTGAAAAATACCTCAAGTACCTCGATGCAAGTAATTAAAATAACCAAAAGCATAAAACCCCCAGGATAAATCCTTCGGCTTCGCTCAGGACAGGCTTGCGGGGCTAAATATGACTGTCTGGAGACAGTACAGAGAAAACGTTGAGTGAATGAGTAGATGAGTAGATGCGTGGATGAGTGGATGGGTGAATGAGTGGATGAGGGGATCAGAAGACAGAATACAGAAGACAGGATATAGAAGACAGGATACAGAAGAGAGGAGGGAAAAATCAGACAGCGTAGTCATTTGACTACGATCAATTATAGACGGTGACAATATATTGAAAAAGGAGAACGACGATAATAAGTTAATCTGTAGATTCCGGATCAAGTCCGGAATGAATGGATTCCCGCCTTCGCGGGAATGACAAACAAAACCCCCAGGATAAATCCTTCGGCTTCGCTCAGGACAGGCTTGCGGGGCTAAATATGACTGTCTGGAGACAGTACAGAGAAAACGTTGAGTGAATGAGTAGATGAGTAGATGCGTGGATGAGTGGATGGGTGAATGAGTGGATGAGGGGATCAGAAGACAGAATACAGAAGACAGGATATAGAAGACAGGATACAGAAGAGAGGAGGGAAAAATCAGACAGCGTAGTCATTTGACTACGATCAATTATAGACGGTGACAATATATTGAAAAAGGAGAACGACGATAATAAGTTAATCTGTAGATTCCGGATCAAGTCCGGAATGAATGGATTCCCGCCTTCGCGGGAATGACAAACAAAACCCCCAGGATAAATCCTTCGGCTTCGCTCAG
>CAZFLY010000071.1:0-12360 GCA_964519995.1 uncultured Pirellulales bacterium | reverse complement strand
CTAACCATTTACCATTCACTAAATCTTGATGAAGGAGCAGCAAAAATGCCAGAGAAAGTAGGAGCAGTTCGTCTGCCGAATACAAGAAAGGCCATGCCGAAGGTTCCTGTCGTTGGCGTTTTCGCAACCAGTGACCCGCGAATCGACAAAGAAAGTAGAACTCGCTGTCAGAACATCGCTAAGATGGCGGCTGATACCATTAGCGGCGCCGTAGTTCTGCCTGATAAAACGCCGGTACCAGTGGTTCATTCAACGGTTTTAATAGACGGCGAAGCTCAAGCGGACATCGTTGCTCAGCAATTCCGCAAAGCAGGTGTCGACACTCTCGTATGTGTGCCGGATACGTGGGCCTTTCCACAGCTCACCACTATCTCACTTTTACAGCAGTTTCCAGCCAACACACCTTTGAATATCACCTGTGGCAATAGTGGACCAAGACCGGGCGCTGTATACGCCCACGCACTCAATGGTGCCATTAGCCAATACGGGCGAATGGTCACGCTAAATGTGGGAACTTGGCCAGACACGGGAATGAATCCAACTATGACCGAACAAACTGCAAAGAATCTCATTGACTGGTGCTACGCAGCGGTGACGGCGGTGGCACTTCGGGGCAGGAGAGTCGTAGTCTTCGGCCATGATTCGATGGGGATGGAAACAGCGCTTGCACATATTATTCCAACACGCAACACCTTCGGACTCGAAATCACGCGACTGGATATGAAGCTATTGGCCGATATGCTCGGCAAAAAGGCTTACAATGAAAAGGAACTAAAACAACTGCGAGGCTGGGTCAACAGATACATCGGTAAACGGCTCGAACTACGTAACGAAGCTGACAGTGAACGATTTAATATGAGTTTGGCAATGTACCTAATCGTTCGCGATTTGATGGCCGACTTAAATGCGGTTGGGGGAGGCTTTATGAGCCAGTTGGAATGGGGCTCCGATCCGCGAGGAATTCCGCTTCCAGTGGCAGATGTTATGGAATCGTTCTTCAATAGCACATTCGATCACCACGGACGCAAGGCGCCGCTGCCCTACGCTACCGAAGCGGATGTGCAGGGACTTTTAACGATGCTGTTTATGACTTACCTATCCGGCGGAAATCCTCCTTTGTTTATGGACTTTAGAAAGGTGTGGGAGCCATGGGAGATAAAAGATTTGACGCAAAGGATAGGTGTCAAAAAACTCGACAAAAATGCAGACTGGTACAGCAAAGGACTTGTTGACGGGGACAACTCGGGAAGCGCCTCATTCGATTGGGCGGCAAAACCAGGTGCATCGGTGAGACAGATTATGGCTGGCGTCGCGATGCCTCTCGCTGATGAGTTTTACTTCCCCGGTGGCGGCAACTCAGTAACATTCATGACGCCTGCTGGGATAGAAGGCATCGCCGCACGAATGGCGTATAGCAGTGCGAGCGGACTTTTTAGCATGATATGGGATGAGGCCTATACTACAGAGGTCCCGGAAAAACTTGGACAGGCGATGTGCAATCTGACAACCCCAACCTGGCCACATACATTCGTCGTACCAAAGTATGCCAGTATGATTGAATACAAACAGTATCCACCTGCCAACCACTTTCACATGACCTGGGACTTGCCGGTAGCAAGATTGCAGCACTGGATGGACCTGACGAGAGTTCTAAGCGTGACGCCCTGGTCAGCACGACCAAAATTTATTGAGGGTATCGACAGACCACAGCCGTTGATACACTTAATAAACGGCGGTGAAGATACCTTTAAGCTGCTGAAAGGCTGACAAAAGACTCTCAGGTTGCCGGAGTTGGAGAACCTAAGAAGGCTATCAAAGAAAAATATGCTATGAGCATACCGACTACGGTGACAATGGCCCCCAGTTTTAGCCACTGATAGAAGCTAACCTTCAGTTTTCTTTGTTCGAGCAGCCCCAAGGCAACGATATTGGCAGTCGAGCCAATGGCTGTCAGATTACCGCCAAAACATGCTCCGAACAGCATTGCCCACCACAGAGTTCTGAGGCTTACATCCATCACGTGAAGGTTCTTCACAACAGGAATATATGAAGCCACAACCACTGTATTATCGAGAATGCCGGATAAGAGACCGCTGGAAAAGAGAGTAACTCCAGAGAGAACGTTCTGACTGGTTCCGGCGTGTTTTACGAGCTTTTCTGCGACAAACTGAGCCACGCCTGAGGACTGGATAACCCCTGCTTGTGCGAACAAGAACATGAAAAACAATAGAGACATCCACTCAACTTCTTTTTCTATGTAGTGTCGCACCTTATCATGTCGGTACAGCATCACTATGCCGGAAAAAATTACAGGCAAAATAACCAAAAGACTGTTTTCGTCCACGCTGAATAACGATCCCAGTCTTTTGTGCAGGCCAATAGAGAGAATCATGACTGCAAATATCAGAACACATATTTTCTTTTTACTGTCAAATGATACTGAAGCTGGGACATATCCGACGCTTGACCGTGCAGCCAGTCCGGCTGAGATTTCTTTGATGTAACTTCGGTACCAGATGCAAAGCACCACAATTACTATTACCAATACAACTGCTGAAACAGGCATTGCATAAATCAGGAAATCTTCAAAGTTGAGATGTCCTCGTAAAGCGATGAGCACACCAATAGGGTTTCCCAGCAGAGTTGACGCGGAGCCCACATTGGTTGTCATAACAGAAGAGACTACAAGAGGAACCGGATTTACTTTTAGAGAATCACAGATTTCGAGGATAACTGCCGTCATGACAATTACGGAAGTGACCTCACCAGCGAGAGCCGATAGGACCGCTGAGAAAACCATGATCACAACAAACAATATTGCGCCACTGAGCCGGTTCCCGCGCAAAAGGGCCGTGACAAGCAAATGAAAAAGGCCTGATTCCTTCATCGCACCGACAACTATCATCATTCCAACAAGAAACAAAATGACATCCAAAGAGGCGTATTCAATAAAGTGGTTTATGTTGACACTGTGGGTCAGGAAAAGAATCCCACTTCCGATAAAGACAAAACTCAATCGCAAATTCCAGAAAACCAAAGTTCCCAAGATAGACAAGGTAAAAATCGTAAGGATAAATGCTATGCCTGCCCGTCAGGCCACCAAGATAACTAAGCACCCCCAATAGCAAAGAAATCGACACCAGTGCTGCGATTTTCCTCATCTTATTTGCCTTTGGCCAGAAGTGCGCTCAATAACGCACCCATTAAAGTGCTGATGATAGGATTGCTGGTTAAAGGACATGTCCCTGATGCACATTTGCCAAAGTAGCCAAGCGCAAAGCCTTTCTCTTTTTGCCGATGCTTGCGAAACGACGACGCCGTATCCTTCTCACCTGGTACCAAGAACATCATCTGCATCGATTCCCTTCATCGCAGCTTTTACCATAAAATATCGGCTGATACCATCGAGACAAATCATTCCTTTAACTTGGCCCCTGTCTACAACCGCTATTGCTGTTTTGCCACTTGCAAGAAGTCTCTTATACACTTCATCAAGAGGTGCTCTTGCATCAACCGAAGCAAAGTCGCTGTCCATAACTTCTGAGACCGGTACTTCAAGTCCTTTTTCGTGGATGCTTGCAAGGATGCGGTCGCGAGTGAGTATCCCTTTAACGCCGTTTTCACCAATGACAGGGAAATCATTCTGGCAGCCGTGATGAAAATATTCCAATACACCTGACATAAGCTCATCAGGCTTGAGCGTATGAACCTCTGTAGCCATTGCCTCATGGGCGGGAATCTGATGCAACAAAGAACGGAGAATAACCTGCTGTTTTTCGCTGCCGGCCCCGAGATAAAGAAATAACCCTATCAGCGCCAGCCACCAATTGAAGAATATGCCGAAGAAGATAAAAAAAATCGCCAATGCCTGACCGACCGCGACTGCAACTGAAGTCGCGGTAACATAGTCCATCCTCGTAGCGAGAATTCCTCTCAACACTCGGCCTCCATCCATCGGAAATGCAGGTATCAAATTGAATATGGCAAGTACGATGTTCACACCTATCAAAGCTGCGAGAAACTGCCGTGATGACTCTGGGAACGAACTCGGTACATCAACGCCGGCCCAGCGCCCTACGAGCACATAAAGCACCCCAGCAATCACAAGGTTGATAAAGGGGCCTATTATGGACATTGCAATTTCCTGAGCGGGTTTTTCGGGCATCTCTTCCATTACTGCAACGCCACCTATCGGAAGCAAAGTAATGCTCTTGGCTTCCTTTCCAAACCGCCGTGCGATCAGACTGTGGCCGACTTCGTGAATAAGTACACACACAAAGACCGCACAAATAAAGAGCGTTGCAGTAAGAGCCGGACCAAAGCCACGTTGATTTAGAACAGAAACAAAAACAAACAAAAGAAGCAGAAAAAACGTGATATGGATTCGGAACCTGATCCCAAATATCCTGCCTATGTTCACGCTCCATCGCATAGCAAGTCACTCCTTATTGCTTTGGGGCAGTCCGGCCTTTCACAATATCTCCAAACTCGTCCAGTAATTCATATTTGTTCTGCCAGGTTGTATACATAATTCCACATGCCCCTGGCGTTCGATCGAGAGCCTCGAGCCAGCCTTTTGGATTGTCAAGATTGTCACCGTCGTAGTAGGCACCGGCCATTGTCCGAAAGCCACGCGAAGAGAAAAATCTGAGGCTCTCATTGCGCTTCTGGTAATACCAGCAAACGATAACAATATCCTTAGGTATATATTTCCAAGAATCTGTGAAATCCCCATCTACGAGATAATAGTGGGCGTGAGCATTGTGGTTCGGGTCAAGCATATCTGACCAGATAAATACCTCAGCATTCGAGCTCACCTCGCGAACAATCTTCACCTGCCTGCTTATGCAATCGCCAAGTATCTGAGCCATTGACATATTGCGCTTCTTGCAGGTTTCGCACGAACCTCCAGCTCTTATCTCATCCATACTTAACATATACTTATTTGGAGAAAGGTGCTGGTGTATAAGCTTGGCTTGGCCTTGCCAAATCTCATAAATCCTTGGATCCGACATACAAACGGTAATCTGTCCTTTCTTAGGAGTTACCCTTTGATAATAGCTAACCCTCAGCCGTTCACCATTTCTTATTCGGCTCTGAGGAGGTATCTTTATAGCCAACGGCTCAGGATCGGACCTGAGATTCACCTTTGGGACACGTATCTGGGCAAAGTCTCTGTCTTCCTGATAAGCTATTCCTGTCTCATCGCTTTTTATGCTGATAGGCGTACCCTGTCGCCTGACGATATTCGAGAGTCCGACTTCTTCAATGTCCAGATCATCGATCCAAAATCGGCCCGATTTTCCATCCCAAACGCCGACGTAGACCCAAACTTTATCAAACTTGAAGCTGTTAAAATCCAAATCCACCTTGCGCCAGTCAACGGTCGACGGCAACTCCAAACTCGTTTCAGCAATCTGATGTTTGTCAGGAGCCAAGACAAGCATCCGCAATGCACTTGTGGGAGTGAGCCGGTCGGTCTTAATCCAGCAAGTGACTTTATAAGAGCGATGCGGCTGTACTTTGACCTCCTGCATAACCCGCCCATGGCCATGCCTGAAGTTTTGGAAGTTCTCAAACCTCAGGGATGCCATGCCACTTCTGAAGACCGTCGTATCCACGAATGACACTTCACCCGGTTTGTCATGAAATCTATAGCCAGGTAGATGATCTCCATAGTGCTCTTCAAAACCGCCGTTAACTATTCTTACTGACGAATCAGACAATAGATGAGCCTGCCCACCTCTAACAACGAACACAGCATCCTTCACAGGCACAGCCGCCGCCAGATTCCTGTCATGAGCAAGAATTGCTCCTCCGTACCCAACTGAGAAAACAATCGGGATTATCTCAATGTTGTACTGCTTGCATATTTGCTTTACCTGCTCAAGCCTTCTGAAATATGTCGGCCTCTGTTGGTCAAGCCTGTCAAGCCCCGCGGAAAGAACCATGCCATTAAGACCGTGCTCTGACGCCATTTTAACTATGCCGCTTATCTCTCTTACATCGCTATCCTCATTTAGCCTCCTTGAGACATAGACCCAGCGATACGGATACTCCTTGCTGTAGCATACGGGGCTCAGAAAAGCTATAAGCGATATTAATAGTAAAAACCTTAGTATTTTTGCCATTTGAGGCCTCAGTCTCAAACAATACAAATTAATATGGTAACCGAAGGGCCCTTCTCATGCCAGTTCTTTTGCTCTGCAGCGATAGCTGGACTCTTTATCCGCTCAACAAGAGAAAACCAGGCATCCATGAAAAGCCAAAATCGCACCTCCGAATTTGTAGAAAATAAAAGACCTTTGGGATGACCTTTTAAGTATCATCAAGACCAACATGCGACCCATACGATGGAATATGAGCCTGCCCGGCATGCTCTCATATAAGATTGGGTGCTGCGTTAGGAAGGAAGAATAGCCAGAATGAACAAACCATTGACAAGCTGCAGGTCAATAACCTGGTGCACTGTGAATACCAAAAACTATGAGCCTATTCTCAATTTTAGCTATCAGTCGATTGCTAAGATACTAATGCTCCGCAATCAGCAATCGTTGCTCCAGAATAAGCTGAGGCAGAACCTTCCTTGGCGTGACGATGAAATCGATGTGCCTGCGTGAGTTGATTTCGTAGCAGAAGGATGGACTATGCAAGCCTTTACCATCCTTTTTTTGTGAAGATAACGGGTATGGTCTGCAGCAATATGTAGGCGTTCAAAAATACGGATCTTCTCTGAATATACAGATTGTCGTACTTAATCTTATGATCAGGCTTCAGATCATAGAAGCTCCTTATTTGCGCAAGTCCTGTCAGCCCTGGCTTCACCGCCAATCGCACTCCTTGTAGAGCCTTGTGCTGATTGACAAAATAAGGTCTTTCCGGCCGCGGCCCAACCAGACTCATATCGCCCCATAGGACATTGAATAACTGGGGCAGCTCATCCATCCGCACCCTCCTGAGGACTCTGCCAACCGGTGTCACGCGTACATCGTCCTTGGCAGCCAAAACAGGCCCGACATGATCTTCCGCATTATCTACCATCGTTCTGAACTTGTATAACGTGAAAACCTTCCCATCCTTACCTACTCTTTTCTGCTTGTACAGAATCGGCCCTTGAGAAGAGGCTTTTATCAACAGAGCAACCACAAGCATCAGTGGCAAAGTAACAGCAAGAATCGCAACAGAGCCAACAATATCAAAGGCCCTTATCACGAATTCTCGGCCCAATGAAGTTCCAGACGGTAAAACGGGTAAAGATTGAGGTGATATTTCCCTGCGAAGAGTTTTGCCGACCAGCCTGCGCCCGACAACGTCAACTAAAAGCCTGTCCCGGCCGTTCGCTTTTCTGACGCTTGGCTGTTTTTCTTCCCCCCCCTTCATAACAACCGCTCTGAGGTGCACTCCTTGCTCCCTAACGCTTCATCCTTGACTAAGAAAGAACGGCGCTTCTGATTAACCTATGATCCCCCATTAATCAAACAGTAAATTATGCACAAAACCGCTCAAGAAAGTAATCAATAGGCAATTGCGCTAATAATAATTATAAAGCCAAGAAAAATCTACGCAAGGTGAAATCTCTATTTTGCTTCAACATTTAAACAGAATAATACAGGTAATTAAACGATCCTTGCTGACCGATCGTAACCATTGCCTCTCCCCCCTATCTTTCAAAGCAAAATAGCCTCACACCGATACTCCTGAGCTTAATAGGCTTTTAAAGTATAACACTCTGTAACACAAACACCTACAATTCATTTATAAAAAGATCGTTTGTCGTAAAAATAACGCAGCTTTTCTAGCATAACGATTATCGGACTTTTATATTGCCTCCCTGCGGTATTGGTCATACAATTATTATGAATTGAATATTTTTTTATATTGGACTGCTCAGAGCCCAGCCCCAACAATAAAATCAAAATTGTAGAATTAGAAACGAGTTCATTCACCCACCTGCTATCCTAACAGATTGACTGTTTGACTATCTGTACCATGCTTTCTATCCATCTATAGGTCTTTTTCATCCCGCTTCGCAGAGGCATTGTGGGTTCCCACCCAAGCTTCTCGCGGATGAGTCGGTTATCAGAATTTCTGCCTTTAACACCCAATGGTCCATCCACATGTCTAACGCTCAAATCTTTGCCCGCAATATCGATAATCATCTCAGCAAGGCCATCTATTGTTGTCATTTCATCTGAGCCGATATTAACAGGCCCGATGAAATCTGAATCCATAAATCTTCGAATACCATCGAGACACTCATCAATATAGAGGAACGAACGTGTCTGCTTACCATCTCCCCATATCTCAATCTCTCCACCATCAGGGGCCTCGGCCACTTTCCTACATAGAGCCGCCGGCGCCTTTTCTCTGCCATTGTTCCAGGCCCCTTTGGGACCAAATATATTGTGAAATCTGGCTATACGAAGATCAAGACCATGATTTCGATGGTAGGCCAGGTACATACGCTCACTGAACAACTTCTCCCACCCGTATTCGCTATCAGGGGCTGCTGGATAAGCCGAATGCTCCGAACAGTTGGGATTGTTCGGGTCCACCTGATTATATTCGGGATAAACACAAGCTGAGGAAGAATAAAAAACCTTCTCCACACCAATTTTACAGCATACATCAACCATATTGAGGTTTATCATTGCTGAATTGTGCATAACCTCAGAGTCGTGCTCCCCAGTGAAGATAAAGCCCGCACCACCCATATCAGCAGCCAATTGATAAACCTCATTAAATGATCTGTCCGTTACTTTTCTACATACTACAGGGTCCCGCAAGTCACCTATGACAAAATCATCCGCAACTGTCTCACTAAATTCAGGATACTTTAGGTCCACCCCTCGAATCCAAAATCCCTCCCTTTTCAGCCTTTTAACTAAATGGCTTCCAATAAATCCCCCTGCTCCACATACAAGCGCCTCTTTCATATCATCAGCTCCATCTGCGAGTATTATCCATTTAAATTACAAACATCCATGATCAGGTCACGATACCGCCTTGAAGCTTTATGAAGGCTGTACTCGGTCACAATCGCATTTACACCATTTTTGCCCATGGCATTTGACTTTCTACGGTCATTGTAAAACTCCAGAATAGAATTTGCCAAGCCTTTTTTGCTACCTGGTTTAATTACAGTACCACAGTGTTCCTCATGCATAATCCTTGCGATCTCAGATGTCGAGGGCATCACGGCTATAACAGGGACACCTGCAGCCATAAGTCCGAACGTTTTCGAGGGGACCGAAAGCCCCTGCTGACCCTGGAGTAAAGAAACCAAGCCTACGTCAGCCAATGACATCAGAAAACCCAAGTCCTTACGATCAACGTAAGTATGAAACCGACAATTTTCAAGACCATTCTGCCGAGCATAATCAATCATCCATTGCTTCTTATGGCCCTCACCGACAAATAGAAAAATGATATCACGATTCTCTTTTAAAATCCTGGCAGCTTCCATGATGGTTTCCATGTCATGGAACCTGCCCATATTGCCGAAGTAACCCACAACGAACTTGTTTCTAATCCCAAACCTATCCACAAGTGGATTCTCTAAATCTAATTGCGACTTGATGAATCTATCATCACACCAGACGTGAATACAGTGAAGTGCGCCATCCAGGCTAAGACCGAATTTTCGCGCCTTCTGCTGGATAACCTCTTCCATGCATCTGCCGATGACAACGATGGCTGAGGAATGCCTGAATATAAATGCATTCAACCGATCCCAAACCTTTGCGACAAATCCCTGGCCTTTCAGCAATCCTAAATGCACAGCGGTATCCGGATAAACATCAAAAATCAAGTAGATATAAGGCGGTCCAATCTTAATGACTCTCAGCAGCGCACAGATAGCCGCCAGAAAAGGAGGATTCGTTAAAACCAGAATCGGTCGATTAGGACGGTGAAACAAGAGGTAAAAAAAGACGGATAAGGCAAATGTTATCTGATTTGTAATTCTGCCCAGTAGATTAAGTTTTGGAAAACGTGTTCCCCATACACGTCGTATACGAATGCCTTTGTGCTCAATGCACTTCGGTAATTCACTATTTCTGCCCAAAATCGTGGGAGGTCCACAGAGCACTTTCACCTCCACTCCAAGGCTCACCAGCTCCTCACATAATTCTGTTAATGTCTGGCCGGTCGAAACCAGCTCGGGGTAGAACAACTGACATAGAACTAGAAGTTTTAACCTCTGTTTATCGCTATGCTCGTGTGGAGTTGGCACAAAACTCATCAAATTAGATTGTGCTCCCGTAGCCATGCGATCGTTCTATCCACGCCTTGTTCTAGGCTATAAGGCAGCGGACCGGTAACTTGCTTTATCGGCTCCAGCGGGACGTTCGCAGTGTCAGCTTGCATATTGCGCAGACGGAATGAGGAAAAGGGTGGTTCCTTCATTCCGCAAATCTTCAGCAAGTCACCGCCCCAAGCCAGAAGCTGAGCGACTGGCCGGGGAATCGTACGTACTGGCTTGTTACGAAGTTTCAGAGAAATCATGTCGGCCCAATCTTTTATGGAAAACATCTCATAATCTGAAAGGTAGAAGACTTTTCTGTGGATTTGGCTGCTTGGTGCCAACAGAAGCTTCTCAGCCTGAAAAATCAGATTTTCGACATAACCAAAAGTTTTTGCTGAATTGATCCCTCCAGGCTGCAAATATAAGCCTGAAGCAATCATTCTGAAAAACCTGCTGTAAGGAATATGAGGAAAATTCGACCAAGGACCCCAGATGGATGTGGGACGAACAATACACCAATCACACCGCAATGAAGCAGAGTTCTTCACCAGCTTCTCTCCAATAACTTTGCTCCGGCCGTAGAGTGTAATCGGACAGTAATCTTCCTGAGACCGAGGGAAATAATCAGTCATACAAACAAGCTTGGTAGACGTGAAGATAGTCCTTTGCACCGATGACTGCCGTGAAATGCAATGGACTATATTTTCGACTCCTTGGGTATTTACGCTGTAAGCCTGCAAGTCCCTTTCATCATGCAAATCAGTTCGGGCAGCCAGATGTACCACGTCTGTAGGCTCAAAATTCTTGAATACGCTTGCGAGCGCTGGTCGATCCAGAATGTCCAGCATTGCAAAGACCTCATTATGATTGCTGTTTTGAGGCTCCCTGATGTCTACACTCAGTATTTCATCCTCTTGCCTGATAAGCGAATCAACCAAGTTCGTTCCTATAAAACCTGAGCCTCCTGTGACCAGAATCCTACGCATCCTAGACCCCACTATCATCATGCATCTGCGGCTTTTTCTTGAGGTTCTGTCTGTAGCACAGTTCCAAATACATTGCTTCGACCATCAGTGGATACCAAAACTGCAGAAGAAAATGGTAAATAAATCCACGCCACCCGTCCAGAAATCCAAGTCTTATGATGTAGCGATAGAAAAATTGTGCAAAGGGACAAACAGGACCAGGCAACCGAGTAAGTCTTTCCCTTAGCCGTCGACTTTTTCCACCCTCCATGGACCCCAAACACGACTGTTCCGAGGGAAGCATTGTGGATATTCCTCGATGGTTGTTTAGCCGCTCCTGAGCGTCGATAGCAATCCGGTTCATTTGTTTCATCGCCCAGTCTCTGAGCCCCTTGTGATCGTAATGGACGATATATGAGTTCAGCTTTCCAACCTTGCTCTGGACAACCATCTTCTCCCGAAACCCGCTTGTGACCACATATGAACCTTTGTCCCTTCTGACCAAACGGATCAATTTTTGGTACAGATCCCCGTACCTGAGCCATTGTCCAAGATACATGAACTTCACCTTCGTTATAAAGCCGTTGACATCATCCGGAACAAGCTCTAGCATAGCAACAATCTCTTGCTTGATTTTCTCAGACAAATACTCATCGGCGTCCAGAAAGAAAACCCATTCGGTCCTAATAGGAAGGTTATTCAACGCCCAGTTTCTTTGGTTCGTAAAGCTCACAAATGCGTTCTGATGCACCTCCGCTCCATAAGATTTGGCAATCTCAACCGTACGGTCTGTGCTAAAGGAATCCACCACAAAAACCTGCGCGGCCCATTGGACGACGCTATTTAGCGCATAGGGAAGACAAATTTCTTCGTTAAGTGTGAGAATTATCACGGCTATCGGGCAACGTTTCATCTCTACGCTCTCCAACTTGATTAGTACTACTTTTGCGGCTGGATGAATTTTTGTATCTCACGGATGAATTGTTTTGTGACAGCTTGCGGAGAAAACATATCGATCGCTACTTGTCGTATATAGCTTTTGTCTATTTTTGACCCTAATGTTTTCTCGCGAAAAAGTGAGAGAGATTTAGCTATTGACTCGATTGACAAATCAGCTCTAATGGTAAAGTCCTGATTATTAATCATCTC
>CAZFLY010000070.1:0-12385 GCA_964519995.1 uncultured Pirellulales bacterium | reverse complement strand
ATATGAGGGTCTGGTAAATGGCAATGATGCCTAAGAGAATCAAGCATCGCAAGAGCCAGCGAGGCCGGATGAAAGGCAACGCCTCACGAAGCAACTTTGTGGCGTTCGGCGAATATGGTCTGCAGGCCCTCGAGAGTAGCTGGATAACTGCAAAAAACATAGAGGCCAGCCGGGTTGCAGCGACCCATTTTTTACATCGTGAAGGCAAGGTATATATAAGAATCTTTCCACACAAGCCGGTTAGTGCCAAGCCGTTGGAAACGCGAATGGGAAAAGGCAAAGGCGAACCAGAATTTTGGGTCGCCAGAGTCAGGTCTGGCCAGGTGTGCTTTGAAATTGGCGGAGTAAATGAAGAGGTAGCTAAACAGGCTCTGGTCAGGGTCGCGCATAAAATGCCGATCAGGTGCAGGTTTGTCAAAAGAAGACATTCATTGTAAGGTCTATATTTTTTACGAATTATCAAGAAGCTCTCTTTGAAATGAAAAGGTTTGAATGAAGGCACAACAATATCGTGATATGAGCCAGGATGAGCTTGAGAATAGACTTGAAGAGCTCCAGAGGCACTTGTTTGATCTACGTTCTCAGTCGATCACTGAAAAACTGGAGAATTCCAAAGCTCTGGTTAATGTCAGGCGTGATGTAGCCAGGATTAAAACGATAATAGGCGAGCGTAAGTAATTACGTGCCCCTTTTAGCTAACAGGTTGATGCCCAAGATGCAAGTGCGAAAGCCAAAAACTTTGATCGGTGCTGTAATAAGCAACAGCGGTAATAAAAGCGTAAAAGTTGCCATTGATTTCAAGATCAAGCATCCAAGGTACGGCAAGTATATCAGACGCAGAACCAAGCTCGGCGTTCACGATGAGCACAATCAAAGCGATGTTGGCGATCTTGTTGAGATCTCGCAGTGTAGGCCCTATAGTAAAACCAAGAGTTGGCGTCTTGTCAGGATTCTGGAAAGGGCTGTCAAGGCATAAGGTTGAGTGCTGGGTGTGGCTACATGATACAGCAGGAGACAATGTTGGATATCGCTGACAACTCAGGTGTCAAGTCGGCATTGTGCATCAAGGTTCTTGGAAGAACCGGCTCGCGTGGCAAGATGACCAGGCCGGTGGCAGGCATAGGAGACATTGTTTGCGTGGCGATAAAGAAGACGCTACCGACCTGTCAATTGGATGATAAGAAGGTGCATAAGTGTGTGATAATTCGCACCAAAAGTCCTGTGAGGCGACCCGACGGCAGCTATGTTAGATTTGACAGTAATGCTGCAGTAATGATTGACAATGAAGGAAATCCGATTGGAACCAGAATCTTCGGCGCTGTTGCTCGTGAGCTTCGTGAGAAAAACTATATGAAGATTATCTCGCTGGCGAGTGAGGTAGTCTAAAACTTGTCGAACATGAGGTAATTGAGATGCCCTTGCATGTGAAGAAAGGGGACTTAGTTGAGATTATCGCTGGTGATCACAAAGGTGCTACCGGCAGAGTGCTGCGCGTAATACCTGATAAGAATAAAGTAGTGGTCCAGGGTCATAATATAGCTAAAAAACATGTACGACCTTCGCAAAAAAATCCCCAGGGCGGTCGGATAAATGTTGAACAGCCTATCCATATAAGTAATGTCTTGCCGGTGAATCCGAAGAGTTCTCGAGGCAGTAAAGTTCGTTATAATCTGAACAAAGATGGTAGCAAAAAGCGTCTTACTATGGATGGCACAGAAATAGGTGTCGTTAGAAAAGCAAAGTAGTATGTCGTAAAAATGATCTTGTGAGTTGCACTCTTGTCAGATGGTATTTGCTGAGAAAGACGTAATGCAGAAGACTAAATGGCGCGTTTAAAAGATATATATAAGTCTAAGGTAGTCCCGGAATTAACCAAGGAGTTTGGTTATAGAAATCCAATGGCTGTGCCTCGGATTGAGAAGATTATCGTCACCATGGGTGTAGGGCGAGCGGTACAGGACAAGAAATTCCTGGAACCAGCCAAGAACGATCTGATGATGATTACCGGCCAGATGCCTTTAGTCTGTAAAGCCAAGAAAAGCGTCTCGAACTTCAAGGTGCGAGAAGGCATGGAGACTGGTTTGAAGGTTACTGTCCGTGGCGTGAGAATGTATGAGTTCATGGACAGACTCATAAATCTCGCAATCCCACGAATCAGAGACTTTCGGGGACTTGACCCGAACAGTTTTGACGGTCGAGGCAACTACTCAATGGGCCTTGCTGAGCAGACAGTCTTTCCGGAGATAAATCCAGCGAAGGTAGAATTTCAGCAGGGAATGAACATAACCTTTGTGACGACGGCAAAAACTAATGAGCAAGCGAGAAGGCTGTTATCACTTTTCGGTATGCCATTCAAAGGCTCGGCGCCAGTGGCGTCAGGTGAATGATACGCCAGCCAGCTGAAAGATTTGGAGTGTGTGAATGTCGACCAAGGCACTGGAAAACAAGGTAAAAAAGAAACCGAAGTTTCACGTTAGGCAGTATACACGATGTGAGCTTTGCGGCAGATCAAAGGCTGTTTATCGCAAGTTCAGGATTTGCCGGATATGCTTTCGAACATTAGCAAACCAGGGAAAAATACCAGGAGTGAAAAAAGCCAGTTGGTAAACTCGAGCACGTGATACAAGGCACCAAATTATGAGTTTAAGTGACCCAATAGCTGATATGTTGACAAGAGTCCGTAATGCTCTGCGGATAAATGCTGAACAGGTTAATATCAAAGCTTCGAATATCTGTGAAGGGATAGCTGCTGTTTTAAAAAAGGAAGGATATATCGAAGATTATGACCGGATTGATGATGGAAAGCAGGGAATTCTGCGAGTGACACTAAAGTACGACCCACAGGGCGAATCTGTTATTAACGACATAGCAAAGGTAAGTAGACCCGGTCGCAGGGTTTACTCATCTGTTGACGAGTTGCCACATGTTTTGGGTGGTTTGGGTATAGCTGTCATCTCTACAAGCAAAGGTGTAATGAGTGATAAAGAGTGTCGCGAGGCTAACGTAGGCGGCGAGATACTCTGTACGGTTAACTAATGAGTCGTATTGGCAAACAACCTATTGTTATTCCTGAGGGAGTGAAGATTGAGCAAAAGGGCCGAACCATCAAGGTTTCCGGTCCACTCGGCAGCCTGCTAATGAGCTGTCACCCTGAGATAGCAGTGAAAATCGATAACTCTGGCGGGAAGATCCTTGTAGAGAACGAACATCTGCAGAGCCGCCATTGCAGGCAGTTGCACGGAACGATGCGGGCCTTAATTGCTAACATGGTCAAGGGTGTCAGTAAAGCTTTCGAAAGGAAAATAGAGATATATGGCACTGGTTATAGCGTCAAAGAACAAGGTGGAAAACTCATTTTCCAGGTAGGCTTTTCCCACCCTATTGAGAAAGTAATACCGGATGGTATAAAGGTCAGCATTGAAGCAGGAGCCAGCAGGGGCGATGATGTCCCTGCCAGGTTCACGCTGTCGGGAATAGACAAATATCTATTGGGACAGTTTGCCGCTGTTGTGCGAAAAGTAAAGCCGCCGGAACCATATAAAGGAAAAGGTATTCGTTATTCCGGCGAACAGGTCAGACGCAAGGCCGGCAAAGCATTTGCTACTGGAGCGGCATAGTTGAAATTTAACCGTTATGAAAACTGAGAAGCACAAGAAAGCAGCGCTAAGACGCAAATATCACGTGCGTAAGAAGGTCTTTGGGACGCCGGACAGACCTCGGCTATCTGTATTTCGCTCCAATAGGCATATTTGCGCCCAGATTATAGACGACGTTGCTGGAGCTACACTTGTTTCTACAAGCACAAGGGCGAAGGGTCTGCGGGATCATGTAGCATATGCAGGTAACAAAAAGGCCGCTGAGGTTATAGGTGAAGCGATTGCAAAACAGGCTCTTGGCGTTGGCATTAAGTGTGTTTGCTTTGACAGAAACGGTAACAAGTTCCAGGGCAGAGTAAAAGCTCTTGCCGAAGCGGCTAAAAAAGTCGGGTTGGTTTTTTAGAAGAGTAACGAAAATCTCTGGAGAACAAAATTGGCGATAGATTCCTTGAAATTGTCCGAGCAGGAAGAAAAACCACTGGAAGATGTGGTCGTAAAAGTTTATCGCTGTGCAAAAGTTGTTAAGGGTGGTCGTAGGTTTGGCTTTGCGGTACTTGCTGTGGTTGGAGATCGTGCGGGGACAGTTGGTGTTGGATATGGCAAGGCTAAAGAAGTTCCGATGGCAGTTGAAAAAGGAGTTAAGGATGCCAAAAGATCCCTACAAAAGATAGTCTTGGTCGGACGGACGATTCCACACCAGGTCATCGGCAAATACAGGGCCACAAAGATTGTGTTGGTGCCAGCGAGCCCAGGTACCGGCGTTATTGCTGGCTCCAGTGCGCGAGCTGTTCTTGAGTATGCCGGTGTCCAGGATGTTCTTACGAAGGTTTATGGAAGTACCTCTGCTAAAAATGTTGTTAAAGCCACCATGGATGGATTGTTGAAGTTACGCAACAAACAAATGATTGAGGATATCCGTGGTGTGGCTGTTAGCATATGAAAATGGCCCGCAGGCGATAAGGTGATCTAAATGCTAAGTCACGAGATAACTTCTGTTGTTAGCAAATACAAAGATCGCAAACGCGTCGGTAGAGGCCGTGGCACCGGGCACGGTAAAACCTGTGGCCGGGGACATAAGGGCAGCCATAGCAGGGCAGGTTCGACCTCTGTGTCACTTTATGAGGGGGGGCAGATGCCTTTGTTTAGAAGACTGCCCAAACGAGGCTTCAGCAACCGACAATTTGCTATACGTTGTGAAATTATTAATGTTTCGCAGTTGGAGAGGTTCGAGGATGGTGCTGATGTAGGCATAGAGCAACTGTTAAGTGCCGGACTAATCTCCAGCAGTGTGAGTAAGGTTAAGATACTCGGCGATGGAGAACTTACAAAAAAACTCCAGGTTACAGCCCATAAGTTCAGCAGAACAGCAGAGCAGAAGATTCTGGGATGTGGTGGTGCTGCAAGAACACTAACTTAGGTTTAGGAGGAGTTAATACTTTTATTAACACGAGGTTTGAGGTTTTTTGAGTTTGGCTTAGTCAAGCAAACCATCAGGAAACAGAAGAAAGATGCTTAGTAGTTTCATTAACATATTCAGAGTTCAGGATTTACGCAATAAGATTCTTTTCACTATTGCGTTATTGATGATTTATCGGATCGGCTTTCACATTCCCAACCCTGGTTTTGACCAATCGAAGATTGCTGCTGCTGTCCAGACGAGGGATACAGAAAGTCCTCTGGGCAGGGCTGCCGAGTACCTTCAAATATTCACCGGTGGAACCTTAAGCCAGAGCAGCTTGTTCGGTCTGGGAATCATGCCCTATATTACTTCTTCAATTATCCTTATGTTATTGGGTGAAGTTGTTCCAGCCTTGAAGAAACTGCGTCAGGAAGGCCAGACTGGCTACAAAAAGATTCAGGAGTATACGCGTTATTTGACGGTGTTGATATGCGTCATTCAGTCGATGATGTATATGAAGATGTTGGGAGCCTACACCTATGCAGGTATGCATAGCAGGGCCCTGATATTGGGCGTTTTTGGCATGACCGCCGGCACGATTTTTTTAATGTGGCTTGGCGAACAGATAGACGAGTATGGAATAGGCAATGGAATCAGTTTGATAATCATGGCGGGCATTATCTCCAGGATGCCGTGGGCCATTCGTACTCTTTTGCAGAACGTTGACCTCAGCATTGATGCCCCCATCGGTACGATTGGTCCGGCAAAGATAGTGTTTTTGATTGCTGCATTCGTGTCGGTGGTTGCCGGTGCAATACTGATAACTCAGGGTCAACGCCGAATCCCTATTCAACAGGCAAAAATGATGCGTGGTCGTCGAATGTATGGAGGGCAAAGGCACTATCTACCGCTGAGAGTCAATCATGGAGGTGTAATGCCGATAATTTTTGCCTCGAGTTTTATGATGTTTCCCCCCATCGTAATTAACTGGCTTGCAAGCAGATTTGCCGAGTCACGTTTTCTGGGGATGGTGAACGATGCTTTTCGCCATGATGCCTATACTTACAACCTTCTGTATATGTTATTGATATTTCTTTTCTCTTATTTTTGGGTTACGGTGCAGTTTCAGCCAAAGGAAATGGCTAAGAATCTACGTGACTCGGGAAGTTTCGTACCTGGACTTCGACCCGGACGAAGGACCGCTGACTATCTTGATACGGTAATGAACAGGATCACCTATTTTGGTGCTGCATTTTTAGCTGCCATCGCTGTCATACCAACCGTTGTGGCGACCTCGCTGGGAGTGGACTGGCGGGTGGCAATGTTTTTAGGCGGCACGGGTTTGTTAATAGTTGTGAGCGTCTCACTGGACTTGGTACAGAAAATCGAGGCAAACCTCCTGATGCGTAGCTATGAAGGTTTCAGCGGAGCTGGAAGAATAAAAGGAGCGTATGGATGAGAGTGGTTTTGCTCGGTGCCCCCGGAGCGGGCAAGGGAACACAATGCAAGCGGATCGTTGATCGATATGGACTGCTTCATCTGTCTAGTGGAGACATTTTACGTAAGGAAAGGACTGCGGCTACCGAGCTCGGCCGTAAGGCTCAAAGCTATATGGATTCAGGAGAACTTGTGCCTGACCAGCTCATTGTTGAGATGATGACTAAAGCAATGAGGAATGATCCTGATGCTGGTTATATTTTGGACGGGTTTCCAAGGACTGTCAATCAGGCTGTCGAACTTGATAAGGCTCTCGAAGGCAACTGCGAGGACATAGATGCTATATTGAATTTGGAGATCGATGACAAGCTCGTAATTGAACGGATGAGTGGCAGAAGAAGCTGTCCAAAATGTGGAGCTGTCTATCACATCAAGAACTTAAGACCGAAAGTTGATGATAAGTGTGACATTGATGGTACTACTCTCGTTCAGAGACCTGATGACAATTCTGACGTAGTATCTAATCGCCTGAAGGCTTATCATCAACAGACGGAACCAGTGGCCGCTTACTTTCGGAATAATAGGACAGTTTATGATATTGACGCGAGCAAAGACCCTGATAAAGTTAGTGTTTTGATATTTGAGAAATTGGATGCGTTGGCTAAATCGTGAGCTAAAATGTACAGGACCATAAATAGGAGGTCGAGATACGAGGTTAAATGGCTATAACGCTCCGCAGCCAAAGGGAAATTGAGCTAATGCGTCGTGCTGGCGCTGTTGTAGCTGATGTTCTTTCAAAATTGAAAGAGGTCGCAGAACCGGCAGTTACCACGGCGCAGCTGGATAGTATTGCGTTGGAGATGGTTGCCAATGTGGGCGCGGAGCCATTGTTTAAGGGCGTGCGGAGTCCGCAATCGCGGATACCGTTTCCTGGTGCAATTTGTACCTCCATAAATGAGCAGGTTGTTCATGGAATTCCGTCGGAGGATACTAAGCTCAGGGATGGCGATATCCTTAGCATTGATTTCGGTGTTAGGCTTGACGGCTATTGTGGGGACTCTGCTATCACGATTGGCATAGGTAGGATTGCTGAGGATAAACGCAGGCTTATGGAGATAACAGAGCACATTCTGCAGATGGCTGTGGCAGAGGCTAGGCCGGCTGTCAAATGGAGCCAAATTGCCGGACAGATGCAACGCCATGCCGAGTCAGCCGGCTTTTCAGTAGTAAGAGACTTTGTCGGCCACGGAATTGGCAGAGAAATGCACGAAGAGCCAAAGGTACCGAACTTCGTCAGCGATGAGTTGTTGGTCAATGATATTGTGCTGACTGAGGGAATGGTTTTGGCAGTTGAGCCGATGATAAATGCCGGTAACAATGCCGTGCGAACATTGAAAAACGGATGGACGGTGATAACAAAGGATCGTAGGTGTTCAGCTCATTTTGAGCACACGATTGTAATAGTTAGAAATGGTTGTGAGGTACTGACTGCAAAGAAGTAGAGGACTATTTACCTTTGGCTTCGTTGCAGTAAAGCACAGACAGTTAATAACAATGACGTGAAATGGCAAAGAAGGACACAATAAGATTGCAAGCCAAGGTGACCGAAGCTTTGCCGAATGCTGTGTTTAGGGTTGAATTGGAGAATGGACACGAAATTCTTGCTCACGTATCAGGCAAGATGCGCATGAATTTTATTCGGATTCTGCCGGGTGACACGGTAACTGTGGAAATGTCACCTTACGATCTAAATAGAGGTCGAATAGTCCTGCGGCATTAGTTGTGTTGTTCGTGAGCCGAAGTGTTTCAGTTATTGATGAATTATAGATAGAGCAGTTATTTAGCTCAGGCAAAAGATGAAAGTCAGAAGCTCAGTAAAACGTATATGTGAGAATTGCAAGATTGTTCGTCGCAAAGGTGTCGTCCGGGTGATTTGCTCAAACCCACGACACAAGCAGCGCCAGGGATAATCCCGTTAGTTTCGTTAAGAACTAAAAAAAGGAGCTGGCATGCCACGTATAGTTGGTATTGATATTCCCGATAACAAGTCGATATGGATTTCCCTGACGTATGTCTCTGGGATAGGTAAATATACCTCCGGGCAAATATTGAAGGAGGCTAGGATCAATAAAGACACTAAGGCCAGCAAGCTTACTGAAGACGAACTCAGCCGAATAACCCAGATCATTGATCGAAATTACATTGTAGGAGGTCAGCTTCGCAGGCAAGTTGCCCAAAACATTGCTCGTCTGCGCGATATCAATTGTTATAGGGGAGTTCGTCACAGAAAGGGTTTGCCTGTTCGTGGTCAGTGCACTCAAAGCAATGCACGCACCCGGAAAGGCCCAAGAAAAACGGTAGCCGGCAAGAAAGGTGTGAAGGAAAAACGCTAAGTGGCTGGCTGTTTTAACAAATAAGTGCTATGTAATATGCGATGATTTGTGGTTGACAGCTTGTTGCTGACGCCAGGAATTGGACATGTAGTATAAAAGAGAAGGCTAATGGCAAAAAGCGGAAAGCGAAAAGTCAAAAGAAACGTCGTTCGAGCGGTTGTTTACATAACAGCTACCTTTAATAATACATTGATTACGGTTACCGATCTGGATGGCGACACAATTTGTTCGAGTTCTGCGGGCCGGGTTGGCTTCAAGGGCTCACGCAAAAGCACGCCTTTTGCCGCTCAACAGGCTGCACAGAATTGTGCAAGTTCTGCCATGCGTAACGGAGTACGTGAGGTTGAGATTAGAGTGAAAGGCCCCGGCTCCGGCCGTGAATCAGCGATCTCGGCTCTGCAGCAGGCAGGACTGCGAATCACATCGATAGAAGATGTTACGCCGCTTCCACATAACGGCTGCAGAGCAGCAAAGCGAAGACGTGTTTAGAACACTGGAGATGTATGAAAAATGGGACGGTATCTTAATCCATCTTGTAAGTACTGTCGTCGTGAAGGAATGAAACTAATGCTCAAGGGCATAAAGTGCGAGACAGCCAAGTGCCAGGTCGAACGGAGACAGCGCAATCTGGCGCCGGGAATGCACGGCTGGCGCAGAGCAAGAGGCAGTGAATATGCTGTGCGTTTACGTGAAAAGCAAAAGGTTAAAAGATACTACGGAGTGCTTGAGCGGCAGTTTATGAAGTACTTCCACGAGGCAGAGCGCATAAGGGGCAACACTGGTGAGACTCTGTTGCAGTTGTTGGAAAGACGACTGGATAATGTTGTATACAAACTCAATTTCGCACCGTCCCGCAAAGCGGCAAGACAACTGATCTCGCATGGTCATATCTATGTAAATGGCAGCAAGGTCGATATTAGCAGTCATCTTATTAAAATCGGTGACAAGATAACGGTCAAGGATTCTGACAAGGCTATTAAGAAAGTAAAGCAACAACTGGAAAGCAATCCAAATTATACTACCCAGGCTTGGCTACAATTGGATCGTGAAAAACCTGCAGCTACTGTTGTTGCGTTTCCTACACGGGACGATGTTCAGATTCCTGTTGAGGAACAGTTGGTTGTGGAGTTTTGTTCAAGATAGTTCCGTGAAGAAGGCAAAGTTAAACTCACAAGCAAAGACGTCAAATGATTCAACCAGGTTAATGGGAATTGAACGCAATCGTCCGTTTTTGGCACTGCAGTTTTAATCGGAGGCTCATATGCGAGTTACGTGGCGTGGTTTGGAGTTACCAACCCGTGTGGAACGGGACATAACAGTATCAAGCGATAAGTATAGCCGTTTTTTCATCGAGCCGTTTGAGCGTGGCTTTGGCACAACCATAGGTAACAGCCTCAGGCGAGTACTGCTTTCATCTCTTGAAGGCAGCGCCGTGACATCTATCAAGATAGCCGGAGTTGACCATGAATTTACCTCGATAAAGGGCGTGATGGAGGATACTACTGACATCGTTTTGAACGTGAAAAGTCTCGTGGTTCGCCTTCATGGCGAAAGTCCCAAGACAATGACGGTCTCGACAAAAAAGGCCGGCCCTGTAACAGCAGCCGATATCTTTGCAGATTCTTCCATAGAGATCATAAACAAAGACCTTGTATTAGCTACTCTAACTGAGGACGTACAATTTGAGATGGAAATGATAGTTGAGAATGGCCGTGGCTATGTGCCAGCCTCAGAGAGGATTGCTGACACGGACAGATTCGATCAGGAAATCGGCAGAATACTGCTTGACGCTGTATATTCGCCGGTTACAAGAGTCCGCTACCTAACCGAGAACACCCGAGTGGGTCAGCGGACAAACTATGACAGGCTGATTTTGGAGATTTGGACTAACGGAACAATTACGCCTGAAATGGCACTTGTGGAAGCTGGCAAGATCTTACGGAAACATGTGAATCCCTTTATTCAATATTTTGAGCTTGGCGAAAAGACCGTTCCTGAACAGATTGTCGAAGAAGGGATGAGCACAGGAGCAATTGATGAGGAATTGGCTAAAAAGCTAAACACCCCGATTCAGGAATTGGAACTTTCAGTAAGAGCAAGCAACTGTCTTGAATCGGCAAAGGTTAAGACTATTGGCCAGTTGGTTGAAATGACAGATGCTGATTTGTTGAAGATTCGCAGCTTCGGCAAAACATCTCTGCGCGAAATTAAGCGAAAACTTGCAGACATCGGGTTGTCTCTGGGAATGAAAGATGTAAAGGCTTGATTCGGGCAGTCTATTTCTTCAGATAGTAGCTGCAAAGAGGGAAGAGAAAACAGAGGATTATAAATGTATGCGGCATAGAGTAGCAGGCCGTCGATTAAGTCGAAAGAGTGAGCATCGTCTGGCAATGCGTCGCAATTTGGCAGCATCGCTTATCGAGCATGAGACGATTTCAACGACGATCGAAAAGGCCAAAGAAGTAAAACCTTTTGTTGAGAAGTTAATCACCCTTGCCAAGAAAGGTACACTGGCAAGCAGGCGTCGTGCCATATCTTTGCTTGGGAACCGCGACATCGTAGAGTACGATAATGGTAAGGCCGTCAAAAAGGGCACTGTGGTCGGCAAGCTGTTTAGCGAGATTGGTTCACGATATATTGACAGACCTGGTGGTTATACAAGGATTATTCGGTTGTCGTTACGAAGACTTGGTGATAACGGACAGCTTGTCTTGCTTCAGCTCGTAAGTGAAGACGAACGACAAAAGAAAGGAGCCGCAGCCAGGACCAAGCGATCACTCAAAAAGGCTAAAAAGGCAGCCAGAGCCGAAGAAACTGTTGATGCCCAAGAGGCTGTCGGAGAGCAGGAGGCTGCTGATCAACAAAAGATCTCCTCGGCACATATGGCATCAAAAGACGAGCACCCCAGCGAATCCGAGGAGGCCCTACAAACTGAAGGCGAAACCAAGAACAGCGTTGAGCAGGACGAATAACCGAGGCTCTTAAGGAACCGACAAAAAATGAGTGCAGAGGACTGTATTTTCTGCAAGATGGTTGCTGGGCAGATTCCTATTACCAAGATATATGAAGATGAAATCGTCCTTTCTTTTCTGGATATTGGTCCCATAAGCGATGGTCACACTCTGGTTATTTCTAAAGAGCACTTTGAGCACTTGCATGATTGTCCGGCAGAGCTTCTCGGCAAAACAGCGTCTTGCTTGGGTAAGATAGCCAAAGCAATCGCAACGGCGATGGGTTCTAATGGCTACAATGTACTGTGCAACAATGGAAGAGTCGCAGGCCAGCTTATAGGTCACTTACATTTTCACATAATTCCTCGCAGTGCAGGTGACGAGCTTTTTGATCGTTGGCCTTCATATAAATATCCGCAGGGCAAGATTGAAGCAATTGCTGCTGAGATTCGAAAGAATTTATAATTTTGTTTGCGTCCTTGATAAAAACACTTTTTGCTGGTATTTTATTTTTGTCGTTTTACGAAATACGCTTCACGAGATACGTGGTACAAGAAATGATCGCGGGGTAGAGCAGTCTGGTAGCTCGTCGGGCCCATAACCCGGAGG
>CAZFLY010000069.1:0-12612 GCA_964519995.1 uncultured Pirellulales bacterium | reverse complement strand
ACCGGCCTTGGGCGTGGCCATCGTGATGGGCATTTCAATATATATCTTTCGAGAGTCTCGAACGACCCGGCCTAATCTTTCCTTTGTCACTCGAACAGGCTCGGTGATAAGCTCCGGTACACTATACGTCCAAAGACAAGAGTCATAATATGTCGGATCTTTCTGCGGCAGCAGAACCGGCTTATATGCTTTGCCATGCTCGTCTACATAACTGAGATAAGTTCTGGTAAAGACGCCATATCCCCTTTTACTACTAAAGGCTATCCACCTGCTGTTACTGGACCAGCTATGCCACGATTCGCTCTCGTCACTGTTGATATCCAGCCGGCGATATGTGTACTGACTGGTCTTTCCTGCAGATTCGAGGTCCATTATGTAAAGATCGCTGCTCTGGCGATAAACCGGAAAGCAGCCGTAGTCACACATAGTAAACAGCAGCCATCGACCACAGGGACTGATCCGGGGCAGAAGGATCGACAAACCTGTTTTGTCTGCTGAGAGCACAGTCTCCAGCTCACCCCACTCATCACGTTCGAGATCGTAAGGTATGCGGACAAGGTCGTATTTGATCTTATCATATTGCTCAGGGATTTCATCACGTTCCTCCCATGTCAACGGGGCACTACAGAAATAAAGATAACGGCCGTCAGCGGACCATGTAGGATACGTTTCAAGACGATCCTTTTGGGCAAGAATAGGCGAGGTCTTCACCTTCTCTGAGTCAACAAGGTAATAGGCCAGTAACGAATCGAGATCCAGGACATCACGAACCTCGCCTGTGGCGGAATGAAAAAAAAGTACCACATTGTTTATAGAATATGCAGCTACCCGACCGCTCGGATGCCATGAGCTATAGCCGAACTTCGTCCCGATCTTACTGACCGTGTTGTCTTCAATCAATAAAGCGGAACTGCCGTATACCGCGCTACGGATGCCGATCAGCATCTTGTCCGTACGATTGTTGCAAAACGTGTGACAGTTCAGGCAGCCATCCTTGTAATATCCGTTGTTAAGTATAAGTGATTCATCAAAGCTGTGCAGGTTGCGCTGGTAGATGCCCATTTCTCTCCAAGTGCTATGTCCCGGCCGAATCCTTCTATATACCAGAAAACCGTCGATCTTTTCATTGCTGATTCTAATAGTGATCGGTTCAAAACGCTGCCACCTCCGGGTTTGCACTTCTGAACTCGATGGCAGAGCCTGCGGTTTGACATAAATATCAAAACTGAGCTGCGCACCCCTATTCAAGCTAAGCAGCTTATGCCATTGCTTTTCGGGGATAACAATCTTCGGTGTTTTGCAGTGAACTTCGATTGGCTCACCTTCGTTGGCGTATATCCTGACGAAATACTGCAAGCCCTGCTCCTGTATCAAGAAATTCAGTGGAGCAATGTTGGGCGGTATGACGACGTCGCTATAGTCGGGACTTATTCTTGCAGGCCGAGCAACAGGATCGTACTGCTCGACAGCTACTGTGCTGCCACTGACGGCAGAAAGAAAAACAGAACTCACAAGCGCACGGCAAATGTATGCAAGAACCGTTCTCGACCTTTTGCTCTTTTGCCATTGGATCATTTTGCGGCTCCTGAAGATGCATACATATAATAAAAGAAATACGTGTCCCTGTATTTTCTTACAACTTCACCATAGGCAGCTCGTTTGTCGTCGCCATAGCTATGTAATATCCGGCTGAAATCCTCGATTCGCTGCCGCAGTAAAGGGCTTGTCTGATAACCTCTCAAATAAACTCGCTTGCCGGTGCCGGCTACATAAACCAAGGTAGCTTCCTCATAATGTCGAGGAAGCTCAAGATAACCAAAATCTTTCAGACGGTCGATATTGCTGACAAACTTGCCAAGGTGCTTGTTCAAAAGATACAATGCCATCAGGTACTCGAAAGCCATATGATTCTGACTGTTCCTCTCCAAGAGCCAAGAAAGCGCATTTTCTTCGGGTATGTTAATAGTGGGGAAATCCTTTTCCAGAGATATTGATCGCAAATACTGAATCCGACCGTCCGTCGAAAGATTTGGATCAGATTGCAGGCGATCTAAGTAGTCCCTGGCCCAGTCGGCATGGAACAAGGTCTTACTAAGTGCCCCCAGATAAACACGAGCGGAACCGATATTTCCCTTTACCATATCTATCAAGGCCAGCCGCTGCAGAATCAGAGGGCGATCTCCAATTCCTTCCAAGCATTCAATCAACGCATTTTCCGCCACATTAAGAAGACCGATATCGATATGGACATCGAAGTTCTGCCAGTAGGTCCACCTGTAGCTCACACCGGTCCGAAAAAAAAGGCAACTCGAATGTTGAGGCCAGCGGAACATATCATTGCCAAGCTGTCCCGTGAAATACAACGCTCTGTTGACCGCATGGACTACGAAAAAATTCTTTGGAGCACGCCGTGCAGCAGCAAGAACTTGCGGCCACATCCTATGACAAGCGTAGTAATCGACTTCAAACAGAGCTTTCTTCCGATCATCGTGCACATAGAAGGCAACCGCACAAGCTATCCCGAATAAAATAACCGATTCAACAAGCCATCGCAGTTTATGTAGCTTGGTGTAAGGAACAATCTCATCTTGGCCTGGCTTGTCGAAGCTGCCGTTGGGTACCTTTGCGGATTGCTCCCCATTTTGTTTGGTTGACGTCTTTGACCTTGCCCGCTCGGCAATTCTCCGGCCAACGGTAAACACGAGAGCCGCCAACACAGGGAGCAGATATAGCGCATAAACAAACGTTACATCACTCCTGCGTGTTCCATAATGCAGAATCTTCCAGGAAATAGGCAATAGCTCGCTGAAAGCATCGATGGCACTCACGCCGAATACAAGAATCCCTGCAACGTACGGAATCACTACGGCAGACAATAAACACAACAACCCCACGTACCACCGGCGTTTCAGGATAATTTCGAAAATTGCACAAAGCACTGCAAAGAACAAGAATGCACCACCGGCAATGTAGTAGAGCGTTATCGACAATGCCAGATAAACAAGCAGGTGTAAGTAACCGGCAGTTCTAAACAATGCTATTCGCAAATACAAGCACACAAATACCAGTGCCGTTGTCAGCGCCAGTGTGGTAGGAAAAAAATAAGCGTAACGGGCAAAGGTTACAAGCAGGAGAACAGGCCCAACAAAACGTAACCAACGAAATCGCGGCCAGTTTGCAACCTTCGACAGGTAGTCCAGACATGCATAGATAATCCATGCCTCTGCTGTTACAACAAGGGCACCGAGCCAGGAATAGTAGAAAAGCTGCGACATAAAAGCTGAGACATACTCGACAAACCCTCCTGGATATAACAGGAATTCTCGAAAAAATGCCCAACCCTTATAGAAAGAGGGGAAATTCGTGATCATGCCAGCCCCGTGATAGATGAGACGCAGCTCAACTTGAAGCCAAAGGTACAAGTAGAACAGAGCAAAAAAGATGAAGCCTCGGATTAGTTCGCCGAAGCTCAACCTTGACTTTCGTTCTGCATCGTCTGCTATAAAAACCTTCAAAACAGCAAGCCGACCTAATAATTTCCGAAACAAATTCAGCACTTTTCTTCTACCCCATAGAACGCTATTCACAAGGTTTGGCGACAATAGCCAAATATCAGATGTGGAGCAAAGAACGAACTCATCTATAGCGCATTTAATAAGTCAAGTAACTAATTTTATATAGATATTATACCACACATATTTGACACACGTACATCTTTTCTCGTGCCAATGAGAACACAACTTCTATGTGTTCGTTTTTGCCAAGAGTCGCTCATCGCTGGGGACATATACTACCTTGCAGCGTTTATTGCGTCAGCAAGTCTGAGCGTGCCTTCGTACAAGCTCCTGCCTATTATCGCCGCATCGACTCCCGTCTTTACCAGATTCTTTACATCTTCAATAGTAGTTACCCCACCTGATGCTACAACAGATACATCCACCGCATCAACCAAAGTCTTTGTTCGCTCAATGTTAGGCCCAGTCATCATGCCATCTCTGCTGATATCTGTATAGATAATCGCTGCAATAGGCAGCTTCGCCGCTTTAACTGCAAAATCGAGGAGCGTTCGGTTGGTATCTTTTGTCCATCCCTCAGTTGCAACCTTTGTTCCGTGAGCATCAAGGCCAAGCACAATCTTACCACTGAATTTCTCGACCATCTGCGAAAACCATTCAAAGTCGCTAACCGCCTTTGTACCGATTATTGCTCTCTCGACTCCCAAATCCAGCAACTGCTTGATAGCAGGTTCATCCCGTAGTCCTCCGCCGACTTCTATCCGAAGCTTGCCCAAGACTGCAATAGCCGAGATTGTATCTGTGTTAATCGGCTTACCGAGCTTAGCGCCATCCAGATCAACAATGTGCAGCCATTGTGCGCCATCAGCGATAAACTGCTCTGCTTGCTTGAGCGGGTCATCCTCGTAGGTTATTTGGCGGCCATATTGGCCCTGAATAAGCCTGACGCATTTGCCATCTCGCAGATCAATCGCCGGTATTATGTACATGCCTTACCTCTTCAAAAGCTCAAATAGCAATATGCACAACAACTCACATGAATTTTAATAAATTCTCCTCTCATTACAATACCTCTGTTGGGTACAAAATTTGCCCCGACCCCTGCCATATCTTTCTAAGTTTCCCACAACAGCCTTTGGCCATACATCTTATCCTTACCAATTAGATACGATGGTTCCTTCCCATCCCAAGTCCTATAATTACTTTCCTTGACAAATCGCCTAAAGTTTGAGATAATGGTTATATGGTCATTACGACAAGTTCGGTGGGGAGAAACAGCTAATGCGCCTGATTGTGAAACAAAAAGACGGCGACACCAGAGAATTTCAATTCAGCGAAGGTCCAATTAGTATCGGCAGAGTAGCTGGCAACCAAGTTCTCCTACCAGGCGGAACCGTCTCAAAACAACACGCTGTAATCTCGCTCACGGATGACGGTAAATGGCAGGTAGAAGACATGGACTCAGCTAACAAAACTTATCTCAACGATGAGGCAATCCACAAAGTCGAGATTAATACCGGCGATAGCATTCGCATTACTGAATTCACTATTGAGGTCGACCTTGAAGACAAGCCGCCCGTGGCCGAGCCAGACCAAATGGAAGATACCCTAAACCTTGAAGCAGCTCTGACAACGCCCAAGCACGAGATAGTTGTAAGAAAACCGGATGCCCAACATGCCCCCGCTATGAGACTAAGAGCCAGAAGACTGACGGATTTCTCACAGGCAACCGATACAATAACTGAAGTTGAGAATCTCGAAGCTCTATTGGTAACCCTCCTTAACATCATGTCGAGACAGTTCAGCGCATTCCACGTCTGGTGCGCCTTGAGAGAGCAGCCCAGCGGTCCGATGACGTACCACGCCGGCAAAAGACGAGACGGCAAAGCGGTCGAACTGGACCAGTTAAAACTTCAAGATAAAATTAACGAGGCTGTTGAAAGAGGTCATTCCATGGTCCTGCCGAGAGTTTCGGCCCAAATCGAGGACAAGGAAAGGATACGCTCGGCTCTGATCGCAACGGTAAGGGGTCCAGCCGGCTGCTACGGCGTACTCTACGTTGACAATGCTATGGTGCACGATCATTACACTCTCGGCGACCTTGACTATCTGATGCTGCTTGCAATACACACAGCAGCGGTCCTGAAGAAGCTAATGAGGTGAGTAAGAAGACAACATGTCGCGGAACAAAGGCAATCCTCTCCACTCTTGTTAGCATACGTATATAGATAGAACACATTTTTCATCGATATATTACCCGTTGGTTTATCAATAAATTGAAGCAAATTCAAAAATCAACTACAGTCACATTAAACAACTTGCGATAAAATATTTAATACGCTAAGATATATAATATCCAAAAATGGCGTACTTTCTGAAACAAAAGGCAAACAGAAATGGCAAAACAGTCAAATAACAAGAAGTCTAAAGCGATCTGCAGTTTTTGCGGCCGACCAGCAGGCCAAGCTGAAACACTGATAGAAGGTCCCAACAACGTCTTTATTTGTCCCGAATGTATTGACCTGTGCCATAACATTGTCCGACAGGACCATAGACTCATCGGCGGCAAAAGCATTAACACCAAGGAAATGCCAAAGCCCAGAGAGATAAAAGAATATCTGGACCAATACGTAATTGGGCAGGAGCACGCAAAGAAATATCTCTCAGTTGCTGTTCACAATCATTATAAACGGCTTTTACACAGCGACACCGGCAACGGTGACGTGGAGATAGACAAGTCCAACGTTCTATTAATCGGGCCAACCGGCTGTGGCAAAACGCTGCTTGCTCGAACGCTCGCACGCAAACTGAATATGCCGTTTGCGATCTGTGACGCAACCACTGTCACTGAGGCTGGGTATGTCGGCGAAGATGTCGAAAACTTTTTGCTGCGGCTGCTGCAATCTGCCGACTACGACATTGAAGCAGCACAGCGAGGCATTGTATACATTGACGAAATTGACAAGGTCGGTAAGACATATCAGAACATTTCGATTACACGCGATGTCTCGGGAGAAGGTGTCCAGCAAGCTCTTCTGAAAATGCTCGAAGGCACGAGCGCTAATATTCCGCCACAGGGAGGACGAAAGCACCCTGAACAATCTTATATTCAAATCGATACTACCGAGATACTCTTTATATGCGGCGGAACATTTATTGGCCTGGATAATATTATTAAGAAACGCCTCGGTAAAGAAATGATCGGCTTCGGTTCAGAACTCTCTGGTCGGACCAGCGACAAAGCCGAATATAGTGACATACTGCAGCAGGTCGTACCGGAAGACATTATTGAGTTTGGCATGATTCCCGAAATGGTGGGCAGGCTCCCGGTAATCGCAACACTTTCTGCTCTTGACGAGGATGCTCTGATGGACATTCTGACCATGCCGAAAAACGCATTGGTCAAACAGTATCAGAAATTCTTTGAGATGGAGGATGCCGAGCTTAAATTCACGGACGATGCCCTGCATGCTTTGGCACAAAAAGCGCTCAAGCGTGACACCGGCGCCCGGGCACTGAGAGCCATCGCCGAAGAGCTGATGGTTGATTTGATGTATCAATTGCCGGAACAGCCTAAGCCTGGTAAATACGTTATTACACGCGATATAGTCGAGGGACGGGCAAAGTTGCACACAGCAAAACGACTCGCACGAAAAGAGCCAGCGTAAGCGTAGAAAAATATTTAATCTCGCTCATGCCTATTCCACTACTTCCACACGCGAGAATGCCGGCATCAATAGATTATACATAAGTATCGCATCACCATTGTGCAGACGTATACATCCTTGCGAGCCTGCCATGCCGATCTGCTCAGGATTCTTGGTTCCGTGAATGGCAAAGCCGGTTCTGCCCTTGGCTTGTCCATCGATACCTTCAAGGGCAATCCATCGCGAGCCGAGAGGATAGTCTGGGTCCTCAGGATGATAAGTTCTGCCGGTAAGAGGATCTGCCCAAACCGGCTTTACGAGTTTTCCACTCGGCTTGACGACCCAAAGGCCTGTCGGAGTCTCCATACCCGGCTTGCCAAGTCCCACCTGGAAACTGCTAACATATGTATTCTGTAAATACAAATCCATTGTAAAAGCTGAACGATATACCTTTGCATGGAATGGTCCTTTGATGACCTTCATTGCCTCGCCCGCCTGAAGAGCTTCTGCACGACTAATATTGTTGATTTGCATTAGAATCTCGTATGGAACTTTGAATCGCTCGCCAATTATTCGCAATTGATCACCAGGCTTGACCTTATAAATATCGCAGAGTTTGTCGTCCGGATAGACGGTCTTGCTGAAAAGCCATCTATCAGCAAGTTGAGAGAGCTGCTTTTTTATAAACGCCCGCTGCTGCTCATCCATGGGCATCAATAAAGCGTCATTCAGTTTTTCACGCACCTCTATTACCTTACTGGGGTCTGCCTTGATTAACTTCACTGCTGCTGTAATCATCTCAGCGACCTCTGGACCAATCTGGTTGGTCGGCAGTTGTGCTGCTGCGGAGAAATCCAGCCTTGGTTCTGTCTCAACGGCAAGTTTTGTTACAGGTTGAGATACTCCGGTTTCGACCGGCGCATCAGTAAGTACCTCATCTCTGCCGAAAGGATATCTGCTAAACATAAGAACAATCACTATAGCCAAGACAATCAAACCCGATATGGTATACGAAATATTCCAACTTCGACTTCTTTGCCACCATCTCACATTAAAAGGATAGCGAGCCATTTTATTTTCCTTTCTCGTCCTTGAAATACATTACTTCCTCATCTGTCACTAAGAAATCCACCAGCTCATCACCATCTGTCACCGGAATTGAATCCACAAGCTGTTCGGCAAACGCCAGACCACAACGTAACGCTCTAAGCTGCTCGTTGGCAAAAAATCTGTCATAGAATGAACCTCCACGTCCCAGCCGATTGCCCTGTCTATCGAATCCCAACGCAGGTGCAACCACCAAGTCAATTTCTTCGAATGGCACAGGAACACCCGCTACCGGATTGCGCAGATCAGAAACGCCTGTAGAAACATCGGTCTCCAGTGAATTTATTTGAACCGGAATCATGTGCCTCTGCTGCCAGGATATTTTCGGCACTACAACGGTCTTACTAAGCTGCCAGGCATGGAGTATTGCCTCGCCAGTATCAACCTCGTGGGGAAGAGACAAATACAACATGACAGTCGATGCGACTTGAAACTGCGGCGTTGATATAAGATTTCGGCAGGCTTTACGACTCTTTTCGCTTCTTTGCTTTGGCGGTATGGCAAGCAAAGAATTCCGGAGCATACGACGCAGCTCAGCTTTATCCATTAAGCGATCCTTCTCTCAGATATTCTTTTTGTCAGGTGGCATATCTTGTATCAATTTTTGCAGCTTTTGTAAATAACGCCTGATATTTTTTTCAAAACCAATTTCTTTCGGCACGTAATACCGGCTCGGCGGCCCCGTAAGGTACTGCTGTGGAACGAATCCACCCATAAAATCGTGGGGATATTTGTAATCCTTTCCAAAACCAGCCTTTTTTGCAGCGGGGTAGTGACTATCCTTCAAATGCTTTGGGACATGTTTAATCGGCTGCTCTTTTACGTCGGCCACTGCTTTCCAGATAGCAGATGCGGCAGCATTCGACTTTGGTGCACAAGCAATATAAAGCGCCGCCTGAGCAAGTGCAAGCTGAGCCTCAGGCAAACCCACAAACTCAGATATCTGAACGGCTGCGGCAGCCAAAACAGTCGCCATAGGTTCGGCATTGCCAACGTCCTCTGCCGCACAGACTGCAATACGACGAGCGATAAAACGCACATCTTCGCCGCCGGCAATCATCCGAGCAAGCCAATAGATAGTAGCATCCGGGTCGGAGCCTCGCATACTTTTCTGAAAAGCACTTGCCAGGTCATAGTGCGTATCGCCGGTGCCATTATAGTCAATTGTCTTTTGTTGTATCGACTCCTTTGCGACATCCAGATTAAATTTTAATTTCCCCTTCTGCCCCCGAGCAGCCTGCGACAACACTCCCACCTCCAGAGCAGTCAGAGCCTTTCGAGCATCACCATCAGACATAACCGTTAAATATTCAAGCGCTTTTCCGTCAACATCCAGGTCAAATTTACCGAGTCCTCGCTCCGTGTCACCAATCGCGGTCCTGAGCAACTGGAGAATCTCCTGCTGACCGAGAGGCTCAAAACGAAACACAGTACTGCGGGAAATTAGAGGGGCATTAACTGAGAAAAATGGATTTTCCGTAGTAGCACCAATCAAGATCAAGATACCTGCTTCGACATCGTCCAACAGAACATCCTGCTGGGCACGATTAAAGCGGTGGATTTCGTCCATAAAAAGCACGGTCCTATTTCCAGCGGCTGCTAGCCTATCTCTGGCGTCGGCAATTATCTGGCGAATGTCCTTAACTGTGGCCGCAGGTGCACTGAAATAGTGGAATAGGGCCTTAGTACGATTGACAATGATTGACGCTAAGGACGTCTTGCCTACACCTGGGGGGCCGTAGAATATCAAACTGGTGAGCTTGTCAGTCTCCAGCATCCTTGTCAGGAGTTTATCCGGCCCAATGAAATGCCCCTGTCCGATAAATTCATCGAGGTTTCTCGGCCTCATCCGGACTGCCAGTGGTGCCGCCGAGTCGATATTGGCCTTCTCAGATGAATCAAACAGCTTTTTATAGGTCGTATCCTCATGCATACCAACATTATATTCCGGACGCACACAAGTGTCGAAACGTATTTTTAGGGCTTATTGAGCATTTACTCGCCAAGGTTGACTGCGTCGGCAAAGTCCTTGCTAAGTCCACAAGTGCGTGTATACTGTTACGAGCTGTCCGGAGATTTGAAAAATGACCGCAACTGCAACAGAGTCAAGTGCATATCACAGAACGGGTGCAATGGTAAAAAGCGCCCTTGGGTATGGAGCTTACATGGGACGCAATCTCAATCAGCTATTACTCGGTGATAATGACCCTTCGCGCTGCCAGGCCGAAGATGACATCAACAAGCTGTTGACAGGCTATCCCAGAAATCATAATTACAGAGTACTCAAGAAGAAGCTATTTCCAAGTTTCCGCCTTTATGACAGGCTCAGGTTAGTAACCCGGCTCTATCCTGACGAACTGGAGAGTTTTTTGGATGTCGGCTGCTGTAGAGGATTCTATGTAATGGACGCAGCTCAAAGATCGCACTGCAGAATATCGGTAGGAATAGATATTCACGAGCCGTTCATTTCTACTGCCGGCAGAGTCGGGCAGTATTTAGGTATTGAGAACGCCAATTTTCATTTGGCCTCGCTCGGCGATGTGGCAGAGAAACCAGAAGCCTATGGTGGACCATTTCAGACAGTTTTACTGATAGGCACATACCATTATCTATTCTGGGGCAGCTTTCTTTCCTCAACTGCCTACTATAGCCATCGAGAGATTTTAGCCAGGCTTTACCAAATTTGCACAGACAGGCTCATAATCTCGGCACGGTTGGAAGTAGATAGGCTGCCCGATGGCATCAGAGAAAAGGCCAAGCAGTTTAGCGGCGAAATTGCCTACAGTACTGAAGATTTTCTGGAAAACGCAGAAGAATTCTTTCAAATATACCATGTGGATTATCTGGGTGCGTATCCCCTATTTGTAATGCATAAGAAAAAACCGTAGAAAACCAAAAAATACCCGTTAATAACATTGCTAAGTCCTTTCCAATAAAGGCTTTGCAATCTTAATTTTCCTGACTGGCTTGACCAATCGAAAACTCATGAAAACTGCTGCACTCGTCATAACTGGTTTGATTACGAACAGGACCTATAATGCCAGGCGAAAATGAACAACACGCTCATAGAACCAAGACCGAGAAATCCCAATGGACTCGGTTTACGTACATCGCGCTGATTGTGGTGGTAATTGGCGCAGGCATCTGGATATGGGAGGAGCTGCTCGAAGACCACATAATTCCGAAGCGATGGGGGGTAGTTGAGCCGGGAAAGATATACCGCAGCGGTCAACTCTCAGCAACACTCGTAAAAAAAACCCTTAAGAAACACAATATTGCTGTAATCGTCAATCTGTGTGGCAATGTGCCTGGAGATAAAGATCAAGAGGCTGAGAAACGAGCCGCCACTGAGTTAGGTATTGAGATGTTGAGGTTTCCGCTTAAAGGCAACGGCACGGGTGACATCCGTAACTACGCTCAAGCGATTGCCGCTATCGTCGATGCCAAAAAACAAGGCAAACCTGTTCTTGTTCACTGCGCAGCAGGCGCTCAGCGCACCGGTGGAGTGATAGCATGTTACAGAGTGCTGGTCGAGAAAAAACCACCATCATTCGCTTATACAGAATTGGTGCGTTACGGCTGGGACCCTGACGACGACCAATCGCTCTTGACCTACATTAACGATAATATGAGTAAACTAACGTCACAACTCAGAGCCATGGGCATCATTGAACAACTGCCCCGTCCTCTGCCAATGATCCGAAGCCAACAAAAGAAGAAAAGTCCTTCACCGGATACTGTTAGCAAATTCAATCTACAAGCCGATCCGTCCTCAAGAGCCTGGGACTTCCAACATGTTCTATACAGAACTAAATGCCAATACAACGCGACCCAAATGGATTATGGGCATTTTATTGTAATCTTTTTTTGTCAAGATAGCCGATATTGTTTCTTATGAGTATGAGAACGATTACTCGCCGCCAAAATAAGCGGCTATTGGTGTCCACAGAAAAATTAGAAAATGCCTGCTTATATCATCGGAGTACCGGCATTTTTCGAGTTTTTTACAAATAGACGTACGAAAAAAAATCGAAAAAACTTTTTTTTTATTTGCTTTTCAGACTTACGAAGATAAACTTCTACGAGTATCTAAGGGAATGATACTATATCTTATGCTTGGAGGCTTTGATAATGAGAGCAAGAGATAGGCCATTCGGATGTGGGCTATTTTTGTTGGCTTAACTATAGTAGTTAAGTTAGGTCGGAAAATCGTGGTACTGAGGATATTGAAAGGAAAGTATTATGAAGCGTTTTATAGCACTGTTGTGTGTCATCTGCTTGGGTCTGGCAGTTAGTGCAAATGCAGCAGTTCAAAAGGGTGACACTGAAGTCGAGTTGCTCGG
>CAZFLY010000068.1:0-12883 GCA_964519995.1 uncultured Pirellulales bacterium | reverse complement strand
GTTCTTCAGTTCAAATACTCCATCGACTGTTTCGACTGCACCATTTTCTGAAACAAATGGATCTCTGGTGCAAGTCCCTGATCCCGCAGCCGCCTTCGATAGCGGTATAACTTTGGCTCCATTTAGGGGTAGACCTTCCTTGTTGACGACCGTACCTTTTATAGAACCTCCGGTTAGTAGTTTAATCACAACAGGACTGTTGCTAACGGAATTGACATCTTCACTCAAGGTCCATGCGAAACCTTCGGCGTCTACCTGGACTTTGTATATGCCGGGGCCGACGGCCTCTATGTTGAATTTTCCCTCTGTATCATCGAATTCAAGCCATTGGTTGGATTGTACATAATTTGCGCCACGCAGAGTTGTGATTTTTCTTGCGCGTGCCCTGAAATGTTGTATTGGCCGGCTGGTTTGAGAATTTATAACGGTACCTTTTATAATCGGCTTCTCGAAAGTAACAAGCTCGACCTCAAGGCCCTTGTTTGGCGCCTCGATGTCTTCGATAACTTTTCTTTCCAAATTCTGCCCCTGGAATATTAGCTTGTATTTTCCCGGCTCAAGACGGTCTATCACGAAATTCACATCATAGGGGTCTTGGTATTTGCTCCAACTGGTATGAGAGCGGTATTTGCCATCTGCTGAAACAACAGAAATATTGATGTGATTGGGAATCTTGCCTTTGAAAATAAGTTTCCCCTCGATAGATGCCAGTGACTGCGGTGATCTCTGCGGGACTGTCAGCTCAAGTGGTTTATTATCTGGTAGAGGCAATCTGGTAGTTAAAAGTGTGGTATGGGTTGAGCCATGCTTCTTTGGCATGACCACTGCAAGTCGATATATACCAGGGACTATGTTATGGAGAGTAAAATAGCCGCCATTGGCATCGATTGGAACTTTTTCCGGGCTGCTACCAATCCTCCACCAATTGGGATAAGGACAGACAGTCAGGTCCGATGCTGGAACTCCGTCTTTATATATAGCACGACCTTTGACATCGAATCCCTTTTGGAGGGTTATCTGGCCGGATTCGATAACCTCGGTGTCGTTCAGTTTTACCCTGAGATAGCCCGGGGCATCACATTTTGTCTGAACGGCTCGTCGTATTCTATCCATGCGCTGCTCCCAAATGGTTGTTTTGCTTATGGCTGTAATCTGGTAAGCTATCTCACTCGGCGGTATGCCCCCCAATAGACAGACCCCATCCTTATCCGTATATCCCGGCCGGCCAATTTCCCTGTATCTCATTTCGTCGACAAGCGAAGTTATCGTCAGTTTTACCCCCTCAACAGGCTCATTTGCCTCATTGACAACCGTCATTTTTATTTTGCAGGCCTTGTCGAGTTTGAAATCTTTGACAACTTGTTTATCTTTGCTGAGACTTACAACAGGCATTTCTTGATGGTCGTATATTCCCACGTAGTCGTTTGAATCAATCGAGATTCTGTAATTGTCATCCTTGGGGATTCTGTCGAGACAATAAAATCCGTTTGCATCAGTTCTTGCTTCGTACCTGTGCTTTACATTAACGATTGCATCAGTAACGGGCTTGCCTGTTTTGGTGTCGCTGACGAAACCGCACAGAACGCAATTGCGATTCGTTTGAATATCATCCAGCTGTGTAATTTGCTTGCTTGGTTCCTTCTGTGGTGTGGCAGCTTCGCTGCTGTTAATAGGCACTATTAGCTTGAAAATCAATACCAAACATAAAACGCCGATGCTTATTATCTTTCGCGGGTATGGTTTCATTGACATAATTAAGCCCTCCTAACAATTATTTGAGATATGATTTTTGAGCCCGTATCGTACTGTAATTTTCTCTCGACAATGCTTATAAGTCAAGAAAAATGTTGTTAAAACTCTATGCCTTGTCTTGCTTCTATTCCCTTGTCAAATGGGTGTTTGATATTTTTCATTTCAGTTACCAGGTCCGCCATGACAATAAGCTCTTGTGTTGCGCCGCGCCCTGTTAGTACAATTTCTACAGCCGGGTCTTTTCTGTTAATAAGGTTCTTAATGTCCTCCAGTTTGGCCAGGCCTTTCGAAAGACAATACACAATCTCGTCAAGTATCAGCACATCATAAAACCTTTTTTCTGCAGTTTGGGCAAGCCTTTCAAGCACTTCGTTAATGGCGGTTTTCATTCTGGCAATAGCTTTTTCATCCTCGAATGATTTGGCCATATTCCATGGCTCATCAAGTGTTTCGACCCTGATTCTGACTGCTCCCAATTGCAGAGCGAAGCGTTCGCCAATATCGAGCGATGGCGGCTTAAGAAATTGATATATTAGAACCTTGTTGCCCTGACCTGCTGCCCGCAAGGCAAGGCCGAAGGCAGCGGTGGTTTTACCTTTGCCATTACCCGTATAGATTTGGACAAGCCCTTTTTCCAGCATGATTTTATCTTACCGAAAATTCCGCTATCGCCCGAATGGATTTGATCAGAAATACTCTTGTTCTCGATTCGGTTTTGCCTGGCCAAGTTAGCTTTTTATGACAATGAAGGCCAAAGGCTCAGTTGCCACAAGGGCAATAAGATAGATGGTATTATAGAACATTTGATAATCCCTTCCAATCTATCTGGCGTCGATGTCGGCTGTATAATTTCTCTTTTCGTTCTTGCTTGTGGTTTTCACAGTGCAATTTATATTTTATGCTCCGTGACAATAGCTCAAAAACAAAGCAACGTCAAAACAAAACTCACTCAGCAGTTTCGTAGTTTTTCTACAGCGACTTTTTGGCTTTCTGGCAGGCATTTTAGCTGTTCGGATGTCATTTTGCAGCCGATATTCTAATTGGGCTGGCCTTGTTGTAAAATTGTATCCCAGCCGGTACTATAGTAGCACAGATGTAGTTTTTATAGGGCAATTATGGCCAAGCAAAAAACCGAGGCGAATCTCCCTGAAGTCTCTGTTGTAGTACCTCTATTTAATGAGCAGGATAATCTGACTGCGCTTCACGAACAAATCACCCAGGCCTTGGCTGATAAGTACAATTACGAAATAGTATTTGTCGATGATGGCAGTGCGGATAATAGCTTCAACATTTTGAGTCGGCTGCATCAAGCCGATGTTAGAGTGTGCGTAATTCGCTTTCGCAGGAACTTCGGCCAGACGGCGGCACTGAGTGCCGGCTTTGCTCACGCACGCGGCAAAATAATAATTGCAATTGATGCCGATCTGCAAAACGACCCCACGGACATACCGGAGATGATTACCCAGCTCGACGAAGGCTATGATGTTGTAAGTGGGTGGCGCAAGAAGCGACATGACAATGCCATTACGAGGTTGATTCCATCCAGAATTGCAAATTGGCTCATCGCCCGAATTACCGGTGTGAAGCTGCACGATTTTGGCTGTACTCTCAAGGCTTATCGAAGAGAGGTTGTTGTTGAGACAAAATTATACGGTGAGATGCACCGTTTTATTCCAGCTCTGGCGAGCTGGAATGGCGCAAGAATCACTGAGATGGTTGTAAACCACCGACCCAGATCCACCGGTGTGACAAAGTACGGCCTGGGCCGTACACTTAAAGTGGTTCTTGATCTTATCACCGTTAAATTCCTGGGATCATTTTCGACAAAGCCAATCTATATCTTCGGCGGCCTTGGCGCGCTGAGTGCACTCGGTGCGGTGTTCTGCGGTTTGTTTGTGCTCTATCAGAAGCTTGCGCACAATTTTTCTATGAACAGAAATCCACTTTTGATTTTGACCGCTATTCTTATTATGGCAACCATCCAATTTGTCCTAATGGGTCTTTTGGCTGAACTTCTGGTAAGAACCTATCACGAATCACAAAATCGCCCGACATATGTGATTAAAGAGATTCTCGAGTCACATCGTGACGATGGAGGGCGCAAATGACAAAGCACCCTCGGAAGCGCGCACACCCAAGGCCACAGCCAAAGCCAGCGATACCAAAGAAAGCTATCTCGCCTGTTATCCCGCACAAAAAGCGAAGCCTTGTCATCTTTACCGTGATAGCGATTCTGGCAGCGATTCCTTTCTCTTTGGGAAAGTACATAGAATTCAATTCTCCTGGCGCTTTTGACAGCGGAGCGTATATCTACTCAGCCAAACACATCCTCGATGGAGCCAGAATTGGTATCGATGAAAAGCCCAGCGCACAGGCCGGGACGTTGTTAGTTAATATGTTAGGTGTCTGGTTATTTGGCTTTAATGAAACAGGCCCCAAGTTGATGCAGACAATCCTCCAGGCTGTAGCTCTGATAGTTATGTTTGTAGCGATGCGAAGGCTATTTGGCACTGCTGCCGCAGCCGTTGGCGTTATTGTTGCCTCGGTATATCTTTCTGCGCCCTTGCTTGCAAAATTCGGCAATGTCAAAGAACAGTACATGATTGCATGTATGGTAATTGGGATAAGCTGCTTTATTTTGTATCAGCTTGGAGGCAGATGGTACCATGTGCTACTGGCCGGGGCCTTCGTGAGTTGGGGGCCGCTTTTTAAGCAGACCGGTGTCTCGGCAATTATGGCAATAGGTGTCTTTGTTCTTGCTCAGCCCCTTCTTCGTCACAAAAACTACAGACAAACAGGTATAGACATACTGCTGCTGATAGCAGGGGCCGTGGTTAGTTTAGCTCCTGTGTATTTGTGGCTAATTGTTGAACGAGCGCCGATTTCCTATTGGCCATACTCATTTGCATCAAAGCCTTTTACAACTGTTCTTGAAGGGTCCTTTGCCGAAACCCCCACCGAGCCGATAAATCAGCCGATAGATAGTAACGCCGTTCAGAATAAACCCGGCACAGAGGAAAAATCAGAAAAAAAGGGGCTAATTTCGAAAATCCTGCCCGACTATGTTACAGGCAGTTGGAAGATACTAAGTGCTGAGCAAAGGAAACAACCGGCACTTAGAGTACTGCGCTACTACTGGCTGTTGTTATTGCCCATTTCTTTAGCCATAGCTTCAATCATTGCCAGAATCGTCAAAATGTTCTATCGACACAGGCCCAAACTCGACAGAGGCATTACATCGATACAGGATCGGCTTGTTTTGCTTTTTGGTATCTGGTGGTTTTTTGATATGGCACTTGTCTGGGTAAGCCCGCGCTCGTACGAGCAATACTACTTGCCATTGAACGCCTCAGCTGCAATGCTTGGCGGATATCTTATAGGCATCTATCAAAACAGATTTCAGAGTGACGCTCCAAAGACTAAATGGCTGGTAATAGGATTTTTAGGACTATGGTTAATGATGCTTATGTCCTGGCATATATTCTTCGGAATAACTAAGGCACCACATAGCGGTACGTCCTATGGCAGCAGGCAAAGAGGTTATGTACAAAGGCTGAGCGAAATCAATCAGCGCCGAAAGGATAACTCAACTTACTCTTGGGAACGCGTGGGCCGATATATCCATGAGCATTCTACGCCCAATGACAAAATCTACGTCTGGGGCTGGTGGCCTGGAATTTATGTCGCCGCCCAGAGATTGAGTTCGGCTCCGAAGGCATTTGAAGGAACAATGCACACCCTGTCACCACAGACTCTTTCTGATAGAATCGATGAGATATTGACCGCATTTAAGAAGATCCCTCCAAAGTTCATAGTGGATTCGCGTAAACGTCATTTTCCGTGGGATAGACCTCCCTATGAATTATGGCCGGTTTTGCGAAAGTATATGGGCGTCGAAAAAGAGGGCTTTTTGCCTAAAGACCCGAATTCTATAGCGGCATACGATAGGACGTGGATGGGCTTTCTACGAGAACGCTATGGTGACAATGAGGCACAAAGATACAAAGCGATGGAACCGTTCAGGAAGTACGTTATGGAGAACTATGAGCTTGCCGAACCCAGGCAATATATAATCGCGAAGGACGGCCAGCTCGTTGATACGGTATTTGAACCACATGTGGTATTCAGAAGAAAAGATGCGGGCAAGAAAAAGTCAGATTGACTGGACTGATGAATGAGGACCTCAAAAAGCAGCAGGAACTCTATGATCACGGTTGGCGCAAGGAGCTCGAGGCTGGCAAAGAACAGCGGGGGAATCTCCAGGCCGACATGGAGTTTATCGCTCAGACGGGACTGCTTAGACCCGGTTGTAAGATTTTAGAAATCGGCTGTGGCATAGGTACAATCGTGCATGAACTTGCTGGCCAAGGATATGATGCTATGGGCATTGATATATCGCAGGAGGCGATCGCTTATGGTCTTAATAAATATGATGACGTTCGCTTAGAGGTCCAGGCGGCGGAGGCTTTGCCATATGAAGATGAATCGTTCGACATTGTGTTGAGCTTCGATTTATTCGAACATATAGCCCAAGTGGATAGGCATATAGTTGAAGTATATCGCACTCTTAAGTCAGATGGTTTTTATCTGTTTCAGACGCCAAACAAATACAGCAATGTTATTTTTGAGACGCTGGCGCATAAATCTCTGAAGTGGCGACGGGCGCATCCGTCTCTGCATACGCCCGCGCAATTGAAGCGCCGATTGACGCGGCACGGATTCGACATCAAATTCGTCAAAATGAATCCCGTCAACGAGTTTATGCTTAATAAGTTAAGAAAAAAACTTGGGTATGTCGCTAATATTATCAAATGCGTTGATTTTCGACATTTGCCACTTCGCTTGCAGACAAATCTCTATGTGATTGCTCGTAAGATTGTTCTCAGTTAGACTACCGAGAACGGCTCTATTACTACCGGTCGGCAATGAAGATATTGATGCTAAATTATGAATTTCCACCCATCGGGGGCGGAGGGGGACACGCGCATCTTTGCCTGCTAAGACAGTACGCTGGTCAGCCCGACCTGCAGGTTGATGTCCTGACATCGGCCCCACAGCCAGGATTTTTTAGCGAGACGTTCGCAGATAATATCACCATATTCAAAGTTGGCCTGCACAAAAAGGACCTGCATTTCTGGCGCAGAGTAGAAGTGTTCGAATGGTTGATTAAAGCTAAATTCCATTACCGGAAAATGTTGAGAGATAGTCGGTATGATCTTGCGCACGCATTTTTTGGCTTTCCCACGGGTCGCCTCTGTTATAAGACTGCAGAGAAATTGCCGTACATAGTTTCTTTGCGTGGCTCCGATGTGCCTGGACAGCATGCGAGGTTGAAGCTTGACTACATGCTCTTTGCACACACGTTCAAAGCCATCTGGAGAAATGCTGATGCCCTTGTCGCCTGCAGCCAGGGACTGAAGGAAAGGGCGTTGAGCTTTTTGCCCTCTGTTTCTATCGATGTAATACCGAATGGCGTGGAGCTTCAGCAGTTTCATCCAGCCGAAAACAGCGAGAGATGGCACGAGGCTTCGTTGCATAGCGAACCTCTTAAGCTCCTGACCGTCGGCAGATTGTCCGTCACCAAGCGAATGGGAATGCTCATCGAAACCGTTGAGATTTTGCACCGAGCTGGTTGCAATGTTCGTCTGACTGTAGTGGGTGGCGGCTCCGCTGAGCCGAGGCTCAAACGCCTTGTGCAGGAAAAAGGCCTTGGTAACATCATTAAAATGACTGGCCGGATTGATTCCGGGAATATGCCGCAGCTCTACAGACAAAATCATGTTTTTGTTAGCGCCAGTATGCAAGAGGGAATGAGCAATGCGATGTTGGAAGCAATAGCATCTGGCTTGCCGATTGTCACTACTCGCTGTGAGGGTGTGGAGGAACTAATAGCTGATAATGGCATTGTGGTCCAAAGTGCTCGCGCACAAGAGGTTGCTTCAGCCATCAAAAGGCTGGCTGATCAACCGGACCAATGCAAACGCATGGCCCGCTCTGCGAGAGAGCGTGCAGAGAAGTTCGGCTGGGATAAGGCGGCGAGCGGCTATATAGAGCTGTACGATAAGATTCTAAGCTGATGGGAATTTGGTAGTGAAGCCAAAGTTGTCAGTAGTGATTGCTTCTTACAACCACCAGGATTACATCGCTCAAACCTTAAAAAGTCTTGAAGACCAGACGTTTCAGGATTTTGAAATCGTAATGGTCGATGATGGAAGTACTGACAGGACCATTCAGGTTGCAAGGAGTACTGCTTCCAGAGCACAGATTGTCACCCAGCCAAATCAGGGTGTTGTTGCTGCCCGTAATCACGGTATGAGCTTGGCAAAAGGCGAATATATCTGCTTCATTGATAGCGATGATGTGGTTCTACCTGAAAGGTTTGAACGGCAGATTGCTGCCTTGGATGCGGATCCTGAACTTGGCCTGGTATTTGCCGATGCTCTGATTATTGACTCTCAAGGCAGGCAAATAGGAAAATTCAGCGATGTTTATCCTGTGGTACCGGGCGATGTTGCTGAAATGCTTGTTTTACACTACTGTTTTACACCGATGATAACCGTGATGGTTCGCATGGATGTACTCAAAAAAACGGGGCCTTTTGAAAAACCTGGTCCTATAAGCGACTATATGAAGTGGATAGAAATCGCTAATCTAAGTAAGGCATATTACGACCCAAAGCCGCTCGGCTGCTGGCGTAGACACCAGCATAGTACTTCCAGACAGGCAAACAAGGTAAAAAGCTATGCGAAAACCAGGGCAGCCTTGAAAAGGATTCTTAAAAAATATCCGAAGTTGCAGGCGAGCATTGGAGGAAAGATAAAAAGGAGGTTTTCCAGATCGTATTTTCTAACTGCCTTTTGGCTTGCCGCTGATGGCAACATCAGCCGAGCCAGACGGTACTACTACAAGGCAGTCAAAATATATCCTGCCTCGCTGGAGAATCTTACAGGATTGGTTCTGACTTATCTGCCGACAAAAAGCCTTGTGGTTAAATTGCATCGTTGTATAAAATCGAGAATGCTGCCTTGGTAAAGATAATGCTTGCGAAGGAAATTGCATGATGACACCTGAGAAAAATAACACCGATACTTTCTACGAGCACTTCCGCCTGGACAAGCCAACTAAGATAGGTGGCTGGATTGCCAAGGCTTTTTCCCGGAAGATTTTCAGATATGCCAAGCTATGTCCCAGTGACATAGTACTTGAGATAGGTCCTGGCCGGGGTGTTTTTGCCGATATTTGTCTGAGGAAAAATGTCGAGTACTTTGCTATTGAGCCTAATCCCCAAATGGCCGAATCACTGCAGAGAAAAGGCGCAAGTGTGATATGTGCCATAGTACCACCACTGCCACAATTAGAGAAGCAATTCGATGCTGTTGTCATGATCAATGTATTAGAGCATATGAATAGCCTGCACGATGCTTTGCAGGTAACCCGGCAGGTAAAAGAAATACTCAGACCAAAGGGCAGGCTTGTTATATGTTCGCCGGACTACCTCAACCTTCGGCACAATTTCTTTAACTGTGATTTTTCCCACAATTATGTGACCACCCAGCGCAGGCTCAAACAGCTTTTATTCAGCGCCGGCTTTGAGCCGGTTACAAGCAGCTTTCTTAGTGGTCCGGTTGGTGGATTCATAGCTTTTGTGTTATCAGCTCTGATTTCCCGGGCACCTTTTGGCGTTCTTAGTGCAATGTTTCCTGAGAATAAGCTGTTCCAGAAACTCTATAAACTGCAGCTTGCCTTCTCAAGAAAGGTGCTGATTATCGCTGAGAAAGCGTATTAGGCCGTAGCAGACTATGACTATCCGCACTAAACAATTAATTAAACTCGCCATAAGAATTCTGATTACAACTGGATTACTGACATGGGCGTTTAGGCAAATCGAGCTTGAGCAATTTTGGCAGGCGATACAAACCACAAAGTGGCAATACCTGGTAGGCGTGTGGGGACTTACGGCTGCGTTTTTCTGGGTCGGCTCGGTCAAGATGCAGCTCATTTTGAAAAAGCAAGGTTTCCATGTCAACATCGGCACGATATTCGGCGCCAGCGCTGTGACATGTCTTTATGGCATGGTTATACCTGGGATATTAAGTACGGGTATCAAGTGGTACATCCTAAAAAGAGACACTGGTAAAGGCAGCGTAGTTTTTAGCAGTATGGTGTACAATCAATTCTCGTTGTTCGTTGTAATGATGGTAGTCGGATTGACATCGCTCATGATTGCAAATTTCGCGTCATTGCTTCCATATAATAAATGGATTGTGTCGGTCATTTGTGGAATATTGATTGTTGTTGTAGTGTTCGTTTCTCTCTTGTTGGTTAACAGCCGAACGGCAAGTAAGTTCACTAAGGGTTTGGAGGTTTTACTAAGACCTTTTCCAGAAACAGTTCGACAAAAAGGGCAGGAAGTGCTCGCGCAAATCTCCGTCTTTCAATCGGCTGGCGCTGGATTCCATTTAATCATGGTCTTAATTACCCTAATAGCTGCATTAGGTATTGGCGGAGCTATGTATATATTTGCCGCAATGGCGGCGAACATAGTTACACCGATAGCAATACTGATTTTGCTCTGCGCCGTCATATATGTTCTGGCCAGGCTGCCGATTTCGGTGGCTAATCTTGGCGTTAGAGAAGCGACATTAGTCGGACTATTGGGTATTTACGGAGTGGAAAAATCTGCGGCGTTGTTAATGTCTATGATACTGTTCTCCGGCCTGATTCTTATGGCAATCATCGGTGCTATATACCAGCTATTCTGGAAAGTAAGTTCAAAGAAATCGCCTCCGCGACCAGCCGGTTAGCCTCTTTGAGTTACGGAGTTGGTTTCTCGATAAGCAGCCAAATATTTAGGGACGGTGCGCTCCTCACAGGCGGTTGACAGTAGGCCCGTGCGCTTGTTATAGTGGATTGCGCCTTTTTTTAAGCGCCCGTAGCTCAGTAGGATAGAGCATCGGTTTCCTAAACCGGAGGTCGCAGGTTCGAATCCTGCCGGGCGTATTTTGAACCGCCTGAGAATACAGGAACTATCGTATCAATCCAGCGTTATTGGTGCTTTAAAAACTAAAGAATCTAATGTAAGAATATTCTGGACACAGCCCACACAGATCGCTACAATAGTCGCAACAATTGGATTATCGGTATCTATTATGCAAGCAGAGGTAATTGAATATGGCGCATAAAAAAGGTCAAGGTTCTTCAAGAAACGGCAGAGACAGCAATCCCAAGTACAGGGGTGTTAAGCAATTCGGCGGCCAGATGGTTAGGGCCGGTTCAATTATTATCCGGCAGTGTGGCACAAAGTTTTTTCCTGGTTCGAACGTGGGTATGGGAAGGGACTATACCTTATTCGCAACTGCCGATGGCACAGTCCATTTTCAGGGCAGAAAAGTCAACGTTGTCTAATAGATAGTAGAAATATTTTGAGAAAGAAAGGATGGTATATAACCATCCTTTTTTTGTATCGATATACGAGATACGAACAACAAAGCACGAATCACGAGACATGTTTGTTGACGAGGCACAAATCTGGGTCAAGGCGGGAGATGGCGGCGACGGTTGCGTGAGTTTCCGGCGGGAAAAATACATCCCTAAGGGTGGACCTGACGGTAGTGATGGCGGTAGAGGCGGTCACGTTTACTTCGAAGCGGTGGAAAATCTCGATACCCTCCTGGACTTTGCCGGCAAACATCATTGGCGGGCTGAGGATGGCCATCATGGGCAGGGCGGCAATAGGCACGGCGCCAATGGCAAGGACTTGGTGATACGTGTACCACTTGGCACGCTCATTTACGATGCAGATCTGAGCTTGTTGTTAAAAGACCTCAATGAAGTGGGCATGAGAGTTCTTGTTTGTCGCGGTGGAAGAGGCGGAAAAGGCAACAAGGCATTTGCTACGGCCACTAACCAGACACCACGAAACGCTGAGCCCGGTAAAAAAGGCCAGGAAAGGAATCTGAGGCTTGAGCTTAAGCTCATTGCCGATGTAGGTTTGGTGGGAATACCCAACGCCGGCAAAAGTACGTTGATTTCACGCTGCTCGGCTGCAAGGCCAAAAATTGCGGAGTATCCGTTTACCACACTCGAGCCGGTATTGGGAATTGTCGAGCTTAGTGGGTTTCGTCGGTTTGTTATGGCTGATATTCCTGGTTTGATCGAAGGGGCCCACAGAGGAGCTGGACTTGGCCATGACTTCCTCAGGCACATCGAGCGTACCGCTATTATCGTGCATATCATCGATATTAAACCCATTGATGGCTCCGACCCCTTTAATAACTACCACATTATCCGTAATGAACTGGAGCAATACAGCAAGGTTCTGGCTGCTAAACAAGAGATTGTTGTCGCCAACAAAATCGACCTCGATCCCGACAGAAAAGCAGTTGAGGAACTAAAGATAAACCTGCAGCAAACAATTCGCCCTATCTCAGCGGTGACTGGAGAAGGAATCAAAGAACTGAGCGAGTTACTGTGGCAGAAGATCAAAGAGCTCAGGAGATAATTTCCATCGGATTCGACAAGCTCACCACAAGGCTTAGCCCTGTTTGGCTCCAAGCACTCATGCTGGCTATGATTGGGTTTGTTTTCCCAAAGCCTACGGCGTGGTTCATTTTAATAATCCTTTTGCATATAGTAGTTTACGTTCATTCGGGCTTTTTTGAAATTGGCTTTGTTTTGCATAAATAGTTTCAATTTTCCCCTCTAATTTGCCTCATTTTGTAGTACTGACTTCACCATTTGGTGGATTTTTGCTCATTTTGTTGATTGGCGAAGATTTGTGATTCTGCGGCCATCAATAATCTCCCCCTAATTTACGTTTGACTACGAACTATGAACTATGAACAGTCCATTAGTTTGATACATATTATACCCAAAAACGGCTAAAAAACAAGCAGAATCTTTTCTTGCCTGCCCTGAGCGCTATTCGAAGGGATCCTCGATGCTCGAATTCTTTCTCTTGTCTCCAGCCAAAAAAGTGCCACCTGAGGGTGCAGGCGGACACCTTTAATTATCACCATTCAATATACGTAAAGCGCGTACGCGCTTTACGTATTGCCATTTTCTTCTAATTGAATTATGTTAGCTTTCGCACTTTTGACAGTTAGTTACGCAGCGTGAGCTAATGCCTCGA
>CAZFLY010000067.1:0-13155 GCA_964519995.1 uncultured Pirellulales bacterium | reverse complement strand
GACACCATTTTTAGTTCTGAGTTTTTTGTTGATAGTCCTTCGACAAGCTCAGGGCAAGTTTGTGTTCCGCCAGACAAACGCCGGGGTAAACTCCAGCGGATAAATCGAGGCCAATTCAATGCATAACGCTTCGCTTCAGCCGCGCTGTTAAACCGTCGGCTGGATCCGGCTTCTTGTGCGATCATCGGCATCGCGCGGCAGTGAGGAATGCCGTCCTAGCGAAACCAGAGTCAGTATGCCGAAGCCACCGATTCCTAGTGCTGTGAACGTTGGCCATAAGCTACAGGGGCCAAAATGGTTCCACAGGGAATAATGCTCGGATTGGTTTGTCGAAGTTACTTTTATTGAGCAGCGGAATCGTTGATTTATTACTTTGAGAGGGACATGTCGCCAAACCGAAGTATTAAATTTGAAAACGCCAGCTTAATAATAAGAGCAACAAGGACTTTTCCTACCAGCCCCTTTTTATTTTCTCTCATTTATCAAAGAACTCAAAATGACCCACTACCAGAAATCCGGGCTTATTCAGATAAGAATCCCTCAGATAAAAAGAATACCTAAGTATCTTAGGCATTAGAACTCTTGAATTTAGTGTCGAGTATCCAGGATTGACATTCGAGTATCCAGTGTCCAGCCCGACACAAGCGGAATTCCGCTTCGCTCCAGTATCGAGCCACCATTCACCACTCACGCGCTACGCTTCACTTGGCACATCCGGCAAAGCCTTATTGACGGACTTCACGGGATACGAGATACAGGGCACAAGACGGAAGACAGAAACAACCATTTACTATTAACGAGAAACGAGTCCTGAGCGACGAGCCACGCGGCGAATTTTTTTACAAAATTCGCCGATTTGCTCTTGACTTTTCGACCCTCATTTTTGAGCTGATTTTGAAGGATGTTCAAAATTGACTAAAAAGTGCTAAATTTCTGTAGATTTTTGCTCAAAACGCGCGCATTTTTGCTCAAAAAGTGCAAAAAAATACCCATTTTTGAACTTGCCCCCTTTTGCACTTAAGCACTTATCACTTAGGGGATTATGAAGATTTTCGTCGAAATTCTCAACTAACCAAGTGTCCAATTGCACTCCCCGAAAACCACATTTTTGGCCTAAAAACAACGATTCGCCATAAAATCGCATCCGAATTTTCCGCCAAAATGCCGATTTTTTTAAAATTTACCTAAAAAAATAATCTAAAAATGATTGATTTATTTGTGATTCTAAACTGCTATAAAACAGCCGACCTGTAGCTAATTTTTCCAGCTTCCTTATCTGATCTGTCGCCAGCTAATAGGTTGTTTGTCAATTTCGAGTATTTCAATCCTGTTTATGAGCCAGCGATTATCTGACTGCTTTTGCAGACTCAGTTCTGTTTTAACGAACATAGATGGTTTGTAATTCTGATAGATTCGACTGTTCTTATCGAATCTCAGCAGAACTGTGAGGATTACTTTAGCATCCGGTGCTGATATTTTTATCAACACGGCAACCTTTTTGCATTTTTCAACTTGTGGCTGGCTCAGTTCGCTTCGACAGTGAGCCATCAGGGCATTTTTTGTGTCGTGATATGAATCGTGATAGTTATTTGCGATGATCTTTTCAATCGCATCAGCATTTTGTTGTTCGACCGCCCTTATCCCTGTTTGAAGTACATATTTGATTTTTTCTAAATCTGTTTTGACCAGAAAATCCGTGCCGAAACCAGCAGCAGCGATAGCGAAGGGTATGAGCAATTGCCACCACCGCTTTTTTTCCGGCCATACACTGCGGAATGTGAGTATCCCAAATAGAAAGAGAACTGCTACCCCCAACAATGTCCAGGGCTGCTCAAAAAAGCTGAACATCTGCTTAAACCTTTAGTAAGGTTTTAAATTATGGAAGATTTATGCTTCTTATAGCCAGGATTTTAGACTATTTTAGGGAGCAGCAGATCTTAACTCGTAGCCTTCCTGCATGAATTTGAGGTCCGGATTGCCAGGATGAGTTGGACTCCACTCTCCCTCTTCAGAGTAGATTCGAGCCATTTCGATTGTTCGTTCATCCAGCCATCTGTGCATTTCTGCACGGCCGTCGGCCCAGCCGAGACAGCTTCGGTTACCGTGCCAGATTGTCAACGGGTCGCACCAGCTATCTCCCGTAGGATATAAAATCCAGGAACCCATATTCCACTGCCGGGGATCGGCTTCCTCCACGAAAACATATTTAGTGGCTGGATTTCTCATTTCAGTGTATTTTATGATGGCCCTTCCGGTATAGTTGTCGTAGCGTTCTTACCCATTCATTCCACCAGCAATGGAATAGCTGCGGAAAGTAGCTCGAGCTGGGTTTCTTTTTCTGTCATCAGCCGGGCAGCGATATACATCGACATTCTTGACATAAAAATACAATGCCCCTCGCTCTATGCCTCTTAACTCGTCCTTAAGGGTAGGATTCTCGCCTGTGTAGTTACCACCGTCATCTTGCGGCGGTTCTACCCAGCAGAACCCTTCGGGAGGGTCGCGGAATTGACTGCTCCTGGGCACATTAGCATTGACCAACTTGTTATCATTTTCGTCCTGATACATATACCACGCCATTGTCAGAGATCTTACATTACTAACGCAGTGGACTCTACGTCCTTGGTCTCTGGCCAACCGCAGAGCAGGCATGAGAATTGCCATCAGGATTGCGATAATGGCAATCATCACCAATAGTTAGTTCAATTAATGTAAAAGCCCTGCGTTTCATTATTATGTGCTCTCTCTTATCAGACAAAGGCGGAAGACTAAACACTAAAGCATCTTTCTGTGTCATTGATGCTCTACGCTTTTTTGTGTATTAAGATGCGTCAAATCAACTTTTTGTTCGCCGAAGCCCCTTATTTTTTGAGCCACCACAACTTAAATAATTTATCACATCGATGCCAATACGTCAAATAAAAAAAGATGTTGGCTTTAGGCCTTAGGCCGTTGTCCGGCGGTGTATGGCCCAATTATCATCGCCCGGTATTGGTATGCTTTTTGGGCCATGGTCTATAGGCAAGACTTTTGGATTCCCGGAGTTTGTCTTGGGGTATTTCTACTCCAGATATGCTATTTTTGTGGGTAACTATTTTTCGGAAATGGAACAACTTGGGTCAGTGAGGAAGTTATACTTGCTGACGGCCTCCTGCCTGATGTAGTTCATGATTGGAATAAAATGCAGAGCAGGTTCAAGTCGATTTCTTTTTGCTTTCTCATCCGCATAGACAATCTTTAGGATTTTAGCTTTTTCCCACTCTTTAGGTTCAATCTCGAGCTTCATTGAGAATCCATATTTGGAAAGAACATCAAGATTGGGAATCGGATGGGATTGTGGCTCTGCTCCTTCACAGTGGGAAACAGAAGGAACGAGCCAAGGTGTAACAAAACCGTCATCCAAACCTATATCAAAATTTCTGCCTTTTGTTCGAACAAATATAAAATCACCTGAAAACCACAGCCCTTTGACCCTGTCAGTAATATGTATTGCCGCTGACTTCGGTTGGACATGTAGTTTTTCCAGTTCCTGGCTCAAAGCCAATGTTACCGCTTCACTGAATTCATGCTCGGCATCTTGAAGCGCTTGGGCCCCGATTTGAGTGCCGAGAAGATCTGAAAAGACATCTTCCCAAGAAAATGCGGATTGGAATTCCTTATACAGTCCAATACTTCTATAGCCAAACCAGGTAAGGATTTCATGCCAAACACCTGAAACGTAGGCGAAGTGTTGTCCCAACGCGATGGCGACATCGTGTGCAATACGTTCTTTGTCCTTTAGCGGCAAGTCGTCCCAATTCTTCGGGTATGTAAGCTCTACAAAGTATCGGGAACGTTCTCTTAGTTTGAATGAGAATATCGTGTCGCCCTTTCTTATGTGTTGGAGAGTCTTTGCGGCAAGAAAGCCCGTCCAATCAGCGAACTTACGCAAATGGCTGATATCGATATGGCCGGCCTTGCATGTGTATACTATACCGTTTTTCTCCGACAAGTTGTGTCTGTATCCGTGTTGTCCAAGATGTTCAGGATCTAAAAAAACGATGCCTTTTGTTGAAGTGGCATATGATGCGATGCGTATCCGAGGCCGTTTCCTGGCATTTTTCTGATTAAGGAATTTGGCGTGGGACACATCGGACCCGCTCGATATTATTAAAAAGCAAAGCAGTGAAATGGCCTTAAGGCTTCTGTTCGAGACGGATTTCTTCAGTCTGCTGATAAAATGTGCTATTTGTGTCTCTAAGATGTAAGTACACCTTATGGCCTTGTTTTTTGATGTATAATATTTCGCTACACTACCAAGCCTGCTCATATCACGCAAAATATCTTCCTCATCGTGGATATACTATTTTCGGCTCGCCTGTGTGTTTACTGTAGTTTTTCCGGAGCAACGTCAAGATTGTGTAAGTAGCCGATCGCTGTCTTAATTACTTTCGATCATGTAGAAAGGCGGCGGCCGGATTCGAACCGGCGAATAACGGTTTTGCAAACCGTCGCCTTAGGCCTCTTGGCTACGCCGCCAGAATATCCAGCCGATAAAGCCACGGCAGTGTAAGCAAGAACGTATCTTATGCAGACAGTCTTATCAGCGCTTAACAATACAATATGAAAATTCATTATGCAAGAAAATTGAGGGTGGCTTTTTTGGGTTTTTGTTTGTCTTTGTGGCGGTAAAACGTTTTTGACTTATTACGGTAAATATGGCAGAGCTGATGATAAATCTTGCTAAGAGATATGCGAGTGACTTTTATGTGAGCGATTTAACTGCTCGACTGTGTTGGTTTCATCGCAGTAGCCTCGACCTCGAACAACAGGTCAGGACGGCAAATATCGCAAATCATTGTCACGCATGGCCAGCCGAGCGTTTCCTTCAAGTCAGTGAATACTCTCTCGACTTCAGTTGTCTTGCAGTAAGCAACCGCTTGAAGCACATCTTTGTCTGCTACACCCATGTCTTTGAACACAGCGCGAACGTTCTCTATTGTTGTATCTATTTGGCCCTGCACATCGTTAATATTTGTAGTTGCGCCGCTGGCGTCTATGGAAGCCGTCCCGGAGACAAAAACCGTCTCACCGGCAGGTGTAGCTGCGCGTGAGGCACGCGAAAAAGCTGAGCCGTATTTTAACGCGCATTGTTGCTTTCCTACAGCCTGAAGGAACTGAATCGAATCCACTGGTTCTAAAACCGCAGTCAAATCCATTGCACATTTACTCCCATCGGCGGCACAGAGACCAATACCGGTACTGGCCGGCATGGATTGCCGTGTCCCTTCCCCAATGAGTCTTCGCTCAGTGAAGAACTTGTTTCTGACATCATTAAAGTCGTCATACCATGAGAGAATATCACACAACCAAATCCACGTGCGGGGAACAGAAAGAAAATCGGCATCAAACTGCATCAGTGTCGCCTCGGCCTTTTCGAACATCATTTGTGCTTGTTCAGCAGCGTGCGGAAGTTTGGGAAAGGATATGTTCAATAGTGTCAGGTACGTTCGACGCGGCAAACGGAGGATTCTACCGCAGGGTGTTCCATTCAATTTGACAATTTCGGGTTTATTGCTGGCAGTAACAGCATGAACCTGTACACCAGCAATCTGGCCAAGCATCCCCTCGCCACATACCAGAAGGCTCGGGGCTACTTCATCATCAATGTCAGCATAAATTTTCGACCGGACTTTTTGTGCAACCTCAAGGGCTGCATGGGTGCCGAAAACACGCTCCTGTAAAATACAAGCCTTATTTCTGTGCAGGGTGCCCCGGATGTCCGAGAAAATCCGGGATATTTGCTCATGCAGTGGCTTACCTTGTTTTGGTAAGGCTAAGATATAAATCTCAGTAGCCACCGATGACTCTATGCTTCGTGTGTCTAAGTCCTTATTCATTCAGCGCTTAGCTGTTCTTTCTCGAAAATCCACAAATTCACCCGTAATTAGATACATCTTGTGCAGATTGCCCATACTCTGCATTTTAATATCGCTTCAGAAGAATTCAAGCTTGATTCTAAAGCTGATGTTTTTCTGAAAAACATACATTAGCAGATGCATGGGCATTGCATAATATAATTTTACAGAGGGTCTGCCATATCGAGAAGTGCTCTTCTTCAGCAGATTCTCAAGGGAACCAATGTAATTGGCAGGTTCTCCTGTTATTCTAAGCCGAGTTGCTTCACCGGTCAAGCGAACACGTTATCCGTGAGGTCTAGTTATTGAATGATTATTACAGGACGCAAGTTCATAAGTCCCGAGTCTTGGGAGGCGAGTGCGTGGATGTGTAAACATAAGCTCATGACGACTACGAGGAAAGTTGGCAACAAAAGCACGCCAGCTATGGTAATGCCGTTCTGATATTCTGACTGTTCAATTTTGGCCTATCGACTTTGGTCAGTAAGTCAAAGCATTCATATATTGCCAACAATGGGGAGGCAAAACGCCGCGTAGCCAGAATGTTATTATCGGTATTGAGCTGCGGCTGGCAGCGGAAGAATCAAGCTGCAAGGCTTTGCCTTTAAGTACCGTCGTGCCTATGTCGATAGTGACTTCGAATGTTCTTGTCAAGGAGACGGTATTGCCATGAAAGACGAAAATCCGATAACATCTTTTCTTAGACAGGAAAGGATCATTGATGAGGAGGCTCTTCGGGCCGCGATTGACCAGCAGGAACAGACTGGACAAAGTTTAATAAGCATACTTAAGAAAGAAAAACTCCTCGATGAAGAACAATTGACGAAGGTCGTTGCAGCCACTAACAAGATTGAATTTGTCAATCTGTCCCCTGAAATGGTTGAGCCAATGGTTGCGCATTTGGTCTCCTATGAGACTGCCAATCAGCATAATGTGATCCCGGTTAAAAAACAGGATAACAAACTTTTTGTTGCTATGAGCTCTCCGCTAAACCTTTCTGTGCGTGATCGAATCGAGATGAAGACCGGGTACAAGGTTATTCCAGTCGCGGCTACGCCCAGCGCTATCAGACAGGCGATTCATTACCATTTCGATGTCGCCAGCGTGACCAAGCAGGCTATAGCCTCGATGCGTCTAAAGGATGACCCCACAAAGGCTGCCCAACGTCAAGAGGCCAAGCAGCAATCTATGGAGATGTCCGAAGATCCTATTACGAAGCTGGTATCTTCGGTAATACGGGGAGGCATCGACGCACGCGCCAGTGACATTCATATCGAGCCGCAAGCATCTGATGTCAGAGTGAGGTATAGAATAGATGGCATTCTGCGTGATGCAATAGATTTACCTATATCCGCCCAGCTTGAGGTAGTCTCGCACATTAAAATCATGTCTGATATGGACATTTCAGAGCGGAGGGTTCCTCAGGATGGACACATGATGGTCCGACATGATGATAAAGAATATGACCTGAGAGTTTCATCTCTGCCGGCTGTGGGGGGGGAGAAGATTGTTATAAGAATCCTTGATAAAAACGTAAACAGGTGGTCGCTTGATATAGTAGTGGCCTCTCCTGAAGATAATCGTAAGTTTCGAGAGCTCGTTAGTAATCCCTATGGAATGATATTGTTGACTGGGCCCACGGGCTGCGGCAAAACGACAACGTTATATTCGGTTCTGCAAGTGGTAAATACTCCCAAGAGGAATATAGTCACCGTTGAGGACCCTGTTGAGTACCGTCTTGACGGGATTACACAGGTGCAGGTCAGACCGGTTGCCGGAATGACATTCGCCTCAGCGTTGCGAAGCATATTACGTCAAGACCCCGACGTCATACTAATCGGCGAAATACGTGATCTTGAGACTGCGGAAATTGCTGTTAGCGCAGCACTTACCGGACATCTTGTGTTTAGCACATTGCATACTAATGACGCAGCAGGGGCTATATCACGTTTGATAAACCTGGGAATACCTCCATTCCTTGTTGGTTCGGCATTACTCGGAACGGTAGCGCAAAGGCTTTTAAGAACAATCTGTCCCGGTTGCAAACAGCCTTATGAGCCAACCGAAGATGAACTTAAGTCGCTGTGTGGGCAACCCTACAAAAACAAAAAGACGAAGCTTTACCGGGGGGCAGGATGTAATGGCTGTTATGACACAGGTTATCATGGGCGCAAAAGCGTCTACGAGATACTACCCATATCGCCGGAAATTAGAAGGATGATTGTGGCTGGCAGTGATGACGGATCAATCAAACAACAGGCGATGAAGGAAGGTATGCGAACTCTTCGTGTGAGCGCGATTGATGAAGTTCTCAATGGAGCAACAACACCAGACGAGCTGATGCGAGTCATTGATGTAAGTGAAGATTGATGGCGGTTTACGAGTATACAGCTAAAGACGAGACCGGAAGAGAGTTTTTCGGCACTTACTATGATGTTGATAGTGTTGCGGTCCTGCGCGACGAGCTTAGTAAGACCGGATATGCCCTTGTAAGTGCCCAACGAGCTAAAGGACTGGCGGGAAGACGTAAGAGGATAAAGCGACAAGAAGTTGTAGCATTTGCCTATAAATTTGCCGGTATGTATTCCGCCGGACTATCGGTCATGAGTTGTCTGGAGACGTTGGAGGAGCAGGCGGAGAATTATGCTTTTAAAAGAGTCATTGCAGATATAAGACAAAGTGTTGAGACCGGCTCAAATCTTAAAAGAGCATTCGAGAGACATGCAGGAATATTTTCAGATTTTTTCCTCGGTATGATAGAGGCTGGCGAAACGAGCGGGAAACTGTCGACTTCGCTGGGAATGAGCGCCGAGTATCTGGAGAAGCAGGCTGAGCTAAGGCAGAAGGTGAAATCTGCTTTTCTTTATCCCATTGTCGTTGGTATTGTCTGCGTCGTGGTTGTTATTTGTCTTTTGGTTTTTATCGTTCCTATATTCTCAAAGTTGTACGAACGGATGCATGTGTCACTACCAGCTCCGACGCAGGTGCTTGTAGTGCTTAGTTATCTGGTCGGCAAATGGTGGTGGGCTTTACTCATAGTTGCTGTGGCTGCGGTACTGATGCTGCGTCGGTGGAAAGAGAATCCCCGGGTCAAGGCAAAATGGGATACTTTCAAACTAAAGATGCCAATTTTTGCTAAATTGAATCGTATGGTTGTGGTTTCACAATTCACGCGTACGTTTGCCATGCTGGCTTCGGTGGGAGTTCCTTTAATAGAGGCTTTGGAGGTGGCAAGTCAGGTTGCTCACAACTACAGAGTGACGCAAATTGCAAAAGAACTGCAGCAATCACTCAGGGCTGGCAATCCCGTTGCAGCATCCTTTAAAGCCTATGATATTTTTCCTCCGATGGTTATTCAGTTAGCAGCGGCAGGCGAACAGGCTGGAGTCCTGCCTGAAATGCTCAATAAAGGTGCTGATGTTCTCGATAGGGACATTGACAGGACAGTAAATTCTTTGCTGGTTAAGCTTGAGCCTGCCATGACCCTGATTATGGGAGCTATCGTCGGCTTGATTTTGATGGGCGTTTATTTGCCGATGTTCGATTATATGCGTTATATGACTTAATCTGATGACATATCATCATACAATAAAAAGAAAACCTCTTATGGGGCGAGCAGAAGTTCATCACCGATGTTGACTGTCGGTGATTGCTGTTTACGGCGGTGTTTATCTTGTATTTTGACTGCGATTGTTTCTGTGTTAGTATTTATATAGATAGGGTGGTTATGGGCACGGGCCGGTTGATTCCGATAATAATGCATCTGCCATTAGATATTGGATATCTGTAGAATATTTTGTGTTGGTCAGGCAGATTATGGCCTTTTAGTAAAATGCCTCACACATTTGGTCGATATAACCATCAGATGTTGATCGAATATTGCAGCTTTTGGGGGTAATTTATTTTATTGGCTGCAGACCGTTGGTGAAATATTATCTGTTAGCTCCGTAAAGTGGCCTATATTTTATGTCGATATGAAAGTTAATAGTTGACTTCAATCTGGTATTTTTGGAAAGGTTAAAAGCATGCGCCGCAGAAAAGGTTTTACGCTGGTCGAGTTGCTTGTCGTGGTTCTAATTCTGGGAGCGCTGGCCGCGATTGCAGTTCCCAGAATTATCGGAGGTGCGGCAAGTGCCAAGGCAAATGCCTGCAAAACCAATGTCGACCTGTTAAACTCCCAGATCGAATTGTACTATGCAAACAAAGGGTCTTGGCCGGATTCGCTATCAGATTTGACAAGCGACCCTAATGCAAATTATTTTCCTGATGGTCTACCCACGTGCCCATTTGGTGCAACAGATTGGCCTTATGTCTATAGCACGACTACCAATCGAGTCGCTGGACACAGCCACTAACGAGATCTGAAGGTTAGTTAGAAGCTGTATTAAATTTGCATAATTGGCAATCGATAAGGGTGGCTGGGTACGGTCGCAGCCATCCTTATTAATTTACGTGGATTTGTGTTATGGAGACCCGACGAGGCTATAGCTTGGTTGAGCTGGTTGTGATTGTATTGATATTAGCTGCTCTGGCGTTTGTTGCGGTTCCAAGGCTGCAGTTCGGTGCGCTACACCGGCAGCAGGCTGATACGGTTGCGAGAAAAATCGCCACCGACCTTCGCCTGGCACGCACGCTTGCTATCACCGATGCTGTCACTAATACCGACGGTTTTGCACTGAACATGATAGGTTCATCACCGTTTACTGGCTACCAAATAGTGGACCTTAGTGATTCAAGCGTAATAGACTCCCACACTATTGATTCAGTGATTAGTTGCACCGGCGGGAGCCAGTTCGAGTTTGGCCCTCTTGGTAATCTTAAGGATGGAAGTAACACACAGTTGAGTGTTTCAGCTGAAGAAAAAACGTTTACAATAACCGTAGTCACAGCGACCGGCACTGTGAAATTAGTTGAAAATTGAGTCTAATTCAATTTTTTTTGCACATTTCAAGTGTCAACAAAAGCTCACAAATTAGATGCAAAAAAACGGATGGCTGGTGTTACTATTACTGAAGTTGTTGTAGCATCGGCCCTGTTACTTACAGCGATAGTTCCAATCTTAAAAGCATTAACAAGTGCTCAACTTACAACAAGGATTATTGAGCATAGATCATGCAGTCTTATATTCGCACAAGCCAAGCTCGATGAGATAAAAGCTCGCTCGATCTACGACTACACAAATGAGAATGGGGGTATCTCATTTAACGAAAGCAATACAGACCTCGGCGGCTCGTACCTATGCAATGTGACCGATGACACCAATGATCCACTGAAGCAGATAAGTGTTTCGGTTGGCTACGATCTGAACGGCGATAAAAGCCTCGCAGGCGATGAGATAGAAGTTGCCCTTACCACGTGCCTTGCGAGAAGATGGCCGGGGCCGTAAGACTTATATTGACAGAAGGCTCTGATTTGTCTCCATCCAACACTGCTCATATCTATAGTTATAGGGCCTCTTCTCTTGGGACATTGTTTTTCTTCGCTTGCGATGAAGTGGCCAACATCGTGTCGCAGATGTCGCAAATCTGAATTATTTTGTTTGTTTGCCTTTGGCTTAAAAGACCAACAACTGGCAATTTATGTAACTGTTGCCTTGTCTTGTGCCGAAAAGTTTGTAGCGGTGGTGCTTACCATTGTGGCTTGAGAAGATGGTATCCTCATCCAAATTTGTGCACACTTTTGGGGATTTTGAACTGGGGGATAGAATTCAAAGAGCAAGGTTGATATAGTTCTGTGTGCAGTTCTTCGGCAAGATGAAGACCAAACAATTAGATTACGGCGGTGGGATCCATATCGACTTTGACTGTATCCTTAGGTGGTGGTTGAAGCTGACATCCGCCGCTAGTATCCGCAGATAATCTGCTATTTGTAGCCTCTTGAAGCAGACAGCATTGCTCGGCGCGGCATTGTGCTAGCCATTGTGCCTGCAAGTAGGTGTTGCAAGAAGACGTTGCGCTTATAGGACGCTCGTGATAGTGCGGAGATTTTTCTTGCGCGCTAAGTGCAAGTGCCTGATAAAAACTAACTAAGACCGTCAAATTGTCCGATTTATTGCCGTCTTTCTATTCTTGTTTTCACCAGCCGATAATCCAGAAACTTGCGTAACGGGTAGCTGTTTTTATGCCGAAATTACGCTTAGTAACGTAATAACATTGCGCGGTGGCGATAATGCAGTTGACAGTAAGTAAAGTACAGTCTCGCTCGGCTGTAACTGTTGTGGAAATGGTTGTAGCTATTTCCATTATGGTGGTCATCTTCGCAGCCATACTGCCAATATTTGCGAGCATTCGTAACAGTTGGGACTCAAAACAGGGCAATGCTGAAGTGCTGCAGAACGGCAGAGTCCTGATAGACCATCTGAACCGAAACGTCTCAAAGGCCGTCAGAATAACCGCCGTAAGCGACTCGAACGAAACCAACGGATATATCCAGTTTCTGGATAACGACGGCAACAATCTCAGGTATGAAATTGTAGGCAGCTACGTTCAATTTGGCGTTGTGGGCGGTCTTTCGGACCTTGCCGGGCCGGTCAGCCGATTGAAGTTTACCTGCTATGATAGCAATGATTTCGTAAATCCGACAACAGATGTAAATTCCATCCGCCTTGTGGATATAGAAACGATTCTCACCAACTCGGCCGTACTCGGCCAGGACAGAACCTTCACTGCCTCAGTATATCTCCGTACTAATTGGTATTCATACGGTCTTGTTGGATGGTGGAAGCTGGATGAGACTTCTGGCCTAACCGCAGCAGACAGCAGCGGGTCAGGCAATGACGGTACTTTGACCAATATGGCCGGCAATGAATGGATCGACGGGATCCTGAACGGTGCTTTGGGGCTCGATGGGTATAATGATTATGTTCAAACAACAAGTAACGAATCAAAAACTAGTACAGATTTTACATGGGCATGTTGGTTTAAGGCGGATACAACAATAGGTATACATCATTTAGTATGGGAAGGAAAGGCAACTGAAAACGGATGGGGTGGTTCAGCAAGTAATACTCATGAAGCACATATAAATATTGGTGCACCTTATATAGATAATGTATTAGGATGCTTTTACGGAACCAACGAATATGGAGCAGCACCAGGCGTTATAAGGATAGAAACTTCTTTCTCAGATACAACCAATTGGCATCATGTGGCTTTTGTAGTAACGAACGCGGATTCATCACCATCAGGAGAACTCTTCTTAGATGGTGTTTCTGTAGGAACTGATACAGGAAATCAGACTGGCAGGACAGATTGGGACA
>CAZFLY010000066.1:0-13165 GCA_964519995.1 uncultured Pirellulales bacterium | reverse complement strand
AAAGTTCCCCGGCGGCATTAATGCTCAGGCTAAAAGGCTTCGAGAAGAAGGACACGCAGTTGTCGCCGGTAAGGGTAAAAAACCACCAAAAGTGAGGGACCTCGAAAAAACTCTTCTTTAAGTGCGTATTGATTGTTGCGTATCGTGTGGATAACACACGCCTATCTACGCTGATTCGCAGAGTAATGGCGTGTAACATTTTTTGTTGCTAACTCCCTGGAAAACGGATAATATGAGTACGTATTGAGACTTCCATCTGTGGGACGAGGAGATTGTTCCAGCAGATGAAGCAGTGAGATATACGTAATATCCAGCGGACGGCCCAGAAGCGGAGTGACTGCAATGAGCAATGGAAAACAGCAACCTCTAAAGGTATTCATTTCATCCACGTACATCGATCTCAAGGACTACCGGCAATCAGCCATCACGGTTGTAAATCGGTACAAGTGTGTGCCCCTAGCGATGGAGTTTTTCATGAGCCAGCCGGATGAGCCAACCAAAGTATGTGAGAAAGAAGTGAGGGAATGCGACATTTTTGTTGGGATTTACGCACACAGGTACGGTTTTATTCCGAAACGGAAGCAGAAATCCATTACTCAAGCCGAATATGAGCTTGCGAGGAAGGAGGGTAAAGACTGCCTTTGTTCTATTGTGGATCAAGATTTTTCGTGGAAGCCCAAATTTTTCGAGTTCAACAAGAAAGAGAAGCTGGACGCATTTCTTGGTAAAGTTAAAGAAAAGAGTGTCCTCTCGTTTTTCACAACAGTGTCAGACTTTGAGAGCAAACTCTCTGCGTCACTCGGAAAACTGCTCATAGAAAAGCAGGGAACAGCGAAGCAGAAGGAACAATTGGCTTCGGGCGCGAAGTTGATACCGGTTGCGCCGACGCCTTATATAGCGCATTCATACGCATTGCCGCCAAATTTTACAGGTAGAGACGCGGAGCAGGCGATGCTGTGCAACTGGCTGTATAATGCCAAAGAGCCACTACTGGTATTAGAGGCAATCGGGGGAATGGGTAAGACCGCACTTAGCTGGGTGTGGCTTCACGAGGAGGTGCTTGAAAGGAAGGCCGAATTAGATGGGGTATTTTGGTGGTCGTTTTATGAAGATCGTTTTGAGACGTTCATAAAACATCTCTACCACTACGTGACTTCCAAAGAAATGAAGGTCGAACGCGGCGCGTTGGCAAGTGGAGAGATAGCAACGCTCAATTCGATTCTGCACAACAGTAGATTCCTGCTTATTTTAGATGGGTTCGAGCGGGCGCTGCGGGGATATGCGAGCATGAAGGCGATGTATATACAGGAGAAGGGATTATCCCGGCAGAAAGCCGGAGAAGAAGACTGGGATAAACGTCAGCGGGAGTGCGTGCATCCTCATGCAGGCAAGTTCCTGCAGGCCCTTGCAAGCGCCAAGACGAAAACATTAATAACGACAAGGCTGTTTCCGACACCACTGGAAGAGATTTCGGGCGTGCAACATGGACAATTAAAAGGTCTTTCGCGGGGCGATGCCGTTCGGTTTCTGCGAAGTGAGGGCATCGAAGGAACGTGGGCCCAGATGGAGCAGGCAGGCGAAATTTATGATTTCCATCCATTGATGCTGAAGCAACTAAGTAGCGCAATCAAGCGCAAACGAAAAAAGGATATCAAAGATGCATTCGAATTGAATTTGATTGATGAAAAGGAGCCGCAGAAGATTCTTAACAAGAGTTTTGAGTTGTTAACAGAAGATGAAAAGAAGGTCGCAACGGCGGTATCTGTCTTTCGCAGCAGCTTCGATTTCGATACGGCCAGGGCGCTCTTTCCGAGAATGAATGAAGACAAGATCTGGCGAGTCCTGCTTGGATTGCAGCAATTGGGATTTATCTTTTACGATGAAAGAGAAAAGCGATTCGATTTTCATCCCATTATGCGGTCATTTCTATACGACAGTTTAACAACTAAGGATAAGGTTCATGAGCGGGCGGTAGAATATTTCCAGGCCATACCCAAAGTAGAAAAGGTTGTAAAACTCGAAGACCTGAATCCCGTGATTGAGCTCTATCACCACTTAGTAGGTGCGGGAAAACTTGATGAGGCTTTAGACCTGCTGGCTAAGAGACTCATTCCTGAGCCACTATACTACCAACTGGCTGCGTACGACTTGGCAGTTGAACTGCTGAGGGGGCTATTTCCCGATGGAGAGGATAAGCCACCGAGGTTAAAGAGTGAGTCAGCGCAGACCTGGACCTTGAACGCGTTGGCCAATTCGTATTCGCTTTCGGGCGAGCCTGATAAGGCCGTTCCGCTTTACTTGAGATCGATATTTCCAGGCGACGAAAAGCACAACAAGAAAAGTGTTGCCATCAGTCTGGGAAATGCGGCCCACATGGCACAGGTTCAGATTGGAAAGCTCTCTGCGGCTGGTGTTCATTTAAGAAAAAGAGTCGTGATTTGTCAGGAAATCAAAGATGAGTTTTGTGAGGCCGCCGGCCATGAGGAATTAGGGCGAGTGCTGGCATACCAGGGACGGGCCGAGGCCAAAGATGAGTTTGCAAAATCGACAGAATACTGTAAGAGCACGGACGATTATCAGGGCCTAAGCTTGGACTCTGCCTACCGTTCACTTTCGGCACTGCTCCAAGGGCGACTGGTAGCAGCGGTAGGTAGGCAAAAGGAGAGAGAACTGAGCCTTGAGGCGGTGGAGGAGGCTGAGAAGGCGCTAAAATTTGCAGAAGAAGATGCCAAAACTGATGTGCCAACGCCGAGAGATTTCGTTCGGGCGTACTGGATGTTAGGTGAGGTGCTGGTTCAGGTGATTCGGGTTGGGTCTCGCATTAAGAAGGAATTGGAGATTCGTTTCTATGATGAATATTTTCAGGAGCTAAAAGAGAGGCTTGTCATTAAAACGGGCAATGAATTAGGGTCAGCGGAGCGGTGCTTGACGGAGGCGCTAAGGCGATGCCGGTCGGTGAACATGGTGGAATCGGAGGCGGATATCATCCTGGGCTGCGCGAGGTTAGAGTGGGTGAAGACGCCAGCCAAAGGGCGGGATGCAGGGAAGCTAAGACAAATCGAAGAAACGCTAAAAGAGGCACACCAGATCGCCGAACGGTCGGGGTATCGGCTACAATTGGCGAATCTTCATTTATTCTGTGGGGAGGTTTTGATAGAGACGGGGCAAGGAAAACTGCTTGGTCATTCGGCCAGTGAGCATATAGAAAAGGCTAAAGAATACGCGAAGGATGTATCAACGTTTGATGACTTATACAAATCGAAGAATGCGCATTTCTACGACGGGATTGAGGGATACAAAATGCTCAAACGGGGGATGACGCCGAAGCAGCGGATTGAGAACGGATACTTCGTGGCATGGCAAATTGCGGATGCACTGGAGAAAACATTGAAGTGAAATTTGATTTAGCCTTTAGCAGATTTCTCCACTCCGTTTGCTACGCTCGCTCCGGTCGAAATGACATCTTTCCTACAAGGCATAATGATTACTGATTACTGATTATTACAAAGTTCATTGTTTGTAGTTCGTATTTAGCGAAAAGTATTTGGGAAAGTATGGGAAAAGGTAGTTTGTGATTGAGAATTGGGGGGAATATCAGTCGTGGCCAGATGGTTCGGCTGTGCTCACCATGACAAATGCGTGATGCGTGAAGTGTATAGCGTGATGTGTATATCGTAATGCGTGGAGCTATCAGGGCTTGCGTGCGCGAATGAGCGAGTTCATGCCCTGGTCACGATGAACAAGCTCGATGTTCATAAAGCCAGTTTGGGATAGGTCCTCCTTAAATTCCTCGAAAGTAAAGGTCCCCCCTGCTTCGGTTCCAACCAGCATATTGACGGCAAACAATGCCCCTCCAACCGGAGCAGTCCGAGAAGGTTCCATAACCACATCGCGAATAACCAGCAGGCCATCGGCGGTAAGCGCGGTGTGTATCTTTGCAAAAAGCTGACGGTTCTGCCGGCGGGAATTCTGATGAGCAACCGCACTTAGCCAGGCAAAATCGGCACCGGTAGGCAAAACATCTTGCGTATAGTCCCCTGCCGCAAATTCGACTCGATCGCTTAGCTGGGCTTCAGCAATCTGCTTTCTGGCTATAGATATAACCTCCGGAAGATCAAATATAGTTGCTCTTGCCGACGGAACCGCATGGAGAAACGCAATTGTCCATGTGCCGGATGCGCCGCCTATATCAAGCAGGTGATTAAACGCCAATGGCTGCAGATGCCTTGTTATTTCATTTGCTATCGGCGCAGAGAAGTTCTCCATCGCTTGTATATAACTAATCTCGTCAGCATCTTCACCAAGGATGCTGGGCATACGCTCAGCAGGCATACCGGTTTTAATAACGTGAGCCAACCGGGACCATCTGCGAAGACAATTAGCTTGATGACGTATAGCCGACACAATACTTCTGGGACTTGCTATGGTCAGGAGTTCAGCTAAATCGGGCGGGACAGAATATGTATTGTTTTCTTTTGAGAGAAAGTCAAGAGCAGTGAGCGCATCGAGCAGTATGCCTGTCGCACGAGGGTCGGTGCGCAGTTTTCCGGATAAATCCTGCGAGGACATCGGCTGATTCTGCAAGGCGCTAAAAACGTCCAGCTCAACCGCAGCCGCGACCACACAGGCCGGCTGAAACGCCCTGACAACTTGGAAGACCTGTTCTGCTGTCCAGCGTTTGGTCATATCGCTACTAAAAGCCGCCAAGGCCGTGGCTTGCTCCAATTTACCTCAAGTCATGCGATAAACATCTACACGAATCTGTTTACTGCCGTCGCCGGAGCTCTTCGAGCTCTTTCAGAACCGGCCAATGGCCAAAGGCGAGAATAAATGGCATTATTATGCAGGCTACTGGTACCAGCGCAAGTAAACCCAGTGCCCAGTTGTACCCCGCTTTGTGAAATATTTTGCAGTATACGACTGCCGTAATAATAAGTATCGCCAGGGAAACTACCAATAGAAATACGCCGACAATGATTACGACGACCGGCCCAAGAACAGCAGATATTTCTTCCGGATTGGCAATAGAATATTGCATTGTATCTTCCTTTCACGTCTTGTTAAAAATTTTAGACGCTGACAGCCTACATTTCAGCGACACAGTACAAAATGCGACCATTGATAATATATCAGGGTTGCTTCCAACTGCAAGGCAGACTATCCAAATTCGCCACCGCTAATTCTGGCCCATAACATAAAAAAACCTCGAGTAAAACCCGAGGGTATACTGATATTTCTTGGCAAACAGTAGCCTGTATCATCCTATCTCACTTGGCCTGGGAGCATGTAGTCTGACCCTCTCCTGGACAGGCCTTGGCGGGCTCTTCGATAGATGTTTTCGGACATTTTGACGGGCAGGCCGTCTGGCTCTTCATTGCAGGGCAGGTTTGTACCTGTTTCTTCGCTTCGCAGCAGGACTTAACACAATCCGCTGGACAATCGCTTGCAACCTTAGACGCCGGACAGCACCTGACTTGACACGCAGGCACAGATGCCCCACAAACTGCTGTATCACCCTGTAACACTGCATTTCCCATTAACCAGGGCTATAGCAAGGACGAGCATCACCATGAAAGCGGCAAATACCCTTGTGTTCATCTCACGTCTCCTTATGTAAAGAGTCAAAGTATAAGTTTTGGCCTTACGAACGAATCCGAAGCACATTTTCGCAACAATTATTATATTTTTTGTCAGCCACTATGTTCAGGAAAAATGCCTGTCTGTGTAAAATATGGTGGTCAGCTTCCACCCAAGCACAATACAATCTTCAAAAAACTTAGGAGGCAGTACAGCCAAATAATTTTCGCTTGTTTGCGCTTGACGTCCAGGCGCAAATTAGTTTTACTTTGATTTGTGGCTTGCGAAATTCTTAGTCAAATAAATAAGAATATTCAGCTTGCTGGTACCCAATTATACGAATTTTTGAATCTAATGGAAAATAGAGCTCAGGGTTGAAAGGAGGCTATTATGACAAGGATAGTTTTGATAGCAATGCTTGCAATTATGTTGAACATACTGGCTGGCTGTCAGACGAACGACACAGGAAGAGGCCAGCTTATGCCCGATCGTCCCAACACATCGTTTAGCCCTATCGATACAGTGAATGTTACCGATACAACTGAGACTGACATCATCGAGCAGGTGGCGGTCAACCGGCGGGAGTATCGTCATGGTCTCGAAGCTCTTGTCGAACACTACACCGCAACCGGCAACAGCATGAAGATGGACTGGGCAAAGAAGGAGCTCGCAGCATTGAACCGAATGCCACAGTACAAATATATTATCGAGGCTGAAGCAGCCAGTCCTAATCTTAACGCAAAGACCCCTATTCCTGAGGCAGATGCGCTCTACCTGGAGGCTGTTCAACTTCAGAAACAAGCTGAACAGTTAGTAGTGATAAAAGACGACGATTTATTACGTCTTGCTCTTGACAAGTATAACCGACTAATAAGGGAGTATCCTTCCAGTGACAAAATCGATGACGCAGCCTACAGAGCCGGGAGCATCTACGAGTACTTCAACGACTACACAATAGCGCTGTTATACTTCCAGCGAGCTTATCAATGGGACCCGGCAACAATACATCCTGCACGGTTTCGCACAGCGTACCTTCTGGATAAACGGCTGCACCGTAAAAACGAAGCACTAGAACTGTACAAGGAGGCCATCCAGAAAGAAAGTCAACACGAGCAGTGGCGGGAATTCGCAGAAAAACGAGTCCGACAATTAACGAAGACCGACGAAGGAACCTATTAGTGTTGAAACGAATAAGATGATGTCTTGATATGCAATCGCGGGCCTGGCATAACATCAGGCCCGTTTTTTGTTGATGTTAATTGCTCGCGGCAATAGAGAAAAATGCTATCAGGATTTGAAAAAAAGGTAGCCGACTTTATTAAAACCAACAAATTGATCGATTCAGGAGAGAGGATTCTGCTGGCGGTTTCCGGAGGGGCAGACTCAATCGCGCTGCTGTATGTATTGCGGGCCTTAATAGATCAGAATCGCTTAGACGCTGGACTATTCTGTGCCCACATAAACCATCAACTCCGGGGTAGTGAAGCTGACCTGGATGAAAACTTTGTTATTCAACAAACAGCAGAATTAAATATCCCCATAACGACAAAACGTGTGGATGTACGTGCATTTGCCAATAAAAATAGGCTCTCTATTGAGACCGCAGCTCGGCAGTTGCGGATAGAGAGTCTGCTCGAGATTGCCAGCGGCAATAATTGCAATCTAATTGCCACAGGACACCAAAAAAATGATAACGCAGAGACTGTGCTGCAGCGACTACTTCGTGGGACAGGATATCGCGGACTCGGCGGCATCTGGCCGGTGCGAAGCTTTCAGACCAAAGCTAAATTTATTAGACCGCTGCTGTGTGTTACACGGGATGAGATTACGCGTTATTTACAGAGTCTCGGTCTAAAATGGCGCCACGACCGAACAAACATCGATGAGAAGTATCGCCGGAACTTTATCCGACATCGGCTGCTGCCGATTTTACAGCAAGACTGCCAGAAAACCCTCGTTGAACAACTTTCTAAATTAGCTGCATTATCGTATAGACTTTATAACATGCTTTATGAATATTCTGAGCGGGCCTGGCAAAGGCTCGCTGATTTTCGCCCCGGCGAGGTGTCACTAAATTTGAAGGGCCTGCTGTCTGAGCCGAAACTAATACAGATTGAGCTTGTCAGGCGTGGTCTGACCACTGCCGGATGCGGCGAAAGAAATATAACACAAAGTCACTACGAAAGGACACTACAGATAACAGAAAAGGACTGCCAGACAAGTAAAATTATAATGCCAGGCAAAGTCACAGTTTGGCGAGAGCAGAATAAACTGATCTTTACTCAGGCGGCCAAGCGCCTCCAGTCTCAGAAAAAGACTGCGGGGGATGTCATACTGAAAATACCTGGTCTAACGGAGTTTTGCTCATATTCAATAGAAACAACTATTCTTAGAGATAGTTCAAGTGAACTCGAAGATTTTAAGGCGAGAAAAAACAGCTACACCGAATGGTTTGACCTCGATAAGATTAATCAGCCTCTAATTGCACGTTTTCGCCAAGCTGGAGACAGATTCTGGCCCTTGGGCTTAAAAGCACAGAAGAAGTTAGGCAAATTCCTGACCGCAGCGAAAGTTCCGCAGCAGGTGCGAGATAAGCTTTTCGTTGTCACAAATGGTGATAAAATAATCTGGATCTGTCCGGTCCGGATAAGTGAGCAAGCCAAAGTTACCAACAAAACCCGTGAGATTCTCCAATTACAGGTAACCGAGACTCGACCGCACTGATGTCTTAACAATCTGCCTCTTTAGAAGCTAATTGCCTACCTCAATAGGGCAGTCCGGTGTTGTGTTCAGAATGCACACCTGCTGGCAACACAACCACCTGAGTACTCGGCACCTGCCGCAATAAATTCGGTTACACCTTCGGCTTGAGCTTCTCCTGGCCCGAGAGACAAGACCTGTTCAGCTCTAGAGCCATACCGGTAGACAGTAATCCCTTTACACTTCAACTTGTGGGCCATCAGGTATATGTCTCTGACATCTTCGACACTTGCATCGCTCGGTAGATTAACTGTCTTGGATACAGCGTTGTCCGTGTATTTCTGGAACGCAGCCTGGATCTTTAGATGAGCGACAGGCTTGATGTCAAACGCAGTTACAAAGACCTTCCTGATGTTTTGGGGAATCGCCTTTATGCCTTGTATCGAACCCTGCCTGGCGATTTGAGCGAGTATCTGCTTGTCGCGGATGTGCGCGTCTCTGACGACTGCTTCAAACAATGAATTGACCTCAAATAACTTCGCACCCGATAAGACGTTTCGCATAAAACATATTGCGAACAAAGGCTCTATGCCACTCGAACAGCCGGCAATGATACTTATTGTGCCTGTCGGCGCTATTGTATTAACAGTGGCGTTGCGCAGCCTCAAATTGTCCTTCGCATAGATGGACTTGGAGAAATTTGGAAAAACCCCTCTTTCCTTTGCAAGAGCCACTGATTCAGCGATTGATTCTTTGTGTATGAATCGCATGAGTTTACCAGCAAAACCACAGGCTTCAGCAGAATCATACGGGATTCCAAGCTGGATGAGCATATCTGCAAAACCCATTATACCCAATCCAATCTTTCGATTGGCTAACGTAACCGTTTGTATTTGCTCCAAAGGATAGCTATTCACCTCAATCACATCATCCAGAAATCTTATGGCCGAGTGAATCGTTCTCTTAAGATTTTGCCAATCGACCCGACTACTTGTGCTTAAACCTTTCAGACGAGAATCCGTTTTCACCATTTTGGCAAGATTAATTGAACCCAGGTTACAACTTTCATAGGGAAGTAGCGGTAGCTCTCCACATGGATTCGTAGCCTCAATCTTGCCCAAAGTAGGTGTAGGGTTGCGTTTATTTACTTCATCCAAAAATACAAGTCCTGGTTCTCCCGTACGCCATGCGGCGTTTATTATCAAGTCAAATAAGGCCCTGGCGTTAAGCTTTTTAGTCGGCTTTGCATCACGGGGATTAACCAGACTAAAGTCTCGACTATCTTTAACGGCCCGCATGAATTTGTCCGTTACACCGACCGACAGGTTGAAGTTGGTGAATCTGCCTGGCTCAGCTTTCGCTTCTATAAAATCCACAATGTCCGGGTGGTCACACCGCAAAATGCCCATATTGGCTCCTCTTCTTCTTCCGCCCTGAACAATTACACCAGTAGCCTTGTCAAATATGCTCATAAATGACACTGGGCCGGATGCTTGGCCTTTGGTGGAACTTACAATATCTGACTTGGGCCTCAAATTAGAAAAGCTAAACCCAGTCCCGCCGCCAGTCTGATGTATTTTGGCCATGTGACTAAGTGCCGTAAAGATACCTTCTATAGAATCCTCCACCGGTATAACAAAGCACGCTGAAAGCTGGCCCAGCTTGGTGCTTGCATTCATTAAAGTTGGCGAGTTCGGCAAAAACTCCAGATTTCGCATCATGATGTAAAACTTCTCTTCGATATCCTGTCTATAGCGAGCAGACTTAAAATTCTCCTCCGCCTTGGAGACATGGTGGGCAACCCGCCGAAACATCTCACTCGGAGTTTCAACGACGTTGCGATCTGCGTCCTTCAAAAGATATCTTCTCTTCAAAACCTCCATCGTGTTAACAGGCAACTTGAGGTCATCTGTGAGACCCAATGCAGATTTAGCAAAACGCACCTGACTTCTATCTTCCCTGTAAAGAATGTAACTCTTCGCTATGTGGTTGTAGCCTTCACTCATCAACACATTCTCAACAGTATCTTGGATATCCTCGATGCTTGGAATTCGACCCCTGTGCTTTTGTGATATCCGTTCAACTACAACATCTGTAACATGCTGGGATATAGTTGTTGCTCGCTCTTTCTTACCTAAAACTTCGAATGCTGCCTTGCTAACCGCATTCTGAATTTTCGTTTTTTTGAACCTTACAACCGAACCATCCCTTTTCCTGACCTTGTCTGGCACAGTTATTTTAGCCATAACCATATCCTCACAATATCATAGCACTTTCCAACAAGTATCGTGCTAGTATATCCTCGCTGCTGTGCAATTGCCAAATGCTTCATAGCAAACACTTATTGATTATCAAACCATTTTCAGCCCGCTCGGGCAAATATTATCTGCCTAAAATAGGCTGAACGTAAGTAGGAAAACTTCTGTTCGGGTCCGGACAGTATTATGCTCCGGCAGGATTAGTCAGCAGATTCGATCCGAAGATGAGCAAACGAAAGTAACAACTGAAGACACTCACTTATTGTTATTCTGGCATACGTAGATGAACGCAGGAGGGAAATTTCGGGGAACAAATTTCATCTTTACACTTGGAAAGTAACGCTTCATCTTCTTACTTAATAAGGGCGTATATTGCAGTTGAATATACCTTTGAGACTTCCGCGAAATAGCAAGAATCTCCTCTTTCATCGGCTTTTCAAATAATGCGAGTGGCAAGCCCGACACAATACACTCAAGATCATCGATATATTGTTCGCAGTTCTTGGCATCGTCATTAATTACAACCAATCTCGAGTCATTTATTTCCTCCAGATGTTTACAGAGCTTTGGATTGATCTCAAAACACGTCAATCGCCCGTTTTTAGGCATATACTTCAATATCTCTTTTGTGACTGAACCTGTTCCTGCGCCAAACTCGACAATTTTGGTGCTACCATGAATTTGCTCAGCCATTTTTTTGGCGAGAGGCTTTGAGCTTTGGGTAAATGTTCCTATCTGTCTCGGATACTTAAGGAATTCAAAGATAAACTGAAAAACTCTCATTTCTTAATGCTTCCCATACTAATAATGACACTCATAACACTATTAGACCAGATTTTGTGCGTCAAGACCGTTTTGTAAATTTCTTGCAAGTTTGAAAAAATTTATTAAGAAACTTGACGTTAAACACGATCTCCATTAATATGTTTTGTCAGCGGTTGGAGTGTGGCTATAAACTACTCCGTTTAAGGGCAAAAACGAGCTAAATATATAACAAATTCATGGAGAAAAGAAAATGATATCAAGGTACATACATATAGTTAAAGCCCCAATTTTGCTACTTGTAGTGACAGGACTAGCTGGTTGCTACTCAGCCAATCCTAAAGACATACAGGCATTTCTCAAGCCTTATGAGGTAAACGTAACGGCTGAGAACTATATTTTACAACCACCTGACGAAATCGAAATAAGGTGCTCCAAAGTACCAGAACTTAACATGCAGAATCAACGGATTCGGCCGGACGGCAAAGTCAGTTTTGAAGGTCTGGGGGAGTTTGAGGTCGCAGGCAAAACTCCTAAGGAAGTCGCAGCTATGTTGGAAAAAAAGGCAATCGAGCTGTACACCCTGGTAGGAGACCAACCCATCGATGTACGCATCATCGTGTATGCAAGCAAAGTGTTCTACGTACTTGGACAGGTTAACCGTCCCGGTCCGAAGGTCTATACCGGCCGCGATTCTGTGCTTTCGTCTCTGGCATGGGCACAGCCTAATCCTATGGCGTGGGAACAACGAACTCAGGTTATAAGGCCGTCGGTAGATAAGAATGTAAAACCTAAAATCTTCGCTGTAAATTATAAGCGTATGATTGTCCACGGTGACACCAGTAAGGACGTACTGCTGGAAGAAGGAGATATAATCTATGTCCCGCCGACTATTTTTGCAGCGGTAGCCTTGAAGCTGGAAGAGGTACTACGACCGATCGCACGAGCTTTTTCTGGAGCTTATATGCTCGAGTCAGGTCCTACAGGCACTAGCGCCAGTATTTATGGTCGAAGATACTGATGGGCCTCCGATACTGTCAATTGCACAGCTCGTGAAGGTGGCTGTTATACTCAGAGGACAAACATATGTCCGAGCATAGGACCTTAAAATCGGTTCATCTTGCCAGTACAGTCTGGTTTATTGTATGCGTTGGCTATATTCTGATTTTGGCTCTGCGGCAGGCGGGATTCAACTGGTGGGTCATTTTTTCTCTTTCGGGGCATTCTGCCCTGCTCATCTTCCTGCTGATCAGCTTGTACTTATTCGCGGTTTACAGAGGTGTCAGCGGAATCCCCAATATAGAAATTGAACATCCACTCACAAGCACAGATTACTATACGTTTTTCTACACGAGCACGCCCTTTTTAGGTGGGCTGGCAGGCTTTTTCGGCATGTTGGGTGTAACAAAGGTCAACCAGTTTCTGCTGGGCGTCTCGATGGGGACACTGGGGACAACATTCCTGGTATGGGTAATTGTCGATCCATTAACAGGGATGGTGGAGATGCTATTGCCAACAAGCCGCAAGCACCGCGCTGACCGGCTGGCTCAAGCCGAAGCTAAGCGAGAAGAAAGGCGCAAAAGCCGTCAGCGATTATTAGCTGACTTGCTGGAAAAGGAAAAAGCTGGCCGAGCCCACTGGCAGCAAATACTTAAACCACAGGCCGAAAAGCTGGCAACTCTACTGGCGTCCGATAGCATAAGCTTGGAGCAGGCTGAACGGGAGGCTGTTGACTTAGGCGCCAATGCCTGGCAAATCGGGGGATTAAATTGCATGAAGCAACTGCACGATATGGCAGTTGGCATATCCAGACAGAAAAACAAAAAAGAAGCTCTCGGCGAGTATATCTCAATTTGGTGGGACGGTAT
>CAZFLY010000065.1:0-13454 GCA_964519995.1 uncultured Pirellulales bacterium | reverse complement strand
CCTACCCGAATATGTTCGATGCCCATCCGCCGTTCCAGATCGATGGCAACTTCGGTGGCACCTCCGGTATTGGTGAGATGCTCCTTCAAAGCTGTGCGGGCGAGATTGAGTTGCTGCCGGCCTTGCCAAAAGCCTGGCTAAACGGCTCCATCAAGGGCCTTCGTGCCCGCGGTGGCTTCGAGTTGGACGTCCAGTGGAAGGAGAGTAAGCTCGCAAACGTAACCGTGCGTTCGCTCGCAGGCGGATCCTGCCGACTTCGCTATGGCGACGTCACGCGAGACTTGAGCCTGGTTAAAGGCAAGAGTGCTCAATGGGATGGAATCGAATGACGAGAGCATGCACTATACTGTTTTTGGCTGCGCTAATGCGCTTCGGCTGCGGGTCTGTCTCGAAAGCCTGCCAGACCGATTTGAGGGGAACTAGGCAGGTACGGCCCTCGGGGGTGTTGACGACCCCGGCGAGGCCCGCTTGGAATCGTCTTATAACTTCTGTTCGGTACATGTTTTTTTGAGGTGTAGCATCATCAAATTATGTCGATCCATCTTCCTAACAATCTTGATCTGGTCCGCCTGTCCTTCGTTTGGCCAGGTTGTGCTGACCCCCAAAAATGCCGACGGGCTGTACAAGGCTGGCGAAAATGCCATTTGGACCGTGAAGCCTGCGCCACAGTCCAGCACGACCAGCGCCACCTACACCGCCCGCAAGAACGGCACCGGAAGCCCCTTCAAGCAAGGCATACTGGATCTCTCTTCCGGCAGCGCCACGATCGAACTGACGCTCGACGAACCCAGTGCCATCACCTTGAATGTGACGCCGCAAGCGGCTCCAGCGACCGCCGCGGAAAGTGCACCGGGGACTGCTTCCGCGCCCGGCGGTCGTAGCCGGGGTGGTTTCGGTGGCCCCTTCGGCGGGGGGGCTCCTCGCGACGGGGCGATCATCGATGCCGAGCACATAAAGCCCTCGCTGCCGCGACCGGATGATTTCGACGCGTAGTGGGGCAAAAAGCTCGAAGCCCTGGACGCGATTCCCGCCAACCCAAAGCTCGACAAGGTCGATGTCAACATTACCGGCATCGAGTATTACAAGATCACACTGGACAACATCGATGACACGCACGTACAGGGCCAGTTGGCCAAACCAGCGAAGGAAGGCAAGTTCCCGGCCATCCTTCAATTGCAGTATGCCGGCATATATCCGCTGCAGCGGCAGTGGGTCACGGACCGGGCCAAGGCCGGCTGGCTGGCCCTCAACGTCTTGGCCCATGACATGCCCATTGACGACCAAGCCGCCATTCGGCAGTTGGCCAACGGAGCATTACGAAACTACCAAGCCATCGGCAATACGGATCGTGAAAAAAGCTATTTCCTGCGCATGTACCTCGGTGACTGCCGGGTGCTGGAATATCTCGCCTCGCGCGGCGATTGGGACGGCAAGATGCTGGTCGTCATGGGCGATTCGATGGGCGGTCAACAGTCTCTGGCGACTGTCGGGCTAGTGGGCGAGAAGCTGAAGGTCACACACATGATTTGCCACGTACCTTCGGGTTGCGACGTCGGCACGCAGAGCAACGGCCGGGTGATGGCCTATTCCAACTGGCCCAACCAGCCGGAAGTCATTCAGACCGCACGCTACTTCGACCCCGTCAACTTCGCGCCGCGGATCAAGGCGACGACGCTGGTACCGTTCGGTCTCTACGATGGCACCTCGCCGCCGACGGGCGTCATCGCGGCGTTCAATCTGATCGCTGGACCGAAGGAACTTCTTCCGCTGCATTCGGACCACGGAGGCCCCGGCCAGGAACCGCGCAACGCGCGGCGTGAAGAGTGGCTGTCGGCACTGGTGAAGGGCGAGCCTGTGACACTGAAAAAGTAACGTTGTGTGAGGAATAATTGCCGCAGGGGGGTACGAATTTTTTGGATGCTGATGACCACATGCAAAGTACGCATGTCGCGAATCGTCCGCCGTTAGCAGTTGTCATCGGCATGGATATATGGTAAACCTGTTATGCTGAAACATAATCATTCATAAGGAGCGCTGTTATGACACGCTTTACATTTCTTCTTGGGCTTGTGAGTTTGACCTCGCTGGCCGTCAGCATTACTACAGCCGCGACCCCGGCTTCTTCCGGGACCTCCTCTACCGCGGCAAAACATTGGACTGCCGACAACGGCAACGGCACCTACTCGAACCCACTGTTCTATGAGGAGTTCGAGGACCCGGACCCCATTCGCGTCGGCGATGACTATTACCTCGCCGGCACCACCATGCACATGAACCCGGCCGTCATCGTGTTGCATTCCAAAGACCTCGTGAACTGGGAACTCGCCAGCTACTGCATGGATCGGCTGGACCTCGGTCCCGCCTTCCGCCTCGAGGGTGGAAACATTTACGGTCAGGGCATCTGGGCGCCTTGCATCCGTTACCACGATGGGATGTTCTATGTCTTCTGCAACGTCAACAACGTGGGCTTACAGATCTTCCGCTCTAAGTCCGCCAGCGGCCCCTGGCAGCACAACCAGATCCAGGGGTTTCACGACCTGTCGGTCCTGTTCGACGATGACGGCAAAATCTACCTCGTCTCCGGGAACAGGAACCCCTACACCATCGTGGAACTCAACAAGGACCTCACCGGCGTAATCCCAGGCGCCCGCCACCAGATGAACGCTCCGGGCCTGGGCGAGGGCCACCACCTTTACAAAATCAACGGGAAATACTTCGACGTCTCCGCCATCCCAGGTGCCCACACCGACCAGGTCGTCGCGCGCGCAGACTCGATTGATGGCCCCTGGGAGGTCGAACGCATGGTCCGGAGCGAGTCCCTGGGCGTCCCCACTCAAAACAGCCTCCGCGGCGGCCGCAGGAATAATCCAACCTTCACCATCGTGCACAGCAACCCCAATTCCGGTGGCGGCCTGACCCTCCATCAAGGCGGCATCGTGGATACGCCGTCTGGCGAATGGTGGAGCATCATCATGCAGGACCATGGCAGCATCGGCCGCATGGTTGCGCTGGTCCCAATCACCTGGGACAACGGCTTCCCGCTCATCGGCCTGTCGGGCAACCTTCGCAAGGCACCCAACACCTGGATCAAGCCCAATACCGGCTATACCCAGGCGCCCAAGACGCTGTTCGTGCGCAGCGACAACTTCGATTCTCCGAAAATGAACCCCGTCTGGCAGTGGAATCACGTCCCCGACGACACCAAATGGTCTCTCACCGAAAAGCCCGGCGTGCTTCGCCTGCACTCGTTAGCCGCCGATGACTTCTGGATGGCCCGCAACAGCCTGACGCAGCGGCCGCCGGGTCCGGAGTCCATCGCGACGGTTGAACTCGACAGCTTAGGCCTTGAGCCGGGAGATACTGCAGGCCTGGCGCTGCTGAGTGCTCCTTACGCCTGGATCGGCCTTGTGAAAACCGCCGAAGGCATAACTCTGCAGACGTTCGATCAGACCAATCGCAAGACCACGAACGCTCCGAGCAGCCCCACCCACGTTTGGCTCCGCGTTGCCTGCAACTTCGACACCGAAAAAGCCATTTTCAGTTGGAGCGCCGATGGCAAGGAATTCGCTCCACTGGGTGACCCCTTCACCATGGTGTTCCAACTCATAACCTTCCAAGGCGCCCGCCTCGCCCTGTTCAACTACAACACTGGCGGCAAACCCGGTGGTTACGCCGACTTCGACAACTTCACGGTTGATGAGCCGCGCGCGCGGGGCATTGAACGCATGATTCCCGTGTGCAAGAAGATTACACTGACCAGCGGCGCCGACGGCACTGTGCTGGCGATCGACACAATGAACATGTCACTGGTGAATGTGGCAGCCAATGACCCTGGTGCGGCTGCCCAGAACGTTCAATTCCAGGTCGTCGATCTGGGCAAGGGCCGCGTGGCGCTGAAGGCCGCCAACGACCGGTTCGTTTCCGCCGCCAGTGATGGTATCGCATTGAAGGACCTCGCCGGAAAGACCCCCGGCGATGCGGAATCCTTCCAATGGGTCAACCTGATGCGTAGCGATACCATGCTCATGTCCCTCACCAATCATCGTTATCTGGCAACCAAGCCCAACTCCCCCGGCCTGGTGACTGTTTCCGCCACCGGACCGCGCCCGGACCGCAAGGGCGGCGCATGTTTCAAATGGAAGGCAGTCGAATGAAACGCGTTCGCCATCGTCGGTCTTCTACGTCGTTGATACTGCGGCATCGTGAGATCGCAACAAAACGAAACCTCTTAACTTGAAAGTTGATATCGTGAAAAAATGCGTACAAGCGCTGGCAGTTCTGCTGGCATTCGGAATGTGGGCCGTCCCTGCTCAGTCCCAGAATCATTACAAAAGCTTCACCGTCTCCACCTATGCGATTCAGGGTATCGTGCAGGGCCTCATGAACGGTAATCCCGACCCTGCCCAGTCCTGGTCTGCCCTCACGTGCAACCTCAAGCCCGCCGTGAACAAAGACGGCTGGGTCGACCGGGGCGGCGCCAACCCGATCGATCGCTACTCCGAGCAGCTCCTGGATACCGTCTTTGCACGCTGCCCCGAGATGTGCTGTTTTCACTATTCAGGCATGCTCGGCACCATCCGGCCCAACGCCATAACCAACCGCACCTGGGCCGACCTGCCCACCAGTCTCAACCTCGATGAGTTTCAGAAGACCCTCGGCCTTAATGGCGGCAATCTCACCTTCGCCGATGTCGCAGCCTACACCCTCGGCCAAGTTGACAAGGTGCTGGTCAACGTCGGCAAGCCCGTCGGCATAAAGACCTACACGCCCTATCACGATACGGGCGAGGAGTTCCTCCACGATTATCTGGGCATGATCGGCCTGCCCATGAACATCTTCCCGCATTTCCCCGCTGATGCTGATATGGTTCTTCTCACCGAGCAGGCCAAGTCCGATCCCGACATCATTCACAAAATCCAAGCCCAGCTCGAGGCCGGCAAATCCGTCTGCGTCACCTCCGGCTTCCTGCGCGCCATGAAAGGCAAGGGCATCGAAGATATCTGCGAGCTCGAAACCACCGGCGCCACCGTGCCGGTGCGGCGCTTCACCTTCGCCGGCGGTCCCGGCGCACCCTTCCGAGGCGGTCGCGGCTTTGTGAGGCGTGCTGGCGTCCCTGACCCATTCGAAGCCCCGCGCGACATCCCCATTCCCGAAATCAAGTATTTCAACATCCTGAACCATGACGCGTGGGGCGACGCCCTGGGCGTCTCCCCCGGCGGCACGATCTACCCCATCGTCCTGTCGTGCGATTACTCCAAGGGTAAGTTTTACGTCCTGACCATCCCTAACGATCCCGCCGACCTCTATGTCTTCCCCCGCCCACGGTTCTGTCGGTCATCCGTGTCACCGTGGGCTCTGCCGAGCCCATCCGTATCGACAGTGCCCCCGCGCAGGTCGCACTATTCCGTTACGACAACAACACGTTTATCGTGCAGAACTACCTACCCACGTCGGCGGAGGTCACGGTCTCCGTTGCCGGCACCGCGGCACAAATTCACGACCTGCTTACCGGCCAAGACATCACATCCGCACCGGCAGTCGGTCGCAACTTTGGCTGGCGTGGCGGCGGATTTGGCGGTCGTGGCCCGGCCCCCCGCCGCGTACATTCTTCACATTCACCGTGCTACCGCACTCGTATATGGCCTTTTCTGTCAAATAAGTCTCCGTGTTCTTTAATACCATAAACTAATATTTATTTAGGGATTAACCCATGAAAAAATCAAATCTTATAAATGCCAGTGTAAAGTTCCTGGCAGAGCAAGTAATCATTCCACTCACAAATCAGACTTTTTACCAGACAGACACCCCCTTTATTCTTCGCGAATCTGAATTTCCATTTCGGGGACCGGCTCGCAGTAAATTACCATTAACCGGAAGTATTTCCGTGGCATTGGCAGTTCTGTTCCTGGTGTCCATCGCGAGTCAATGGCTTTCGGTTTCAGTCGCCTTTGCGGCCGAGGAGACCTGCGGTTCTTGTGATAAACAGGTGAGTATTACCGGGGATTTTACCCACCGTAAGGATGATGCGTCAGTCGTAATCCAGGGCGCCATTGGTAATGCAGCAGTGTATCGCGAAGAAATCAATGGAAAGGATTTTACCGTCAGCGTCTCGAATTTGCCTGCGGGCAAATACACCATCGTTATCGGCGAAGTGGAAACGCTGTTGAGCGAACCGGGGGAAAGGGCATTCGATGTGACTTCAGGGGAAGTGGTATTGACCACGAACTTCGATATCATTGACACCGCAGGTGGCGCGAGAAAAGCTTGTTATATTACCGGGGTGGTCGAGCATGAAGATGATTCGCTCCGCGGGCCTCTGAAGGTGACTTTTACGGCGGTTAAAAACAATGCCAAATTCAACACCTTCGAGGTGAAGGATGCCTCGGGGGCATCTGTTGTCGCTTTCAATGCGTCAGAGATTGCGGAACCTTTTACCGGCGATGCCACTCGTGTACCGGAAATCAAGGAAGCCCCAATCTGGCGTGACCCGGCCAAGCCGTTGCAGCAGCGTGCGGATGATCTGATTTGCCGCATGTCGCTGGCGGAGAAAGTGGCCCAGTTGCAGAACGATGCGCCGGCGATCCCGCGGCTCGGTCTTCCGGCGTATAACTATTGGAACGAAGCGTTGCATGGTGTTGCAAACAACGGCATCGCTACGGTCTTCCCAGAACCTATCGGCATGGCCTCTACGTGGAATCCGGGGTTGCTTCGTCAGGAAGGAACTGTCATTGGCATCGAAGGCCGCGCGAAGTTCAACGATTATACCTCCAAAAATAATGGTGATTCCAAATGGTGGACTGGTCTGACCTTTTGGACTCCGAACATCAATATCTTCCGCGATCCCCGCTGGGGACGTGGCCAGGAAACCTACGGTGAAGATCCCTATCTCGCAGGCGAGATAGCCATAGAGTTCATCAAGGGAATTCAGGGAGACGATCCCGACCATATGCTTGCGATGGCTTGTGCGAAGCATTATGCAGTTCACAGCGGTCCGGAACCGGATCGCCACCGCTTCAATGCCCAGCCGTCAGAACGCGATCTGTATGAAATGTATCTACCGCAGTTTGAGCGGGCGGTACGCGAGGGACATGTCGCTGGTGTCATGGGTGCCTACAACGCACTCAACAGCGTCCCTTGCTGTGCCAGCACGTTCCTGCTCGACGACCTGTTGCGTAAACAATGGGGTTTTGAGGGTTATGTCGTTTCAGATTGCAGTGCGATTAACGATATTTGGAACACGAGGGCACATCATTACGTCGATACACCGGAGAAAGCCGCTGCAGTCGCGGTGAAGGCCGGCTGCAATCTTTGTTGCGGCGGAGACTATAACGCTCTGATGAAGGCCGTCCAAAAGGGCCTGATCAGTGAACAGGAAATAGACAAGGCCTTGTATTACACGTTATGGACACGCTTCAGGCTTGGATTGTTTGATCCGGCCGACAAGAGCCCGTATTCCAAGATTGGCATTGACCAGAACGACACCCCCGAGCATCGGCAACTCGCTTTACAGGTGGCTCGTGAATCTTTGGTGTTGCTGAAGAACGACGGCATCCTCCCGCTCAACCGCTCCAAGATCAAGCGGATTGCTGTCATTGGGCCTAATGGCAACTCGACGTCCATGTTGCATGGCAATTACCACGGGTCAGCTTCGCGTCCGATCTCAATTCTGAACGGCCTCAAGCAATTGGCCGGGACGAACATTGAAGTCTCTTTTGCACAAGGATGTCCGATCACCACCAGAACCGAACGGGGAATTGCGGCGTGGAGTCGCCAGGATAACGATACGACCCGTCCAGTGCCGGAGCTCTACGCAGAAGCCCTCAGCAATGCGACGAATGCGGACTTGATCATTTATACCGGCGGCATCACTCCGGCACAGGAAGGCGAAGGATTCGATCGTGATTCGATTGAACTACCCGAAGTGCAGGAAAAACTCGTGCAGGCGCTCCATGCCACCGGCAAGCCGGTGGTCATGGTCAATTGCAGCGGGTCGGCGATAGCGCTGCCATGGGAAGACGAAAACCTGCCGGCGATTCTCCAAGCCTGGTATCCTGGCGAGGAAGGCGGGCGCGCCGTTGCTGAAGTTCTGTTCGGCGACGTTAATCCCTCCGGCCATCTGCCGGTGATGTTCTACCGAGCCACCACGGATATGCCTGCATTTACGGACTATTCGATGAACAATCGCACTTATCGATACTTCAGTGGCAAGCCCCTCTACGCGTTCGGTCACGGCTTAAGTTATACCAAGTTCACTTACCAGAAAGGCAAGTTGGATTCGGAAGAGATTTCCGCCGATGGCATCGCGAAGGTGTCTTTCACGATAGAAAACACCGGCAGTCTCGACGGTGATGATGTGGCCCAGGTCTATTTCCGCCACGTCAATTCCAGCGTTCCGCAGCCGAAACTTGCGTTATGTGCCTTTACCCGGATGCATTTAAAGCAAGGCGAATCGAAGCGTATTACGGTTGAAATTCCTGCCGAACGCCTGCGTTACTGGGACACGGAAAACAAGCAATACGTGGTGGAGCCGGGCAAGTACGAGTTCCTCATCGGCGCGGCGTCCGACGACATCCGACTGACATTGCCGATGACCATCACCACTCGGTGAGACAACGAAACATTATATTGACCTCATATGAGTTAGGAGTTACCACCATGCACATCCGACAATGTAAAATTCGCTTCACCTGCTTCACAGCCATCCTGACGGCCAGCGTGTGGGCCCTGCACACCGCGGCGCCAGAGTCCTCTGCCACAACAGTCCCCACGCCCATCAATGCCACCATCGACGCCAGCAAGACGTTCTCTCCCATCAACCCCAACCTGTATGGCATGTTCATCGAGCACGCCGGTGGCCTTGTGTACAGAGGCATGTGGGCTGAAATGATCGACGACCGCAAGTTCTATCACCCCATCACCGCCCAGGAACCGAACCAGGCCGGACCGGGAGCACGCGGTGGCCGCGGCGGCTTTGGCGGCGCACCTCGCCGCTGGACCCTCGTCGGCCCGGCCGAATCCATCACCATAGACACCCGACATGCCTATGTCGGTGACCACTCACCCACGATCGCACTCAGCCCCGATGAGCCTCGCGGTATTCGCCAAGCTGGCCTCACGCTCATGCAGGGCAAGGACTACACCGGCCGCATTGTTCTCGCTGGCGACGCGGGCGCCCAGGTCACCGTCAGCTTGATCTGGGGAGCTGGCGCCACCGATCGTCAATCCATTACCATCAACAAACTGACCCCCGCGTACGCCAAGTTTCCCCTCACCTTCAAGTCCCCGGTTGATACGGCCGATGCCCAGCTTGAAATCACCTCTACCGGCCCCGGCACTCTGTACATCGGCGTCGTCTCGCTGATGCCCGCCGACAATATCCAGGGCTGGAAGACCGAAGTCATCGCCGTGCTCAAGTCCCTCCGTTCCGGCGTCTACCGCTGGCCCGGCGGCAATTTCGTCTCGGCCCACGACTGGCGCGACGCCATCGGTGACCCCGATCAGCGTCCACCCATCTGGGATCCTGTCTGGAATGCTCTGCAACCTAATGATGCCGGCACCGACGAATTCATGACGCTGTGCCGCTTGGTGGAGGTCGAACCCTACATCACCGTCAACTCCGGCTTCGGCGATGCCCGCTCTGCCGCTGAATATGTTGAATACGCCAACGGCCCCGTCACCACCCGCATGGGTGCGATGCGCGCCGCCAACGGCCATCCCGAGCCTTATCACGTCAAGTTCTGGAACATCGGCAACGAAATGTGGGGTGACTGGCAGTTCGGCTACATGTCCCTTGCCCAGTACCAGGTCAAGCACAATCTCTTTGCCAAGGCCATGCGCAAAGTAGACCCCAACATCATCCTCATCGCCAGCGGTGCCATGCCCGACACCATGACCGGCTCCAAGCAGTCCTTGAAGTTGGGCGACAAGCTGATTCCCGATTACCTCGGGCCGGCCGATTGGACGGGCGCTCTGTTTCTCAATTGCCTCGACAACATGGACATGATCAGCGAGCACTACTACAACTATAACTCTCACTTCGATCTATCGCTCGCAAAGCAGGTTCCAAATGATCCCAACGAACCTCTCGTTGACTGGATGCGCCGCCCGGCCAACCACATCCGCATCAAGTACGAAGAGTATCAGGAATACTTAAAACGCATTCCTGCGCTGAAGAACAAGCCGGTCCCCATTGCGTTGGATGAATACGCCTATGCCGGCGGTCGCGGCAGAGGCAATTATAAGGTCGTTCCCGCCTATGCGTGGAATTTCCACGAGATGTTCCGCCATTCCGACCTTTATCAGCTCGGTGCGCTGACCTTTATCACGGCTACCTACAGTGCCGCCCGCGGTGAGGCGGTCCTCAGTCCGACAGGGATGCTCTTTAAGTTTTACCGCGACTACTATGGCACCATTCCCGTGGAGGTCTCGGGCAACTCACCCCAGCCCAAACCCAAGGATCCTCCCGGCGGCGAACAGCCCATTGTCCACGCCGGCAGCGATACCTTCCCCCTGGATGTGGCCGCTGCCTGGACGGCCGATCGTAAGGCTCTAACTGTCGCTGTCATCAACCCGACCGAATCCTCCCAAAGCCTGAGCCTCCAAATCCGCGGCGCCGAACTGTCCGGTAAAGGCACCCTGCGCCGCATGGCCCCGCAGAGTCTAACTGCTACCGTGGTCGTCGGCCAGGAACCAGGCGTCAAGATCGAAGAACAAGCGCTGGATGCAATCCCTGCGAACCCGACTTTCGCCCCCTTCAGCGTCAATATCTATGAATTCCCGGTGAAATGACGAAAGGAACTGCAATGCACAGACGTAAATTCTACAAACTCATGGCTGCGGACACCGGCTACGCGACCTCGTTGGCGTTGGCTTCGTACCTTACGCAGTCTGCGGAAATCGATTCTTCAACTAGTTTCCCCGTGTCCGACCGGCAGGCTGTGGTGAAGGAAGGTTGGGGAACTTCCGGCGATAGCGGCGGGCCGGGTATGTGGGATGGAGTGCCCAAATCACTTTCAAGGTGGAATGGACCATCTCTGCTGGATTACGAGACGCCGGAATGGTATTGCGATGCCAAGTTCTGCATCCGGACGCATTGGAGTCCGCAGTTCCGGAAGACAGCGACTATTATGCCCGTAACATGTACATTCGGGTCCAAACGCTGTATAAAGAATTGCCGTGACGGACAGGTATGGCCTTCGGCAACCAGAAGAAAGAATCAATGAGATGCTGATTATGATCAATTCTGACATGAAAAAAATTCTTGTGTCCCTAAGCTCCGTGCTGATGTGCATGGTGTTTTCTGCAGGGGGCGCACACGCCGCTGAACAACGCCTCACTTCGCCGGAGGGCGGAATCGACGTGGTCATCTCGGATGATCATGGATTGTATTTTCGCGTGGAGATTGGCGGCAAAGTTGCGCTGACGAACTCGCCGCTGGGGCTCGAATTCAAAGACGGCGTGAAGTTGGGTTCGTCTACGGTCATCACCAAGGCTGCGACCAAGAAACATGATGACGCCTGGAAGAATGCATTTGGCAACCGCCGAACCGTGCGGGATTACTACCGGGAACTGCGTCTGACGCTGGAGGAACGGGGTGTACAGATTCGCACGTTTGGCTTGCTGGTGCGCGCTTACAACGACGGCGTTGCATTTCGTTACGAACTTCCGGAAAGTTCCGGCCTTGGAAATTTTGTGCTAACGAACGAACTGACGGAATTTCATTTTGCGGATGATTACCGTTGCTGGGCTGGCGACGAATCCGAGTGTGCGGAGAACGCTTATCCTGAAAAGAAGTTAAGCGCCATTCGATCGGGCAGGGCAGGGCGTCCATTTCGAAGCGTTCTGCCGCTGCTGGTCGAAACCCCTTCGGGTTACATCGCGGTGGCGGAATCGGATTTGTTGGACTGGGCCGGCATGTCACTCGCGGGCACAGGCACATCAGCCGTGAAGGCGGTGCTCGACAGGCGTTCGGATGGGAATGGATTGGTTGTGTCATCCACGCCGCGTGTCAGCCCGTGGCGCATATTGATAATTGGCCGAAAAGCCGCGGATTTGGTGGACTCCGATCTGATTGCGAACCTCGCGACGCCCAGCCGCTTGGAAGACACCTCGTGGATAAAGCCCGGCGCTTGCGCGTGGGACGCCTGGTGGACGGGAACGAATTCCTACGATCCTGATCCGGGGCACACCGGCGTGTTCGCTCGCGGTACAACGCCTTCGCACAAGGAGTGGATCGATCTCGCGGCCGAGATGGGCTGGCCATACCAGTTAATGGATTGGTTCTGGTATAAGGGGATGACGAGTTTTGACAAATCGCTGCATTCCAAACCCAACCCGACGCCAGGCGATTTCAGGCAGCCAGTTCCAGAAATCAATGTCCCCGAGTTGGTTCAATACGCGAAATCGAAAAACGTCCGACTGCTGATTTGGGCGCACTCGCTCGACATCGAAACATTCGGAGTCGAAACAGCTCTCGCCTATCTGACGGAGCAGGGATTCGCGGGAGTGAAAATTGATTTCCTCAACAGCCAATCGCAGGAAACGGTTCAATGGTGCGAAAAAGTTCTGGCGACAGCGGCAAAGCATCACTTGCTGGTTGATTTTCACGGCACATACAAGCCCACAGGTCTTGCACGGACGTATCCCAATTTCATCACGCAGGAAGGTGTGCTTGGCAATGAATACCACAAGTTGCCCGGCAACAAATGCACGCCCCTGCACACCATCACGCTGCCGTTCACACGCGGTCTGCTCGGGCCCATGGACTTCACGCCCGGGGGTTTTCTGAATCGCGCGCCGAAGGATTTCAAAGTCACTTATCCCGCGGAAGTGATGGGCACACGCGCCCGACAACTGGCGATGACGGTGATCTATCCCAGTCCGCTGCAGGTGCTGTGCGACAGTCCGGAGAATTATCGCGGGCAATCCGGTGTGGAATTCCTTCGCGACCTGCCGACGGTCTGGGATGACACGGTGGTCCTGGAGGGCCAGGTCGCCAAGACCATCGTCATGGCCCGGCGTTCGGGAAAACGTTGGTATCTGGCGGCGATGAACGGCGATGATGCGATGTCGTTGCAGGCATCGTTGAAATTCCTGGGCAAAGGCAAATGGACGCTGCGTGGTTTCGCGGACAATACGGCTTCGTCCAATTATCAGGCCGTTGTCGAATCCTCTGTCTCGGTGGATGCCAGGACCGTGGTTCCGCTTTCACTCATGCCGGCCGGCGGATTTGTCGGAATCATTAGTAAAGAGGACTGATTGATGAAAAGTAAATCACTCATTTGTATTCACCATGACCAACAAGGAGCAACCACGACATGAAATTGATTCTCAGAGTCCTGCTTATCGGCATCATCGGTTATTCGGCGGCGTCAATCTTAGCCGCGTCACAGGACAATCCGCCTGCGGACACAATCTGGCTGTCCACGCTCGACGTTTCGCGTGTCGAACAGGGG
>CAZFLY010000064.1:0-13569 GCA_964519995.1 uncultured Pirellulales bacterium | reverse complement strand
ACGAAGTCAATACTTTCGGGGAGTATAATGTCGAGCTTGATGAAGAAATCTTTGACATCAAACCGCCCGAAGGTTATACCGAATTTACGCTCAGTGATATTCTTCCTTTGATTCCCGTGGAGGCCAAGGCCGGCCTTGCCGGTTTGGGCATTGTTCCAATCGGTCTGATTTTTAGGAAAAGGTTTAGAAGAAAGAAAACAGCGGTTAAGCAGTAACTATAGAAACTGTTCGCGGCAGGATTTAACAATCCTTAAAAGATTAGCCCCAGCAAACCTGCCCTGAGCGAAGTCAAAGGATTGGCTGAACTGTTCTTGATATTTAGGTCCCACGTTCACGCACGGTTCTTTTTGACTATCATCTCCTGAATGGTATAGGCAAACATTTTTTGATTTTATTACCTTATTTAATTTTTATAATCTGTGTTAATCTGTTCCCCACAGCAGAGCTTTTAGAATTCAGTGGAACGGCTGCAAATAGTGAATTAATGCTCTGTAGAAACCTTCACAACAAGGTCATTTCGAGCGAGCCGTAGGCGAGTCGAGAAATTTATTTGAACAGATTTCTCCACTACGGGCCACCCTGTGACCCCTTCGGTCGAAATGACATAAGCGCAAATTTTAATCACAATTAGTATTAATTGTTCGCGATATTAAAATATTTCTCTGTATGTATGGCAGTAAGGGACTTTGCCGGTTTTGGTGTAATAGTCTTGGTGATATTCCTCAGCTTGCCAGAATTTATCTGCCGACACTATTTGAGTCTTTACATCGTAACCCTTTTTCCTGAGTGTCTCGACGAGCTTAGTTGCAATCTGTTTCTGCTGTTCATCCACATAGAAAATCACAGAACGGTATTGTGTTCCTATATCAGCACCCTGGCGATTTAGTTGTGTAAAGTCGTGTGTCTCGAAAAACAGCTTGGCAAGTTTCTCATAATCGGTTTTTGTTGGATCATACACCACTTCCACTACCTCGGCATGGCCGGTTCTATCGGTGCAAACCTGCTTATAGGTTGGATTGTCCACATGGCCACCGGTATAACCAACCGACGTCGAGATCACGCCGGGCGCTCGTTGGAAATAGAACTCCGTGCCCCAGAAACAGCCTGACGCGAATATCGCTCTTTCGGTCTGTGTTTTTTCTGCTGGTAAAAAGTCCATCGAAATGGAGTTCACACAATAGCGTACATTCTTCGGCGTGAATCCCTCACCCATAAACACGTGTCCCAGATGTGCGCCGCATTGTGCGCAGATAATCTCGGTCCGATAGCCATCCGCATCCGGCTGCCACTTCACGGTCCCTTCGATGCGCTCATCAAAGCTTGGCCATCCGCAGCCGGACTTGAATTTCGAAGACGATTTAAACAACTCTGCACCGCATCGCTTGCATGTATACACACCCTTGACAAAATGATCGTTATATTTTCCACTAAACGGCTCCTCCGTACCCTTATGAATAATAACCTGTTCTTCCTCGGGTGTTATTTCTCTGTACATCTTCTGCTCCCTGTATAACCCAACCTCATCCAGGAATATTTCCGCTTTGTTCTGCTGCCCTTTTGCTGTGATGGCAATCTGCGCCAGATTCTGCCCATCCAATGACGTCTTATTAAACAGCAGTCGGAACCTACTGAACGGTATCCTGATTTGTGTCGTCCGATTAGCTAATCGAGTCCAAATGATGCTCTTTTTAGAGCCTTCCTGCTTTCTTGCAAAATCGTCGATGATTATATTGCCTGCCGAGTTTGCTGCTACTTGCTCAATACTTAACAGCCGTCCTACAAATAGACCACCGGCGACAATGCATACAAACAGGATCGCCGACATGCGCTGCGTTTTTATAGAATGTTTTGCTATTGTCATTTCAGTCCCCCTTATTTTATATCGTAATTCATTCAGCTAATTGCTTATACTCACAAGTTGCCCAAAGTGTTTGCAAATACGAGCGATTGGGAGATAAATTCAGACATGATCCATAACAGCAAATCGGCTCGCTTTGGTAAGATAGCGTGGTATTCCCTAAGAATGAACTGACCTGCTCAAATTACCAGAGCTGTGACTGTTTAGTGCCGTCTCGAAGAGCTACCTTTTTCGCACGAGGTAATTTTGCTTCCACGATATCGATAGCGGACCGTCCGCAGGCGGACTTTGGGCACTCACCGGTCCAGCAGTAAAGGCAGAGTTTCTCTCTGGGCAAGCCAATCGCATCTACCATGTCGTCTACAGTCTGATACCTGAGTGTAGTAACGCCAAGGTCTCTGGCGATCCGTTCAACCATTTGTCGGTGCTTTTGCGAGGTATGGTCTATGTACTCCGATACATTTAGAAGGTCATGCCCTTCAAGGCTGCGAATAGCTTTGCGAGCAGCAAGTTCATGGATAGAGCGTGTTGAAAAATTGAACCTGCACGGAAACATCAATGGCGGACATGCTGGTCTTACATGGACCTGCTTTGCCCCGCAATCCCACAGTTTCTTTATGGCAAAGTTCTTCAGTTGTGTTCCCCTAACAATCGAGTCCTCACATACGACAATACTGTTTCCCTCAATTACTTCTTTGATCGGTATCAATTTCATCTTGGCAATCAAATCCCGGGTTTCCTGAGAAGGCGGCGTATAACTGCGGCCGTATCCAGGTGTGTACTTGACCAGCGGCCGTCGGAACGGCTTGCCGGACTCCATTGCATATCCTAATCCATGCGCACATCCCGAATCGGGTACGCCGGAGACCACATCGACATCGATGTCCCTGTCACGTCTGGCAAGATGCCTTCCGCTTCTTTCCCTGACGATTTCAACGTTTATTCCTTCGTAGCTCGAAGCCGGAAAGCCCGTATATATCCAGAGAAATGCGCATGTCTGCTCGCTGCGTCCTTTTTTTGGTCTTCTCTGTACGATTCCATCCTCACTTATGAGAATGATTTCGCCCGGCTCAACATACTTGACGGTCTCGAATCCCAAGTTTGTAAAGGCACAGGTCTCGCTCGTTACAGCCCAGGCGTTGCGGCTTTTACCGACCACGAGCGGCGTGTAGCCGAATCTGTCTCTGGCGACATAGATGCCGGTTCTGTTGAGCAGCAGTAGTGAGCATGAGCCATTGATGACATTGAACATTTTTTCAATGCCATCCACAAGGTCGGCTCCCTGGCTAATGAGCTTTGCGATTACCTCTGTAGTGTTGACACCCTTGCCGCTGACCTCGCTGAATGACATTCCCTTTCTGAGAAGCTTCGCTGCGAGTTCTTCAACATTTTCTACTATACCGTTTGTAGCCAAACAAAACGGACCAAACTTCGAGTTCAGGTAAATGGGCTGTTCATCCAGGGCACTGATAACACCGATGCCCTTGTTGCCGCTCATTGTTTTGTGGTCTGGATAGAATTTTGATTTGAATTGGCTTTGACTTAAATCGTGTATTTGGCGTTCGAATTCATCACCGAGAACGACAATTCCTCCGTATTCTGTTCCAAGGTGTGAATGATAGTCGGTGCCGTAGAACAGGGTCTCAGCACAATTTCCTTTTGATACTACCCCAAAAAGACCGCTCATATCCAGCCTCCCATGCCATGGTATATCCAGTGGTTCATCCTAATCTCACTGATAAATCACGATTTTCCGACGTGACCAGAATACCATACATGAGGCCAAAATACAAACTGTTCTTGAATGATTAGTCCCCGGATCCGTATCGTGGTGTTGGTTAGCCCCCAATTTTATATTGGGGGTTTACTAAATTATATTTAGCCCCGAAGCCTGCTTCGGGGGTTATATTTAAGGTTTCCGTTTAGCCCTGCCACCTGTGGGCAGGGCTATTTTTTTCACCGCACCTGTGGGGCCGAGGCCTTATGTTTTATTTCCGCCCCTGCTTGCCCTCTGTCCTGTCCGGCGTAGCTTTAGCGAAGTCGGAAGTATTAACGAAGGATGGGTGGCTGGGGCATCACCTGTGGGCAGGGCTGTTTTTTTCACCGCACCTGTGGCCGGGTGCCTTTTTTCATACCCACCCGTGGCCGAGGCCTTATGTTTAATTTCGGCACCTGCTTGCCCTCCGTCCTGTCCGGCGTAGCTTTAGCGAAGTCGGAAGTATTAACGAAGGATGGGTGCCGGTGGCCTATGTTTAGCCCCAGCACCTGTGGCTGGGGCATTTTATTTGTGCCGCCGCAATCAATCCACAAAGGCTTAAATTTTTTCTATATTAAAGCCGCTTGGGAAACCGCAGGGCTTTTCTAATTGCAAAAATCAAAGTGCAAAATGTAAAATTAAGGAAGCACTGGCGTGGGCGGGGGACGTCAGATCATGGCTTGCCTAGTGGGGAAAGCCAATTGTGCTTTAGCATCATTGTGATTGTGTAATCAACGCTCTCTTCGGCGAAGATTTTTTTTAGGCTTTTACCAGGCCAAGTATTAATTTCGCGCTGGATGTTACTTCGTGTGATTGGCTGTTGCGTCTCTTTCAAATCCTCAACAACTTTGAGTACAGTTGTCCAACGCTCCAGACCGTTGTTACCAAATGCTTTAAGGCCCTCAACCAATTGGATGAGTTGGGCAGCACGATCTCCGAGAACCTTTGCTGCATGGGTCAGCGCCTTTTCAAAAGCGGACCCGGCCACAAGACGACTCTTCTCCCAACGAAGCCAGTTCATTTTGACAGCAGCGAAGATTACCTTTTGCTTTAATTCATGAGACCAAGGGCCGGCTACCTTGCGAACAAACAAAGAGTTGATGGGCAAGTTCAGGTGGTGCTTTGCGGCAAAGATATGTTTCTGGATAAAAAACTCAGTAGTTGGACGCTGAAGTTTTTCCATTTCAGCCAATAAGAGACAAATTACTGCTGCATCGTCCTTATAAAGAGTTCGTGATTGTTTCTTGTCTGTTATCGCCTGTTCTTCCGGCAATGTTCGATGCAACAGGTGGTGAACCGCCGATGCCATAAGTTTTTCACTGTCCTGCCGGGCTTGCTTATTCTCTTCTTCCAACTGGTCACACAAGGCCATTAATTCATCGACCTTTTTAACAATACGTTTTTGCTCGGCAAGAGGTGGAATTGGGACAAACAACGATAAAAGGTGATCCGAGTGCATTGATGGTATATGACCTCTTTCAGAAGCTCTTAGTAGCTCACCCTTGACAAGGTCTGTTTTTATCAACAACTCAACAAAGTCCCTGTCAATGGGCTTAATTTCATTGACTTTGCATAATGCAACGTTAAACGCTCCTTCCATTTGCCTTGAAACTTTTCCTATATGCCGATATGCGGCCATGATAATCTCGCCTTTATAAACCATCTTTAATTTTTTGCTCCCAGGAACATAAACAGCTTTATCATCAGTTTTAAAATCAGTAATTTGTATAAAACGAATATATCCCTTGCGTAAACTTTTCACAAACTCGCTTTTCGTTGGATTATGACCTCTGAAACACCATATTACATCTTTAAACCTCACCCACTCCCATGTACTTGGAATGTCAAACGGAGGTTTATCTTTTGCTTTCCTGTGCATCTTCCATTTACTTTTGATTGTTTTATTTGCGACAAGCTTTTCTTTTTCGGCCTTTATCTTTTTCAATAGTTCTGAGGCAGGTTCTTCATTGGGGTTTTGTGGGACGAGTTTGCCCTGGACGGCAAGTTGTAAAATCGCCTGGCGGAGTTTGGCTATATTCCCATTCTGAGCTTCGAGTTCACGAGATAGCTTCTTGATATCTTTTTGTGCCGGATTAAAACGAATTAAAGACTTTTTTTGCTCTTCGATAGTAAGGTTAGGAATATCCAGTTTACACAAATCATTGTATCGCAGTGCAGATCGTACACCCCCACGATTTCCGTACCATCTAATCAAATTGTTGCCTGTCGCACTTTTTAGATAAAATAACAAATATTCAGAATCTAAATCATTTTTCGTTTCAAAAACGACGTATGCAGGGCTAACAACACCTTTGAAATTTTTAGGAGTGAGACCAATTGAACCAATATTTACCCTATACGGATTATAGACAAATTGATTTCCAGATACACATATATAATTGCTTAAATCATTGCTGGCATCTTTGCCAGTTAGTGAAACACCAGTTTCATTATTCACGCCATATACAGTTAAAACAACATCTTCATTTGGGAAATCTTTAACTCTATCTGTTATACGTTTGATTGACCCACACAATTTTCGAGTTGGAAAAGAAAAGTTCATCATATCAGCATATCCTTTAGCCTGTTCAAGATGTCATCAGTCTTCTGGATGCTATCACATAAGTTTTCCAATATTTCAGATGGTGATGAAACTTTTTCCTCAAGGATAGTGTTTGGATTTTTGATATCGAGGTTGTAACCAGATTCCCTGACTTGCTCAATGGGAACTTTCCATGCGAATTCATTTTCTTTGCGGTTGTACCACCATTTCTTTTCAGGCTCAAATTCCTCTATACGTATGGGCTTGGTTTTGGAGTAGGACTTGTAGCCCGGCGGGTATGGATGCTCATAGTACCAGATTTCTTTTGTTGGGTCGCCTTTGACAAAAAACAAAAGATTAGTTTTTATGCCAGCATAAGGACTAAATACCCCGTTTGGCAGACGGACGATAGTATGCAGATTGCATTCGGTAAGCAGTTTTTCCTTTATGCGGGTCTTTATGCCTTCGCCGAACAGACTACCATCGGGCAAAACTACCGCAGCCCTGCCGCCGGGTTTGAGAAGTTTCATAATCAGGACCAAAAACAAGTCGGCAGTTTCCCTCGTCTGGAATCCTTTGGGAAAATTGCTCTCTATACCATCTTCTTCCATACCGCCAAATGGGGGATTGGTTAAGATGACATCAACACGGTCTTTCGGGCCGTAGCTCCTCAAGGGCCGAGCAAGAGTGTTGTCGTGTTTTATGAAGGTTGGCTCGTCAATTTCGTGTAAAATCATATTGGTTATGCATAGCATATATGGGAGCTGCTTTTTATCAGTGCCGGAGATAGTCTTTTGGAGTTTTTTTCTCTGAGCAGCAGTCTTAACGTAATTGTTACGGATGTGGTCTATTGTACCGGTCAGGAAGCCGCCGGTGCCGCATGCGGGGTCCCATATTTTTTCGCCAAGCTTTGGGTCGGTCATGTCGACCATGACCTGGGTAACGGTTCTGGGGGTGTAAAATTCTCCGGCGTTGCCTGCACTTTGGAGGTCTTTTAGAATCTTTTCATAAATCTCGCCGAACAGGTGGCGGTCTCTGGCTTTATTAAAATCTATTTCGTTGATCTTATTGATGACCTGACGCATGAGCGTGCCCGACTTCATATAATTGTAGGCATCTTCGAAGACGGTGCGAATTACAAAGCCGCGGGGATTTCTTTCCATGCCGTAAGAGAGGTTTTTTAGTTTTTTAAAGAGGGTGTTATTGACAAAATCGAGGAGCGCTTCCCCTGTCATTCCCTCTGGGTTGGCGGCCCAGTTTCGCCAGCGAAGATGCTTGGCGATGGGTGAGCTGTATTTGCTGTCCATCAGCTCGTATTCTTTTTCGCGGTCGTCGAATATCTTTAGAAAGAGCATCCATGCAAGCTGGCTGATTCGCTGGGCATCACCATCAAGACCCACATCCTTACGCATGATGTTCTGAATGGTTTTTATAGTAGCTGTCATTGACATTGTTGTTAATCTTCCTTATTTATGCGGCCGGGAACAGATGAGCTTCCAGTTCCTTAATGGCCTTTTGATAACCGTTCCTACCACCGAACCATTCTATGATTTCCATAGGAGTACCGAATTCGCTGATTGGCTGGACCCTAAGAATATTGATATCCTCGATATTTTCAATGCCAACATCTGCGTATTTGTCAAGGAGGGCGTTTAATACAGATATTGCCTGCTCGCCGTATTTGGTGAAGTAGTTACGTTTCTTAACATTCTCAGCCCGCTCGCGGCGGGTGAGCGGCGGCCGGTCGAAGGCCACGTGGCAAATCAAATCAAAGGGCCCAAAGTCTTTGCCAACGGTTTCGGCCAGTTCATCAAAGAAAACTCCATGCTCCTGCAAATTATCAATAATGGTTTGTTTGCGTTCAGCTTTGCTCCAATTTGTAAGAAAATCATCAAGTGCGGCATATTGCTCATGTATCTTTTGTCGAGTATAGTCTTTTAGTGATTCCGTAATGAGCTTGCCGTCAGCATCGCAATACTGAACTCGCTCGGCGACGACACTGACAGGTACATCGTCAACGATATATTTAACTCTTTTTTCGGTTTGTTCAAGAGTCGTGTCAACGAGGATACCATCTGTCGGCGGCTGTTCGCTGATATCAATATCATCAATTTCATCCGGCGGTACGGGTGGGTCGTCCGGGCCGGGCTTGTATATCTGGACAGGCTGGCCGTCAAAATCGGGGTCGGCAAAAAGCTCAGTAGCTTTCTTGAAGTCCATAATAGTGAAGTAACGCTTATCGTAATCCTCGTTGATGCGTGTGCCCCGGCCGATTATCTGTTTGAACCGCGCAATCGAGCGGATTATCTGGTCAAGGACAATTAGCTTGCAGGTTTGGGCATCAACGCCGGTATTGAGCAGTTGGCTCGTGGTCGCAATTACAGGATGGCGGACCTCTGGGTCGATAAAGTTATCCAACTCAGCCTTGCCTTCGGGATTGTCGCCGGTGATACGCATAATGTACTTGCGGTTATCCTTGGCTAAATCAGGGTTTTGGTTGACGAGGGCCTGTCTCATGCGCTCAGCATGGTCGATGTCTTCACAGAAGATAATCGTTTTATCAAAACGGTCGGTTGCTTTAAGGAAATCAGAGACTTTTTTGGCGACAAGTTCGGTGCGTTTTTCAAGTACGAGTGTTCGGTCGAAATCCTGTTGGTTGTATATTCGGTCTTCTATGAGTTTGCCGTGCTTATCGAGTTTGCCCTTTTCCGGGCGCCAGCCGAAAAGGTCTTTATCGATGTCAATACGCACAACTTTATATGGGGCCAAAAAACCATCGGCAATGCCCTGCTTCAGAGAGTATGTGTAAACCGGTTCACCAAAGTAGCCGATATTTGACACATCCCCTGTTTCTTTGGGCGTTGCTGTCATGCCAATTTGTGTGGCCGATGCAAAGTATTCAAGTATTTCATGCCATGCCGCATCCTCGGCAGCAGAGCCACGATGGCATTCATCAACTATAATCAGGTCAAAGAATTCAGGCGAGAACTGTTTGTAAATGTTCTTTTCTTCTTCGCTGCCGGTAACAGCCTGATATAGTGATAAATAGACTTCATAGGACTTATCCACTTGACGCTTACTGATCTTCGTCATAACCTGACCGAACGGCTTGAAGTCATTTATTCTTGTTTGATCGACAAGAATATTTCGGTCAGCAAGAAAAAGAATGCGTTTCTTCATTCCAGCTTTCCACAATCGCCAGATGATTTGAAAGGCTGTAAGGGTCTTGCCAGTACCGGTGGCCATGACAAGGAGGATGCGGTTGCGGCCTTTGGCAATCGCTTCAATAGTTCGGTTAATGGCAACTTGTTGGTAATAGCGCGGCGTCTTTCCGATGGGATCAGAGTAGTAATCTTCAGTAAAAATGTGTTGGTTGGTTTCGTCAATGCCCTTATAAAGACAATATCGTCGCCAGAGTTCTTGGGGAGATGGGAACGCATCTAAAGGAATGCCTCGTTCTATTCGGTCAGAGGTAGCTGTGTTGTCATGTTCGAGGAATCCATCACCGTTGGAACTGTAGATAAAAGGAACATCCAGCATTTCCCCATACTCGAGTGCCTGCTGCATACCATCGCCGATAGCATGATTGTTGTCCTTCGCCTCAATTACAGCTATGGGAATATTAGGTTTATGATATAATACATAATCTGCCCATTTGCGTTTACCGCGGCTTGTGAGGCGACCTCTTACGATTATTCGACCTTCTGTGAGATATACTTCCTCGCGCAGTTGGATACGTTTATCCCATCCTGCCAGTTCAAGCGCCGGAGTAATGTACTTGGTGCATATGTCGCGCTCACTCAATTCTTTCTTGTTGATTGTTCCCACTTATAGGTTCCTCAATCCAGAATAGCGGAGCTTGAAAATCCCGCTTCTGCCAGCAATATTATGGTCGAAATTGTCAGAAAAGGCAAGAAAAAATATCAAAGATCAAAAAATGCAAAAAGGTCGCCCCAGTTCCGCCTTCGTCCTGATGAAAACGGAACTACGTCGGACAAGCCGGATTGCAGGCTGGCAACTCGCCTGCGCATGCACAAAAAGTCAAGTATGTCAAGCCCAACATCGGCCTAAAATTCAAAAGTCAAGACCCTCCATCAGGAGCATATCAAAATAGCGCGAGTTTTGCTAATTTTTGCTCATTTCTGCGCAGAATGTGCGCGCTTTTGTCAATTTGTGCGCATTTTTTACGAGTTTTGCTAATTCCATCTGAACAAGCCTAAGTGCTTGCTGACACAAGTTTTGTGAAAATTTTCTACGGAAGTCCTAACAACCAAATGTCCAGACACTCTATCCCCGGCCAGGTTATACAGATGAATTGGTTTTCACTAGGTAGTGGCGTCACCACCTAACGGAAGTCTGCCACCCATCGCCCTTCTCTGAGAAGCTGTCGGGTATATTCCCACATCGTTTTCCTAATTTTTCCTGTAATTGGCCCACTACAGCCGAAAATACACTATGAAAGAATGGTTCAACTGGTATCCGCAGACACTGGACTGCAGAGAACAAAATGCTCCCTAACGCCAAAGGCAACCGTCTCGCTGACAACATAGCTATGGTCATACTTTTCTTGATGGCGCTCGGCACAGTTTTTGTCTTCTCAGCCAGCGCTAATCTAAGCCAGGAGTTTGACTTACGGCACTTCTATAGTTTCACTGGCCTACGGCAAATTTTGTTCTTTCCGGTAGCGTATATAGTAATGTTTACCGTAGCCCGGCTGGACTATCACAGGTTCAGCTTTGCGAATGGCTGGTCAAGATCACTAACAAGCTATTTATTAGCCTTAAGTCTGATTCTGCTTGTTCTCGTCCTGGTTCCACAAATAGGAGCCGAGATAAACCGCGCCCGCCGATGGCTCAGAATCCCAGTAGGGCCGATTGTACTTAGCTTTCAGCCATCCGAATTGGCAAAATGGGCGCTGGTATTTTTCCTGCCTGCTGTCTGTCATCAGTCTCGTAACCAGATTAACCTGTACTGGAAACGCTTTGTGCCCGTTTGCTGTGTTGTTGCCGCCGTGGTTGGCCTGATAGTTGTTGAGGACTTCGGCACCGCGGTATTCATAGCACTTATTAGCTTTTTGATACTGGGTATTGGTGGCATAAGATGGTGGCATTTGCTAACACCCCTGCCATTTGCAGTTGCGGTTTTTTCTATCGCTCTGTACTATTCACCTGCCCGATTTCAGCGTATAGAAGCTTTTCTGAACCCTCAAAAATGGACGGCCTCGACTGCCTATCAAGCAAACCAATCGCTGATTGCAATTGGCTCCGGTGGCTTATTAGGCAAAGGGCTTGGCAGAGGCACCTGCAAGTACGGGCATCTGCCGGAGGATACGACCGATTTTGTTTTTGCAATTGTCGGGGAAGAGCTCGGCTTTGTTGGCACGTCAGCGATCATCGGACTTTTTATTATGCTTGTGTGGATAGGAATTCTCGTAGTTGTCCGCTGTCGAGATCACTTCGGCCAATTGCTGGCTGCCGGTATCGTTCTTACAATTGCCGGCCAAGCTGCGCTCAATATAGCCGTAGTAACAGTTATGCTGCCGACAAAAGGCATACCTTTGCCGTTTGTAAGCGCTGGCGGTACAAGCATGCTGTTATCATCTGCTGCGGTCGGCGTATTAATGAACATCGCAGCCCAATCCCCTCCAAAACGACAACATCCCAACAACAAAGCAACATCCTGATACCTTCTGGTGTCAGGAAAGCTCTGGACAAAGCACACACAAATTTTATAAAGTTCTATCGGCTGTTATGCTTATCATGCGTGTGTTCAATTGGCATAAGGCAAAGATGCTAAATGGCAACGAATAGCAGGAACTTTTTTTTCGCAGGTGGAGGCACGGCAGGCCATATCTATCCTTCTATCGCCGTGGCGGAGAAAATAGTCGCATTTGAGCCGATGGCAAATATACACTTTTTCTGTAGCATGCGCAGAATTGATGCACAAATTCTTGCGCAGAGCAGCTTTACTTATAGCAACCTACCGGCAAGAGGATTTTCACTACGGCCGGACAATTTGTTTGGCTTTAGCTCATCATTTTTTAAAAGCTATCAAACTGCAAAAAAAATAATTGCTAAAGCCAACCATCCTATTGTTGTAGGAGTCGGCGGATTTGTAGCGGCGCCGGTCTGTCTTGCAGCACACAAGCTGAAAGTACCGGTTGTACTACTGAATGTTGACCTTACGCCGGGTAAAGCAAACAAAATGATCGCTCGCTGGGCGGATGAGATTTTCGCGCAATTCGAAGAGACAACAGAGTACTTTACAAAGACTAATGCAAAAGTCACCGTTGCTGGTTGCCCACTGCGAGATGGCTTTGAGAATTTAGAGCCGGACAAGGCTGTGGCAGCTTTGGGTCTGGACAAGGATAAACGGACTCTGCTTGTAACCGGAGCATCAAGTGGCTCGGAACATATCAATGAGGCGATTTGTCTACTCCTGCAAAAGCTAAATGACTTTTCCAATGATTGGCAGATTGTTCATATAACTGGTTCCAGCAATCGCGAGTTGGTCGAAAGCAAATATATCCATGCCAAAATCAGCCACAGGGTCTTGGGATATTATAATGATATGCCGAATTTGTTGGCCGCTGCCAATCTGGTAGTTGGCAGAAGTGGTGCCGTGAGCGTGGCAGAGTATGCAGCAGCCGGCGTTCCGAGCATCTGTATTCCATATCCCTATCATAGAGACAAGCACCAGTATCTCAATGCCAACAAACTGGTTGAGGCGGGAGCTGCCGTTATAGTGGACGACCTGGCAGATGCGGAAGAACGTGCTGACAATCTCTGGAAAAGACTCCTGGAGTTGATGAAGGATGAGAAAAGACGAGCCGAAATGAGCAAGAACTGTGCGCGGATAGCCAACACTACCGCCAGCTCAATAATAGCAGAGAAGCTTCTAGCAATCCGTGGTTAGCGTTAGTTGGTGAATCGGCTCTGCACGAGTTACCAATGCCAGTCAAAGGAGATTAATCCTATGCAAGGACCAAACAAAATGAGCAAGAAATCGCGAACATATAAGAGCTATCGGGAGAAGTTGGAGAATCCGGTGGAGGGACTACCAAAAGTAGTTGATGTGCCAGCCAAATGGCAGAAGCAAATGGGCGGCAAAAGGATACTGGTGCCCACGCCGATGCTTGTGGATGAGCTAATCCGGAAGGTGCCGAAAAGAAAACTAATCACTACCGGACAGATAAGAAAGCAGCTCGCTAAGAAATTCAAAGCCGATTCAACATGCCCGATGACCGTCGGAATCTTTCTGCGAATATGCGGTGAAACTGCGGAAGAAGATTTGCGAAACGGCAAAAAAAGAATAACGCCCTACTGGCGGGTCGTTAAAGATGACGGTAGTCTAAACCCAAAGTTCCCCGGCGGCATTAATGCTCAGGCTAAAAGGCTTCGAGAAGAAGGACAC
>CAZFLY010000063.1:0-13703 GCA_964519995.1 uncultured Pirellulales bacterium | reverse complement strand
GTTCGTAGTCAATCGTAAATTAGGGGGAGATTATTGATGTCGAAGATCCGGCCTTACTTGGACGGAGCCGCAGAATGACAAATCTTCGCCAACCGTCGTAACCCGCAAAATGATAATTTTGACATTCCTAAAAAGGCAGGAAGCAAGAGTTCCTGGTGGTCCTGGATTCCGCATCAAGTGCGGAATGACAGCGGAAGGTGCCGACAAAATCATGTGCTTTTATGCAAAACAAACCCAATTCGCTTAAGGCCCAAATAAATGCAAGCTCACTTGTAATAAAGGATTATGAAAATAGATGGCAGCGAAGAGTCAGGAAAAGCAAACCCAATCAAAGCCAATTTTAAAAAGAATGAATGTAAACTTTTGTGCTACACGGTATTATGAGAGTAAGCCCACATTCGCAGTCCGCAAAGCCAGGCCAAATAATCCCAATGTCGAAATCACCACTGCCTGGGGTTGTGGGGCGAGGATCGTCACCTGAGGCGGACAAAATCGCTTTGCAAATTTTTCCGTTCGGTATAGACTGTCCGATTGTGTCAATGAAAGTAGAACTCGCAGTCTGAGGATTTGTTAATGAGCGAATTCAAGATTGAACCGGCTCAGAGAATAAAACGTCTGCCGCCATATTTGTTTGGTCGGCTAAATGCGCTAAAACTCACCAAGCGACAAGCAGGCGCGGATATTATAGATCTGGGGATGGGTAATCCCTCGGACGGAGCACCGCAGATCGTCATAGACAAGCTATGCGATGCGGCACGTGATAGGCGCAACCATAGGTATAGCGCATCAAAAGGCATCAAGGGCCTGCGGAAAGAGATAGCCATAAAATACGAAAAGAAATGGAATGTTCAGCTTGATCTGGAAACCGAGGTCCTCGCCTGCATCGGCTCAAAGGAGGGTTTTAGCCACCTGTGTCTGGCGATGTTGCAGATGGGAGATACTGCAATTGTTCCAGACCCTTCTTTTCCGATACATAATTATGCCGTGGCGTTAGCCGGCGCTAATGTGATAACTGTGCCTTTGGGCAACGACCAGAAGTTTCTCGATACGATAGTGATGGTTTGCGAGCATCTGTATCCAAAACCCAAGCTGTTGATTCTGAACTATCCTCACAATCCAACGACCATGACAGTGGAAGAAGGATTCTTTGAAACGGTTGTGGATGTGGCTAGGCGATTCAAGATCGCCGTCATTCATGATTTTGCATACGGTGAGACCTGCTTCGACGGCTACAAAGCGCCGAGCTTTCTGTCGGTCAAAGGTGCCAAAGACGTGGGTGTAGAGTTTATCACAATGAGTAAGCCCTACAACATGGCAGGCCTTCGCATCGGTTTCGCAGCCGGCAACAAAGACATGCTCGATTATCTTGCAACAATAAAGGGTTACTATGATTACGGTATCTTTCAGGCGATTCAGATAGCCGGCATAATCGCTCTGCGGCAGTGTGATGAAGAAATCGTCGAGCAAAATGAAAGATACCGTTCGCGTCGCGATGTTGTTTGCGAAGGCCTGCAACGAATTGGCTGGCAGGTTGAGAAACCTCGCGCAACGATGTTCGTATGGGCCAGGGTTCCCGATGAACACCTTAGGGGAAAAGGCACCATCGATTACGCAATGGATCTGATGGAGCACGCTGAGGTTGCGATTGCTCCGGGACGTGCCTTCGGTGAAAACGGTGAAGGCTATATGCGCATCGCACTTGTTGAAAATGAGCAGCGACTGCGCCAAGCGGTCCGCAACATCAGCCGATTCATACACGAAAAACCTATACGCAAGGCCAAAGCCATCAAGTGAGCTTCCCGCACCTGGTATCAATGTAGGGCGTTTCTCGGCAGGAAGAAGATTCCGGGGCCTACACCATCCGGATATGGAACGGTTCCATCAGAAGTGATGGATACCCACATGGGCACGGTTTCTGTCGTTGAATAGCTTTCCACGTGTCCATCTGTGTAGCTGGCCTGTAATCTTATGTCGGGCACGCGTGAACTGGGGTCGCTATTGCGTGACCAATAGGATGATAAAAGCCATGTTTCAGGCGTGACGTTAGCTCCGTCGAAGTCCTCGCAACTGCCATAAGCACCTGGGCTGCGCCAGTGGTCGTATCCAAAGTAATCGGAGACCAGCAGCTTACTGTAAGTTCCGCCGCTGGCAGGTTCTCTGGGACCTTTGAAAATAACTCGGCGGCCGCCCAAATATCCGATGTAATTCCAGTAGAAGCAATACACGCCGCCTACGGGATCTGACGGGAAGGTAGTCTCCGGATTGTCCCAGTCGTCGCCGGCATCCCAGGCCTCTTGCAAGTATTTGTATTTGCACGGAGCACTCGGACAGTAGATTGTATCAGCATCGGGTATATATCTGCGGAGATATGCGCTCATCGAGCGGTGCAGTATCGGACTTCTTCTTCGATTACCGGTTAACTTTGTCGGGTCAGACCAGTTCCAATTGCTGCCGAAGCCAACAGTTGCTACTGAAGGGGGATATTGGTCGTCATTGTCCAGCGCAAATAAATTGACCGCGGAGGCCATTTGTTTTTGATTGTTAGCGCTGACCATTGTTCTGGCCTTGCGGCGTACGCTTCCAAGCGCAGGTATTATAATGGCCATTAAGGTTGAAATAACGGACATAACAACCAGAAGCTCAACCAGGCTAAATCCTGGCTTACATTTTTCCCCCATACCAACCTTGCGATTACTAAAATCGATTGGTATATCCTCCGAATCTATTTATGTTCGTGTCTATGCCTTATTTATCGCCTATCTGCAACATCCCATATTATATCCATTTAGCAGAAACAATGCAAGTCTGTTAATCAAAGCGGGCAGCCGGTGCGCAGAACACAAGCGAGCTACGGCAACCCCGCTCGCGGTCTTACTGTCTGCGTCGTTAGTTACGGCGGTTTACAGCCTAATCCACACAGGCCGCCCGCTGTAAAAATCACCTATTGTCCGTCCGAATCGAGGCTTTGTACTCTATATTGAAGGCCGAATGGGCTTATTGAGATTACAGATCCATCCATGGGCATTACAGTCTCGGCTTCTTCCCTAAGCACGCGTGGCGTCCAAGGCAGTGAGTCGAGCCAGCTCTCTGCCATAAGTACAAAATCCTTCATATTTACAACGCCATCCTCGTTGATGTCGCCTTTAAGAGGCCATTTGCTCATGCTTGCGTATGGAGTTCCACCGTATGCGCCCATATTGAGCCTTCCACCGTGAGGCATACGTTCTCGTCTTGGATAGATTTCTGGATCACCGGCATCAATACATGGACTGGTCACATAGTCGATGACCCAAACGTTATGTGGAGGCCAATACCGTCCATAACGTGAGCGCAGATGGTAGTCACCACTATCAGGATCAGCGAAAAGCGGGTCCTTGTTGATGTTGCCCTGCCACAGGGCATAGGTTATGTCCCGGAAGCAGCTATAGATTGCCTCGCACTGGAAAAGGTCACCTTTTATATTGTTCCAGAGAATGCAGTTGGAAATATGGGGTTTGGCACCTCCGTAGGCAGCAATTCCAAAATCGCCATTTACAATTGTGATATTAGTAATTGTCGGCGAAGCACCATTGCAGAATATACCGTATTCGCTATTCTGAATTACGAAGTTTCTCAGCACACTGCTTTCTCCTTCACCTTTGAAGAAGGAGAAGGCATAGCCTCTCGCGGTTGTTACTACGGCTGCATCCGCAGCGCTCTGGACGGTTATTGCTTTTCCTGCAAAATCGACCTCTTCTCTATATATTGCCGGCCAGACGAGTACAGTGTCGTCGTCTCTGCTGGCATTGATTCCTCTTTGTATAGTTGCAAATGCAGTAGCTCTGCTTAAACCGTTGTTGGAATCATCACCGTTTACCCCATCAACATGATGAATTAGGTACGCCACCCCCTTGCTTGCCTGACGGGTACCGCCGTATGCGCCCATATTGATCCTGTTGCCGTTAGGAACCGGCTCATGTCGGACGGGGTCCGACGGGTCACCTGCATCGATGCACGGGCTGTGATCTCGGTCGATAATCCATGTGCCGATTCGTGGATCATACCGACCATATATAGACTGCAGATGATAATCCGGTACATCCACAGGCGCAAACAATGGGTCTTCGTCGATGTTGCCCTGGCCCAAATATCCACCTTCGACGTCTGAGTAGATAACAGGGCTATTGGATGCCGGATGAGTGATAACGACTGGAGTTCCATCGTTGTACCAGACAATGCTGTTTTTAACTATGGTGTTACTGCTAATGGAATGTATTCCGCCGCCGGGCATAGGCAGCATCTCAGGGCCAGTCAGTCTATTGTGAGCAATAGTGCAGTTAGTCACCCGCACACTGCATCGCCGACTATATCCAAAGTTGTCGGCAGTGTCAGTACCGTATATGCCCCAGAACGTGAATATGCCGGCACCAGACCAGGCTGAATTAAGCGATATCACACAATTTTGTGCGGTAAGCTGCGTCGATGGCCCAGCGCAATATATCCCGCCGCCTTCAAGGTTGCCCGGTGCTCTGTTATCTGAGATGTCACAACCCTGTATCAACGCACTGCTGTTTTGACAGTATATCCCACCACCACAGCTATTGTAATAACCCAGATTATTTCTGATGATGCACTCTTCTATTTTTGCGTTGCAGTTTCTGATAAGGCCGATACCACATCCATAGCCGCCGCTCCTGGAATTGCCGAAACCTCCTGCGTGGCATTCCTCTATAACACAATTGGCGATTGTCGCAGAGCTGGAAACACATCCAATGCCCCCACCAAGTTCCGTTCTACAGTTCTGAATAAGGCAGTTGATGATTGTGGGACTGCTGAACTCACAGTATATGCCGCCGCCAATCGGATGTGCGGGACTGGGGTGCCAAGGCATATGTTCAGGTGGAATGTCGGAACCGTGGATAATAGCCCCTCTGATTGTGAAACCACACAGTACGGATGCGGCTGTTTCGCCCTGATGGAAATAGAACCCGCGGTGTCCCGGGATGTCACTCGAGGCATCCCATGTATATGAGCAGTCAATTATCGTTGTATCGGGTCCTTCGGCACTGCGTAGGGTTATTGCCTTGCCACGGAAATCTATGTCCCAATTGCCCGGTCCATCGTAGATTCCAGGAGCCACCTCGATGACGTCGCCATCTGCTGCAAAATCAATAGCCTCTTGAATAGTATCAAAGTCCTGCGGTACGTATATTGTCGCAGGTGGTGAGTACAGACGTACCTTCAGATTATCAATCACAGCACGAGTTCCGATTAAAATGACATAGCACGTCCCATGCAGTGACTCTATGGCAATATTGTGATGCCCAGGCTCGAGCATTGTAGGTATGGACCAATTCACTCCGTCACCTGAAATAGAGTAAAGCATATATCCCGGTGGAGACTGTAATATCTCTGCATCGGATGGAAACTTCACGTCAATTTCGAAGGTGCCTCTGACGAGTCTTTTGCCCTGTCCTTGCCCGATTGGAAAACAATAGCCCAGATGAGCGAGCTGGCCTCTGTATCCTGCGAATGCCAAAACGCGATTATCTCCTTTTCCGTAATAGTAAAGATAAGGCTCAGCAGGTGGAAAGGCCCCTCTTGGCCAAAAGACAGAATGCGTATAACTATCTTGTTCTGCCTTATCCGAGCTGAAATCATCGGCATATCGGTATGTCCAACCGGTAGATGTTTCCGTTACAACCGCATCTAAATCAAAGTTAAACAAATCGCAACAGGGTGATATAATTTCTCCTGTAAGACGTAGTAAGTCACCTTCTAACGTTACTACAATTCGGATATCGGCCTCGCTATGGTCTGTGGTTTTGCCTTCGAACTCTATCCTGGTATTACTGACAACGACGCCATTAAGTCCGGTCATATTAAACAACTCACCCAGGCTCTGCGTGTATAAAAATGGGCTCTCACTCAAAGTTGCATCTACTAAATCGAACCAGGCAGTACCTGCAGAAAAGTCCACAGTTAACTGAAACAATCCGGTAACGGTATGAGTCTCGTGTATGCCGGCGAATCCGCCAGTTTGAACTACTGTACTCTGAGTCGAGTCAAATACGTAAGTATTCGTTGCGGCGAAAGCGTTAGCAGCGGCCACTGCGACGAAGATAACAGAAATTATCAGATGCGCTGTCTTCATCTTTATGCTCTTTCGTTAATTAATCCGCACATGAGCCCAAAAAGGGCTGGTACAAATCCTTTCCCCCAACCTTTTAACTGTACCAGCCCCTGCAGCCATATTGCCTTCGGACCTTGGGCCCTAGGACTCATTGCATTACTGTTCGCCAAGTGGGAGTTCGACCTCATCGCTCCAGCTTTCAATTGGAGTCTCCGGCTCGATCAGATTAATTATCGTGTCGCCATCCAACTCAACGCCGGGTTGTTCTTCGTCGTCGAGATCGGTATCATTAGGTATTGGCTTGATAACCACGGCATCGGGACATGGAACCGACCCTTCTTTGGGTTCGACATCTGTTATTGTTAGGTCCACAACACGTACCCTGACATAAACGATGTCCCTATCGACCGCAGTCGGTATAGGTGGTAATACCGCATCGGGGTCATCCGCACCTACGAGACAGTCATACCACGGCTCCAATGGCAGAGTATATCCGGGCCTTGCATAAGTGGTGATAATACCACGCAGGTAGTAGAAACCAGGCCTTCTAAAACGCACGGGCACGCCAACTTTAGCTCTGCCTATGCTTGGGCCTTTGCGCGTATCTTTCGCGCCGTCCCTGCCGATGGTTACCCATGGACAAACGGTTGCGTTGTCGGCTGTCAATTCGTCGGTATTAGCTAACGGCTCACACTCTGGGCAAACATCATCGATATACTTGCACGCCCGACACCACTGAAGTACAAGTGAAGTGCCCAGGCAGCCGTAAGAGTCTTCATACCAAACGCCTTCAATTTCCCGGCTGAGACAGAATACTACTTTGGCTCCGACCGGAACACGGATCGCGCCGTTTGCGCGGGGGAAATTCTCTGCATCTCCTGTCGGCCACCAAAAGCATATATCGATGCTCCACTCTGGAGGTCCTATCAAACATGCACGTGGTGACGCCATCACATAATTCATACGGGGCACAGGCCGTATCGGGATCGGCTCGACGCGACGCTGAACCCGAGCGAGCATACCACTGCATATAGAAGCCAACACAAGGCAAACCACCAGAGAGCTAATTACTACAGTTCTTCTGGACATAGTACACCTCCCTTACATATATACTTCTTGAAAATATCCTTAACTAAACGACTTTCTACCCGCGGATAAATTTAAGCTCGATATTGTCTAAAACTAAAATTTTACACCCTGAAAATTTTTAGCTCTGTTGCCTACTTGCCAAGCGATCCTTCTGCCAATTTCACGAGCCACAGCAGCCCCTCATCTTTTTGTTGCTGGCGGTTGCTTTGGATTCTTGGCTCTGTGAAATCGCCGCCAACATTGCCAACCTCCTGTAGGTAAGAGAACTTCAAATATCCAATCTCGTTGTCTCCAACGAAAAGTATCATTTCGTCAATGACGTCGGTCTCCATATCAATTTTGTACTTGAGCAGCACTTGCTCGTAGCTGAGGTCAAGCTCGACCTTGCCATTGTGTGCTGTATGCTTAGTCTCGAACCAGACTTTCTTTTCCGCGGCATCTCTCCGGATCGTATCGATTGTGTGTAATCCCATCCAAGGCCGGGGTAGACCTTTGAAGAAGGTGCCTGCTTTGTGACCTGCAAGCAACTTTCCTCGTGCCGAGCATATACTCGCTCCAACCGATGTATCTGTGATGGTGAAATCCATTCCCACCTGGAGATTCAACCACTGACTGTGCTGTCTGCTCGTCGCATAAACAAAGGGCAACCTACCGCTTCCTGTGACATTAGCTCCATTGACTTGGCCGGTCACTCTGAAATACGTCCAGCCGCGTTTGTGCATTGCATCGCGGTTATCGGTGATTCTGACGCCCGTTGGCCAGTCGGATTGAAAATAGTCTTCGTCCAGCACATTGTAGTGCCGAATTGCCCACGGACCCCCACTGCTTCGATTTTGCGAAGCAAAAAGGTGGGGGCTGCTCTGGTCTTTATTATGAATGGCTATTACCAGCAAACCTCTACCTGAAGCGGAAATGTGGTTCATCTGCGTGGTTTGGCCTTCTACATGTGTGAGAAACTCGCTCAGTGATAAGGTGTCTGTCGGCATCCTGAATACGCTGAGGTCGCTGGTCCACATTCTGTGATTGTTAATGCAAATCGTATCGCCGTTGTAATAGTAGTTCGCTCTGTCATTTTGTAATAATTGCCAGGCTGACTTATCGCAGGCCTCACCGGACTTAGCACGCATCATCATTGGCCCACTCGGTCCATCGGGAAAGTAATACCAATACTCTTCGCCTCCGTTGGCCAACTGGCCAAGGGGACTAACAATCTGTGAACTTCCAATTTGTTTGGGGATTACTTCAGTTTGATCTTTATGAAGAATCGAAGATGTCGTGGCAACTGTGCCAGCTGTTATTACTCCTGCTGTTGTAAGAGAGATGATTGCAGTCTTACTTGTCGCCAGGCTTACCAAAGTTGCGAGAGCGCCAACCTTTGTTGCGGCGGCTGTCACCGTAACCTGCGCCGCTGCCGCTTCACTCGGGGCAGTTATCTTTCCAAATAAAACCAGCGCTGTCAAAAGCGCACCTTTTCCAAATCCGTTTCGGGATAGTTCTTTCTGCAAGGACTTCTTTGCTCGCAGAAAAAGCATTCGTATACCAAATTCGCTACAGCCCATAGCTTCAGCAATCTGTGCATACGACATTCCGTCATAACAGCGCATCACAAGTACAGCTTTATGTCTTGTTTTGAGCTTCTGCATCGCAGCAGAGATTATTTGTTTTAGTTCCTTGCCTACCAGGTTCTCCAAACTATCCTGTCTTTCTCTACTGGTGTTGGCATTTTTCACCGCAGAGATATTTGCCCTTTTTCTTGTGTGTTCGGTCCTTTGGTGACGGTGTAGTTTGTTGATTGCTATTCCATATAGCCAAGGCCAGAATCGGTCGGCTTTTTTGAGTTTGCCCAGTATCTTACACATCTCTAACATAGTCTCCTGCACGATTTCCTGTGTCAGGTCGTGGTTCTGCGTCAGGCGATAGACGTACACACGCAGGCGTTCTCTCGCCGGCTCAGCAAGCTGATTCAGACAATGCTTGTCGCCGAGCCGGGCTCGTCTGACTAGGTCTATGTAGTTCAATTGCTCACCCATAAAGAGCTATATTTAACATTCCAATTATAAGTGCCCGCAAAAACGATAAATATAACGCTATTTTCGTAAATAATAACATTTAGAATGCCTCTCATTGTGTAATTTCGGCTTTTTCTGACTTTGACTCCATAATACCTATCTTGCGTTCATAACATTAAAAACCAGCCGTCTTTATCAGTTTAGCCCGCTAAAGTTTGCTTAGGTTAAGGCCGATACATTTTGAGCCGAGGAGACAGTAAACAGGAATCAGAATTCTATATCCTAAATTCTGGAGAAATGAAATAAATGGCGGGTAAGCCCACTGAAATAATAAGTATCAATCGGAATGCCACGGTTAAAGCCGCAGCAATTAACATGCAGACCCATAAGATTGGTTGTCTTGTTGTAAACGATGATAACGGCCGGTTCATTGGGCTGATAACCGAGCGCGATATTGCCAATCAGGTTGCATGCTCCTGCAAGGACCCAGGTACGACTACTGTTGCGGAAGTTATGACCGCTCAGATTGTCTCGTGCTCGCCGGGTACTCCCACAAGCAAAGCCCGAGAGATAATGGCTGCCAACCGAATCCGTCATCTGCCTATTGTTGATAACGAAACTGTTGTTGGAATACTCTCTGTGCGTGATCTTATGGGACAGCAATTGCTCGAAGACCGCACCGCAGCGCAGGAAGTTGCGATGCTTTCCAACTGCCTCAAAAGCATCGACTTGAACGAGGTGGCTAATATTGTGACCAGAGAGGTGCCAAAGCTTTTTCAGGCTGATAGATGTGTGTTGTGTTTCCACAGTGACGATTCTGCTCGAATGAGCAGTTCGGCCCTAAGCTCACTGCCAAAGGGCTCGCCGAAGTCCGATAATCAAGGCCCTGTACTTGTTAGCTGTAACAATTGCCTGTGTCTAAAAGAAAAACTAATGCGTCTCGAAGAAATGGGCACATCTGCTGACAAAGATGGATTCTGCTATGACAGCGTTCCTGATAGTTGTGTAGATCGTGGTGCGCAGTCACCCCGGCTCGTCATACCGCTTAAGGTTTGTGGTTTAAGGGATGTTGCGCCTGGCGGAAGCAAACAATTATTGGGTTATTTGTGTATGTGTGGATTAGCCGCCACAAGCGCCGGCAACAGAGAATTGACCAGCTATAAGGCAAAGCTCGCCCGAGAAATTCTTAACTCACACTTGACAAATGCAAAGCTTTATCAGGATGCAAGACTAACGTCACTGACAGATACGCTGACGGGTGTAGGTTCACGCAAACTTCTCGAAGATAAGCTCGAAGCCGAATGCATCCGCGCCCAGCGCTATAACCACTGCTTCGCTGTGGCGATTATTGATCTTGACAACTTCAAAACAACAAATGATTTGCTCGGTCATGCCACGGGTGATAGTGCATTGAAACAACTTGCCGATTGTATGAGAGACCAAAAGAGAGCACCCGATGTGATTGCACGTTATGGTGGTGATGAGTTTGTGGTGCTGATGCCTGAGACCGAAGCTGAGGATGCTCTCGTATTGCTGGAAAGACTGCGGTCCGAGGTTCATCGGATAAAACTTGGCGAGAATATGCTGATGTCAATTAGCTGTGGTGTCGCGCAGAGCATGCCCGACCGCAAAGATTCTGCCAGCGAGGTGATGCGCCGGGCAGACCTTGCTCTGTACGAAGCAAAGAACGGCGGCCGAAACTGCGTTAAGGTCTGGAACAAAGACATGTCTAAACTTCTTAGTGCAGGTGATATCGAAATCGAAAAAATCAAAAGGCTCCAGAGACGCATTACGGGCCTATCGGAAAAGGCCGAAAAAATGTTTATGGCGAGTATATGGGGACTTGTTCAGGCACTTGAGGCCAAGGACGCTTACGCCAAGAAGCACTCGGAAAACGTCATGCACTATGCCGTTGGTATCGCAGAGACGATGAACGTAGGCCCCAGACAAACAGAGGTCATTCGCCGAGCGGCGATGATTCACGACATTGGAAAAATTGGTGTGCCCGATGCGATTATTTCCAAGCCTGAGAACCTCACGGCACGCGAACGAAAAATTATTGAGGAGCATCCTATCATCGCAGTGCGCATTCTGAGCAAGATGAGCTTTCTTGAAAAGGAAGTAGCTATAGTCCGGCACCACCACGAAAAATGGAACGGCCAAGGTTATCCCGATGGTCTGTCGGGAACTTCAATCCCAATGGGTGCCCGCATAATGGCTGTGGCTGATGCGTTTGATGCGCTGACCTCAAGTCGCTCATATCGCGATTCGCGATCGGTTATCGAGGTGATGAAAATCTTGGCAGATTCATCAGGCTACGAGTTTGACGCTGAGGCTGTCAAAGGTTTGCTCTCATGGGTGGAAAAAGTTGCTGGCGAGTTAAACAGGCCACTTGAGAAGTTGACAGTTGAGGAACTGCTACAATCACGAAAACAGTTCGATCAAACGGCGGAGGAATTATTTGTTAATGATCCGGCCCTTAGCAACTCCACTACATGACTTTTTAACGGAATCACGAACCGGTTTTGAATTGAATGCAATTCGCACTTCTTAAACGTCTACAATTTTGTCTTTGATTCGGGTTGGCGGCGGGTTGTTCCTTGTGTGGAAATTACCTTAGGTTCCAGACCCATTTTTCCCGAACGGCGGCCCAGCACCGGATCGCCTTCCAGATAAGCCTCCCAGCGGCCGAGCTGTTTGAGGATGCGGTGCCCGAACCGGACCTGATCCATCGTCAACCGACCCTGGCGCACATACTCATAGATCGGCTCAGTGTTGAGCTTGAGATAGAGTGATGCCAAGTGTTGATAGAACTGCTCACGCGGCAAGCGGGTGGGCACCACAGCATGGAGCGCATCGAAACAAGTGTAATCATTGGTGAGCAACTCGGCGCGTTTCTCATGGTAGAGTTGTGTACCAGGCAAAGGCGTCAGTACAGTGAACTGGGTATGGGAGATTTTCTTGTCATAAACATATTCCTGTAGTGCCTTGAACTGTTCAACGGTCCAGTTCGGCTCGATGATGAATGCACCCCAGATCATCACGCCGTTGGCCTGAAGTATGTGGATGGCCTCGTTGTTGGTCTGTACTGTATTGTGTTTATTGATGCTGACAAGCATCTCATCCGATGCACTCTCGAGTCCCAGTAATACATGCTTGAGCCCGATGTTAGCCCACTTCTCAATCAGTTCCGGATGACGCACGATGGAATCGGTACGGCATTCCATTCCAAAATGTAGTTGTAGTCCCTCGGCCTTGATACGCTCGGCGATTTCGCTCTCGCGGCGCGGATTGCTCAAGAAGTTGTCGTCTACGAACGTAACATATCCGGTCTCGACTGCCTGGATCTCTTCGAGTACGTACTCAACGCTCATTTGCCGGATCGTGCCATGATAGAACTGCCAGACGCTGCAGAAATTGCATCGATAGGGGCATCCCCGTCCCGTAGCGATTGAGGTATCGGGCCTCTCGTATAGCCACGAGTACGCATCGCGGTTCTTGGCTACAAGGTCCCGCCTGGGATGAGGAATGGACTCGCCGCCGGTCTTAGGCACATCGCGACCGTTACAGACGAATTGGTCATTTGTGTCCCGCCAGATAAGATTAGGCACGCCACAGAGGTCGCGCTTGGTTTCGAGGGTCTCAACCAGCCGTCCGAACACAAATTCGCCTTCACCTAGACAAATCGCATCTACATATGGCAACTGGAAATCCTCGGGCAGCAATGTCGCGTGGTGGCCGCCGACTGCTGTGAATACATTAGGCCGGTGTTGTTTAGCCTTTTGTAGGATTTCCTGAGCGACGTATACTTCCGTCGTAAGGGCTGTGACGGCGACCAAGTCCGGCTTAAAGCTCATCATCGCCTCGTCGAAATGGGGATCGACACGCAGGTCAAGGATGTGGACATCTTGCTCAGGAACCATGGCTGCCACAAGCTCGAGCGCCAGCGGTTCCGGCATGGCTAACAGGCGGTAACCGACCGCTCTGGGATTATAGTCCGGCTGGACTAACAGAATTCGCATTTCTTACTTCCTTTTGTTCGCCCACGAGATTGAGAGCCAAATGCCCAAGCTGCAAGTGGGTCTCATCGATACACATTACTCGGATCACAGTATTTTCGCAAGTAGCTATGCCCGAAGTATGCTCAGATCACGTCCTGCAAAGTGAAAGCAATGACTAAAGCGTAAAGGGCAAAAGGCTTGCTGCATTAAAGCATTTGCGTATTTATGTACCGGCACACCTTACAATCTAAGGACAAATCGGGGTGATAGGATTCGAACCTACGGCCTCCTGCTCCCAAAGCAGGCGCTCTAGCCAAGCTGAGCTACACCCCGAAGTCTTCGTGCGACCCAGACTAATTCAGTAATTCTACCTGAATCAGACCATCGCTGCAATACAATCTGTACTAACACATTTACCTTAAAAACGCCTTAACACCATGTTAGCTTTCGCACTTTTGACAGTTAGTTACGCAGCGTGAGCTAATGCCTCGA